>CAWESR010000001.1:0-90497 GCA_963811795.1 uncultured Alphaproteobacteria bacterium
ACGCCGCCTCTGCACGACGAAGCGATGCAAACGGCGCGACCAGAAGCGCCAGTGCCAGTGTTAGCGAACAGGCTTTGGCGACAAGGCCTTTAGCCAGGCGGCTGGTGGCGAAGCCAGAGGCAAAGCGCCGCGCAGGCTGCGGGAATGATGGCTGCGCAAACAGTCGCGCAAATCGTCCATTGATCAGAGCGCCCAGAGCCAACCGATTGCTTCGCTTTATCATTTTTCCCCCAATGTACCGGACACCCGGTTCACAGCATGCACCCTTAAACCCCAAGGAGCACGCTACAACACCCAAGGAGCATGCTGCGCCTTAGATTAAATCGCAGCTATTTTTAAGTGACAATGCTTTGGCCCACAATGGCCTTTCAACAGGATACTATGGCCCCTGCATTGGATCTTTTCTGTTGAGGCATATTTGCCACAGCGTTTGCCGAGGCTGTTCAGCACGTAGCCGATGGTGCCGAAGTGATGCGCGTTCGTCCACAGTGATGCTTTCGCCAATCAGCGTCACCAGGCCGCCGCGACGGGGCGAACCGCTCGCAATATGCAGCTGGTAATGTTGCTCATTTGCCATAGAGGCTAGTTAATTTCCGCGCACGAACATGTATTCGTTTGCTGTTCACTTGCAGGCGACGAGCAGTTTAAGCATAAACGTGGGTCAGAATCATTTTTCGATGGTGGGATTGCCCGTGGAGAAACAATTGTCGAAGGTTCAAATGCCAGTGGGTCAATCGCAGCGGAATGGGCAAATTGCAGCGCTGCTGGCGACCACGGCATTGGTCGGGCTGGCATTGCTGCCCGGCGCGGCGCACGCGGCTGACGCGACCTGGCTTGGGACCACCAGCAACAATTACAACATTGGTGCCAACTGGAATACAAACGCGGTGCCCTCTGGCGCCAACGACACCGCCACCTTTGGCTCGCCTGCCGTCGGCGGCACCACTGACCTGACGTTCTCGTTGGGCATCCAGGCCGACGGCTGGCTCTTCACGACCGCTGGGAACGATTATACGTTCACTACTAATAACACTTTAAGATTCAACGGCGCTGGTATCCAGATCACCGCTGGCAGTGCTACCATCAATAGTGGCGGGCAAGTAGAATTCTTCAACTCCAGCACCGCCGGCAGCGCCAACATCACCACTACCGCCGCCGGCGGTATAGAATTCAACGACACCAGCACCGCCGGGAGCGCCACCATCATCAACAGTGGCAACCTGAGCTTCAACAGTACCAGCACCGCTGGCAGCGCCAACATCACCAACGCTGCCACCATGAACTTCAACAATGGCAGCACCGCCGGCAACGCCCACATCACCATCAATGGCGGGGGGGTGAATTTCAACGACACCAGCACCGCCGGCAACGCCACCATCATCAACAACCTCGACCTGGACTTCCTCAACAACAGTACCGCCGGCAGCGCCACCATCACCAATAACCACGACCTGGGCTTCGTCGGTACCAGCACCGCCGGCAATGCCAACATCACCAACAACAACCAACTGGTATTCACCACCGACAGCACGCCGGCAACGCCACCATCACCACCGGCAATGGCGGTTTAACCAGGATACAGGCCGGCGCAAACGGAGGCACCGCGCGGTTCATCTTTACAGGCAACGGCACTCTGGACATTTCAGCGCTTACACCAACCGGCACCACCGCCGGTTCGATCGAGGCCGCCAGCACGGCGACAGCTGCGAAAGTCTCTCTTGGTTCGAAAAACCTGACGGTTGGCGGCAATAATCTTTCAAAGTTTTTTTCCGGCGTTATCCAGGACGGTGGCAATGCTGGCGGTGCTGGCGGCTCGCTGACCAAGGTTGGCACCGGCACGCTGATCCTGACGGGTATCAATACCTATACCGGTGACACCATTGTGAACGGCGGCGCGCTCGCTGTGGACGGCTCGATCGTGTCGTCACCGCAAACCACGGTAAATAGCGGGGCCGCGCTCTTCGGCGCAGGCACCGTCGGCACCACCACGATCGCCGCGGGCGGCACGCTGTCGCCTGGCGGTTTGTTTGGTCAATCGTCCGGTAATTTGACCGTGCAGGGCGACCTCAGCTTCACGGATGCCTCGTCGCACTACGTGGTCGGGGTCACCCCCACGGATGCCGGCAGCACCAACGTCTCGGGCCTAGCGAAGCTGGAGAACGCCACCGTCACCGCCAATTTCGCGGCAGGCAGCTATGTCTCGAAGCAATATACCATCGTGAACGCCGCCGGCGGCCTGCTCGGCACGTTCAACTCGCTCGTCAACACCAGTCTGCCGTCGAATGTTCTGGCCGCTTTAAGCTATGATGCCAATAATGCCTTCCTCAACCTGACCCTGCAGGCTCCGCAAGCGGGCTCAGGTCTCAACGTCAATCAACAGAATGTGGCCAATGCGCTGGTCAACTCCTTCAATACGGCCGGCGGCATTCCCGTGGAGTTCACCACGCTCACCCCGGCGGGTCTGACGCAGGTTTCGGGCGAGCTCGCAGTTGCAACGCAGCAGACCACTTTCAATGCGATGGGCCTGTTCATGGGCGTGATGACCGACCCCTTCATCGGCGGGCGCGATGCTGTTGTTGCTGGGCGCCCGGTCACGGCTGCGTCCTTCACTGAGGAGACCGGCACGTCCCGCGCTGGTCAGATTCGGGATGCCCATGCCGCTATCTACAACAAGGCGCCGCTTGCGGCCCATCGTCAGCAACCCTGGAGCGTCTGGGCGGCCGGCTATGGTGGCTCGCAAACCACCGACGGCAATGCGGTACTCGGATCGAACACCACGACCAGCAACATCGCTGGCGGCGTGGCCGGTGCCGACTATCGGTTCTCGCCCGCGACGATTGCCGGCTTTGCCCTGGCCGGCGGCGGCACCAACTTCGCGGTTGCCAATGGCTTGGGGTCTGGTCGTTCCGACCTGTTCCAGGCCGGCGCGTTCGTGCACCACACCGCAGGTGCGGCGTATCTCACCGGGGCTCTGGCCTATGGCTGGCAGGATGTCACCACCGACCGCGTGGTCTTCAGTGAGCGGTTGCGGGCGCAGTTCAACCCTAACACCTGGTCGGGACGGATTGAGGGCGGCTATCGCTTCATCACGCCGTGGATGGGGCTGACGCCCTATGCGGCCGGCCAGTTCACCACCTTCGATCTGCCGGCCTATGCCGAACAGGGGGTGTCGGGCGCCAGCCTGTTTGCGCTGAGCAACAGCGCCAAGAGCGTCACCGCCTCACGCACGGAGCTCGGTCTGCGCACTGATAAATCCTATGCGATGACGAACGCGATTCTCACGCTGCGCGGCCGGGCTGCCTGGGCGCACGACTTCAACACCGATCGCAACATCACGGCGACCTTCCTGACGCTGCCGGGATCTGCGTTTGTGGTCAACGGCGCGACGCCGGCCACTGACGCCGCGCTGGTGACCGCCTCGGCTGAGACGAAATGGCTGAACGGCTTCTCGCTCGCGGCGACCTTCGAGGGTGAGTTCTCCGACGTCACCCGCTCTTACGCCGGCAAGGGCATCGTCCGCTACGAGTGGTGAGCTGACGGGGTTAGCTGGTCACGCGGGATAGCGGGATAGCCCCGGTGATGACGGCGGAACAAAACCTGCGATGCTTCACGCTCCGCTCATCCCCGCGAAAGCGGGGATCTAGTTTATTTTCCCGAAGATGCATTTTGTGGACAAGGCGTGGATTGCGGGAACGAGTAGCGACTATTCTCCGCCGCGATAGACCCGGGCGTAGCGTTTGCCGAGGCTGGTCAGTACCTCATAGCCAATGGTGCCGAAGTGATGCGCGAGTTCGTCCACGGTGATGCCTTCGCCAATCAGCGTCACCAGGCCGCCGCGACGAACGGCGTGGCGGGGCACGTCGGTCACATCGATGGCCATCAAATCCATCGAGATGCGTCCGGCGACCGGGCAGCGCTGGCCCGCGACCATAACCTCCGCGCTGCGGGTGCCATCGACACCGCCAGCCGCACGGAAATAACCATCGGCATAACCAGCCGAGATGATGGCGAGATGTGTTGGCCGGCGGGCTGTCCACGTCGCGCCATAACCGACGGTCTCGCCGCGATCAATGTCGCGGGTCTGCACTATGCGTACCTTGAGATCGACGACCGGCTTCATGGGCGTGGGCGATTGCGGTGTGGGGTTGACGCCATAGAGAGCCGCGCCGGGGCGCACCATATCGAAATGGAAATGATCCCTTAGAAAAATGCCGGATGAATTGGCCAGCGAAGCGGGGACATCGGTGAACAGTGATGCAATCTCCCGAAATGCCGCGACCTGATGCGCATTCATTGGATGGCTTGGCGTTTCGGCGCTGACGAGATGGCTCATCACCAGCGTCATGCCGTGATTTCCTCCCATGATACGTGGGAGCAGGGCCTGCGCTTCCTCCATAGTAAAACCAAGCCGGTTCATACCAGTGTCGATATGGATCGCGGCGCCCCCTTGCCATCCGCTAGCCTTGCGGAACACGTCCCATTCGGCGAGCTCGGTGGCTTCACCGATCACCGGGCAGCAATCGATCTGCGCGAATGCATCGCCAGTATTCGGGAAAAATCCATCAAGCACGTAGATGGTCGCGCTGGGTGCAACTGCTCGAACGCTGCGTGCTTCATCAAGTGTGGCGACAAAGAATGTTTTGCAGCCGGCATGCGCTAATGCGCGGGTGACAGGGATCGTGCCGCAGCCGTAAGCATCGGCCTTCACGACGGCAGCGCATTCTGATGGCAGTGCCTTGTTGCCGAGCAGCCGCCAGTTCGTGACGATTGCATCCAAATCGATGGTCAGGATGCCGGTGGCAGCAGCAAGCGCCGCGTTGTCGGACGCGATGGTCTCGGGTGTTTTTGGATCGGAAGCGCTTTTCATGGCCTATGGAAATCCCGAGGCATGATACTGCGGTGGCTTTTGGACAGCATCATGCTCAAAACTTAAGTCAAATAACGAGTCTGCACATTATGCGCAGCACTCAAGACAGTTCAATTATTCTGGATGGTTCAATACTGCGGCCTGTCGGGCAACTGTTGATGGTCGGGGGAAAGATCACCGAACCGCGTAACGCTGGCCTCAAATTGCAATTCGACAGTGCCGGTGGGGCCGTGACGCTGTTTGCCGATGATGACTTCGGCCTTGCCATGCACGAGTGAAATATCAAGCTGCCATTTCTCGTGTTCCGGTGTGCCGGGTCGAGGTTCTTTGTTGGCGAGATAGTATTCCTCGCGATAGACGAACAGCACCACGTCGGCGTCCTGTTCGATCGAGCCGGATTCACGCAGATCAGATAGCTGCGGACGTTTGTCGTCGCGGCTTTCCACCTGACGCGATAGCTGTGACAGCGCGACGACGGGCACGTTCAGTTCTTTCGCCAAGGCTTTCAGGCTCGTGGTGATTTCGGTGACTTCCTGCACGCGATTGTCCGAGCGCTTGCTGCCTTGCAAAAGCTGAATGTAGTCCACCACGATCATATCGAGGCCTTTTTGCCGCTTCAGCCGCCGCGCCCGTGCCGTGAGCTGCGCGATCGACAGGCCGCCCGTCTCGTCCACATAAAACGGGAGCGATTGCAGCTCGACAGAATAATCGCGAATTTTTTCAAAATCAGTTTCGGTAATTCCGCCACGGCGGATCATGCTCGACGCAATGCCTGTGCGCTCGGCAATGATACGGGTGGCAAGCTGTTCGGCGGACATTTCGCACGAGAAGAACCCGACGATGCCGCCATTGACAGTTTTCCGCGTGCCGTCGGGCTGCAATTCATCCCGGTGAGCTCTCGCAATATTATAGGCGATGTTGGTAGCGAGCGCTGTCTTGCCCATGCCCGGGCGGCCTGCGACGATGATCAAGTCGGATGGCTGCAGGCCACCCATTTTGATGTCGAGATCGCGCAATCCGGTTGCAATGCCTGACAGCTTTCCATCGCGCTGAAATGCCTTCGCGGCCATATCAACCGCAACCGTCAACGCCTGTGCGAACCTCTGAAATCCGCCGTCATAGCGGCCGGACTCGGCCAGCTCATAGAGCCTGCGCTCGGCATCCTCGATCTGCGCGCGTGGCGCGAAGTCCACCGGCGCATCGTAGGCGACGTTGACCATGTCTTCGCCGATGCCGATCAGATCGCGGCGCAGCGCAAGCTCATAAATCGTGCGGCCATAGTCTTGCGCGTTGATGATGGTGGTGGCTTCGGCGGCGAGGCGGGCGAGGTATTGGCTGACCGTCATTCCGCCAATGTCGGTGTCGGCGGGTAGAAATGTTTTCAGCGTCACCGGCGTGGCGACTTTACCGGCACGGATGAGGCTGGCTGCGGTTTCATAGATCAGCTGATGAATTGGCTCGAAGTAATGCTTCGGTTCAAGGAAGTCTGAAACCCGATAGAAGGCGTCATTGTTGACAAGGATGGCGCCGAGAACGCTCTGTTCTGCTTCGATATTATGCGGAGCTGTCCGATAAACCGGTGTAGCATTATCCGGCGTGAGTTTAAGAACGTTTGAATCGAAATTGGCCATTTGTATTTTTAAATTCCAGCAAATCAGGTGGCCGTATCAAGCACCGCGTGCCCACCCCGTGGAAGGCTTGTCCCCTGTTATTCACCGATTTACACATGATGCATGATTAACACACGCGACGAAGAAATGCTGGAAACTCATGATTGAGTGCTTGACGAATTATTCGCCTGCGAGACTCAATTTCGGTTTGTTCGTCTCCTCAACACCTCGCAAACGCTGCTCCTCGAGGGCGATGTAGTCTCGCGTGATAGGCACCACGCCTTGCCGCTTGCTCAGTTGAATTTGAAATACCATGTTGTTCTGCTTGCGGAATGCCATTTCAGATACCGCGAGATAAAACTCCCACATCCGCACAAAAGGCTCATCATAAAGCCTTGCGGCCTCTTCGAGACGCGCCAAAAAGCGTTCTCGCCATGCCTTCAGGGTCTCCGCGTAATGCAGCCGCAGGATCTCGATGTCGTTGACCAGCAGTCCCGCGCGCTCGATGGCAGGCAACACTTCTGAAATTGCCGGAATATAGCCGCCGGGGAAAATATATTTCGCGATCCACGGATTGGTGATGCCTGGTCCCTCTGAACGGCCAATCGAATGCAGCACCATTACGCCGTCATCTTTGAGCAGCTCAGTGCAATGTTTGAAAAACGTATCGTAATAATCCACCCCGACATGCTCGAACATGCCCACCGATACAATGCGATCAAACGGTCCGGGGGTGTCGCGATAGTCCTGCAATAGAAATCTGGCCCGGTCAGCCAAGTTCATTTCACTGGCGCGGGCATTTGCGACCTGAAGCTGTTCGCGCGACAGAGTAACGCCGGTCACGTCGGCGCCAGTCATTTGCGCGAGATAAAGTCCCAGTCCGCCCCAGCCGGAGCCGATGTCCAGCACGCGATGGCCGGGATTGACCAGAAGCTTCGCAGCAATGTGACGCTTCTTTGCGAGTTGGGCATCGTCGAGCGAAGTGTCCGGTGTTTCAAAATAGCCGCAGCTATATTGCATGTCCGCGTCGAGGAAGAGGCGATAGAGGCGCCCGTCGAGATCGTAATGCCGCGCGACGTTCTGCTTTGAGCGTTGGCGTGGGTTGAATTGCTGCCAATGCCGGATCAGGTAACGAATCCACCATCGGACCTTCGTCCAGCGCGGCACCATGTCAGGCTGCGCCAGCGCAATGGCCAGAAAATCGGCGATCGTGCCTTTCTCAAGGATGAACGTGCCATCCGTGTAACTTTCGCCAAGCTTTAATTCTGGATCGAGGAGGAGATGACGCTCGGCTTCGCGGGTTGCGAATTTGACAACGACAGGCTCGCCGCTCCCATCACCGCAGGTAAACGAGGTACCTGTGGACGTTGTGAACGTCACTGAGCCGACACGGATGAATCGACTCAAAAAATGTTGCAATAAGCGATCCATCGAAAATATATCCAATGATCCGCATGCGTCATTTTGAGATGGAAACTATGAAATTTCCACCCATGATTGACGTAAGAACAATTTCAGTTTCGCCAATTTGTGGAGTGTTGGCAACTTGTCACAATTTGGCTCATCTTCTTCCGAAATCTCGCGGCTTCCATTCGCTGGATAATCCGTTAAAGGTGTCCACCTCGCGAGGGCTTAGGGCGCCGGGCTTGGGTTTCAGGTCAACTAAGTACTCAAGTCACTTAAGTCCTTGGAGAATATGAATGTTGAGCCGAGCGCTCATTCTGGCGGCGGTGGTTTTGCTCGGTGGTTGCTTGGGGGAATCCCCTGCAACAGCACAAAATCTCGAAGCGGGTAAACCTTCCGCCCAGATATTCTCCAGTACCTGCTCCATCTGTCACAAGAGCTCGCGCGGGCTATTGAAGACGGTGGAGCCAGGCTCTTTGCCTGCGTTTCTTCGCCAGCATTACACCACCAGTACGGACATGGCTTCGGCTATGAGTGCTTTTGTGCTGTCAAATGGTGCAGCGCTTCGTGCGGGGGGAGACAATCTAACTCTGCAGGGCAGGGATGCAAAAACGGGTACTGGTGCAAAACCAGCGGCGACGCCGGAGCAGGGCGCACCATCTGCGATCATAGCTGAACCAGGTGTCAGGCAGAAATCCGCCAAAGATTCAGCCAAGGATCTGGCAAGGAATCGGCCAAGGAATCTGCCAAGGGCAAACCGGCACGGTTAGAACCGCCAAGCCCGGAGCCTGCCAACAACAATGCAGTTAAGGAAGCCAAGCCAGAGCCGGTGCCCGACACTGGTGCAGAAACAGCAAAGGCTGGGTCGCCAAACGTTTCTGAGAAGGATTCTGACATGCCGAAGGCTCCATCGGAGCTGGAAGCTGCATCCTCACCAGACCATCCTCTGACAATCGACACAGGACCGGTCCCTGCGCCCGTTGCGCAGATCGAAGAGCCGCGGCTGCCTCCAGCGGGCCCGCCAATTCCGCCCATCTCTCGTTAGGAATCTGCTGACACGCAAAAGCCCGGTCTGATTTTCAGACCGGGCTTTTGACTTGAAAGCAATCGCTTGAAGGATGGCTTATTTATCGGCAGAATCTTCGGCATCAGCGTCGTCGTGCTGGGCTTCCGGATCGAAGAATGCACCGGCGGCGGCGATTGCTTCTGCGGCTGCATCGCGATCTTCCTGACGGCTGTTGACATCCTCACCTTTATTAACTCGCTCGGCTTCAGCCTCGCTGCGTGCGACAGTGACGCTGATTTGCACTTCAACTTCAGGGTGAACGGCAATCGCGATATGATGCTTACCAATGATTTTAATTGGCGCATCGAGCAACACCTGAGAACGGCTGAGTGTGACGCCGTCTGCTTCCAGCGCCCCCATAATATCGCGAACAGAAACTGAACCGAAGAGCTGACCGGTTTCCGAAGCCTGACGAATGATGATGACATTGCGGCCATCGATCTTTTCCGCCACCTTGGTTGCTTCGGATTTGGCCTGCAGATTGCGGACCTCGAGCTCGGCTTTCATGCCATCATATTTCGCACGGTTGTCCGTGGTGGCGCGGAGTGCTTTGCCGCGCTTGAGAAGGAAGTTACGGGCAAAGCCGTCCTTGACCTTCACGATGTCGCCCATTTGTCCAAGCTTGGCGACGCGCTCCAAAAGAATAACTTCCATCTGATGTCTCCGTTGATGTGTGTGAGTGATGTGGTGATTAGGATGTCGGGGCGGATGGTCCGCGCCGGTTTAGATAATTCTGGCGAATTCCAAAGATCGCATCGGCAAGACCAAGGCTGATCATTCCAATCAGCGGCCAGCCGATGAATAGCGTTGCAGCGTAAACGGCGCTCAAAACAAGCGTGCGGCCTGAAAACGCCTGGGTGAGAGTATGGAGCACCGCAAAGCCTGTCATGGCATAGGCAATCATCAGCGCTGAGCTGGCAATCTGGGCAAACATCCCGACCAGGCCGCCAACGAAGCAAAGTGCGATAGCGATAACCAGCGCAGCTATGGTCATCGATGGAAGCGTGGTTGTACGCAACTCCGGCCAGGGACGTTGCAGCCGCCCCGATGTCGATGTGATTTTTGCCGCAAGCCAGAGATTAAGCGTGAGCGTCATCATTGCGATGATTGTGGCAGCACCTGGCGCGATGGACACCAGCGCATCTATGAGGTGTTCGCGGTCACTGCCCAACGTTCCGCCGGCATCGCTGCTCATCACGCGCAGTAACCCCTGACGCAGCGCGGCGTTGATGGAGGTTTCATCAAAGCCGAGCGTCAATAAGGCGCTGATTGTCGTGAGGATGGCGAACGCGGTTATCCAGGTCAGGATGCGGCCAACCGGATACCAGTCGAGAACGGGTGCCAGGCTTGCCAATTGCGGATCGCTCGAGACCGGACGTGCCAGCAATGTGAGATGCCCAAGCCACCAGGCGGGCAGAACGACGGTAAGAGCGAAGGCCACCATATAGGTGAAGCCAAACACCAGGCCGAGGCTTATGGCTGCAAGAATGCCGCCGATCAAAGCGCTGGTCGCTCCCCATCCGAGGGCCACGACCATGAGCGGCAAAGGTGCGAGATAAAACAGCAGCAATGAGACGATGGCGCCCGACACGAGGGACGCGAACATCAGTGCCGACGCAATGCCGGCTGCAATAGCTATGAGAAGGCTTGTCATCATCAGCTGTCCCGCTCCTTTCGAGCGGTTAGAGGTCTTTGAACCCCAACCATCCACCTTGGGACGCCCCAAAGTGTTATGAGAAAAAATGTTTAGATGATGGACGAACGCGCGATGATCGCGCGTTCGTCCTAATTTTGTATCATCGAATAACGTAAGGAAGAAGCCCAAGGAACCGCGAGCGCTTGATGGCGCGGGCGAGTTCACGCTGCTTCTTGGCCGAAACGGCGGTGATGCGGCTCGGCACGATCTTGCCGCGCTCTGAAACGTAACGCATCAACAGCTTCGAATCCTTGTAGTCGATCTTTGGCGCATTCGAACCCGTGAATGGGCACGATTTGCGGCGGCGAAAGAACGGACGGCGGGCACCTGCATCAGCCATGATTTTTACTCCTCACCCGCTGCATCGTCATCATCACGTGGACGGCGTGGACCCCGATCACCCCGATCACTGCGGAAGCCGCCACCATCGCTACCGCTGCGGAAGCCGCCACCACCGGGCCGGTCTTCGCGCTCACGATCACGGTCAGCCTTGCGCATCATCGCAGACGGACCTTCTTCCAGTTCGTCAACGCGGACGGTGAGATAACGGATGACATCTTCGTTGATGCGCTCTTGGCGCTCGATCTCGGCGACCACCGCGGACGGGGCGTCGATGTTGAGCAGCATGAAGTGCGCTTTGCAATTCTTGTTCATGCGATAGGTCAGTGAGCGTATGCCCCAGCTTTCCGTCTTGGTGACCTTGCCGCCCATATGTGTGATCACGCCTGTGATCTGGGTGGTCAGCTCCTCAACCTGCTGGGTGCTCGCATCCTGACGCGCGAGAAAAACATGCTCGTAGAGAGGCATGGGTATCCTTTCCAATGTTAGCGCAGTTCCCGGCGGCAAGCCCTTCGAGACCTTTGGAAAGGACTCGGGATAAGCTCAGAAGGCGGAAGCACGGGACGACGGGCCGACTGGCCCTGCCGCATCTATCAACCTGCACGGATGAAAGGTGAGACCGTCCGTTCAGCTCCCGGCCGGGATCCACGGATGGCGCGTTTATACGGTTTTTAGACCCCAAGGCAAGGGAAAGCGGGCATTTATTCTAGCTAAAATACGCATTTTAGGTGTTTTACGCAGGCCGGTGGCCTGCAACTTGACACCAAGGGCCGCAGCGGTGTCTTACCCACCCGTTCCTCAGGGGATCGTTCATGACTGCAGCTTTTACATTTCCTGGCCAGGGGTCACAGGCCGTCGGTATGGGCAAGGCCCTTACGGAAGCTTTTCCGGCCGCCCGTCGCGTTTTTGACGAAGTGGATGCCGCTTTGGGCGAAAAGCTCACGGCAACCATCTGGGATGGCCCTGCGGAGGTACTCCAGCTCACAGAGAATGCGCAGCCGGCGCTGATGGCCGTCTCACTGGCCACATTACGCGTCCTCGAGGCCGAGGCGGGTGTATCGATTGGCCGTGATGCGGCGTTCGTAGCGGGCCATTCGCTTGGCGAATATTCGGCGCTGGCAGCCGCAGGCAGTCTCTCGATCAGCGATACGGCAAAGCTTTTGCGGATTCGTGGTCGCGCCATGCAAAAAGCGGTGCCGGTAGGCGTCGGGGCGATGGCGGCCCTGTTGGGGCTCGATTATGACACCGCGGTCGCGGTCGCCAAGGAGGCAGCACAGGGGCAAGTCTGTCAGGCCGCCAACGATAATGGTGGCGGTCAGGTCGTCGTTTCCGGTGATAAGGCGGCTGTGGAGCGTGCTGTCGAGATTGCCAAGGGCAAGGGGGCGAAGCGCGCCATGATGCTGCAGGTGTCTGCACCTTTTCATTGCAGCCTGATGCAGCCAGCCGCCGACGTCATGGCCGAAGCGCTCACCGCTGTGACCATCAATAAACCGGCTGTGCCGCTTGTCTCCAATGTGCTCGCGGCTGCCGTGACCGAGCCGGACGATATCCGCAAACGGCTAGTCGAGCAGGTGACCGGCACAGTGCGCTGGCGCGAGAGCGTGGCTTATATGGCAAGCCATGGCGTGACCCATTTTCTGGAAATCGGTTCCGGCAAGGTGTTGTCTGGCCTTGTTAAACGAATTGCCGATGGCGCAGTCGGCGTAGCGGTTGGTGGACCGGGCGATATAACGGCTGCGAAAGCTGCGCTCATTGCAGCGCGTGGGGTTTGAAGTCATTAGAGGTGATACCGAAAGCGGCTTTACGCTTTTCGACATCTGAATCTGCAAGAGGATTGTAATGTTTGATTTGACTGGCAGGACTGCGCTTGTCACCGGCGCGACAGGCGGGATTGGAGGCGCGATTGCACGCGCCCTTCATGCGCAGGGCGCAACAGTTTCGATTTCAGGCACGCGGCGGGAAGTGCTGGACAAACTTGCGAGCGAACTCAAGGAACGAGTTCACGTGCTGCCTTGCAACCTGTCGGATGCCGCAGACGTCGAGGCGCTTGTCCCGTCTGCTGAAAAGGAAATGGGACAGCTCGATATACTCGTATGTAATGCCGGAATTACGCGGGATAATCTGTTTGTCCAATTGCGGGACGAGGATTGGAGCGATGTTATCAATGTCAATCTGACCGCGACTTTCCGGCTGGCGCGGGCTGCGACCAAGCTCATGATGCGAAAGCGTTTCGGCAGGATTATTGCCATCACATCGGTGGTGGGAGTGACCGGCAATGCGGGGCAGGGCAATTATGCTGCCTCCAAGGCCGGGTTGATCGGTATGATGAAATCCGTGGGCGCCGAATATGCCCGGCGCAATGTGACGGCGAATTGCATCGCGCCAGGGTTTATCGCAACCCCAATGACGGATGCCCTGAATGAGAAGCAGCGCGAAGCGGTTTTGGGGAAAGTGCCTGCCGGACGGCTCGGCACGCCTGAGGATATTGCCGCTGCGGCAGTTTATCTTGCCTCCAATGAAGCGGCTTACGTCACTGGACAAACACTTCACGTCAATGGTGGAATGGCAATGATTTGAGGCTAATATGGCCTATTGTTTGATTTCTGTCTGACAGACCGCCGGGCACTGGTCTTGTGGTCAATTCTGGGGAAGTGTGATAACCGAACTATTCAGCTGAAGAACGCCATTGCAGGATTTTGAAACCCTGTATATTGCCGTGGCAGCACCAGTTGCTGCCGTTCTTGGGTGTCGTCCTTGGGTGTCGCCGGTTTTAGGCACCAAAGGCATCAGGGAATGCGGCAGGATGTGATTGTATTGATGTACCGCGAGAGCTCTTAATCGTTTTGCGGTCGAGTTTTAATGGAACAACACGGGGTTTGAAACGATGAGTGAGATTGGCGAGCGGGTTAAGAAAATCGTAGTCGAGCACCTTGGTGTCGAGCCTGAGAAGGTTGTCGATAATGCGAGCTTCATTGACGATCTTGGCGCCGACAGCCTTGATACGGTTGAACTCGTGATGGCGTTCGAAGAAGAGTTCGGCTGCGAAATTCCTGACGATGCCGCCGAGACAATCCTCACTGTCGGCGATGCGACCAAATTTCTTGAAAAGAACGCAAAGAGCTAACGCTCCTTTGCAGCAGTAGCGAAATTCGGTGGGTTGTGATCAACGACCCGCCGTTTTTCTGTTTCATGCCGCCCAGCTTACACTGCATGATAGGCAGAACGGCGTGGTGTGATTGAGATTATGGGTCGCGATCTGGAGTTCGGAAAATGAGGAGGGTTGTCGTCACAGGCCTTGGCATGGTGTCGCCGCTCGGCTGTGGTGTTGAGCCGACATGGAAGCGTATCCTCAATAGTGAAAGTGGTGCGAAACGCATCGACACTTTCGACGTGTCCGATCTGACTTGCCAAATCGCATGTGTCGTCCCTCGTGGTGATGGCTCCAATCATACCTTCAATCCTGATCAGTGGATGGAGCCTAAGGAGCAGCGCAAGGTTGACGATTTCATTGTCTTTGCGATGTCAGCTGCAACGCAGGCGCTGGATGATGCCAACTGGCACCCGGTGACAGAAGAAGAGCGTTGCGCCACCGGCACCATGATTGGCTCCGGCATTGGCGGCATCGAAGGCATCGGCGAGGCTGCGGTCATTCTCAAGGAACGTGGACCGCGAAAGCTGTCACCGTTTTTTATCCCCGGACGCTTGATCAATCTTGCCTCGGGCTATGTCTCCATCAAGCACGGACTCAAGGGCCCCAACCATGCGGTGGTGACGGCCTGTTCGACCGGCGCACACGCCATTGGCGATGCCAGCCGTTTGATCGCGTATGGGGATGCGGACGTCATGGTTGCGGGCGGTGCCAAATCCGCGGTGAACCGTTTGGCCATGGCTGGTTTTTGCGCCATGCGTGCGATGTCTACCGGCTACAATGACAGGCCAACGTTGGCGTCGCGTCCTTACGACAGGGATCGCGATGGCTTTGTGATGGGTGAGGGCGCCGGTGTCGTCGTGCTTGAGGAATACGAGCACGCGAAAAAACGCGGAGCGAAGATTTACGCCGAGGTGGTTGGTTATGGCTTGTCCGGCGATGCCAATCACATCACGGCACCTGCCGAGGATGGCAATGGCGCATTCCGTTGCATGAGCGCTGCGATAAAGCGTGCCGGCATGACACCGTCAGATATCGACTACATGAATTCGCACGGCACCTCGACGCCACTTGGCGACGAGATTGAGCTTGGAGCGGCTGAGCGTTTACTTGGAAACGCGGCATCGACGGTATCGATGTCATCGACCAAGTCCTCGACGGGCCATCTGCTTGGCGCGGCTGGCGCGATCGAGGCGATCTTCTGCATTCTGGCGATTCGCGATAATGTTGCTCCACCGACGATCAATCTTGATAATCCATCCGTTGAAACCGCGATTGATCTTGTTCCATGGAAGGCGAAGTCACGAGAGATCAATGTGGCCTTGTCCAATTCCTTCGGTTTCGGAGGCACCAACGCTTCTTTAATTCTCAAGCGTCTGACTAATTAACAGGATGATGAAACCGAGTTCACGGTTTCGCCATAATTGGACATAATTCCGGTCAACACGACATGTAGATGGTGATTCGTATCGCCTGGCATGCATATGACTTGCACGCATATGACTTAGTGGTTCTGACGCGATCCGTATCATGAGTGAATTCGGCCAGAGATGATGTTGGCTGCAGAAATTGTAGGTTGTACGCATGAGTTAAAAACCGCCGATTTCGCCAAAAAGCCCCCGTGCCGCGTTAGAGCCTGAGCAGGTACCACAGCCGCCCCGGCGCTCGAAGCATGCGCGTCATCCGTTTGTCATCGCCGGCAATGCCATTATGTCGGTCATGCTTGTTCTAACGATCCTGATCGGTGGCGGCTTTTATTACGGCAAGCAATTGATCGAGGAGAAGGGTCCGCTCCAAGAAGACAAAGTCGTCAATATTCCACCGCGCGCGGGTATGACCGACATTGGCGATATATTGCAGCGTACGGGAGTCATCGATTCCGATCGCTGGGTCTTCATTGGAGGTGTTCTGGCGCTGAATGCGCGGTCCGATTTGAAATCGGGCGAATATCTTTTCCAGAAGAATGCCAGCTTGCGCGATGTCATCAATACCATTGTTGAAGGCAAGGTGGTGCAGCACACCTTCACAATTCCTGAAGGTTTGACCTCCGAGCAGATCATTGCACGGCTTCAGGACAATGATATTTTCAATGGCTCTATCAAGGAAATGCCGCGTGAAGGCACATTGCTGCCGGATACCTATAAATTTCCCCGGGGTACGCCGCGCGAGCAAGTCGTCCAGCGCATGCAGCAGGCGCAGAAACGTGCGCTCGGTGAGATATGGGAACGGCGTAATCCCGAGATACCACTTCGTTCGCCAGAGCAACTGGTGACGCTTGCATCCATCGTCGAGAAGGAAACCGGCAAGGCCGATGAGCGGAGCCGTGTTGCCGCCGTTTTTACCAATCGCTTGCGCCAGCGTATCAAGCTTCAGTCAGACCCCACCATCATCTATGGATTGGTTGGGGGCAGGGGGACGTTGGGTCGCCCGATCAAACGCAGTGAAATTCAGCAGCCTTCGCCTTACAACACCTATGTGATCGAAGGTTTGCCACCAGGGCCGATCGCCAATCCAGGCCGCGCCTCACTTGAGGCAGTAGCCAATCCTGCGCGCACGCGCGACCTGTTCTTCGTTGCCGACGGAACGGGCGGTCATACGTTTACAGAAACGTACGACCAGCATCAGAAAGGTGTAGCAAAACTTCGCGCGATGGAGCGCCAGCAGCAGATCGATACGGCGGAGGATGATGCTCCACCTGTGACGGCTACTGTGCCTCCGACTGCAACAGTTGCACCGCCTAAGGCAATCGCTGTGCCTAAGGCTGCTCCTAAAAACGCTCCCGCTTCGGCTGCGAACGGCAGCTTGATAACGAATGGTATCCCTGCGGCTCCCCGCAAAAAGGTGGCGCCTCGCAACCCGGTTGCTGACGAGGCTCCCGCCGAGGAAACCGAACAGTAAGTTTCCATTGGTGGTTCAAGGTCGTTGCCGGAATGCTGAAAGTGCGCGAACCGGCTGAATGGCGGTTCCCGTTCGGTCTTGCGTACAGCACAGAATTCATGGACAAGCTGAAACGCGTTCGATTCAGGTGGGCGCATTTGTGACGGAGACTGCCCGCATGGCGCTGTCGAGCATGACCGGCTTTGCGCGAAGCCATGGTACCAGCGGACCCTATGCGTTCGAATGGGAATTAAAATCTGTCAACGCCAAAGGTTTTGACTTTCGCACGCGACTTCCGCCCGGATGGGACGACATCGAGCCCATCGTGCGCAAGCGCGCCACGGAGCTTTTGTCCCGTGGCACCGTTTACGCCAACCTCAGCGTCAAGCGGATCAATACCGCCGCTGCAGTGCGCATCAACGAGGATGTGCTGGCCGCAATTCTCAACATAGCCACCGATCTTTCCAAAAAGACGGGGGCCGCGCCTCCAAGCGTCGATGGACTGTTGGCGATCAAAGGTGTGATCGAGGTTGTGGAGCCGGAAAGCCTTGAGACCGAAACTCAGGCTGCCAAGGATGTTATCATCGCTTCATTTGAGCAGGCGTTGACCAGCCTGGTCGACATGCGCAAGCGCGAAGGCATTGCGTTGGCGCAGATCCTGACCCAGCGCATGGATGAGATCGAACGCCTTGCACGCAAGGCCGAGGCTGCGCCAGGGCGCAAGCCAGACGCCATCAAGGCGCGCCTCACTGAGCAGGTCGCGCTTTTGCTTGAAGCATCGGATCGTTTCGATCCCGACAGGCTAAATCAGGAAGCGATTATGATCGCCACCAAGGCGGATATTCGCGAAGAGCTTGATCGTATTGCATCGCATATCGCCCAGACCCGCGAAATGATTGGTAAGGGTGGGGCAATGGCCGTCGTCTCGATTTCCTCGCGCAAGAGTTCAATCGCGAGGTCAATACCTGTTGCTCGAAGTCCAATGACCTTGAACTGACCAATACCGGACTTGAGATGAAAACTGTTGTCGAGCAGTTTCGCGAGCAGGTCCAGAATTTGGAGTGAGTCATGAATCCGGCAGGTGGCAGTTCAAAAGGCGGTGAACGGCGCGGGTTGATGTTCGTACTGTCGTCGCCGTCGGGGGCAGGCAAATCGACATTGGCGCGGTTGCTTGTCGAGCGCGTATCTGGATTGCGGATGTCGGTCTCAGTGACCACGCGCGCCAAGCGTCCGGGCGAGGTCGATGGTGAGCATTACCATTTCATCGACAAGACGAAATTTGACGCCATGGCGAAGAACAATGAGCTGCTCGAATTCGCGCCAGTGTTCGACAACCATTACGGAACGCCGCGCGCGCCGGTTGAGGCCGCTCTTACTGCGGGACAGGACGTGCTGTTCGACATTGACTGGCAGGGTACGCAACAGCTGCGCGAAAAGGCGCGGGATGATGTCGTTACCGTTTTCATTCTGCCGCCCTCGGCAGCGGATCTTGAAAAACGTTTGCATACCCGTGCACAGGATCTCGACGAGGTCATTCGTGGTCGCATGAACCGGGCCAGTCACGAATTGAGCCACTGGGCCGAATATGATTATGTCGTCATTAATACGGACATCGACACTGCTTATGCGGAAGTCGCGACAATCCTGAATGCGGAGCGCCTCAAACGGGTGCGTCAAACGGGTTTATCGGCATTCGTGCGCGCATTACAGAAGCAGCTAGAGAGCTAAAGAAAAACGGCGCTGGACGCCGGCCTGATCGTGATAGCATTGGGAGTGGTGAAGGAAAAGGCGGGCGAGGACTATCCTGAGCCTGATAAAAAAAGACCGCTCATGAGCGGTCTTTTTTTATCAATGGTTTTACCACCTACCAAAGCTGAGGCCGATGCTTGGACCTCCATAATAACCATAGGCCCGGCGATCGTAATAACCGGGTTCACTATAGTAGCTTCGCTGAGTGTAGTAAGGCTTATGAACCCGCCAGCAACGGCCCTGCTTGTTACAGACAATGCGAACATGTTCAACGTTCGAAACTTCTGACGTTCCGATGTCGGCGGGATTTATTGGAGCAGCACCAGCCTCGCTAGCAAGAAATGCCACGGCAGCAAACGTAGTAAGAGCGGTCTTCATGAGGGTCTCCTTCCTTAATTACTATTACCGAGATTAATCTATCACTTCGATTACGCGCCGCTCCTGCGGCTCTACGACGTAGGTCCGGCTGTCGCGATGTATGAAGCGATATTCTCGGAGCGTGGGAGATTTGCGATACACTGCTTCGGGAAGCGCCTCGATTTCGACGCTGTCCGGAATACGTTCTCCCATGCGAACTTCTATTTTAGATACGCTGCTGCCGATGGTTCGACCTTCCGCCTGCTGAGCGTGAACATGCTTACGGATAACTTCGCGGTCACGATCCGTAAAATTGGTATGCCGCTGTCCTTTCGGAGCGGGTGCCGCTGCTGCGGGCCGGCCTGAAGCGGGCAGAATGGTAATAATCTGATAACTGGAAGGGTCAACGATCACGATCTCGTCTTTAACGAGAACGAAGTTGTAGTTGCGATATTGTGGCACGATTTCAACTATTTCGGCAGGCAAAGGAGACAAACGAATATCGCGGGGAATCGCGGCCCCAACTGAAAGCGAAAAATTGACATTAGTCAGCGGATGGACATTGAGACGCGCCACCGACTGACTGATGCGAATGCGCTGCTGATCGTTGATATTGACGGAAGCATTGACATTCGTTGAAGACGACTGCGCCGTATTGTTTTGCGTATTGGGCTGCTGAGCCGTGGTGTTATTTCCTTTCGCGTCCGGCGCCTGCTGGGGATGATTGTTATTAGCGGTTGGATTGCTGTTTTGATTTTGTGGTTGAGAAGCTTGCGAAGGGGTGTTCGCAGAAGCCGGAGCTTGAGAGGAAGAAGCATTTGGCTGATTATTGTTTGCCCCTGACGGAGGCGTCTGTTTTTGCGCGGAGTTTTCTGTCGGATGGGATTGGCTCTGAGGTGCCGGGGGATTTCGAAGGTGAATTTGTAGAAGACGTTGGATTTGGCGACTGAGCCAACGCTGCTGTTCCAAGCAGCAGAATCGCATTGGCCGTCAAAAATAAACCTTTGCTCATATCGTCGCTCCTCGTTGAGAAAATCAACACAGCATCAACGTTGATCATTGCTTTTTGTTCCACAAACGATGAAATCGCGTTTCGCATTAGCAACAGTAATTATGTATCAGCACTAATTATGTATCAGCGATGTTGAGCTTGACAGAATAACGAAGCGTTTGCATTCGATGTCAGTTTTGCAAATAGCAATCAGACATCAATAAGAAAAGCGAACAAGCTCTTTGCTAAGAGTAAACAAGCAAGCGCAAAAAGTGTTAGCGCCATTCATAACGATGATCATGAAGGGCTGTGCAGTGAAAAGTAGCTCCAAGAGGTGGAACTATCGGCACATGTGGCCATTGTAGTTACTCACGACATGGAAGGAAACGTTAATGAAAAAGTTTTTGATTGCCGGTGCGCTTACAACTTTTGCAATTACATCGACATTCGCACAAACAGTTTCATCAACCGAGTTTTATGTTGTTCGCGATGCCACGACTAAAAAATGTACTATCGTCGACAAGAAGCCAACCACAACCACCATTACCGTGGTTGATAACGGCACGTTCAAAACTCGAACGGAAGCCGAGACCCAAATGAAGACCATGAAGGTCTGTACGGAAAATTAATTTAAAAAATGCCATGTATCATGGCAGTTGCCTTGGGCGCCCGTATATAGCGGCGCCCAAGTGTTAGAGCGTTGGATCCCGCTAGAACGTAGTCAGTTCGCTCGGTAATATGTCCAGCAACTTGTTTAACCCGGCACACTGAGCATCATGCGAGTGCATTGGAAATGGTTGAAGAAAACGCGGGCGGCGAATTTCGTCACCCGCGTTAAACAACAACATCAGTTACCAGAATTTGATAGTATCATAGACCTTGAAGACAAATTTCCTGGCGGTTGGGTTCACGCTGGGAACTACCCATGTCACCAAGCCGGCGGCTGTAACCGCGGGTACACCAACAATAGTAGCGGGAACAAAAACGGCGGCCTTGCCCACAGTCTTCAGATCGCTTCCTGTAATGGCACCTGAACCCGAAGCAGTAGTGAAATCGCCAGATGGAGTTGTAGGCGGTTTGCCGGAATCGGGTGTTGGATTTCCATAAGAAGTCGGGGTGCCATCGCCGTTGAAATGACCGCCGGTGCCACCGCCGACAATCGAGACAAGGCCTGCGCTGTTACGCGAGCTAACCTGAACGCCCGCAGCTCCGATCCCACTAGCGCCGGCCACGGTGATCGGGCCATTGAAGGTCTCCGATCGCGTGCCGTTGGTGACGGTGGTCTGGCCGGTCGACTTGTTGTAAGAGACCGCGATGCCGCCCGGGCCGTTATCTATTGTAGCTGTTCTCACCCCGTTGGTGATGGTCACCGGGCCAGTGCCGCCGACCTTGGGTGTTGCGCCAGCGGTGCCAGCGCCCGCATTCTGGGGCGTCGTGGTGAGGGCGGCTGACTGCGAGCCCGTCTTGCCCTGAACCGTGTTCTTGGCTGTGACTGCAGGTGTCGTGCCCTGCGTTGTCGTGCTCTGCGAAGCCGTGGTGCCTGTCTGGTTCTGGTCTTTCTTTTTGTCGGAATACTTGCGGTCCTTCTTGCCAAAGCTGCTTCCGCCGTTACTCCCGCCGTTGTTGTTGAAGCTGTGATTCCCATTGTTGTTATTGTTATTGTTGAAACTGTTATTCCCGCTGTTGTTATTGTTGCCGTTATGGTGGCGCGCGAAGGCGCTGTCCGATGCCGCTACCAGAATGAACCCCGCTGCGACGGTCGCGATGATATGGGTCGTTGTCATATAATTTTGCTTGGGCATGGTTGTCTCCTGTTTGCTGGTCGTCTAAAGGCCAGATGGGATTGGTTGGCCGATGTTGAAGACGATCCTAGGAGAGGCGCGCTGAACTCAACCTGAAGCTATTGTTGGCTGAAATTCATCCGGATGAGCAGATATTCATAAAACTCAGGCGGCCTGGTGGCAGGCCGCCCAAGGTCATGAAAGGCATGCAAAACTGCGAAATTTATCAAACTGACAGGTTGGCTGTATCGCTTTAATTCGTCAGCATGATGCGGCCGACGACCTTGCCTGCACGCAATTGATCGATCCATTTCTGGACATCGGCCATTGGCTCTTGCTGCATCGGTGTTGGCTTGATCTTGCCGGCACGTGCCAACGCCATCAGTTCCTGCGCTTCCGTGAGCGTGCTTGTCATGAAGCCTTCGATGGTCATGCGCTTGTAAATCCACTGCACCATCGGCAGATTGAAATTTCCGCCCATCAGGCCCGACACCACAATCTTGCCACCGCGCGCCAGCACTGACATGGCAAAAGCCATCGATTTCTCGTTGCCGGCGAAATCGACAACCCCGTCGAAGCCGCCTTCGGTTTCCTTGACAATGCGTTTGGTAATATCGGCTTCCGATGGATCGTAAGCAATCGATGCACCGTTTTTCAGAGCAGTTTCGCGCGCTGAAGCGTTCAAGTCCGCCACCGAAATTTTCTGTTTGAACATCGCTTGTGCGAACGCAAGTCCCATCATGCCGACGCCGCCAAGTCCGATCAGCAGGAGATTGCGTTGGCGGGGACGATCGACGAGTCTCTTTAACGCGCCATAGGCCGTAGCGCCCGAGCACATGAGAGTGGCGGCCATCTCCACCGGCAGCGGATCATATTCAAGCAGATATTTTGCATCCGGCACCAGGACGTGGCTCGCGAATCCGCCATCGATAGACACGCCGAGGAAACGATTGCGCGAGCAGAGATTTTCATCGCCGTTGAGGCAGTCGGTGCACTTTCCGCAACCGATCCACGGGAACACGGCGCGCTTCTTCCCGATCAAGCTTTTGTCGGCTTCGGGACCAACTTCTTCGATGATCCCGGCGATCTCATGCCCGAGCGTGAACGGAAGCGTCATGCCGCGCGTGGTGTCGAGCTTCTTGCCGCCGCCGAGATCAGCATAACCATCCTGGATGTGCAGATCGGAGTGGCATAATCCGCAACATGCAATACGCACCAGAACTTCGCGCCCTTGGGGCTTGGGGGTTTCGATAATGGTTTCGCAGAGCGGCGCATCGAATTTCACGAGCGACTGGCGGCGCATCACGGTCATATCAATTTCCCCTTTAAATGCTTTTGTCTTTTCCTGTTTTATCCGCCAATTCGCGTGCCATGGCAACAAAGCCGGAAACGGGAATGGTTTCAGCGCGGCGTGTCGGGTCGATACCGGCGGCAGCTGTGAGCGCTGCTGGATCGAGTCCAAGGGATTTCAGGCTTTGCCGCAGCATTTTGCGGCGCTGGCCAAAGGCGGCGGCAGTAATACGCTCCAGCGTGCGTTGATCGCATGGATCGGGCATTGGGCGCGGGATCAGCCGCACAACGGATGATGTCACCTTGGGGGGCGGCATGAACGCGTTTGGCGCGATATCGAACAGGATTTTTGTCTCCGTTCGCCAGTTCGACAACACGCTAAGACGCCCGTAAGCCTCATCGTTTTCGCGGGCGACGATACGCTCAGCCACCTCACGCTGGAACATGAGTACCATCATCTCGTACCATGGCGGCCATGGCTCTACGCTGAGCCAGCCGACTAAAAGCGGCGTCGCAATGTTGTAGGGCAGGTTGGCGACAATCTTGGCGCGTTCGCCGCCGAGATGGGGGCGCGGGTCGAATGTCATGGCGTCCGCATGCACGATCTCGAGTTTGCCGGGATAATGTGCGGCGATCTCCTGCAGGGCAGGGATGACACGCTCGTCACGCTCAACAGCGATGACCCGCTTAACCCCCAATGCAAGCAAGGCGCGCGTCAGCCCCCCAGGACCTGGTCCGATTTCAATTACGGTGCAATCCTCTAATGGTCCTGCTGCGCGCGCGATCCGCGATGTCAGATTGAGATCAAGCAGGAAGTTCTGGCCAAGAGATTTCCGTGCTGACAGCTCATAACGCTGGATGACGTCGCGCAGCGGCGGAAGATCGTCAATGGCGCTCATGACTTTGGCGGTGTCACACTCGTCCCGGCCATATGCGCGGCGAGGCGTAGTGCAGCTATGAGGCTCGATGGATTGGCGCGCCCGGTGCCTGCGATATCGAAGGCGGTGCCATGGTCCGGTGAAGTCCGGATGAACGGCAAGCCAAGCGTGACGTTGACACCTTCGTCGAATGCAAGCGTCTTGATCGGGATCAGCGCCTGATCGTGATACATACAGATTGCGCAATCGTAGGTCTTGCGCGCAGCCTCGTGGAACATGGTGTCGGCAGGGAGAGGGCCTTTGACATCGACGCCCTCGTTGCGCAGGACAGTAATAGCAGGCGCGATGATGGATTGATCTTCTTTGCCGAACGAGCCGTCTTCACCGGCGTGTGGATTGAGCCCGGAGATTGCCAGACGCGGTTTTGCAATTCCGAAACGCGTTTTCATATCTGCTGCGACAATGCGGGAAGTTCTGATAATCAGATCGGTTGTAAGTTGTGCAATGGCGTCGCGCAAAGCCAAATGAATTGTAACCGGTACTACTGCGAGTTGGGGTGACCACAGCATCATGACCGGCTGAGGTGCGATGCCATTGACGCTTGCAAGCTCAGCAAGAAATTCGGTGTGGCCGGGATGCGAAAATCCGCTGCGGAAGAGCACGTTCTTGGCAATCGGATTGGTGACGACGGCACTCGCGCGGCCAGCGGTAACGTCAGTGACAGCCTGACGGATGGATGCAATGGCGGCAGGCGCACTGGTTCCATCCGGGTGGCCGGGCCGGGCGGTGATGACGTGGTTGCTTGAAACGACGGGGAGCGCGTCAGCGAACAGGTTTGCAGCATTCTCAGGACTGGCGTCGGCAAGCGGCAGATCAATGCCGAGCATCTGTGCGCGCCGCGCAAGGAATGCTTTGTCGCCGATGAGATAAAAAGCCGGGATGCCCAGTTCGCGCCTGCGCATCCACGTCGCAATCGTGATATCCGGCCCGATGCCAGCCGGTTCACCGATCGTGAGCGCAAGAGGTTTGGTCATCCATGACGCCCGATTGTGGGTTCAGATGAAATCATAATTTTTTGCCGGTATCCCCGGAGCGTATCTCGATCATCATCGTCTTGCGAGCATCCTGCAAATACGACTTGGATTTCGCCTCGAATTTCTCATTGTACAGCTTGTCGCGAGCCTCGCGCTTCGCCGGCGTGTCGGCGGTTGTCGGCTTCCGGCTGCACAAGGCAACCATTTCGACGCCCTGCTTCGTGACTTCCGGCGGCGTCAATCGCCCGACGGTCGTCTTGTCCAGCAGCTCCCGCAATGCAGGCGGCAAGTCTGCGGATGTCTTCGTGAGATTGTCGCGGATAGCGGCGTCACGCATTGACCGGAACAGTTCCGCAGCTTCATCGCAGCTTTGAATCCGGTTGCGTAAGAGCTCAGCTTCCTTGCGCCGGCCTTCGATGGCCGAGGGTGCCGCCCCGCGCGGCACGATCAATACAATAGGACGCATCTGATATTCGAAGCTTTCGGACTGAGGCTTGTCACTCGATGATGGTTGGCTGATGGCGGATTGAACATCTTTTTCACCGACGAGCAGACTTTGCCCAAACCGTCCGCGGACAAGGGTCGTCCACGTCATCTCCGCCTTCACTCGGTTCTTGAGAGTTTCCGGACGGATTCCGCTGTTTTCCAGTGTCTTATTCAACTGTTCGGCATTCATGCGCATCCGTGATGCCATTCCGCCAAAGGCTGTGTCGACGTCAGAGGCGGAAAGTTCGATGCCGTACCGCTTGGCTTCCTTGAGCTTGACCTTGTCGTTGATCAAATCTTCAAGCGTTTCCTGCCGCGTGGGTGTCTTGCGAGTGGTCAATGTCGTCAGCTTGATGCGCTGATCGACATCGGAGTTGGTGATGGCTTCGCCGTTGACAATTGCCGCCACGGACTGGGCACGCAGGTCCGATCCGTAGGCCGAGACCATCAGAACAACGATCACAACAAACGCGAAGTGCGCGAAACGAGAAAGCATTATCGCAATCATGGTCAGGCCTGCCATCTTCGTCGATTTAAAAATTTTCAATATCCTTGCTATCAAAGACTTGGCTGGATTTCAGCATCCAGAAGGATGGTCATTCTTTACTGGGTTGTTCCGATTGTTTGCGCAATAGAAGTGCTGCCAATCGTCCGTAGTCCAATCTGCAACATGACACGGTGATCTGTAACGGGGGTCAGGTTGGTTGTGGTCGTATAGGCATAGTCGGTGATGTAGTTGACTGCCATGATGAAGCAATCGTCCACGTAACCCGCGCCAACGAGGTATTGATTGACCTTCTGGTTGCTGAGGTCATAGCGCAAGCCACCCGAGACGACCCAGTTTGGCGCGACCTTGATCGATCCAGTGCCAAGAATGCCTTCACGACGAGTGAGGAAGCCGAGCTCCGGCTGTTGGTCATAGTTGCCATACAGCATACTGACTGACCAGCGGTCGAAGTTGGCTTTACCTTCCAGTTCGAAGCGGCGAACGTATCCGGTTGCTTCATCCAACCGTACGCGGCTGGAAAGGTTGAAGGTCCTGTTTGGTTGATATGAGATGCGACCGACGTAATCCGATTTCGCGGTTTCAAGGCCAGTGTCGAGGCCGGTGTTGGTGAGGTCTTGCACGGCAAACGAATTCAAACCGAACAATTGATAGGATTGGCCAAACATCACATTGATGGAGCCTCCGTGATCGAATTGCGTCGTCGCCTGGACACCGACGTTGGCGCGGCCACCACCTTCGGTGCGATCCCAGCCGGAAAACTTGTCAACGCGGAAAAGGTTGCTGTCATCGTAAGTCAGGCTTTGGGCATCTTCATTGGGGAGCCGACCTGCTTGCGCTTCATTGGGACGGATGATGATCTGTGCGATAGGCTCCAATGTTGTGGTGCCCCAGGGCTGCACGTTGATGAACGGATAGCGATACTCAAGTCCGACCGTTGGCATGATGTGCCCAATTTGGGTCAGGCCGGTTGCCGTATAGTTTGAAACGCCAGGTTGGTTCGCGATATCCGTGCTGATGAGGTCCGAGCGGATCGAAGCGAATGGCGTGAAGATTTGCCCCATCGGATCCGTGAACGAGCGACGCCATGCGGCTAGACCGGAAAGCCGGGTGTAGTCACCCGGCACGCCGCGCAGCAAACAGTTCGCGGGATTTTTTGCCGCTGGATCGGCCGATGTCGGCAAACACAGGCCGGTGAGGCTTGCTTCTGTTGTGATCGGATCGAAGGCAGCAGTATCGCGGCTCAGGCTTGTGAAGTTTGCCTTGTAGCTGAATTCGCCACCGATCAGATTGCGATTGAGGATATTCGAATAATCGATGACCGGGTGCACAACAGGAATCTGGCTCTGAACGTCAGCTGCCGAATATCCCTGAAAGTACATGACGCGCCCGTCGAAGTAGCTACGATTGCCCACGCCGGTGAGATAGATTTGTGACAGCCCGGTATCGGGCACCAGTAGAAATGAGCTGAGTGCGTTTTTGTAGGGACCAAGGTTGTAATCCTGGAAGAACGCTTTGTCCGTGGCCGCGACAGCATCCCAGCCCCAGACCCACCTATCGTTCAGGGCAAATTGGCCCTTTGTGTCCACGCCGCCCCGGAAATCCCGATTGCCTGGCTCGGCGCCGAACTTGTCAGGGTTCTCTTGCTTGATGCCATAGGCGCGAATTTCATAAGCGCCATTGATGAGGCGCTGGCGGAACTCGCCCTGCATCAAAACGCCTTGCTGTGTGGTGTAGCGTGGTGTCAGCGTCAGGTCATAGTCGGGTGCGAGCGCCCAGTAGAACGGCGTTTCCACGCCGACACCGTAGCGCGAGTTCGACATGAAGTCCGGGGTCAGAAAACCTGTCTTGCGCTTTACGGTTGGATCGGGAGTCGAAAAATACGGCATGTACGCAATCGGCAAACCGAAGAACTCAAGCCGTGCGTCCTCGAAGTAAAGCATCTTCTCGGTCTGGTTATGAATGATGCGCGCGGCCTTCACCTGCCATAGCGGGGGCTTCTTCGGATTGTCCTTGCATGCCGCGCAGGCCGTATAGACACCGTTTTGGAAAATGGTGACGTCGCCATTGCTGCGGTCTGCGCGTGACGCGGCCATACGGGTCTGATCGGGCGTCTCTAACCGCAATGAATCGACGAAGCCGTCGCGGTAATCATCGCTGAGATCGAGTGCGACCGCGTTGGTGACCCTGCCGTCGGCGTCGGTCAGGCGGACGCTGCCTTCCGCGTGAAGACGCTTGGTCTTTTGATCGTAGATGACTTTATCGGCTTCGAGCGTTGATCCGTGGAAGTAGATCTGTACGCTGCCGACCGCGGCCACGCGGGAGTTGTTGTAATCGTAATTGACCTCAGCCGCCTGCACGAGCATCTGGCCGTCATTGGCTTTGTTGGGGGGCTTTGCAGGCCGAACCGGTGTCGGACGGGGATTGTAGTTATAGCCTTGGGCAGCAACTGGCGATGTTGGGAGGCCACTCAGCGGTCCTGCCAAAACCAGCGCCAGGCATGCAGGCGCAAGGATGCGATGGCAGCGCAAACGTATGCGCCGCCTGAACGCAGGCGTCAGTCTTTGGAGGGCGGCGACAATGGCCACTACCCGTCCTCCTGATACAGCAAAGCCAAAAATCCGGAGAGGCCACCTACGAAAACAGGCAACCACGCCGCCGCGAGCGGATGCATCAATTCAGCCTTGCTCAAATCCTCGGTTACTTTCGATAGGACATAGAGCAAAAAGCCAGCCGCAACGCCACTCAAAACCATCTTTTGAACACCGCCGAAGCGGAAGAAGCGAAGGCTCACGGCAGCCGCCAGCAACACCATCGCAGCCAGCAAAAATGGGCGTGCGAGCAGCTTTTGATACTGCAAGCGATAACCAGCCGTGGCTTGTCCGGAGTTTTCTGACGAGCGGATGTAGCCCGGCAGTTGCCAAAATGACACAGTTTCAGGTGTGGAAAAACTGTTCCTGACCTGAGCAAGGGTCAAACTCGTTCCGAGGACGTAAGTCTCTTGCTCAACCATCGGACTGTCCAGAGCGAAGCGCCGGACTTTTTTGAAGACCCACTGCCCAGGTTCCAATGATGCTTCACGCGCCTCGATTCGCTCTTTGAAGGGACCCGCAGGGTCGTACCTAAACACCGTCAAGCCGCTCAGCCGAAGTCCTTGCTCCTGACTTCGCACAGCATTGATGATGGTCTGTCCTTCGCTGGTGGTCTGGTTGATCCAGAATCCAGCTGCATCCTGCAGTCCACGATCAAGAAAGATTTTTGTCTCCATTTCCTTGGCGCGTTCTTGCATGCCTGCGGAAAGGGGATTGTAAACAGCAGTCGCCAGCAAGCCGAGCGCGAGCGCGCTCAAGAGCGCTGGAGCGATGAATTGCCACGCGGATATTCCCGCAGCTCGCGCTACGACTAACTCTAACCGCCGCGACAGCGTGAGATAGCAGGACATTGCGCCAATCAGGATGCAGAACGGCATCAACCGCTCCAATGATAGCGGTACCCGGAAAAGCGAAGTTTGTGCGACGAACAGCGCCGACACGGAGGCAATGCTTGCGGCACGACGCATCAACTCGATGTAGTCGACAAGAATGATCAGAACAAAAATGCTCACGAAGACAGCGATGGAAGCCACCACAAAACGGCTGGCGAAGTAGCGTGCGAGGACAGTTGTCATCATGGGCGCCGCCGCTTCATGCTGACACCGGCCGTGGGGTAAAGCGCGCGACCCAACCATTGATGAACTCCATCAACATGGTTGGCGCTTCGATCACGACGCCACTTGAAATAATCCAGATGCCGCCGCAGCAAGCTGTCGCCAATATAAAATATTGGATCGGAGCGGCGAGCGGCGACGAGGCGGCCAGAACGGAGCATGCAAAGCCAACAAATCGCAAGGCGCTGATGGCCAGGACTGTGGAGGCGATCGCAAAGCCCCGGCTTTGGCGGGTCGTGCGCGGCGCGCCGAGAAATGCAAATGTCAAAATAACGAAGGCGAACGGATAGAGCGGCGCAACAATACGATCATGAAATTCGGCGCGGAATTGTCCCGGCGATTGCATGAACAAAGGATCGTTGGCAGGTGGCGAGATCAGCTCCCAGAAGTAGCGTTCGCGAACATTGTAGTTCACGTTCTGCGTGAGCTTGGCATATTTCGACATGTCGAACGCATGGCGTCCGAAGGCGACGAGGATGGGGTCACGCTTGCCTTCCTCGAACCGTTGAAAGTTGCCGTTGTCGAGCACGAGGAATGTGCCGGTATCGTTTTTCAGGACAGTGCCTTGCTCAGCGATGATGGTGATCCGTTCCTTTGGATCGCGACGATCGTCGACAAAGATGCCGGCCAATTGACCGCCAGGGCGGCGTTCGCGCACCCGCAACGTGAGATTGGAATCAAGCTGCGTGAAACGTCCCGGCACAAGAATGTTGGAGATGATGTCCGCGGTGATCTCGGTGTCCCAGCGTTTCAGGCGGCGCATGCCATCGGGGGCGAGATAGGCCGCGATGAAAGCAACCATCAGGGCGACGACAATCGTTGCATACATGAATGGACGGAACAGCGCCCATGGTTGCATCCCTGCGGCATTCATCACGATGATTTCTGAAATCATGTGCGAGTTTGTTGAGGGTGTGTGCGACTGCAATCACGAGCGCTATCGGCGCGATCACAAGCACCAGAAGCGGAATGGCCAAGCCTGTCACGCCGAGAAACACCAAAATGGTCTGACCCTGGCTGGTCATCAGGTCGATGCCGCGCAACGCTTGCGTGATCCAGATCACGCCCGTCAGGCTGACCAAGACCAACGCAAACGACGCAAGCGTCGTCCGGAAAATATAGGCGTCAATCGACCCCATCGAGCAGCGATATCCCCAACCCCAGAAATCACCGTCGTGCCGGACCCTGGATAAGGATCCCCCTAGGCATGACCGCATTTCGCGGCATTAATATTTCACAGCATCTCTTTGATTGGTCAACAAAATGGCCGTGCTGAGGCCGTGTATAAGATGTAGTTAATAAATCCCTGTGCGTGACTTTCCTGCCACGCCGGAAAATCGCAAAAGACCAGTTCCTGCCGTGAAAGGCAGGTTGTGGCGCGCTTGGCAGGTCAATGCAGGAAAGGCGATAGTGGGTTTACCCAGCCCGCCAATTCTGTTTCTTGCTGCTTTAGCTGCTTAATTTTGGAGGATTCGCTTATGACCGACGCCGTCAAGGTCGGCTTCGTGCCGTTTTCTGCTGCACCCCGTGGCGTTCTGGTGGTGTTCTGCGATGACACGCTGAAGTTTGGGTCCGCAACGCGCAAAATTCTCGGCGCTGCAGCAACCGAAAGCGTCAGCCGCGCTGCCAAGGCCAATCAGTTCAAGGGCAAGAGTGGGGCAGTACTGGATATTCTGGCTCCCGGTGGCCTCAAGGTGGGCCGGCTGATTGTCGTCGGCAGCGGGAAGGTGAATTCGATCAAGGACAACGAATTCATCAAGTTAGGTGGCAAAATCGCCAGCAAGATTCAGGCAGGCACAGAGACCGTGACCATTGTCGCGGAACTGCCATCGGGCGCAATGAAAGCGCCACAAGCTGCGGCAATTGCATCAGGTGTGCGCCTGCGTGCCTATCGCTTCACCCGGTACAAGACCAAGAAAAAGGACGGCGACAACGCAGAGCTGCGCGTTCAGTTCTCAATCGCGGTTGTCGATGTTGCAGCGGCGCGCAAGGCTTTTGCCTCTGATAATCATGCTGTCGATGGTGTGCTGATTGCACGCGAGCTGGTCAATGAGCCGCCGAATGTTCTTTACCCAGCGGAGTTTGCACGCCGCGCAAGCCAATTGCGCAAGCTTGGCGTGAATGTCGAAATCCTTGATGTCAAAGCCATGACGCGCCTGAAAATGGGTGCGCTGCTTGGTGTCTCGCAAGGCTCAACGCACGAAGGCCGCACCGTCATCATGCGCTGGAACGGCGGCAAAGCCGGAGAGGCGCCGATTGCGTTCATCGGCAAGGGCGTGTGCTTCGATACTGGCGGCATCTCGATCAAGCCGGCGGGCAATATGGAAGACATGAAGGGTGATATGGGCGGTGCTGCATGCGTTGTCGGCTTGATGCATGCGTTGGCCGCACGCAAGGCTAAGGTCAACGTTGTCGGTGCGATCGGCATCGTTGAGAATATGCCGGACGGCAATGCGCAGCGTCCTGGCGATATTGTCACCTCAATGTCCGGGCAGACCATCGAGATCATCAACACCGATGCGGAAGGACGCCTTGTGCTGGCTGATGTGCTTTGGCATGTCGCAAAAAAATTCAAACCCAAGTTCATGATCGATCTCGCGACCTTAACCGGCGCGATCATGGTGGCGTTGGGAACTGAATATGCCGGTCTTTTCTCGAATAACGACAAACTTGCTGAACGCTTGGTCGAAGCCGGGCAGGAGACCGGAGAGCGTGTCTGGCGCATGCCGCTTGGTCCTGAATACGACAAGCAAATCGATTCTCAGTTCGCGGATGTGAAAAACTCCACTGGCCGCAATGGCGGATCGATCACGGCTGCCCAGTTCCTGCAACGTTTTGTCGATGATACGCCGTGGGCGCATCTCGATATCGCGGGCACGGCAATGGCTGTTCCGGCTTCCGATCTCAACCGCAGTTGGGGATCGGGGTACGGGGTGCGTCTGCTTAACAAGCTTGTTGCCGACCACTACGAAGCCAAGCGTTAGGATATCCCGCAAAAAGGATATCTTATCGCGCGCTTATGAGAACTGCAGATGACCGAAGTACTGTTCTATCACCTGCAAAACATGACGCTTGAGAATGTGCTTCCGCCGCTGCTCGAGAAGTCGCTGGAGCGGGGCTGGCGGGTCGTGGTGCAAGCGGATTCCGAAGAGCGCGCCGATGCGCTTGACGCGCATCTGTGGACCTATCGCGAAGATTCGTTTTTGCCTCACGGAACCTGGCGAGAAGCTGATGCGCAGGAACATCCGGTGGTGCTGGTTGTGGCAGAAGGGAATCCCAACAAGGCTCACGTCAGATTTTTGGTCGATGGTGCAGGGTTGCCTGACGATTATGCACTCTATGAGCGCGTTGTTCTTGTTTTCAACGGCGATGACGATGAAGCTCTAGCCACGGCGCGTGCCACATGGTCGGAAGGCAAATCGAAGGGGCTCGATCTGACGTATTGGCAAATGGACGAGGGCAAATGGCAGCGCCGAGGCTAGTGGTTACGGATGTTGGCTGCGCGCAAAATTCACCAGCCGAAGGATGTCAGAACCGCCAGCACACCAGTTTTCATTTTCCGGCGGATCATCCGACGACATCACTGCAACGGTATAAGGTCCATCATCCCACGTGCCGAACATGGGCGATCCCGACTGCCCAGATACCAAATCGGCTGATGTTGTCATTGCCCGGCCTGATCCATAGTCCCACGCATCTTCATCCAGCCATTGCTGTTGTTGGAAAACGGGAAAGACACTGTTGACCGGATACCCCATGGTTGACCAGAACCTGTCGCGATCCCAGCCGGAATCGTATTCCTTGGTTCCAAGCCAACCAAAGCGGTCACCCAGTCGTTCATTTATGACCAAAACCGCGTAGTCCTCATCAAGGACATTGGAGGAGGCAGAGTCGCCTTCAATTTGAGTGTACGCGAGGGCGACCGTGTCAAAAGCGACGGCCTGGGAGGAGGTTCCTGCACGATGGACCTCGATCATTTCGGCACTGGGTGAACTCCAGGCGACGCAGTGACTAGCAGTAAGAATATGGCGCGGACCGCAGAGCACCCCGGACCCGACCCTCCCGAACGCGTTGGTGATTCGACATACGCATCGCCACGGGTAGGTGCCCGGGTCATTGTAGAATTGTTGATCTCCTTGAGGCGCAAAGTCGACCCGTGGTTCCAGTTGCCTTCCTCGATGCATAAGCTTTATCGGAGCTGACAATCGCATCCGCTGGGGTGCATACGCCACACCGGCCCATGGCGGACAATAACTTGAGGCCGGTGGGATCACATCCGACGGCGTTCTTGGTGCTGGTCGGTCGACAAGTTTTATCTGCTTGGGCTTTGGCAGGTGCTCTACCGATGGCTTGTACTCTTCCGGGACGCCAGCCAGCGGTTCTTTGTTCTTTCTGCGGCGCAGCATCTCTGGGCTGAGCGGCAAACTTAGATTTTCTTCGCCAAGATTTTCGCCAACATCATGCTTAGACATGTTTGCATCTCCTGCAAATTTTCTAGCAAAATTAAGGCTTTAGCTATCAACCAAGGGAACATTTAGAAGGGAATATTTTAAAAGTAGCGGTTGTTGAATGGCAATAGCTCGACAAACACGAGTGCGTGTTGCCTGAACTAAGGGTACTTGGACTCGATGCCTGCCCGGGCACTTGCGCTATACGCCACACCCAGTGAGTGTTGGGCCGCCAAGTATGAAAACCCATTAAATCAATGATATCCCCGCTTTTATCTTTGGCAGCTTGCCTACAGCCATGGTCGTGCCTCAAATGGATGGTGGGGAATTCCTTGCGCCCATCGTGTGCGCAGGCAAGAATGCAACCGGAGACGGCAGCCATACCTCAAACGCCAACTGACATTGTTGGCGGGGTCTGTGTGAGGATGCCGGAACGGGTTTAGGAGGGATTTTGAACGTCAGACGGATAGTGCAGCCAAAACATGCGGCCATTCTCTTGCTCTTGATCGCTGCTCCGCTGGTCACAGGATGCGGCAGCTTGTCGGATTTTTCGCTGAAGGATCAGGAATGGTTTGCCCGGCCCGCCAAAATGTTCAATGGCAATGCCTCGATTGAAACGCCTCCGCTGAGTGGAACTAAGTCCATCACGCCGGAAGATATGGTCAATGCTGACGGTGTGTGCTCCGGGATGGCTGTGGCGAGTTCGCCTGCGGATGCTAATGCTTTTTCCGATGGTGTGCCAAAGACAGTCGCTTCCGTCTCGCCGCAGGTTGCCGTAGCGCTTGGTCATACGGAGTGCGACGTCGTTCGCGCCATTTCTGTTGCCCCCGACCAGGTCAACCTGTCCAGCAACGAGCGTGGTGATCGTATAACGCTTCTCACGTGGAACAAGGGGCAGCGCCCCGGAGCTTATACCTTCACCTCGGGACGATTGACGTCCATCGAGCGGGTGTCCGAACAGGCAAAACCAGCGAACCAGGCCAAGCCGAAGAAGCGTTCGGCTACATAAGCCACCTGCAAGAACTGCTAGAGCGCGAGCAACGCGAACCTCGAAGATGACGGGGCGTTCAATCTGATTTCATCCTGATTTTATCTCGCTATTTCTTTTTCTCCGGTAGCGGGTGCCCTGGCATCAGCTTGTAAGGATGTACCCAGCCGGGCAGGGCCTCAATATCGTTGAGCCAACGGCCAATGTTTGGGTAATCCTTCCAGTCCACGCCAAATTCGTCAGGCCAGTAGAGATAGCCGCACATGGAGATGTCGGCGATGGTTGGTTTGTCGCCAACGATGAAACGTTGTTTGCCAAGATGTTTGTCAACGATGCCAAGCGAGCTGGTGATGCGTCCGCGCAGGAATGCGGTGACAGGCGTCTCGCCAGTTTTTTGTATGGTGACCAAGAATCGCAACGTGCCAATGTAGCCATTGAACTTGTGGTTATCGAACAACATCCAGCGCAGAATTTCGCGGCGCTCGTCATCGTTGTCCCAGCCGAAGCGGCCGAATGTGGTGGCGAGATAATCGAGGATCACGCCAGATTGACTTAACCGGCGGCCATTGAACTCAAGCACCGGCGCTTCGCCCATTTCGTTGATCTCACGAAAGGCCTGTGTGCGCGTTTCACCATTGAAGAAGTCGACGAAGCGCGGGGTCCAGTCGGCGCCACAGAGATTGAGCATCAATGCAGCTTTATAAGAATTACCTGACTGAGCGAAGCAATAGAGTGTGTATTCGGCCATGCGATCCTCCAAGTATGGAGAGATTTATGCGCGTTACGGATTGAGAGGCAACCTCTGCCTCCAATCATTTCTTTGTACCGGATGGGCGCAGAAAAATCCTGCCGGAAATGGCCAGGGATTTGCAGAGTAGGATTGAAATCAGGAGCAGCGATTAATCAATCGAATCTTGTAGCCATAAGGGGTCCATACCTTACGGCGTACAAAGCACGAATTCATATTCGTAATCGTAATTGTTGTAATAATTGTCGTAGTAAGCCGATCCGGCAAAGAAGAACGGGCTAAAGTGATGGCGACGGCGATCATGTTTCTCCGGACGGGGTTTGCACTCCAGGCATGCGATTATAGGTGGCGAGTGGGTGGTCTGGGATTTGCTAGATAACGAATGATCTCTGCCGCGGCCTCCGTCACGAGCGGATGCGTCCGAAGGGGTGAATGCAGTTGCACCCAAAGTGGCTGCTACAACCCATAAAAGTGCAAATTTGCGTAACATCTGAATTCTCCATTTCCGTTCGGTGCATGCACCATAAGAGGTCTTTAAGTCCCGTTGCTATCGATTGCTTGGTGACGGTGGGACTTCACAGCTTCAATGAATAGTACAGGCAACCTGAACAGAGCCCGGACAGATGCTTCATATTCGGTTCATATTGCAAATATCCGCACCTTAAAGCCCTTTTAGCTGCAGCAAGAGCCCAGCCGGGCGCTCTCAATAGAGTTTTGACGCGGCTTGCCGTCCTGAGACCACACCGTTATAAGCTCCACAAACTTTCCCTCCATTTCCCTTTCAGGATCAAATTCATGGCGATTGAACGCACATTTTCGATTCTCAAGCCCGATGCGACAGCACGCAATTTGACGGGTGCGATCAATGCCATCATTGAAAAGGCTGGACTTCGCATCGTTGCGCAAAAGCGCATCCGTATGACACGCGCGCAGGCCGAAACTTTCTATGCCGTTCACAAGGCCCGCCCATTCTTCGGCGAGCTGGTTGATTTCATGATTTCCGCCCCCGTTGTGGTTCAAGTTCTTGAGGGCGAAAATGCAGTCCTCAAGTATCGCGATGTGATGGGCGCAACAGATCCATCCAAGGCGGCGGATGGGACAATTCGTAAAGTCCACGCCAAATCAATCGGTGAAAACTCGGTCCATGGGTCCGACGCATCTGAAACAGCTGCTATCGAAATAGCGCAGTTCTTTGCTGGCAACGAAATCGTAGGTTAATTCCACAATTCTTAAAAACGCCTCTGAGGGATGAAATGAATTCGCTTATGCAGATATTTGATCTGGTTGCGATCAACGGGTTGTTCGCCCAGCTTCAGGCTGAAATTCATCAGCCCCAATTCTGGGTGGCGTTGACTAAGATCATCTGGATCAATGTGCTGTTGTCTGGGGACAATGCGCTGGTGATTGCGCTGGCGTGCCGTGGATTGCAGCCGCGCCAGCGAGTATGGGGCATGGTGCTCGGTGCTGGCGTTGCTGTTCTTTTGCGCGTCATCTTCACGGGTATAGTTGCGACGCTGATGGAGCTGCCATTCCTGAAGCTGATTGGCGGACTAGCATTGCTATACATCGCAGCGAAGCTGCTGGTCCCAGAAAAGGAAGATGAAGACGGGGTGCAGGCGGCTGCTCATCTTTGGGCGGCAGTGCGCATTGTCGCGGTCGCCGATATCATTATGAGTCTCGATAACGTCATTGCGGTTGCAGCCGCTGCTAATGGCAGCATTGTGCTGATGGTTTTGGGATTGGCCATCAGTATTCCCATGATCGTCGCTGGTGCAGCTCTTATTATGGCGTTACTGGATCGACTTCCGATTTTGGTATGGATCGGTGCAGCGCTGTTGGGATGGATTGCCGGCGATGTCATCGCAACCGATCCCGCCGTGCATCCGGTCTTGCAGCGTCTGCTGGATGGCCAGATTGCCCTAAACCTCGATACGACATCCACGATGTTTGGTTTCGCGAAGCACATAAAGTTTGGCAGCGAGATCGGCGAATTTGTCTGCGCCCTTTTGGGTGCCATCGTCGTGCTGGTCGTGGGTTCGGTCTGGCGACAGCGCAGCGCTGCGATTGAGGAAAAGGAAGTGCACGCCCGGGCCTGACCTTAACTTGCCGGGTGTTGTTCTTGGACCCTTGGGTAGCCTGTTGGCGGCCACCGTTTGCGTGCTGGTATACACTGGTGGACAGTATACCAGACGAAAATACAACCATCTGCACTTGCTAAGCCCAGATTTTCGTGTTGGGATTGTACCCACAATCGGATTGTGGGCCATTCGGCTGTGTGTTTGGAAGACGAAAAACTTGCAGACCTTCTTAATCCAGCTTGTGGCGTGTCACGTGTAATCGCGTGTCGCGTCTTTTTATTATCTAGACGAGGAGACAGACGTGGTAAAAGGCACCGTCAAGTGGTTCAACCCCACCAAAGGGTATGGGTTCATCAAACCGGCGGCCGGTGATAGGGACGTGTTCGTCCATATTTCAGCTGTCGAGCGCGCGGGACTATCAACTCTCAACGAAAACCAGACGATTGAATACGATCTGGTAGAAAATCGCGGCAAAGCATCTGCCGAGAATTTGAAAATATCCTGAGTATATCAGGACCAATATTATCACCGATATTGTTGCAACTCCCCGGTCGATTAGCCGGGGTTTTTTGTTTTTGAAGGGACTGCGAAAGAGGTTTGAATTCTTTCGTGAGAGAGCGCTTCCTGCATAATCATAATTTGATTATGTTTCATGGTTATGAACTTACAAGATATCGAAGCCTTTGTGGCGGTCGCCGAAACGGGTTCTGTGAACCGTGCTGCCATCAGGCTCAATCTCACACAGCCAGCGACCACCCGACGCATCCAGAATTTCGAGGCCGCGGTTGGCGACACACCACTTTTCAATCGTGCAGTGAAGCCAGCCGTGCTGACTGCTCTTGGAAATCATGTACTCGAACACTGCAGACGGGTACTTATTGCCGTTGCGGAATTGGAAGCGTGCACAACCAAGGATGCCAAGCCAGCGGGTAATCTGAAAATTGGCGTTGCGCACGGTTTAGGCGAGATAGTTTTGACGACGCCGCTCGATGCTCTACGGCGGTCATTCTCTCAGATCAAACTACAGATCAGTTCAAACTGGAGTATAGATCTGATTGAGAGCGTGCGTAGTGGCGCGCTTGATTGCGCCGTCGGTCTTCTGACAGATGCTCATGCCGTTCCGGCCAGGGCTTACACGCATTGCCCTCGGTGCGGAACAAATTGTCGTGGTTGCTGCGTCCAAATCGCCGAGAAAGCGCGACGGAAGTCCATGGCAATTGCGTGATCTGGCAGCTGAAGATTGGTTTTTAAATCCGTCTGGCTGCGGATGTCGTGCCGCCCTTATAAAATCTTTCGACCAACTCCAGATACCCATAAACATCACGGCTGAAGTCTTCGGTGAAGATCTCCAGTTGTCCCTCCTTGCTCAAAGTGGTGGGTTAAGTCTTGTGCCTCGCCGCCAGTTTGAACACAGCCCGCATCGTCATGGATTGCAAATATTGGATGTTTCGGACTTCGTTATGCCCGCAACGGTGACGCTTATCCATAACGCCATAACAAGACGCTTTGATCCGGTGATTGAATTGTTAGTTGGCGAATTGAAAGCCAAGCTGACTTAGCTAACTGGCGCATGATCATAATTAAAACTATGCATTTGATTTGCGTGGGGGACTAATTGCAACGTCTGTGACGTTATCGATGCTCAATCAACTTAATAAGGAATTCACTTTCCATGATCGTCACAGTCTTTCGTTCTCGGCTTAACTCTGGTGCACAAGAAGAATATGGCCCCATGGCCAAGCATATGAGTGAACTTGCACGAACCATTCCCGGTTACATCTCTCACAAAGGATTTGTCGCAGAAGATGGCGAGCGGGTAACAATTGTCGAGTTTGAAACTGAGGAAGCGCTGCGCGTATGGCGGACCCATCCCGAGCATGTGAAGGCAAAACGGCATGGTATTGAGAGCTTTTTCAGCACTTATAAAATTCAAATATGCAACGTCATTCAAGATCGTTCATGGGTTGCAAAGTCGGCAGTGTCGAAATGATTGCACCTGGGTGGGTGAGATTTTCAAATAATCTCAGGTGAAATCAGACTATCCTCCGGGCTGCCGTTCGCCGTTGTCTTGCAGATGCCGTTCACAAGCTGCGTTTTGCCGCTCGCAACCAGCCGCAACGCATCGGGATAGATCCGGTGTTCGACATCGAGCACGCGCGCGGCGAGGGTTTCAGGCGTGTCGTCGCCACGCACGGCGACTGCGCCTTGCATCACGATTGGCCCGGCATCCACTTCAGGTATGACGAAATGAACGGTTGCGCCGTGGACCTTAACGCCGTCCGCCAGCGCGCGTTCGTGGGTGTGCAGCCCACGATAGGAAGGCAACAGGGCAGGGTGAATGTTCAACATTCGGCCTTCCCATTGCTTGACGAACCAGGGCGTCAACAGGCGCATGAAACCGGCGAGGCACACAAGATCGATTTTGTGGGCTAGCAGGTTTTCATGCAGCGCGCGTTCAAACGCCTCGCGGTCTGTGCCAAATGGTTTGCTCTCGATCGTCGCCGTCTTAATTCCGCTGGCGTTCGCTTTGGCTAATCCGTCCACATTGGCGATATTGGAAATAACGATTGCGATTTCCGCGGGGAAATCGGGGGCGCTTGCGGCATTGATCAGCGACGTCATGTTCGATCCGCGCCCGGATATGAGAATGGCGACGCGGCGCTTCGTCATATCAGAGAACCAGATCGAGATGGCCGTCATAGACGACACGCTCTGGACCGGTCGCGGGGATTACTTCACCGATCTGAACCACATGCTCGCCACCCTGCGCGAAAATATCCATGACCTGCTCCACGGCATCCTGTTTGACGATCGCAATCATGCCGATGCCGCAGTTGAACGTCCGAAGCAATTCAAGTTCTTCGATGCCACCTTCGGTGGCCAGCCATTTGAAGACAGGCAGAACAGGCACGTGCGCGAGGTTAATCCGCACACCAAGATGTTTGGGCAGGACGCGCGGAATATTATCGGTGAAACCGCCACCAGTGATGTGCGCCAGACCCTTCACCGCGCCGGTTTCCCGGATCGCACGCAGGCAGGAGCGCACGTAAAGCTTGGTTGGGATAAGGAGTGCGCCACCCAGCGTCATCACCGGCGCGAAGGGGGCAGGGGCGTTGAACGCCAGACCGGACTTTTCGACGACCTTACGCACCAGCGAAAACCCGTTGGAGTGGACCCCTGAAGATGCAAGCCCGAGAACGACGTCACCTGCAGCTATGTCTGCGGATGGCAGCAGGGTCCCGCGTTCGGCTGCGCCGACTGCAAAGCCTGCGAGGTCGTAGTCGCCATCCTTGTAGAGGCCAGGCATTTCGGCGGTCTCGCCGCCGATGAGGGCGCAACCCGATTCCCGGCAACCTTCTGCAATGCCCGCGACGATGGAAGCTGTGGCTTCCGGATCGAGCTTGCCGCAGGCAAAGTAGTCGAGGAAAAACAGCGGTTCGGCACCCTGCACCACGAGGTCATTGACCGACATAGCCACAAGGTCGATGCCAATGCCGGTATGGAGACCGGTCTCGATCGCAATTTTGACCTTGGTGCCGACCCCGTCAGTCGCCGCGACCAAAACAGGGTCCTTGAAGCCAGCGGCCTTGAGGTCGAAAAGCCCACCGAAGCCGCCGATTTCCGCATCCGCTCCGGCCCGGGCTGTGGCGCGAACCATTGGTTTGATGAGGTCCACCAGCCGGTTTCCGGCGTCGATATCGACGCCAGCGGACGAGTAGGTGAGGCCAGATTTTTTGTCAGTCATGCCCAAATTCCGAGATTGGTGCGTCTTTTACACAAGTCGGGCACTGATTTTGCGATATGAACCCATATGCGCAACTCATTGAAGCAAAAGCATCTTCTTACGGTAAGCCGATTTACCGCCGCCGGAAATGCCATCCGGAAATATCATGGAGGTCGTTACGTCGGAGATCTGATTGAGTGCAATGCCTCGTGCCGGGCCTGTGTATAGCCTATTTTGTAAGGGATTGGCCGGAAGCCAAATGCCATGCATGGTGCTGACCTGCGGTTACAAGGCCTAAAGCTGGGACCCCTCGCGTGAACATTCCAAATATCATCACCCTTGGCCGTATTTTGCTGGTGCCTATTATTGTCTGGGCGATTGCATCGAACCAGATGGCCGTTGCCTTTTTTATTTTCATAATGGCGGGGGTAAGCGACGCCATCGATGGGTTTCTTGCCAAACGTTTCAACATGACCACCGATATCGGTGCGTTGCTCGACCCCATTGCGGACAAGGCATTATTGGTTTCGATCTATGTGTCCCTTGGAATTTGGGGCGTCATGCCGCGCTGGCTGGTTATTCTGGTGGTGTCGCGTGACTTTATGATTGTGGGTGCTGTCATTGTGTCATGGCTGCTCGGCAATCCGATGCCCATGAAACCGCTGATGGTGTCCAAACTGAACACTGTGGTTCAGGTCCTGTTCGCCGCGCTTGTGCTGGCCTCATTGGGATTTGGCTTCAATGCGGCGCCTTATGATCTTTTACTGATGGGATGTGTGGCCGTCTTGACGCTGCTTTCCGTCTCCTTCTATCTCGTGGAATGGGCGCGGCACATGAACACGACAGGACCACTTCCCTGACGTGCGATGACTGCAACGACCAATATGTTGAATTATTTGCATGCCGGTGTTTCGGCCAGGAGTAAGACCGGGTGACTGGCCGCGTTCAACCTCGTCAACTTGCATTTGCGCTACCTCATGCGGAAAGTTTGTCACGCGACAATTTTCTTGAGGGGCCGAGCAACACGCAGGCGCTGGCGCTGGTTGATAGCTGGCCCGACTGGCCTAACCACGTTGTGATGATCGTTGGCCCCGAGGGCAGCGGAAAAAGTCATCTCGCTGCGATCTGGGCTGAAGTTGCCGGTGCGCGCTCTGTTGCTGCACATTCGTTGAGCGCCGAGGACGTTCCTGGTGCGCTCGCGACCGGTGCGCTTGTAGTGGAGGACCTCAATCCTCAGTCGTGCGACGAACGCGCGCTGTTTCATCTTTTGAATCTGCCCGGGAAGAGGGTGCCCACATTTTGATGACGGGGCGCGGCTTGCCGTCGTCATCCCCAGCCGGATTGCGCGATCTCGATTCACGTTTGCGCGCGGTGCCGGTCATGACACTGGCGCCACCTGACGATCAATTGTTCAGGGCGTTGATCGTCAAGTTCTGTACAGATCGCCAGATGTCAGTTGACGAGAGTTTCGTGAATTATGTGGCGACGCGCATTGAGCGCACCTTCGCTTCCGCGCGCCGGGCAATCGAATTGCTGGATGCCGAGGCGTTGCGGCTGGGACGGCCAGTCACACGCGCGCTCGCTGCCGAAGTCTTGAGCGCTACGGTGGCTTGACGGCGTATCGCTGTGGTCCATCATGTCATTGAATATTCATGAGATTGGCTGATCCTCCATGATCTCAGGCGGACCTGTGCCGTTCAATGATGTGAAATGGATTAAGCTCGATGGATTCCACCCAAGCCATTGAAAAAAAGATAGAAAATGAGGCGGCGGGAGCCTCGATGATCGGGGGAAGCCCCGAGCGTTTCATCAATCGTGAACTATCCTGGCTCCATTTCAACCGGCGAGTGCTGGAAGAGTTTGTTAACGCTCATCATCCCGCGCTTGAGCGGGTGCGGTTCCTGTCGATTTCCGCAAATAACCTTGATGAATTCTTCATGGTCCGCGTGGCGGGCCTCAAGGCTCAGGTTCGGGAAGGCATTGTCGAGCGCAGCCCGGATGGCCTCACACCTGCTGAGCAGCTCGCACGTATCAATGAAACCGTTTCCGCGCTGGCAAACGATCAGCAGGCTATTTGGCAAGATTTACGTGCCGCGCTTGCCGACGTTGGTATTGTTCTGGTCGATGGACGAGATGTCACCAAGGCTGAGCATACGTGGCTTGAAGGACATTTCCTTCACAACTTGTTTCCATTGCTGACGCCGCTGGCTACCGATCCGGCACATCCTTTCCCGTTCATTCCGAGTTTGGGTTTCACCATTGCGTTGCACTTGGCGCGCGTTGCTGACGGCAAGATGATGAATGCGTTGATCCGCATGCCTGGAAAGATCGATCGCTTTATTCGTTTGCCTGCCGGTAAAGATGGGAATGCTCGTTTCATCACGATTGAGCAGGCAACGAGTCTCTTCATCGGACGACTTTTCCCCGGCTACGTCGTGAAGGGGCAAGGTGCGTTCCGGATCATTCGCGACTCTGAGCTCGAAATCGAAGAAGAAGCTGAAGATCTTGTCCGTTTGTTCGAGAGTGCTTTAAAGCGCCGTCGCCGCGGTTCGGTGATCCGCCTTGAGATTGAAGCGACCATGCCGGAAGAGCTGCGGGCTTTCGTACAGCGCGCCCTAGCCACCACGGACGATGAAGTGTTGCTTGTCGATGGCGTATTGGCAATGAACGAACTGTCGCAATTGACGCGGCTCGATCGCCCAGATCTCGAATTCACACCTTATGTGCCGCGACATCCCGAACGTGTGCGCGACCATGGCGGCGATATTTTTGCCGCGATCCGGCAGAAGGATTTGATCGTCCACCACCCTTACGAGTCCTTTGACGTGGTCGTGCAATTTCTGCAACAGGCCGCGCGTGATCCCGATGTGGTTGCCATCAAGCAGACGCTGTATCGCACATCGCGTGACTCGCCGATCGTGCGGGTGCTTGCGGAAGCGGCAGAGGCAGGAAAATCTGTCACGGCGCTGGTCGAACTCAAGGCAAGGTTTGACGAAGAAGCGAACATCCGCTGGGCGCGCGATCTGGAGCGTGCGGGCGTGCAGGTGGTCTATGGTTTCATCGAGCTGAAGACCCACGCCAAGCTGTCGCTGGCCGTGCGGCGGGAAGCCGGTAGTCTGACCAGCTATGTCCATGTCGGTACCGGCAACTACCATCCCGTGACAGCGCGCCTTTATACCGATCTGTCCTATTTCACGTCTGATCCCGTTATCGCGCGGGATGTGGCGCGTGTATTCAATTACATCACAGGATACGCGGAGCCGGGTGACATTGAGAAAATGGCAGTGTCGCCACTAACGCTGCGCAAGCGAATCCTTGAGCATATTCACATCGAAAGTAACCATGCTCGTCATGGCAGACCCGCAGCGATCTGGATGAAAATGAATTCGCTGGTCGATCCGGAGATCATCGATGCGCTCTATGAAGCATCGAATGCCGGCGTATCGATCGATCTGATTATTCGGGGAATTTGTTGTCTGCGCCCTGGCGTTCCGGGGCTTTCCAAGAATATCCGGGTCAAGTCGATTATCGGCCGGTTTCTGGAACATGGACGCATTTATTGCTTTGGTATGGGGCATGGTCTGCCGGGCCCCAAGGCCGCGGTGTACATTTCATCAGCCGACATGATGCCACGCAATCTTGATCGCCGAGTTGAGGTGCTATGTCCGTTGCAAAATCCCACGGTGCATCAGCAGGTGCTCGAACAGATCATGGTTGCCAATTTGAAGGACAATGAGCAGAGCTGGCAGCTGTTGCCGGATGGATCGTCAACACGTATGAAGATCGCAAAGGGTGAAGAGTTTTTCAACGTGCACAATTATTTCATGACGAATCCGAGTTTGTCAGGCCGTGGAAAGTCACTTAAAGAATCCTCCCCACGCCGTCTTACACGCCGTTCGTAGCATCAGTGTCGTCCCATGCCTAAACCAATGAAGCATCGGGCACGGCGGCGTGCTCAACCGAAGAGCGTGGCTGTCATCGACATTGGCTCGAACTCTGTGCGTCTCGTCGTATATGAGGACATGACGCGCAGTCTGACACCAGTTTTCAATGAGAAAACACTGTGCGGGCTGGGTCGCGAAGTTCAATCGACAGGTTTGCTGGCGCCGGACGCTGTTGCGAAGGCATTGGCGGCGTTGCGCCGTTTTCGCGCGCTTTGCAAAGTTATGAAGGTCAGTCGTGTTTACGCAATCGCCACGGCAGCATGTCGCGATGCCAAGAATGGAGCGGATTTCATCGCCAAGGCCGAGCGCATTTGCGGCGTAAGCATTGAAATACTATCGGGTACCCGTGAAGCCAAACTTGCAGCGCTTGGCGTTATTTCCGGTGTGCATAAGCCTGATGGTATTGTCGGCGATCTTGGTGGCGGTTCATTGGAATTGATCGATGTGCAAGGACACCGCACGCGTCATGGCGTTACGTTGCCGCTTGGCGGCCTGGCACTTCAGGACGCGTCGCAGAAATCCCTGAAGACAGCAGAGCAGATCGTCGAGGCGGCAATGTCCCGCGTTCCGCAACTCAAGGCTGGAATGGGACGTACATTTTATGCAGTCGGCGGCACATGGCGTGCATTGGCGCGTATTCACATTATTCAGAGCGGCTATCCGCTGCATGTGATGCATGGCTACACCATTTCAGCAGCCGATGCGCTTGATTTCGTTAAACAATTGCAACACCTCGTTGTGACAAACGCTCTGCCGAACATTGAAATTGTAGCCGATGCTCGCCGGCCATTGCTGGCCTATGCGGCGTTGGTGCTGGAACGCATCATCCAGATTGCGAAACCCAAGAACATCGTGTTTTCGACTTATGGCGTGCGTGAAGGTCTACTGTACGAAATGCTGCCTAAAAAAGAGCAGCGTAAGGATGGCTTGTTGGCCGGAGCGGAATTGTTGAACGATATCCGATCACGCTCACCACGCCATGCGGATGATCTGATTGGGTGGACCAGCCAGCTTGTGAAAACCATGAAGCTGCCTGAGACCGACGATGACCGCAGGTTGCGCCGTGCGGCCTGTTTGTTGTCGGATATCGGATGGCGCGTGCATCCGGATTATCGCGGCGAACAGGCGCTACAGACAATCATGAATGGAAATTTTAGTGCCGCCAGTCATCAGGATCGCGCGTTTCTCGCGCTTGCAATTTATTATCGCTATGCCGGGCTGAACAAAAATAACGAAGCTCCCCAAGGGATCCGCACCTTAATGCCAGAGGCGAAGGTTGAACATGCCCGTGTTCTCGGCGCTGCGTTTCGTGTGGCACATCTGATTTCCGCAGCCCAGCCAGGGGTGCTTTCGGCAACGCGTTTCAGAAACAAGGAACGCAAACTGCAGCTTATGTTAGATCACAAGGTTGCCGATCTTGCGGCTGACCGTGTCGAAAACCGGTTCAAGCAGTTTGCACGCATGCTTGGGCGCAGCGGATCAATCGTTAAGTCTTAGCTGCGATCGACATGGACCACGCGCCCCTTGTCGATAGCTAGTGCAAGCTGCCCCTTTTTCAAGGCAAGAGCGGCCTCGCCGAACAGTTCGCGGCGCCAGCCATGAAGTGCTCCGACATTGGCATTGTCATCCGCAGCAATCTGTTCGAGATCGTCCACGGTCGCGATGACCTTGCTGGCGACGGCATGACGCTCGGACGTCATGCGCAGTAACACTTTCAGTAACTCCACAGTGGCGGAGCCGTTGGCATTGTTTCGCGGTTTTTCGATTTTTGGCAGGGTCGATGGATCGCGTGCAACACCGCGCTGGACTGCATCGACGATATCCTGCCCCCATTTTGAGCGATCGAAGCCCTTGGGGATGGAGCGCAGATTAGCCAGCCGTTCCAAGGTTGTTGGCGCATGCGTGGCAATGTCCGCGATAGCATCGTCCTTGAGCACGCGGCTGCGTGGAATGTCGCGGCTTTGCGCTTCGCGCTCGCGCCATGCGGCGATCTCCATGAGCACGGCTAGTTCTTTCGGCTTGCGCACGCGGGTTCTCAACCGTTCCCATGCGCGCTCAGGATTGATGTCGTAAGTCTGAGGAGATGTCAGTATCTCCATCTCCTCGCTGACCCACTCGCTTCGGCCACGCTTTTTCAGATCGGCATCAAGGGCTGCGAAAACATCGCGCAAATGGGTGACGTCGGAAACGGCGTAAGTCATCTGGGCTTCGCTGAGCGGTCGCTGCGACCAGTCCGTAAAGCGATGGGTCTTGTCGGGACGATGTCCGTTGACGCGCTCCACAAGCTGGTCGTAAGCGATGGAATCGCCATAGCCCAGCACCATCGCCGCAACCTGCGTATCAAAAACGGGATGCGGTACAATGTTCGCGCGATGCCAGATAATTTCGATATCCTGTCGCGCGGCGTGGAAGACCTTGAGAACTTTTTCGTTACCCATCAGCTCGAAAAACGGCGCGAGGTCGATACCCTCCGCAAGCGCGTCAATGACGATGGCCTCGTCCGCGCTGGCCAACTGAATGACGCACAGAAGAGGGTAATAGGTCGTCTCGCGGAGAAACTCCGTATCTACCGTGATGACGGGATGTCCGGAGAGGCGCTTGCAGGCGGCGGCCAAATCGCTGGTTGTTGTGATGGTTTCCATGGCGGGGTTATTAGCGCGTTGGACAAAATTATTCATGCGAAAATCGGCAACATGGGCAAATAGATACACCGAGGCCCGAGGAGGTGAGGGTGGGGATTCAGCAGAGGGGGTCCCATACTTGGGGCGGGAGGAAAGCCCTTTGGCTAAAAATGGTCCAGGGGCGTTGTTTTTCCTATATTTTTGGCGATTTAGGCTCCCGTAAAAAGGACCGCATATGGTTGCCGCGTACCCCGCGCTCGGCTAAACCGGCGCACGCTGGCCTGACCAGCTCCGATTCTGTTCTCTAAGGCCTTTTCAGGATTTTCATGCATCGCTACCGCTCTCATACCTGCGGCGCACTCCGCGACAGCAACATTGGCGAAACGGCTCGCCTTTCTGGCTGGTGTCACCGTATTCGCGACCACGGCGGTGTGCTGTTCATTGATCTGCGTGACCATTATGGCGTCACGCAATGCGTCGTCGATCCGGATTCAGCCGCGTTCAAGCTCGCTGAAGCCTTGCGCGCGGAGTGGGTGGTGCGGTTCGACGGCAAGGTGCGCCGTCGTCCGGAGGGGACCGAGAATTCGGATCTGCCGACGGGAACGATTGAATTGTTTATCACCGATATCGAGGTACTCGGCGAGGCGGGCGAACTGCCGATGCCGGTATTTGGCGATCAGGAGTACCCTGAAGATATCAGGCTGAAGAACCGCTTCCTCGATCTGCGCCGTGAACGTATCCATCAAAACATTATGACGCGCGGCGCCATCATCGATTCATTGCGAAAGCGGATGAAGGACCAGGGCTTCTTCGAGTTTCAGACACCGATCCTGACGGCATCAAGCCCTGAAGGAGCGCGCGACTATCTGGTGCCGTCACGCATCCATCCGGGCAAGTTCTACGCGCTGCCGCAGGCGCCGCAGCAGTTCAAGCAGTTGCTCATGGTGTCGGGCTTCGACCGCTACTTCCAGATTGCGCCATGCTTCCGCGATGAAGATGCGCGGGCAGACCGTTCACCCGGCGAATTCTATCAGCTCGATATCGAGATGAGCTTTGTAACGCAGGACGATGTGTTTAACGCAGTTGAGCCTGTGCTGCGCGGTGTCTTTGACGAGTTCAGCAAAGGTAAATCCGTCACCAGGAATTTTCCGAAGATCAAGTTCGCCGACGCCATGCGCCAGTATGGCTCCGATAAACCGGATCTCCGCAATCCGATCCTGATGCAGAATGTAACTGAGGCATTCAAAGGCTCAGGCTTTAAAGTGTTCGCGGGCATGATTGCCGCCGATCCAGCCGTGGAAGTTTGGGCAATTCCGGCGCCGAAGGGCGGCAGCCGCGCATTCTGCGACCGAATGAACGATTGGTCCAAGGGAGAAGGTCAACCAGGTCTCGGTTACATCTTCTGGCGCGAAAATGAGGAAGGCGGTGCCGGCCCGCTTGCCAAGAATATCGGCCCGGAACGCACGGAAAGCATTCGCACGCAACTAGGGCTTGCCGTTGGTGATGCTGTGTTCTTCGTCGCAGGCAAGCCGAAAGACTTCGTGAAGTTCGCGGGTCTTGCGCGTAACAAGATCGGCGAAGACCTTGGATTGGTGAAGAAGGATTGCTTCGAGTTTTGTTGGGTTATCGATTTCCCAATGTTTGAATGGAACGAAGACGAGAAGAAGATCGATTTCTCTCACAATCCATTCTCGATGCCGAACTACAATGTCGATGAATTCCTTACGCTCGATGCGAAGGACGAGCAGAAGATTCTCGGCATGACAGCCTTCCAGTATGACATCGTGTGTAACGGTATTGAGTTATCTTCGGGCGCGATTCGAAATCATCGGCCAGATGTCATGCGCAAAGCCTTCGCCATCGCTGGCTATAGCGAAGATATTCTGGAATCGAAGTTCGGCGGCATGCTACGCGCGCTCTCGCTTGGCGCGCCACCGCATGGTGGTATCGCGCCGGGTGTTGACCGCATTGTCATGTTGCTTTGCGGTGAGGAAAATCTCCGCGAAGTTGTGGCATTCCCGATAAATCAGCGCGCGGAAGATTTGTTGATGAGCGCGCCGTCCGAAGTCACGCCGAAACAGTTGCGCGAACTTCATATCAGGCTCAATCTGCCGCAAAACTGATTTGTCGAATCTCGACCACGGAATTGAACCCGTGTGGACGTTGTTGGGGAATGGTTATGGGGTCGTCGTTTTCTGAAGAGCTTCGTCAGGCTGCGTTGGCCTACCATCGTCTACCGCGGCCCGGTAAACTAGAGATTCAGGCGATCAAGCCGCTTGCCAATCAGCGCGATCTTGCGCTTGCCTACTCACCGGGCGTTGCCGCTGCGTGCGAAGCCATTGCTGCAAACCCGGCTGAAGCAGCGACGCTGACGATACGAGCCAATCTTGTTGCTGTTGTCACCAATGGCACCGCAGTGCTGGGTCTCGGCAACATCGGTCCGCTTGCCTCGAAGCCTGTGATGGAAGGCAAGGCGGTTCTGTTCAAGAAATTTGCCGGCATCGATGTGTTCGATATCGAGATCGCCGCCGATACGGTTGAGAGTGTGGTCAATACAGTGGCCGCACTTGAGCCGACTTTCGGGGGCATCAATCTGGAAGACATCAAGTCGCCGGAGTGTTTTGAGATCGAAGCGCAACTCAAAGAGCGCATGAACATTCCGGTCTTCCATGATGACCAGCATGGCACTGCGATCATCGTTGGCGCGGCGGTGCGCAACGCGCTGATACTGAATGGCAAGAAGCTCGAAGACATCAAGATTGTGACGGCAGGCGCGGGGGCGGCTGCGCTGGCGTGTCTCAATCTTCTGGTTTCACTTGGCGCACAACGCAAGAACATCTGGGTGTGCGATATCGACGGCCTTGTCTACGATGGCCGCAACACCCTTATGGATAAATGGAAGGCCATATACGCCCAGAAGACAGACAAGCGGACGCTTGCGGACGTGATTGGTGGCGCCGATGTGTTTCTGGGCTTGTCCGGTCCCAACGTATTGACGCCGGACATGGTCAAACAGATGGCGGACAAGCCGCTGGTGATGGCGCTTGCTAATCCGACACCGGAAATTATGCCGGACGAGGCGCGGAAAGTGCGTCCCGATGCGATGATTTGCACGGGCCGTTCTGACTTTCCTAACCAGGTGAACAACGTTCTGTGTTTCCCGTTTATTTTCCGTGGCGCTCTCGATGTTGGTGCGACCGCCATCAACGAGGATATGAAGCGCGCTGCGGTCGATGCGCTGGCCCAACTTGCGCGCGATCCGCCGTCCGATGTGGTTGCGCGCTATGACAGCGGCGAGACTCAGGGTTTCGGGCCGGGATCGCTCATTCCAAGCCCGTTCGATCCACGGTTAATCTTGCGCGTTGCGCCTGCAGTCGCGCTGGCGGCCATGGAATCTGGCGTGGCTACACGGCCCATCGCCGACTTTGAAGCTTATCACGAGCAGCTCGATCGTTTCGCATTTCGCTCTGGCCTCGTGATGAAGCCGGTGTTTGCCAAGGCCAAGACGCAGCCAGCGCGCGTTATCTATGCCGAAGGTGAGGATGAACGCGTCCTGCGGGCGACCCAGGTCGTTCTGGAGGAAAAGCTGGCGCGGCCCATTCTGGTTGGGCGTCCGTCTGTCGTTGCGGCGCGTATCGCACGCTTTGGTCTTTCGATCCGCGCGGGGCATGACTTCGACCTGATCAATCCAGAGGATGATCCACGGTATCGCTCTTACGTGCAAAGCTATATCGACGTCGCTGGCCGCCATGGCATTACGCCGGAAGCCGCCCGCACATTGGTCCGCACCAACGCGACGGTGATCGCGGCGCTGGCTGTGAAGCGTGGTGAAGCCGATGCGATGCTCTGCGGTGTCGATGGCCGCTATATGAGTCATTTGTGCCGCATTCGTGAGATCATTGGGGTTTCGCCGGGACTTGCGGATTACTCTGCACTCGCCTTGGTGATTACCAGCAAAGGCGCCTTCTTCATTGGGGACACCCAGATCCGACCTAACCCCACAGCGGAAGAGTTAGCCGAAATGGCGGCACTTGCTGCAGTGCATGTGCAACGGTTCGGCATCAAACCAAAGGTCGCGTTCCTATCACATTCGGATTTTGGCAGTTACGATTCAGAATCCGCGCGTAAGATGCGCCGCGCCACGGAATTGCTGGCGCAGGATCATCCTGAAATTGAAGCTGATGGCGAGATGCACGGTGACTCAGCTTTGGCGTCGCTGTCCCGTCAATCTGTACTGCCGCATTCCCGGTTAGAGGGTTCGGCCAATGTTTTGATCATGCCCAACCTCGATGCGGCCAATATCGCTTACCAGATGACCAAGGTGCTTGCAGATGCACTGCCGGTCGGTCCGATTTTGATGGGGCCTGCGCGTCCTGCACATATTCTGACGCCGTCGGTCACCGCACGTGGCATTCTTAACATGACAGCGGTTGCAGCTGTTGAATCGCAGGAGCATGCCGGGCGTCAGAATCCTACCCTATTTGGCTGACAAGACAATCGGTGCATTGCGTGCATGATACACCAAGAGCGTGATGTGATTTAGACTGGATGGTCGCTAATCCTTCATTTCTGTTTTAATTAGTTCATTCAGAGTCAGTCAGGCGGGGCCGATATGTCAGCTTTTTTTACTCTCGGACGCATTCTGTTTGTCTTGCTGTTTGTATTTTCCGGAGTTTCCAAACTTTTCGATATCGCTGCAACCGCACAAGAAATCTCAGATAAGGTTGCGATCCCGGCAATGATTGGGCCTTACATGGCGCAACTTGAGACAATGGCGGGCATGGCGACACCGCGCATGCTGGCGATTGTGGCTGGTGTGGTCGAAATTTTCAGCGGACTGATGATTGCATTGAATTTCGGTTCGCGCTTCTTTTCATGGGTGTTGATTTTGTTCGTGGCGGTAGCCACTTTTTACTTTCATAATTTTTGGGATATGGCAGGTGCCGATCGCATCAATAATATGATCCACGCCTTGAAGAATTTGTCGCTGATCGGTGGACTCTTGCTTATCGTGGGTTATCCCAAAATAGACCTCACCGAGTCCGGTTACGCTGGGACGTACTGATAACAGTATTGGCCTTCTGCCACCTACTGCGCGCCAGTGTTTGACTAGCCTTTGCAGAACTAGTTTTGGACTGTCTTTGATCTGCGCCACGCGGTGACATCAACATTTTGTTCCGCGTCCAGCGTGTGGGTTTCTGCGGGTTCAAGGCCATGAGCACCAAGGATTGCCTGAGGCGATTGTTCGGGCACGTCAGGGAATGCGCCGACCCCGTCCGGAATTTTGACGCGATGTGCTTGCGATAGCCAGAACGTATCGTAGCGGTCCATAAACATCTCAAAAACGTCAGGACCGCCAATGATTGCGACAGTGCCGGAATTGACGCCGGCCTGCGTGCAGGCCTGCTCGAACGAGGCGCCTGCGGGATTCCATAGTGTTGCTTTTGGATTGGTCGGATCGCGGTCGACGCCGGATATTGATCGCGTCAAAATAATCCGTGTGCGTTGTGGTGAACGCGGCTGATCCTCAAAGGAGTTGCGGCCATGGACGATAAGGTCCACGCGATCCAGCGCGCTTTCAAAAAAACTCTGGTCGCCCGCAAACTTCAGGGAGGCGGGCATCATGCCGTTGGCATCGGCAAGCATGCCGTCCGCCGACACGATGACATAACCTTCGATGCGAAGGGCAATAGCCGCCATCACCTGAACTTTCGGAAGCGTGCATTAGCGCCGCGTTACTCGGAAATGGTTTGCACTACGCTCGACAAAGGCCGTGTGCTGACGGTCGGCAGCTTGAGGCTTTTGACGATTTCCTCGTCATATTGCGCGATGGTTTTAATCGGAGTTTTGGCTTTGACCTGCACAATCTTGTAACCGCCCGCCTTCAACCAATTCATCAGCTCAGGCAATGCTTCCGCTGTATGTTTCTGGAAGTCGTGCATCAGCACAATGCCTTTGCCGAGCTTGTCGAGTTTGGTCATAATAGTATTGACGATCTTTTGGGCTGTGCTGGCCTTGAAATCGAAAGAGTCCAGATCGCACGACCAGACGGCGATATTTCGTTCACCCGCATAAGTCACCATCGCAGGTGGGTGCTGAAGTGCAGGGAAGCGGAAGAACGGAGCAGGTGCACTGCCAAGCGCCCAGGCAACCGCGCTGAAACCTTTTTCGATTTCTTCCTTGGCTTGCGCTTCAGTGATGCGTTTGTTGTTGAGGTTGGCATGTGACCATGTGTGCGAGCCGACCGTGTGGCCCTGCTCAGCGACCTGCTTTAAAATTTCAGGATAATAGGTGGCGTGTTTGCCGATTGGGAAGAAAATCGCCTTGGTGCATTCGTCCGCAAGGGTCTTGAGCACGGATGGCGTATTGGCTGGCCACGGACCGTCGTCGAAAGTCAGCACAACTTCCTTGTCACGCAGAAAATCGAGCTGTTTGAAATGTTCGAAACCAAATCCTGGACCGCCGGCTGTATCGATCGCGATAACCCGCGATACGCCAATGGCATTCGGATTTGCGCAAGGGGTCTTGGCTGGGGCTGCTGCTACGGGCGCCGGGGTTTGCGAGACTGGGGGTGCCGCAGCGGGTGCATTGCGCTGGGGAATGAGTGCTTGAGACCATGCGCTGTTGAACGCGCAAAGGGAAATAGCACCGGCGAGAACCAGGCTTGTGGTGATGCGCATTTGAACTCCTTAGAATAATTGGTGCCAATCATGCCGCGCGCGGGATTTCTCATTCAGAAGCCCAGATTGCAGAGGCTCAGATCGGCTGACCTCGCTTGGGAACTCATCGTCCGTCGCACGTCATTAGCCTAGCTGGACAAGTGCTGCTACGCCAACGCCTTTTAAGGTTAGTGGGACCGACCCAATGGGAAGGTTAATGGAGAAAGCGGCGTCTATGGGGCAAGAAGCTGGCCCATGGTGGTTAATATCCGAATGGGTGCGGTTTTCGAGGCAGAGAGACCGCAATAACGATGCCGGCTACTGCGACCGCTGTGTGACAATAAAGTCGGTTCCTCGCCCCGTTTCATTGCCGAGCCCCTGATCGGAAATCACCAGTGAGCTGCCCGGCGCAATTATTGAGGCGATCCGTTGCATGGCATCCTGTGGAATGGCTATGCGATCCAGCGCCTCGTAAGGCGTGGGTGGTGGTTGAAGGATGAGCGGTTCAGTTTTTGCAGATGATTTTTTGTGTCGAGACCATTCGTCGTCGTTGCGCTTTGCTGTCACACGTATGGGAGATGCAAGCGAAATGACAGACCAATGCAGCGTATCAGTATCGCTTGTGTCTCCGCGGACAGTGAAAATGTGAGTGCCGAGCGGCCGGTCAGCGGAATCAATCGTGATCGGTACATCGAATAGCGGTTCGAAATTCTGCCGGACATAAAGTTTGCTGTCTTTGCGGCTCAGATAAATTGCAACATGTCCTGTGCGCGGTTTGATTGGCCCAATCGCCCCTGTCGTTACGATGTTGTCCGAGGACAAGGGCAGCCCTGTCTCTTTCTCTGCATCGGTTGCTTTCTCTATATTGGCCGCAACCAGAACCGGCGCAGGCTTTCGTGTGATCAGTATGGGATGTGAAAAATCGGATGGAGATAATTCATCCGCTGCGATGATCACGCGCGTGCCAGGTTTGGTCCAGCTCCACATCCGCATCGCGAAATTGTATGGCATGCGGATGCAGCCATGCGAGGCTGCATAACCGGGCAATATGCCGGCATGAAGAGCTACGCCGGACCATGTAATACGCTGCATGTATGGCATCGGCGCATCGCTGTAGATATTGGAGCGATGCCATTTATTTTTCTGGATGACGCTGAATGCGCCCAACGGGGTTGGATGGCTGCGTGTGCCTGTCGAGACAGGAGCCTCCGCGAAAAGACCGTTGGCATCGTAGATTTTAAGCCGCTGCTTCGTGGTGGAAATGGTGACGAGGAGCGGGCCTTGAGGTTTTTGAATCTCTTTTGGTATGGAGGCGGGTTTTGACGTGTGTGTTTTGGTTGGCGTCGTATGATTTGTAGACGGCCAGGATTGCCCAAAGAGGGGCCTGCGATCGTAATGCCCGCCGAGTGCGCCTGGCCAGGACATTTGAGCATGCGCTTGCGCCGCATGCGTAAGCATGGCTGTTGCCGCAAAACATATAGTTCGTGAAAGCGTGCCAATGCGAATGTGTGAGAATGCTTTGTTTGCTTGCCACTGATCGCCCAAAGTCATACGCACGCGACGCCCCTGATCGATTTCCACTAGCCAATGTCTGAAATGGTAAAACGTTCCAAACTTGGCGCGTCAAAATCGTCAGCAGGCCATGCTGCGGCGAAGGTATGATAAAAATGCAGCGATCTAATTTTGTCGCAGGTCGCGATCCTTAGTGCCGAGCATTTTTACGTTCGACACACTGGATAGAACGTTCAACACCTGCAGGTGTCAGCCGCGTCCCTGTGATTTCCTTGATTTTTCCGGAGGGGCAAGAACCATCATCGACCCAGATGCGTTGACCCAGACGCACATCGCCGACATCCGCTTCCCGTGAGACAATATCCGCACGGGCTGGAGCGATTGCGACAATGAGATTTAGGACCATTGCCCCTGCTATCGCCAAGCCATTGACGTGCGGCTGTAGAGGGTGTGGGCGAGGGAGGAATCGTCTGAATATCATCGTCTTACCCTAGCTGCTTGATGGCGATTCTCATAGCAGTGGGTGGCGGAAATGCTGCGGTTCAGGCCGTGAAGCCGGACGTTAACCACGATCCAACGTCGCTAACGGCATTAATAAAAAATTATCAAATTCTCGCCGCACTCCCATGGAACCTTTGCCGCGGGCTGGATATTATGAGGCCAGTGGCGAGGGGTGAGTATGCGTGGCCTTTTAGTAGCGTTGGGTGTGTCTGTCGCGGCGGCATCGCCGTCTTTTGCGCAAAATTTCCTGAAAACTGAGCCTTATGTTCTCGCGCCGTATGCCGTTGTCTTCGTAGATAACGGAAGCTGCGGCGTGGGAAAGGTACTCAAGGTGCGGGGCGCTCTCGGGGCGATGCGCCGCTCCAAGGTGTGCGTGCCGATGGGGTCCGATCAGGCATTGTTGACTGGCTCTATTCCTAATGTGATCCGGCGTTGACGGCACGATGTGCCCAGTCGCCATACTGACTGCGTAATTCTGTCCTGTATTTTCCCGATTTGCCGTCACAGTGCATCTCTGGTTCCGTTTGCACCGGAAACCGTATCGTGCGTGTGCCGTTGATGCATGTCCCTCTGGGATGCAGACAATTGGACGGGAGGTGCTGTGAGTCAGAGCCTCAGCAAACCGAAAACCAAAACACGGACGAAAACGAAACGTCCGCCGCTCTATAAAGTGATCCTCATCAACGACGACTACACGCCGCGCGAGTTCGTTGTGGAGGTGTTGAAGGCGGTCTTCCGCATGACGGAAGAGCAGAGCTATCGCGTGATGATGACGGCGCACCAGAAAGGCGCCTGCGTCATCGCGGTGTATACGCGTGATGTTGCCGAGACCAAGGCGAAAGAAGCAACCGAACTCGGCAAGGCCAAAGGCTATCCGCTATTTTTCACGACGGAAAAGGAAGAATAGGGAAAGGTCGCGCTCGAAATCGTGATTGCGCGACGGATCATCATCCCGGCTACGCTGATCGTCTCTTCACAGGAGTGACGACACATGACCGACCGCATCCTCGTTTTTTATGGCTCATATCGTTCGGACAGGATGGGCATTCGCCTTGCGGATTTTATCGTCAAGGGCCTGCGCGCGCGCGGCTGCGATGTCGAACTGATCGACGCCAGGGAAGTCGGCCTGCCGATGTTAGATCGCATGTACAAGGAATATCCGAAAGGCGAAGCGCCCGCCGCGATGGAGGAACTTGCGCAAAAGATCATCGCCGCCGATGGCTTCGTGTTCGTGACGGGCGAATACAATTGGGGACTGCAGCCGGGGCTGAAGAACCTGACCGATCATTTTCTGGAAGAATATTTTTGGCGGCCTGCGGCCATCGCCAGTTATTCAGCGGGGCGCTTTTCCGGCGTGCGCGCGGCGCTCAATTGGCACGGCTCGCTCTCGGAGATGGGCATGGTGGTGACATCAGCAACAATTGCCGTCGGGCCGATTGCGCAAACGCTCTCCACTGATGGCGAGCCGACCGGCGAGGGCGGCAAGGCGCTCGCAAATTCCTTCCCGCGCTTCGCGGATGATTTGCTGTGGTGGGTGGAAGCAGCGAAGACGCAGCGCGCGAAGGGGAAGGTGCCGTATTAAGGGGTGTGGATGCGGGCTGAGGCACCCGACTATCCCTCGTCATGGCCGGGCTTGACCCGGCCATCCACGTCTTTGCCGACTACTTCCTGCTGGCTTCGATGATCCCGTTCCATGCGGTTGATAATGCATCGAGGCGTTCGGAGGCCGCGCTGGCGACGGTGACGATAGGCAAACCCTCATCCCCATGAAAATCAGCCATGGCATGCCCGATCAGGCGAAGCGCATGCACCAGCGCGCGGGCGTCGTGCAACGGCTCTTCCATATCCAACGCAAGACTGATGATGGCTGCGCGGGCGGATGGCTTGCTTGCGCGGGAGGGCGCCTTGGACCGGCGCGCGCGCAACGGCTTCCTCCGCGCCGTGATTGCGCGTGGCATGGGGAACCTCATCTGATAATATGTTGAACATCAGTCATTTTGACTGATTTCGTATTTATCGAGCAAAAATATCTATATATGACAAAAATGTCAATATCCCCTGCGCAATGCCGGGCCGCCCGTGCCTTGATCGATATGGGGCAGGCTGACTTGGCGGCAGCGGCTGGCGTGTCGCGGAATGTCATTGTCGATTTTGAAAAGGGACGCCGCACACCACATCAAAACAATCACGCTGCGATCCAACACGTATTGGAAAAAGCAGGTGTTGAATTCACGGGTGGTGCGAAACCAGGCGTGCGATTGAAGTAGGACTGAAAAGCTACTCGCTACGCTTGGTCCAGTAACTATTGACTTGGGTTTTGGGAGGGCGATTTTTCAACTAATTGCGCAGAAGGTTGCCCCATCTTCGCAGGAGAGATTTGAGCGATGGCCGTTTCGGCTAATTCTCGCACTTGAATGGCAAAATTTGGTACAGACCTAAGTGCTTCTTTTACTAGACTAGAATTTGCGAATTCATTCCATGGACTGCCATGGTTTTCTGTTTCCACCAAGCGAAGAGGAAGTTCGTCAAGTCGAGTGAGTGCAGAATTGAGGAGCCGAGCTTCCATTTCTTTGTCAATCCGAGCTGCCTCACGGCGAAAGCCCTCATACGCACGGGCAATAGATGCCTTAAAGGCGTAGTCTTCGGAAAGTTTGAACCGTTGACCGATCTGTTTAGTCGATAGCCAAGCAAACCAAACTGGGGCGCCAACCGAGAGTATAGACAAAATCAAATTCGGAATGATCATCGATGCAGATAGGTTTGGATCTTTAAACAATTCGACCAAAATTTGAAGACGCCCGATTCCGAAAAAGCTGGCCGCAGCAAGAGAGCTAATTAATCCGGCGACCCATATCCACATCGATGTTGAAAGACTTGAGGAACGCTCGGTGAATGCAGCGGCTAACCCCACACTTGTTGCTGCTGAGTAGGCGGTTTCACAATTCCTGAGCACTGCTTTTGCTTCATTGGCGCTTTGGTTAAGCTGTTTATCGAGTTCTTCCGCCTGCTCGCGAATTCCAAGAAGACGACCTTGGTCCTTTGTTGCCTCCTGAACAATCTTATCGACCTTTTGCTTTGCCTCGGCCAATGACTCTAAGTCAGTCGGAAGTTGGTCGGCTGCATTGTACGCACGCTCAATCGCATCAACCATCGTGGTCATAGATGCAGCGCGAGGTTCAAGCCCTGTCACTCGCGCTTCTAACCCACGAATTTGCTCTGTCAATTTTCGGAGTTTAGCGATCGCTTCTCTCCGTCTGTCTCGATTTAAAACAGGTGCAAGCGCCTTCCGAAGGCCTTCCAATGTGAACATGTAAGTCGGTACGGCAACCGCCGCACTGCCCCACAAGTTAGGAATTGTATTCTGGTGGAGATGTTGAAGGCGGCGGATATAGTCAGTCAGCTTCGCTTCGTGCTCTCCAACCTCATCGGGGCCATCATCTCTGATCAGGTCGATTATTGACTGCGCTTCGGCAATTAGCTCGGCACGATTTAAGCCCGGAAAACTCCAGTTGTTGTGTGCGTTGCCGAATGGTTCGTCACTTGGAACAACAGAGCGTAATTGATTGATGACTGCATCAAGTTGTTGATGAATACTTATGAGTGATTGATGCATTTTCCACCATAGTGATCAAAGTAAAACTAATAGGTGAGGGCTTTTAAGAATTGTATTTTAATACATAGCTCGTCTACCTTAGCTCGCATTCACCCTTCACGATCACCTCACCGCGCGCGATATCGGCTGCCCTCACGAACACTCCGTCGTGCTGCCACACGCGGTGCACTTCATGCAGGTGCCGTTGCGCACAAGGGTGAAGTTGCCGCACTCGGAGCACAGATCCCCCTCGTAGGCTTTCGCCTTCGCTTCCTTGTCTAATCTTTGTTGCTCGATATCCAAGCTGGTAATTTTAGCGCCGCCTTTTTTCGCATTTTCAAGAAAGCTGACAATACTTTTTGGTAGAGGACGTGGAAGATTGTGAGCGCGTCGATAAAGTCGTTGAAGCTCCTCGAGTTTAATTTCTGCGGCCCTCGTGCTAAGTCCAAAACGATCAGCAAGATCGCTGGCATGTGCGAGTAATGGATTTCCTGCCAAATAAAGTGGAGCGAGAAATGCCGCCGCGAATTTATCAGCGTCGCTTTCGTCCCGCATTATCGAAGGTGCGATTTTCTCAATCGGCCGGCCAGATATGTTGCGGTGACGAGTTTTCTTATGTCCAAAAACGACATGGCCTAACTCGTGAGCAATTGTGAAGCGCGCGCGTTTCGTTGCCGGATTCTGGTCAATAACTTCATTTGCTGCTACGAATGTACTCTCGCGAAGGCGCATTATTCGTCTGTCAGGATCGAATGCTCCGAGATCCTCTGGCATTTTATGGTCGGGGACTTTTTCGTAGCTGGCAATCATCCCGAGTTGCTGGAGCTTGAATAAGACCGTGACCATATCTGGCTGCAACTGGTGTTCAATGCCCAGTTTTCGCCGAGTAGCTCGCGCAACTTCTTCAAAATCTTCGTCTTCGCGATGTCTCATTGTTGCCCCTTCACGAACACCCCGTCGTGCTTCCACACGTGTCGCACTTCATGCAGGTGCCGTTGCGCACCAGGGTGAAGTTGCTGCATTCCATGCACATGTCGCCCTCGTAGCCTTTGGCCTTTGCTTCCGCGCGGCGTTCGGCTTTCTGATGGCGCTGGCTGCTGCGGCTGATCCGCCTTGCTCCAGCCTTGGGCTTCCAGCTTTTCGGTCGGAGAGAGTTCGCGCTCCGGCTCTGCGGTTTTCAGCGCGGTTGCGCCTTCGGCCACGTCACTGTGCCGCGCGGTCGCGCCGCTTGACGCAATCGCGGTGATGTTGCTGGCCGCGCGCGCATCAAGGTCCGCGCCGCCGCGCATCACCACGAGCTTGTCGGTGCGTGAGCGGGTGAGGCCCTTTGAGAGATATTTCGTCGCGGCGGCGTTGCTCTCTTCCGGAGCGCGGCCTTCCTCGACTCCCTTGCCAAGCGCGTCGAACTGTCCTTCGGACGGATCGACATGGGCGAGATCGAAGCGCGACATGTAGCTTACCGCGAGTTCGCGGAACACGTAGTCGAGGATCGAGGTCGCGTACTTGATCGAGTCGTTGCCCTGCACCGGACCCGCAGGCTCAAAGCGGGTGAAGGTGAAGGCATCGACGTATTCCTCCAGCGGCACGCCGTATTGCAGGCCGAGCGACACCGCGATGGCAAAGTTGTTGATGAAGGAGCGCAGCGCCGCGCCTTCCTTGTGCATGTCGATGAAGATCTCGCCGATGCGGCCATCGTCATATTCGCCGGTGCGCAAATAGACCTTGTGTCCGCCGACCACAGCCTTCTGCGTATAGCCCTTGCGGCGGTCCGGCAGCTTCTCGCGCTCGCGCATCACGACGATGCGCTCGATGAGTTTCTCGACGATCTTCTCGGACACCTGCGCGGTACGTGCCGCCATCGGCTTGTCGTAGAACGACTCGATCGCGTCATCGTCCTCCTCCTCGTCGGCAGATGAGCTGCGAATTCAGCGGCTGCGAGAGCTTCGAGCCATCGCGGTAGAGCGCGTTGGCTTTCAGCGCCAGTTTCCACGAAAGCAGGTAGGCGGATTTGCAATCCTCCACCGTGGCATCGTTCGGCATGTTGATGGTTTTGCTGATCGCGCCCGAGATGAATGGCTGCGACGCCGCCATCATGCGGATGTGGCTTTCCACCGAGAGATAACGCTTGCCGATTTTGCCGCAGGGATTGGCGCAATCGAACACGTTGTAGTGCTCGGCCTTGAGATGCGGCGCGCCTTCCACCGTCATCGCGCCGCAGATGTGCACGTTGGCGGCTTCGATCTCGCGCTTGGTGAAGCCAAGGGCAGTGAGCAGGTCGAAGTTGGCGCGGTGAGGGCCTCGAGGCGATGCCGAGATTGTCGCGGATGAAATCTTCGCCGATCGTCCACCTGTTGAACACGAACTTGATGTCGAACGCAGTCGGCAGTGCCTTCTCGATCTTGGCAATCGATCTCGTCGGTGAAGCCTTTGGCCTTCAGCGTCGAATGGTTGATGCCGGGCGCTTGCGCCAGCGAGCCGTGGCCGACTGCGTAGGCCTCGATCTCGGCGATCTCGCTCTCGCGATAGCCGAGCGTGCGCAAGGCTTCGGGCACGGCGCGGTTGATGATCTTCCAGTAGCCGCCGCCGGCGAGCTTCTTGAATTTCACCAGCGCGAAATCAGGTTCGATACCTGTGGTGTCGCAGTCCATCACCAGGCCGATGGTGCCGGTCGGCGCCACCACCGTGGTCTGCGCGTTGCGGAAGCCGTGTTGTTTGCCGAGTTCAAGCGCCTTGTCCCATGCGGCCTTGGCGTGCGTGACGATGTCGGCCTGCGGGCAGCTTGCATGATCGAGCGGCACGGGGCTGACTGACAGCGCTTCATAGCCCGAGGCCTCGCCATGCGCGGCACGGCGATGGTTGCGGATCACGCGCAGCATGTGGCTCGCGTTTTTCTTGTAGCCGGGAAGGTGCCGAGCTCCTGCGCCATTTCGGCGGAGGTTTTATAGGCAACGCCGGTCATGATCGCGCTCAGCGCGCCGCACAGCGCGCGGCCTTCCTTCGAATCATAGGAAAGGCCCATGGTCATCAGCAGGCCGCCGATGTTGGCGTAGCCAAGGCCGAGCGTGCGGAATTCATACGAGAGTTCGGCAATGGCTTTGGATGGGAATTGCGCCATCATCACCGAGATTTCGAGCACGACAGTCCAGAGCCGGCAAAGATGCTCATAGGCTTCCACATCGAAGCGGCGTGCGGTCGATGTCGTAAAACGTCAGCAGGTTCGCCGAGGCGAGATTACATGCCGTGTCATCGAGGAACATGTATTCGGAGCAGGGGTTCGATGCGCGGATGTCGCCGGACGCCTTGCAGGTGTGCCAGTCGTTCATCGTGGTGTTGAAGTGCAGGCCGGGATCGGCGCTCGCCCATGCGGCGTAGCCAATCTTTTCCCACAGGTCGCGGGCCTTCAGCGTCTTCATCACCTTCTTGCTGGTGCGGCCGATCAAATTCCAGTCGCCGTCGGTCATCACCGCGCGCAGGAAGTCGTCCTTCAACGACACCGAATTGTTCGAGTTCTGGCCGGCGACGGTGAGGTAGGCTTCTGAATCCCAGTCGGTGTCGTAGGCATCGAACTGGATTTCGGTGTAGCCCTGCCGGGCAAACTGGATCACCCGCTTGATCATGCCGTCGGTGACCAATGCACGGCGCGCGAACTTGATCTCGCGGCGGAGTGCGGGGTTTTTCTCAGGATCGAAGCAGTCGTCGCCCGAGCCTTCGCAATTCACGCAGGCTTTCAGAATAGCCTTGAGGTGTTTCTGGTTGATCTTGGAGCCGGTGACGAGGGCTGCAACTTTCTGTTCTTCCTTCACCTTCCAGTCGATGTAGGTCTCGATATCCGGGTGATCCGCATCGACGACCACCATCTTGGCCGCGCGGCGTGTGGTGCCGCCGGATTTGATCGCGCCCGCCGCACGGTCGCCGATCTTGAGGAAACTCATCAGGCCGCTTGAGCGGCCACCGCCGGATAGCTTTTCACCTTCACCGCGCAGACGGGAGAAGTTGGAGCCGGTGCCCGAGCCGTATTTGAACAGGCGCGCCTCGCGCACCCACAGGTCCATGATGCCGCCCTCGTTGACGAGGTCGTCGTCCACGCCCTGAATGAAGCAGGCGTGCGGCTGCGGATGCTCGTAGGACGATTTCGACTTGGTGAGCTTGCCGGTTTTCCAGTCCACATAGTAGTGACCCTGTCCCGGTCCATCGACGCCGTAGGCCCAATGCAGGCCAGTGTTGAACCATTGTGGTGAGTTCGGCGCGACCATCTGCTTGGCCAGCATGAAGCGCAGTTCGTCATGGAAGGCGTGCGCGGCTTCTTCGGAGGTGAAATAGCCGCCCTTCCAGCCCCAATAGGTCCAGCAGCCAGCGAGGCGGTCGAACACCTGCTTTGACGACTGTTCGCTACCGAAGCGCTCAGATTCGGGCAGGGCGGCAAGCGCTTCGGTGTCTGGTACCGAGCGCCACAGCCATGACGGCACGGTCTCTTCCTCGACCTTTTTCAGAATCTTGGGAATGCCGGCTTTACGAAAATACTTTTGAGCGAGCACATCGGAGGCGACCTGCGACCAGAACTCAGGCACTTCAACGTCTGCAAGATGGAAGACCACCGAGCCGTCGGGGTTGCGAATTTCACTGGTTGTCAGGCGGAATTCGATTGCCGCGTAAGGTGACTGACCGTCTTTTGTATATCGCCGTTCGATTCGCATCGTAGTGTCCCGTCAATTTGCCCCGGCGTCCGTTCACGGTACGCCAGCGATTCCCATTTGCGAACGTATCCATTCGCTTTGGCCGGTATGTCCGGCCTGCCAACTCTGATGAGCAAAACACAGGACAAACCCGGTCTATGCTCCAACGCCCCAACTCGTAGTTTAGACACGAGGCACGTAAGCCCCGCGGTTTGCCCCACCCAAAACAAAAGCAGACACATCCTCTGTCCGTGGCCATTCCTGGCGCGACGGAGGTGTCTCCTAAGCCCTTTTCGGGAATGCCCGGCGAGACTGAAGACTCCAGCGCCAAAGCAATCCAAAGCTAGGCTGACTCCATCCGACCCGTCAAGGTTTAGTATTAAATCCTGAATCAAACACTAAATATGGTGGAAAGTGAGAATTTCCAGCGGAAAAATCGACGCAGGGGCTGTTCACACTCCAGGAACTATCGGTGAAGTCTCTGCCGGATTCTGGAAGCCAATTTCTTTGCTTGAGCGAAATTCGCCATAGCTTCGACTTGTTCTTCCGGATTAGCGCTCTCCGGTATGCGGCTCATGCATTTTTTTGGGTGGTTTATCTGCCGCTCGGGTGATCTTTCTCCCCGTCATCCACATCAATGTACTCGCAACATAAGATCGGATCGGCCAAACGTATCAATGGGGCACATCAAACCAAGTTGCTGCCCCCGCTGGACAATTAGTGTTTCCAGTGCCATCAAACAATGCCCGCGAGGGTTCACCTCACTGACCAGGTATTTCTATGAAGCTGTTTTTCCTGCGCTTTTTTACATGGTGGAATGGCGCGACGTTCGGAACGCTGGTCTGGACCTGGCGATTTGGCGAACTGGTCGGGCAGGATGAAGGCGGCAACCGCTACTATCGTACGAAAGGCGGCAAGATCGATCCGGCGCTTGGGTTCGAACGGCGTTGGGTGATCTATAATGGTTATGCTGAGGCCAGTCGGGTTCCCCCTTCATGGCACGGCTGGTTGCACCACACGGTGGATGTTCCTCCAACTGCCGAGACTTATAAGTCGCGCGAGTGGGAGAAATCCCACCAGCCGAACATGACCGGGACGCCCGCGGCTTACCGGCCACCGGGCTCGATCCTGGCTTCTGGCCAGCGCCCGAAGGCAACAGGCGATTATCAGCCCTGGACGCCGGGTCAGTAAGTACGGGTCAGTAAGTCACAGCAACTGAAGATTTGGTGCGTCGATCCGCGCGGCTGCGCGTTTCACTGCATCCTCGCGGTGTTGTTTCCTTGCGACAAGGCGCTGATTTAGTCCTGCGAGTATCTCCGGTGCTACGGTGTCGGGAGATCCGGCATTGAAAGGTGGCTCAGGGTTGTATTCGAGCGAGAGCTGTATCGTCTCCGCTGTCCGCTGATTGGTGAGAATTGACGCAAGCTTCAGCGCAAAATCGATCCCTGCAGTTACGCCGCCCCCAGTCATCCTGTTGCGATCGATGCACACACGCTCCTTAGTCGGTATGGCGCCGAACAGCGGTAAAAGCTCCATCGCCGACCAGTGGGTCGTTGCGCGATAGCCCTGGAGTAAACCAGCCGCACCTAGCACAAGCGCGCCGGTGCAGACCGATGTGATAAATCGCGCGCCTGCGGCTTGTTTACGGATGAAATCAAGCGTTTCCTCGTCATTGACGAGATCGTCGGTTCCACCCCCGCCAGGAATGCAGAGCACGTCCAGTTGTGGGCATTCTTCGAATGTCACTGTCGGCGGGAGCATCAAAACTGCGTCACTTGGCACTGGCGCCATATGTTTCGCAATCAGGTGAACCTTGGCTCCTGGCATGAGGGTGAAAACTTGCAAAGGGCCGGTGAGGTCGAGCTGTGTGAGATTCGGAAACAACAACAAGCCAATATGGAAAGAAGTAGACATTCGACGCCCCCATGCTTGGTCATTACAACTGAAGCCGCCCTTTCTCTGCCGTAATCGCGGCGTTAACCGCTGGGCTTGCAGGTGACTTACTATCTAGGGAATGCTGTGAGTCCCGATTCGCTATACCGCATTGATTTGGATTTGCATGAATCCCAATCATGAAAGTGGTTGTTTCTCATGATTTAGAGCATGATGTATCCGAAACCGTCTTGAACCGTCTCTTGCACTTTTCGGCGTCATGCCCTTCAAACCGCGTAACATGTTCCAAACCGCCGCCAAAACTTTGATCGCAGGTTGTCTTGCGGCGTTACTGATGCCGCTTACGGCACCCTCATATGCGCAAATCGGCAATATCTTTTCCGATCGTCCTCGCCCGCCCGTAGCTGTTCCGCGTGGTGGAGTGTTGCAGGATGAGGAAGAGGAGGAGGTGCCGGACTTGCCGGCGCAGGGACGGCTGTTGCCGACGCCTAATCGGCCGCCACCCGGTCAGGCTGTGCCGCCGCCCGGTGCAGTTCAATCTCAGCCTTTGCCGCCGCCGCCCGGTGCATCTCCGCAGGGCCAACCGCGTTTGCCAGGGCAGGGGCCGGATACTGCAAATGCGCCTTCGCAGGCAACGCCCTTGCCAGGACTACCGGCAGGTCAGCGACAACCACGCAGTGCACCACCTGCGCCAGCAACCTTGCAGCCCGGTGATGAAGTTGTGACTGAGCCGCCGGTCCAGAAAATCACGAACAAACATGCCGTGTTCTCGGGTTTGGACAAGATCACGGGGCGCATCATCAAATTTGATGCCGAGGTTGGAGAAACTGTGCAGTTCGGCGCATTACGCGTGAAGCCGCAGGCTTGCTATACGCGCCCTTCCACGGAGGCGGCCAACACCGACGCATTCATCGAAGTCGATGAGATCACGTTGCAGGGTGAGGTGAAGCGGATTTTCTCGGGCTGGATGTTTGCTGCCAGTCCTGGACTTCATGGTGTTGAACATCCGATCTATGACATCTGGCTGACAGAGTGCAAAAACCCGGACACTGCCGTTGCTACACAGGCAGATCAACAAAAGCCGGCAGCGCCACAAGTGCAGCAGAAGCGGCAACCGCCACCGCCACCCGCAAAACAACAGCCTGCGCCGCCACCGCGACCGCCGCTGCCACCTGCGAGTGGATTTCCGCCACCTCGCTAAGCCTTTTCACAGTTTGAATTTGGTCGTGGCCTGTTTTTCTCCTAGTGCGCCCCGATCGGAAGCGGAAAGTTATTGTAATCGCCGGTGCGCGATCATGATTATTTGGGATGATTTTTCAAAATTGTTGACGATTTGTTGCGAACGAATCATGAATATTGCGGGTAGCACTACCCTTAACTGTGAGACTCGAGTGATGGAAATGAGCCTCTTGGAACGTGGATACGTCGATTTCCTAACCGGGATTCAGGACCGGGCACTGCCACCACTCCGGGTGGTGAATGTGTCGCAGGTGCGACAACTGAGCCCGTTCCGCTACCCCGGAGGCAAGACGTGGTGCGTCCCGCAGGTGCGCCATTGGTTCGTCTCAACAACAGCGCTTTGGAATTTTGATCGAGCCATTCGCCGGCGGTGCCAGCATTTCGCTCACGGCGGCTGTTGAGGATTGGGCCGACAAAGTCGTCTTTGGTGAACTTGATCCTCACGTCGCGGTTGTTTGGAAGGTTATCTTTGGGCGCAGCGAGGACGATGCCCGTTGGCTTTGCCGACAGATTAAGTCGTTTCAAATGACCAGAGATGAAGTCGTAAGACGGTTAGCTCTGCCGGCACGATTGAACAAAGAAAAAGCATTCCGAACCATCTTGCGCAACCGAAGTACAACCGCGGAGGCATCATGGCCCCCGGCGCAAGTCTCGTTAAGGCGGGCGAGAGATGGTAAGGGAATTGGCTCGCGCTGGTATCCTGCGACATTGATCGAACGGATAAGAACAATCCGAGAGGAACGCGCCAAAGTATCTTTTTTTGCCAAGGACGCCTTTGAAACCATTGCCCAATTTAAAGATCGAACTGACGCCGTGTTTTTTATCGATCCACCTTATACGGCGGGTGGCAAGAATGCTGGATCGCGCTTGTATTCTTGCAACTCGATCGATCACGCTAAACTCTTCGCTGCTATGAGCGAGATAAAAGGCAAGTTTATGCTGACATATGATGATAGCGCTGATGTCCGGTCACTGGCAGAGAGGCATGGGTTCGCGGTGAATATGGTTCCGATGAAATCAACTCACCACACGGTTCACTATGAACTTCTGATCACGAAAGCCGTATAATCTTCTTTTTGGCAGCCTTCGTGGTCGCCTTTGAGCACGCCAGTAAGCCTTTCCTCAAATGCCTCTTTCGATCGCGGCTTGCCGGCTGTGAGTGCTTCGACAGAGCTTTCCAGTGTCGTGTAAACCTTGTCTGCAAAACTAATTTTTCCGGTTGTCGGGTCATAATTCACAATGAACCACGCAATATCGCAATTGCTTAGATGTGGGATATGGATCTATTGGGCCAAGCGATTTGAAAAACGGCATATCCACTACCACCGTCATTCTTTTTCCCCCAACGGCGCAGCGTTGGGACTTTTGTTTGAAGCTGAGGCATAAGCCGCTTGGGCCCCGACGAACGAAAATCAGGGCGTCTCTGCTTATCGGGAAATACAAGTCCGTCAGCTTTTGTGTATTGAGCAAGATGCGAGGACATCCCAGCCCCAGAAAAGTAGTATTGCCTGCAATTCTAAGGCACAACATTCATTTGTATTTGTTTCGATGCAGCAGCACTGTATCGATACGCCCAACGGCCTCACGCTCCTTTTCTTCCTCATCCTCTTTGTCGCTATCCCCTAATATGCTTTCGAGGAAATCCACCTCTTTAATAAGAATGGGCTTCGAAGTTCCTAAAATCTCTTCACCAATCCATCGAAATACCTTGGCGTCCTGCCAGAAACGAGAGGGGCACATCGTTACGAAGCCCGACCGGCTTGACCGATCCCAATGTTTGACTGTGAAGCTGTAGCGAGCAAACACCCCCCTTTATTACACTTCACCCAGGCTCAACAGTTTCCCGGAAGGGACATGGCATATCGGCCTGCTTGAAGCCCATTGCCGCTTTTTCTGCCAATTTCTTAAGGTGCGGTCCGGCCTGCTCGAAACGACCTTACCAAACCATTCGCCGACGCCATACCGCTCAGACATAAACCGCCCCAATTACTAGCGGCGGCAACCATAGGTGGCCTACTTTGAAATGTCGATTGGTCTCATTCGGTACATCTGACCGGTCTTTGCCGGATATGGCTTAATGCCTCATCGCCGCTGACTGGGCGATCCGCAGGCAACGCGAAGAAATCGCCTGTGCCACTAATGGCTTCATCAAGCATCTGACGATAGCGAGGCCGTGGCACTTCAATCGCGCCGAAGCTGCGCAGGTGATTAGTTACGAATTGCGTGTCTAACAGAACGAAGCCACCCTTCATCAGACGCGCAACGAGATGAACCAGCGCTACCTTTGAAGCATCGCGCGTGCGATGGAACATGCTCTCGCCAAAAAAGGCGCGCCCCAAACTCACACCATAGAGCCCACCCACGAGATCATCGCCTTGCCAGGCTTCGACGCTATGGCAATGTCCTATATCATGCAGGGCTGTGTAGAGATCGCGAATGGGCCGATTGATCCATGTATCTTCGCGGTCCGCTTGCGGGGATGCACATCCGTCTATCGTCTGCTTGAAGGCAGTATTGACTTCGATACGGAAGATATCGGAGCGAACAGTACGTGCCAGCCGCGATGAGATTCGAAAGCTCTCAAGCGGGATGACACCGCGCAGCTCCGGCTCGACCCAAAAAAGGGTTGGATCGGTCGCGCTCTCCGACATTGGGAAAATGCCGCAGGCGTAGGCGCGCAGCAAAACTTCTGGCGTAATTTCGGATGATACGGAGTTACGCGAGCTCATGTCCCCATCATAGCAGGGCGTGAGGGCCTTCGCGACAGCGTTGATTTAGGGAACTTGGTTTTGCCAATCGTGCGCAAGACTTACTAAGTGCAGCACTTATGAAGCTTTGATATCTCCGACGGCGAGATATTGCTCAAGCCAGTGGATGTGATAGTCGCCATCAATAATGTTGGACTCTCGCACCAACGCCCGGAACAAGGGGAGAGTGGTTTCCACGCCTTCCACGACAATTTCGTCGAGCGCCCGGCGTAACCGCATCAGGCATTCAGCGCGGGTTTTGCCGTGCACGATCAGCTTGCCGACCAGCGAGTCATAATACGGTGGAATGACGTAGCCTTGATAGACTGCGGAATCGATCCGCACACCGAGTCCGCCGGGTGGATGAAACTGCGTAATCTTGCCGGGCGAGGGACGAAACGTCACCGGATTTTCCGCATTGATGCGACATTCGATGGAGTGGCCGTTGACCGCAATTTCATCCTGCTTGCAAGGCAGATCACCGCCGGTAGCGACACGGATTTGCTCAATCACAAGATCGATTCCGGTGATCATTTCCGTCACTGGATGTTCGACCTGGATACGGGTGTTCATTTCGATGAAGTAGAACTCGCCATCTTCATAAAGGAACTCGATGGTGCCGACGCCGAGGTATTTCAACTCGCGCATGGCTTTGGCGCAGGTTTCACCGATTTTTGCCCGCGCGGCAGCAGTTAGGATGGGCGAGGGGCCTTCTTCCCAGACCTTCTGATGGCGGCGTTGCAATGAGCAGTCGCGCTCCCCAAGATGGATGGCGCCGCCGCGGCCATCGCCGAGAACCTGAATTTCGATATGGCGTGGTTTGCCGAGATATTTCTCAAGATAAACCGAACCATCACCGAACGCCGACTTGGCCTCGTTGCTGGCGGTCGATAATGCCAGCATGAGATCGGCTTCGGTTGGAGCGACTTTCATCCCGCGCCCGCCGCCGCCTGCGGCAGCTTTCACAAGAACCGGAAAACCGATTTTCTTGGCGATCGCCATGGCGTCGTCGCCCGCGCCCACAGCTCCGTCCGAGCCTGGCACAACCGGAATACCGAGGCGTATCGCGGTTTTCTTGGCCTCGATCTTGTCGCCCATCAAGCGGATGTGCTCGGCCTTCGGTCCGATGAAATGCAAATTGTGTTCGGCAAGAATTTCGGCAAAGCGTGCGTTCTCCGACAAAAATCCGTAGCCCGGATGTACGGCATCCGCACCGGTGATCTCGCAGGCAGCGAGTAACGCCGGAATATTCAGATAGCTGTCTTTCGAAGTCGGAGGTCCGATGCAGACGCTTTCGTCAGCAAGTCGCACATGCATGGCATTGGCGTCGGCGGTCGAATGGACTGCGACAGTCGCTATGCCCAGCTCTTTGCATGCACGCAGGATGCGAAGTGCAATCTCGCCGCGATTTGCAATCAGGATCTTGTCAAACATCGCGGCGCCTGATGGAGCAAGTTATTCAACAATGACAAGGGGCTCGCCAAATTCCACCGGCTGGCCATCCTCAACGAGAATTTGCGTGACGGTTCCAGCGCGAGTCGACGGAATTTGGTTCATTGTTTTCATGGCTTCAATGATCAAAAGAGTATCGCCCACTTTGACTTTGCTGCCGATATCGATGAACGGCTTGGCACCCGGTTCGGATGCGCGATAGGCGGTGCCGACCATTGGTGAGAGCACGGCTCCAGGATGTTTGGCGATATCTGCAGGTGTGACAGCTGCAGCCGGAGTCGCCACTGGCGCCTGCTGCAGGCGCATGCGATGCCACAGGTGCTACAGCAGCAATGCTGATGTTGCGGGCCACACGCACCCGCAGGCCCGAGCGCTCGATTTCAATCTCGGTAAAGATTTGTTTCCTCAAGCAGAATAGCCAGCTCCCGGATGAGCTCACGCTCATCGGGTTGCTTTGTCTTGGAAGGGGATGTGTCTTGCGGCTGGCGGGCCATGCTTGATCCGGATTTTTTAAACGAGGGTGGCGTCAGGATTTTGCGGAAACATTGATCTTGGCGGCGAGTTCCGCTGATGCGAGGCGATATCCGTGATGCCGAAGCCGGGCAGCGTTGCGAAGGCGGCTTTTGCAGTGAAGGAGTGATGGCGGAAGTTCTCACGTGCGTAAACGTTGGTGATATGGACTTCCACGGTTGGGATTTTGACGCCAGTCAGCGCATCATGAAGTGCGATGGAGGTGTGAGAGTAGCCCCCGGCATTGAGAATAATGCCCGCGATTTTCTTCGAGCCAGCTTCATGGATGAAATCCACCAACTCGCCCTCACGGTTGGTTTGACGACACTCGGCTGTCAGTCCGTAACGTGCAGCAGTGTCGTGGCACAGCTTTTCGATATCGGCGAGGGTGTGGTGACCGTAGATTTCAGGCTCACGGATCCCAGCAGATTGAGGTTCGGGCCATTCAGAACATAGATTGTCTTTGACATCCGAAACCTAAATCCAGTCGGCAATGCAGGGAAGTGTCTGCAATTGATGCGTGTGAGGTGAGCTTGAACCGGGTTATAGGCAACCTCGGAGCTTGAGGAAAGCCTGAACAGTCTGGCGATCTTCCCCGGATAACTTACTCAAGTGCCTGAAAAGGCCGATAGAACACATTGATTTTGCTAATTAACCAATCTTAAAGGATTGGGGCGACAGTGAGGCGTCGCCATTTCCAACCGGCATTCAATCAACAGCTTGCTTTGCCGCAGCGCGCTTCGGCGATCTTTTTACTCAGTCCGTCAAGGCCAATCGCGCCGATCACAACTTGCTGGCCAATGACATAGCTTGGCGTGCCATTGATACCCATCTCGTCAGCCAGTTTCATGTTTTCTTCGAGCGTTGTGCGAACTTCAGGGCTGACCATGTCCTTCTCTAGTCTCGTCATATCAACACCAAATTCCTTGGCGGCAGCCATCGCGCGTGCCTTGTCAGCCTGACCACGTCCACCGAGCAGCTTCTGGTGGAAGTCGAGATACTTTTTGCCAGTTGGGTCCTGCATGCGTATCGCAACAGCAACCTGCGCGGCTTCGAGGGAACTTGGACCAAGCACTGGAATTGTTTCGACACGACCCGCAGATTTGGGTCCGATTTCATCAAGGTGAGCATGTCGCTCATGGCTTTTTTGCAATAGCCGCAATTATAATCGAAGAACTCAACAAAACTGACATCGCCGGTTCGATTGCCAAGGACAACATCACGTGGTGAATTGAAAATGATATTCGCCTGTTTCTTGATCGCGGCCTGGCTCTTTTCTTCTGCGGTTACCGCTTTTCGCTTCTCGAGTTCAGTTGAAACTTCTTCAAGCAAATCGGGATTGGCTAGAAGATAGTCTCTTGATGATCTTTTCGATCTCGCCGCGTTGGCTCTCAGAAAAATTTTGGGCGAATGAAGGCACTGATGCGCCGCAGACAGCAAGCATGACAAGGATGAAAGTCAGGGGGCGGAGTGGGGTCATCGGTATTCCTTTTTAAAAATTCTGTTTAGGAACTGCTGGCAATTTGGGCAGCGGCCATAGTCTATTTATTTATTTTGTTCTGGTCGCGGTTTGGTGTTCACAATGTCGTCGGCTTTGACCCATCCGGGGGTACCGATAGCAAATCTGGTTTTGGCGCGCGAGGCAAGATCACGCGCCGTTTTGCCGTCACCGCGCATCCAGGCCGCTTGTGCCGATGCGAGATCGGCTTCGGCGTAGTTGCCCTTGCGTCCATAGGCCATTGCAAGCTGGGTGTAGCCGATCGCTGCTTCCGGCTCTCGCGATAATGCAGCGCGCAAAATCGAAATCGCCTCATCAGCGTAAGCCTTGTTATCGGATGCCAGCAAAGCCTGACCCAGTAACATCTCGATGAGGGGCGCATTATTGGAAAGCTGCATGGCCCGGCGCAGCGGTGCGATGGCCTCGGAAGGTTTCGCTCCTTCCAATAACGCTTGTCCCTTCAATTCGTGAAAATAAGGATTGTTAGGCTGTACCTGGATGAGGCTGTCAATTTGAGACAAGGCAGTTCTAAGATCGCGGTGGCGATAGGACGTAATCGCGCGGGCATAGCGTGCCGGCAAGCTGTTGTCTGATTGCGGATAGCGACGATAAACCGTGTCGGGACGCTCCATGAAGCCGGAGATCTTGGCGCGCATCATATCATGGCGCAGTTGCAAGGCGGGATCGTCCTTCTTCTCCCAATATGAGCTCGATTGCGCCAACTCTTGCAGCGCCCGGATGCGTTCTACCGGCATCGGATGTGACATGTTGTAGGGATCAGCGCCGCGTGTGGCGTAGAGGCCCTGATCCGCGAAACGCTTGAACGTTTCGTACATGCCTTTTGACGATTGTCCCGTCGCGTTCAAAAACTTGATCCCCGCCTTATCAGCATTTTCTTCCTGCTGACGCTGGTAGGAGAGCATGGTGCGCATGATTGCCGACTGTGGTGCTGCAATAGCGGCTGCACCGCCGCTGCCTGCACCGGAGCGCGCACCGGCAATGGCCGCGCCGACACCGAGCAACATGGCAATGATCAGCTGGGTTTGGGTCTGCGCAATCTGCTCGCGTAATTTGGCGAGGTGACCACCTGCAAGATGGCCAGTTTCATGTGCGAGAACGCCAATGATCTGGTTGGGTGTGGTGGATTCACGCAGCGCGCCATAATTGACGAAAATACGCCGCCCGTCGGCCACGAAAGCGTTGAACGTACCGTCATTGATAATGACAGCCTGGATGTTCTGTTTTTCCAGTCCTGCCGCGCGTAAAATCGGCGGGTATATTCGCGCAGCAATTGCTCAGTTTCTGTATCGCGCAGGGTTGGGGGTCCGCTGCCCTGTTGCGCGTAGGAGGGAAGAGGCGCGCAGATCAGTGCCGCAGCCGTCACTAGCGCCGTCACACGCTTGAACAAGGATGTCGTCGACAGCAGGTGTGCAGCCGGGGATGTATTCGCGGACGATGACAAGTGGAATGAAGGAAGCATCGAAATGGCGGTTGAATCGTTTATCTTGATTACGTGCATGACATTGGACAGTTTCGTCCGCTTGGCAATGGAGCCTTACGCTTTTAGGTGTTAAGGCAGATTCTTAACAAGCCGTCGAATACGGCAGGAGAGCGGCATCCTGGCTATATTTGATGCGCTATCCTGTCCCTATTGAAGTAGAATTTCCATGCTGGATGCGAGACTTAGAGAGAAAGCCCAAAGCTTGTTGACGCCTTCGGGGCGGAGCAACGTTCCGCCTTTTATGGCGATGGACGTGATGGCTGCGGCGGCCAGAATTGAAGCCGCAGGCAACCATGTCATCCACATGGAAGTGGGGCAACCTGCGACCCCGGCTCCGAAGACCGCTCTTGCAGCAGCCCGCGCCGCACTCGATATCGGACGACTTGAGTACACCTCGGCTGTGGGGATTCCTTCACTGCGTCAACGGATCGCGCGGCATTACCGCGAGGTCTACGGCCAGGATGTGAATCCGGACCGCATCGTTGTTACCACAGGCTCGTCGGGGGCATTCATCATGGCGTTTCTTGCCATGTTTGAACCGGGTGATGCGGTGGCGATTACCTCTCCGGGCTATCCGCCATATCGCAATGTTCTGACCGCGCTAGGTTGCGTTCCCGTGCTCATCGAGACGACCGCCGCCACCCGTCATGCACTCACCGGTGAAATGTTGCTCGCCGCCCATCGTAAAACTCCGCTGAAGGGTGTGTTGGTGGCAAGTCCTGCCAATCCGACCGGCACCATGATGACGCGCGAGGCGATGGCGGATGTGATCGCGGCAGCCGACAGCGCTGGCATTCGTTTCATTTCCGATGAAATCTATCACGGCCTCGATTATGCATTTCCGGCAGTCACGGCTCTTGAGTTGTCGCCGAATGCATTGGTCATCAATTCGTTCTCGAAATATTTTTGCATGACCGGTTGGCGCGTCGGCTGGATGGTCGTTCCGGAACCATTGGTGCGCCCAATTGAACGTTTGCAGCAGAACCTTGCCATTTCCGTACCGGCGATATCGCAGATTGCCGCCGAAGCCGCTTTCGATGGCCGTGCTGAAATGGATGAGGTCAAGCACTGCTATGAAGCAAACCGCCGTATTCTGATCGAAGGATTTCCCAAGGCTGGCTTGACGGAATTCTTGCCAGCCGATGGCGCATTCTACCTGTATGCGGATGTTTCAAAATTCACGTCCGACAGTTTTGAGTTCGCCAAGACGATGCTCGAACATGCGCATGTTGCGGCAACGCCCGGCGCTGACTTGATCCAATCCACGGACACTCGTTCGTAAGATTCTCATATGCGTGCCTCACAGCGGATGCAAGCGAAGCTGTTGAGCGGATTACGCATTGGCTTGCGAAAAGGTGAGGGGCTACTCTTGTGAAGGGTAGCTCTTGCATGGCTTGAAAACAAAAAAGCCGCCCTTGGGGCGGCTTTTTGTTCGTTGTATGTTTCAGCCATTATTCGCTGGATTTGCGCCACCATCCGGCGCGGCGCGGCTGTTCGGTCACTGGAGTGGTCGCCGATTCTGCTGGCTGGGAAGCTGGCATCGAATTGCCTTTATCCTCAGTAGCCGCCGGTGCGGATTCGGAAGTGCCGTTGCCAAAAAAGAAACTGACCTTCTCGCGAACGGTTGAACGCTTGCGCGGCTGGTCACTTTCCTGGTCGCTTTTCTGGGCCGACACATCTTGTGTGACTGCCATGCGTTGAGGTTTAACAGCTGGGGCAGCGAGATCGGCGACAGCTTCCACTGCTTCCGACTCTGAAATTGGTCCCATATCGTCCTCGATCGTAGCACCAGCGCCTTCGCTTAAGCCGCTATTTTCATTTTCGCCATGACCACGACGGCGGCGACCCCCACGGCGTCCACGGCGGCGCGGACGACGCTCTTCACTCGCGAGCTGATCCGTATGGACCGCGCCATCTTGATGTATTAAATCATCACCTGAGGTTTCAGCTTCTCCGGTTTCGCCAAACTGATCCGCAGATGAGCCGATGGATCTCCGCCACTACGATCGAATGCCCGACCGCCTTCGCGGGCCTCTCCAGCGCCACGACCCCTGCGACGTCTGCGTCGTTTGGGTCGTGTATCTCCCTCAATTCGGGGCGCTCGCTGATGGATTGACCTTCAGCAATTTCCGCAACTTCATCGCCTGCAAGTTCAGATTCAACATCGAGGACATCTTCATCCTCGTCATAAGTATATGTGTCTTCAATTGCTGGCGGGAACGCTGCCACCTGAGCGGCCAGAACGGCCTTGGCAGCCTCAAGCGTATGGACTTGTTCCCCACGATCGATAACGAAGGCTTGTTGGCCACTGATCGTCGCATCCGCAACCACCGCCAAAGTGACCTTGAAACTGTTCTCGAGATCGCGCAGGTGCCCACGCTTGTGGTTGAGAACGTAAAGGGCGACATCGGTGCGTGTGCGGACCATGAGGTTATGCGTCGGTCCCTTCATCAAGTTTTCCTCGAGGCCGCGCAGCAATTGCAGCGCGACAGAGGAAACTGAGCGGACATGACCGGTGCCGCCGCACTGCGGGCAGGGCTCCGTAGAACTTTCAAGAACGCTGGCGCGGATGCGCTGGCGGGACATTTCGAGCAAACCGAAATGCGAGATGCGTCCAACCTGAATGCGCGCACGATCCTGTCGCAGGCAGTCACTCATCTTTCGTTCGACAGCGCGATTGTTGCGCTTTTCATCCATGTCGATGAAATCGATGACGATGAGACCCGCGAGATCGCGCAAGCGCAATTGCCGCGCGACTTCCTCGGCGGCCTCAAGATTGGTCTTGAGGGCAGTGTCCTCGATGTGATGTTCGCGTGTCGAGCGCCCCGAATTGACGTCGATCGAAACTAGCGCTTCGGTCTGATTGATAACGATGTAGCCGCCGGAACGCAGCGTTACTGTCGGCGAAAACATGGCATCGAGCTGACTTTCGACACCCATGCGCGAGAACAGCGGCTGGCCATCTCGATACTGCTTCACGGCCCTGACGTTGGTGGGCATCAGCATTTTCATGAAATCGCGTGCTTCGTTGTAGCCGGATTCTCCGGCCACAAGCACATCGTCGATTTCTTTGTTGTAGAGATCGCGTAGCGATCGCTTGATGAGCGAACCTTCTTCGTAAACGAGCGTTGGAGCCTGCGACTTCAACGTGTTGTCGCGAACGGTTTCCCACATACGGATGAGATATTCGAAGTCGCGCGTGATTTCCGGCTTGCTGCGCGCAGCACCTGCCGTGCGCAGGATGATCCCCATGCCCTCTGGCACGTCGAGATCTTGCACCACTTCCTTCAAGCGCGAACGATCTTGTGCCGATGTGATCTTGCGGCTGATGCCGCCACCACGGGCGGTATTAGGCATCAACACCGCATAGCGGCCGGCCAATGAGAGATAAGTCGTCAGTGCCGCGCCCTTGTTGCCGCGTTCTTCCTTGACGACCTGCACAAGCATGACCTGGCGGCGTTTGATGACTTCCTGGATCTTGTATTGACGGCGCGGACGGAAGGCGCGCTCCGGCACTTCTTCCAGGACATCGTCGCCGCCGACTAACTCGACGACGTCTTCCTCGGCTTCTTCGCCGTTTTCGTCATCGTGATCGTCATCGTTTGCATCTGTGAGTTCGCCGTTTGAGACAACTTGCTCAAGCGCGGACTGATCGAGGGCATGCATAGAGTGATCATCGTGATCGTGATGTTCGTGATCGCGGTTAGCTTCTACATCGAACGCGGTCTCTGCGGTGGAACGATCGTTTTCCGCAGGCAATGTATCGTGATGAGCTGTATCTTCAGGCTCTATCTCATGATGGTGAGCATCATGCTCATGCAAGTGATGCTGGTGGTTATGATCATCGCCATCCTCATGGGGATGATCGACATCTTGTGGCGCAGCTTCGGATAAATTGAGATCGGTACCCTCAACGATGTCGCTTTGCACACGACCATTCCCGCGCCGGCGGGAACTGCGGTGACGTGGGCGGCGGCGGTTTGCGCGGTTTTCCGATTCTTCTTCAGCCTCGCGGTGTGCGCGCTCGTCGGCCTCGATCAGCGCCTGACGGTCGGCGACAGGAATTTGATAGTAGTCGGGATGGATTTCGCTGAATGCCAGAAAGCCGTGACGGTTGCCGCCGTATTCAATAAAGGCGGCTTGCAACGACGGTTCTACGCGCGTGACCTTGGCGAGATAGATATTGCCGCGGAGCTGCTTGCGTTGGGCTGACTCGAAATCAAATTCTTCGACGCGATTGCCGCGCACCACGACAACCCGGGTCTCCTCGGGATGCGTAGCATCGATCAACATTTTGTTGGGCATTTGAAAACTCATGACGGGGGAGGTCACGCGTGACGGCTAGCGCGTTCAGCGCGGCCGGGTGACGCAAAGCTCCACCTGATTCGGGGGTGAGGGAAAGGCCGAAATGCCACCCGATGCACCGTGCCGAACGCAATCGCGACAAGATGCGACGCGCAGAAAAGGTGCGCGGCATCGGTGCAACGGTTGCAAAGATCCTAATGTAGATCTCTGTCGGCAATACAGTCTGGCGCATCTAGCGTCGGCCCGTCTAATCAGTGGCGGCAGAGGTGCCGCCTTGTGTGTCGCTGACGGACCAGCAAGCTGATCGCTGGTACTAACAGCGTAAAGCGTGCATTGGCATGGTATCTCGCTGCCTCGCGGTAGCGATTGCCGATTGTGATTTGCCGCCCGGGCTCGCAACCGCCGCGCTCCAGTTAACCGCGCACTGCGCTGGCGTTGGAGGGGTCGGTCATACGCTAAAACCTCGAAAACAGATGCTAAATCATGCCTTTGAGGGTTTTGCGCTGCATCGGGAGGTTGAACGCAACACAACCGGAAGTTAAACCGTCAGTCCGTTATACATACGTCGAATAGCCCTCTCTGGCAAGCCAAGCGTCATAAAGGCGCAACATTATGTCTTAATCGGTGGATGTCCTGTAAAGGGCGGTTAACCGTGTGGTTTTACTGCGGTAGGAGAGCTATTCCACAGGTGGCGGATTCGTTGACGGATCGAATGAAACCTCGTGTTTTGAGCTTGATGGCGTTGGTGGGCATAGCTGGGCTGCTTTGCCCAGCCCTTGAGGCACGTGCTGTTGAAAGCCAGGCTCCACGGCCTGGGGTAGCGGCTGCTTTTCCTGTCGCGTCAGATGTGCGGGTCGCCGGAGACGAAAAACAAACCCGATTCATCCTCGATCTCGACCAAAAAATCGATGTCCATGCCTTTGTGCTGGCCGATCCTGATCGGGTCGTTGTCGACATTCCGCAAGTGACGTTTCGTCTCCCCGCTGGATCTGGTCAGGCTGGCCGCGGTCTGATTCGCGCTTTTCGATATGGCTTAGTGATGCCGGGCGGCTCACGGATGGTCCTCGATCTCGCCGGACCGGCAAAGGTTGACCGTGCGTATGTGCTCGATGCTGCAAATGGTCAGCCGTCGCGGCTTGTTGTTGAGCTCACTGCAGTCGATCGCGCAGCGTTCAAGGCCGCATTGGACCAGACCCAATTGCGGCCCGCCGTTGTGGCTCATGCGGGACCAGGTGCGGATATTTCCGGCGCGATCAAAGCCACAAAATTTGCCGATCCGCGTCCTGTCATTGTCATCGATCCCGGCCACGGGGGAGCCGACAATGGCACGCGAGCCGAGAGCGGGGAGACTGAGAAAGCACTGGTTCTGGGCTTTGCCCATGCCTTGCGCGCGCGCCTTGAGAAGGCAGGTAAATACCGTGTTGTGATGACACGTACCGACGATACGTTCGTTCCACTCGCCGAACGCGTCAAGATTGCCCGCAACAACACCGCATCGTTGTTTGTATCGATTCACGCCGATGCTTTGCCAAAAGGGGATGGTGCCGCCCAGGGCGCCACGATTTACACGCTCTCGGAGCGCGCTTCGGATGCGGAAGCTGAAAAACTTGCGGACTCCGAAAACAAGGCCGATGCGATCGCCGGTATTAATCTGACCGATGAGCCGACTGACGTTGCCGATATTTTGATCGATCTGACCCAACGGGAAACGCGCGCTTTTTCCAATCGTTTTGCGCGTTTGCTTGCAGACGAGATGAAGACTGTCGCGCGTATGCACAAACATCCACTGAAATCAGCCGGATTCAGAGTCTTAAAGGCACACGATATCCCTTCCGTGCTGGTTGAGCTTGGGTACGTCTCCAATAAGGACGATCTTCAACACCTTGTGTCAGAAAGCTGGCGCTCAAAAACAGTTGGTTCTGTGGGGCAGGCCGTAGAGGCTTTCTTCGGCAAACGGGTGGTTTCGGCAGGATCGGCGAAATGAAAAACGTGTATTCACTTATGCTTATTCAATGACGTGAGCCCTAGTTTCGTCACAACCCCTGCATTATAAATGCTTGATGAACCAACGGGAATCGCATGCACGTTTCATGAGTTGGTGCATTGTTAAGAGCACTATGGGCGCTTGGGGTTGAAGCGCCTGAGATCGAATAGATTTAAATGACCCGGCACGGATGATCGTTGATGCGTTTGCTGTTTCGTTTCATGGGCTTCTTATTCGCGGCAGGGACTATTCTGTTCTTGGTGGGCGTAGGTGCCGTTGCGGGAGTCATTTGGCATTATTCGAAAGATTTGCCGGATTATTCGCAGCTACAGGATTACGAACCAGCGGTCATGACGCGCGTGCATGCCGCGGACGGAGCGCTGCTCGGTGAGTATTCCAAGGAACGCAGGCTCTATCTGCCAATCCAGGCAATCCCGAAACCTGTCATCAATGCGTTCCTCGCCGCCGAAGACAAGAATTTCTACGAGCATGGCGGCATTGATTTCACCGGCATGGCGCGAGCCGCGGTTGTGTACGCGCAAAATTATGGATCAAACCGGCGCCCGCAGGGAGCATCGACGATCACCCAGCAGGTTGCAAAGAATTTCCTTCTGACCAACGAAGTGTCCTTCACGCGCAAGATCAAGGAAGCCTTGCTGGCGATGCGCATTGAGCGCGCCTATACCAAGGACAAGATCCTCGAACTTTATCTCAATGAAATATATCTCGGCCTCAGTGCTTACGGCGTTGCAGCGGCTTCGCTCGTGTATTTCGACAAATCGGTGAACGAACTCACGGTTGCGGAAGCTTCTTACCTTGCGGCGCTGCCGAAGGCGCCCGCCATATTGCACCCGGTTCGCAACCGCGATCGTGCGATCGAGCGCCGAAACTATGTCATCGATCGCTTGTTTGAGAATGGTTGGATCAAGCAGGCCGAAGCCATTGCCGCCCGTAAGGAGCCGCTGCTTGTCACTAGCCGTTCTAATGCCGCGCATATTTTCGCGGGTGAGTATTTCGCTGAGGAAGTACGCCGCGATATCTTTGAGCGCTATGGCGAAAAGAAACTCTACGAGGGCGGCTTGTCAGTTCGCACCACGCTCGATCCGAAATTGCAGGTGATGGCCCGCAAGGCGATGGTTTCGGGTCTGGTCAACTACGACGAGGCGCAAGGGTGGCGCGGCGCACAGACCAAAATCGATATTGGCGGCGATTGGGGTGTGAAGCTGGCGGAAGTCAAATCGCTTTCGGATATCGCGCCATGGCGGCTGGCTGTGGTTCTTGAGACCAGCGATCAATCGGCGCGCATTGGATTTCAGCCGGGTCGCGAGCTTGGTGGTGCTGTCCTCAAAGCACGCGAGACCGGTTTGATCTCTATCGATGGCGTCAAGTGGGCGAAAGCAGCCTCAGGGCCTACGCAATTCAAGACACCAACAACCGTATCGCAGGTCTTTTCGCCCGGCGATGTCATCTATGTTGATCCGCTGCTGGCAAAGGATGGCAGCAAGATTGAGGGTCAGTTCCGCTTGCGTCAGATTCCGGAAGTCTCTGGCGCGCTGGTTGCGATGGACCCATGGACGGGACGCGTTCTTGCGATGGTTGGTGGTTTCTCCTTCGACCAGAGCCAGTTCAATCGAGCAACCCAGGCGTATCGCCAGCCCGGTTCATCCTTCAAGCCAATCGTCTATGCGACGGCGCTCGATAACGGCTATACGCCTTCGACCGTGGTGATCGATGCGCCCATCGAAATCGATCAAGGTTCGGGCAGTGTCTGGCGTCCGGAAAACTATTCAACCGGAAAATATTACGGTCCATCGACGCTGCGCACTGGTCTTGAGCTGTCGCGCAACACCATGACCGTGCGGCTTGCGCAGGATGTTGGCATGCCGCTGATCACAGAATACGCTAAGCGTTTCGGAATTTACGATGAGTTGCCGAATTATCTTTCTTATGCGCTGGGCGCCGGAGAGACGACGGTGATGCGCATGGTCACTGCCTATTCAATGTTCGCCAATGGCGGCAAGCGCATCAAGGCTACTCTCATCGACCGTATTCAGGATCGTTACGGGCACACCATCTTCAAGCACGATCAGCGTGAATGTCGCGGTTGCGATGGAGCCGGCAACTGGAAAAATCAGCCTGAGCCCACATTGCTCGATCGCCGCGAGCAGGTGCTTGATCCGATGACGGCCTATCAAATCACATCGATGATGGAAGGCGTGGTTCAACGCGGCACTGCGACGGTGGTACGTGAAGTCGGCAAACCGGTGGCGGGCAAGACCGGTACAACCAACGACGAAAAGGATGTCTGGTTTGTGGGTTTTTCTCCAGATATCGCGGTAGGAGTTTATCTTGGCTTTGACAAGCCACGCAATCTCGGACGCGGACAGAGTGGCGGTCACCTCGCGGCCCCGGTGGTGAAAGACTTTCTCAAGCTTGCCCTCGCGGACAAGCAAGCCGTGCCATTTCGTGTGCCTGCGGGTCTTAAGTTGATCCGCGTCGATGCAAAGACTGGTATGCGCGCTGGACCGGGTGAGGCTGGCCGGATGATACTCGAAGCATTCAAACCGGGCACCGCACCGCCGGATAATTATTCCATCATCGGTATTGCGGATACTGAAGGCCGTCCGTTTGGCGTGTCACCCGATGCCGATCGCGCCATCATACGTTCGGGCACTGGCGGCCTTTATTGAAATTGAACGGATTGCATTGATCCGTTTCAGCCGTTAAATCCCATCCTCCATTTTGTACATTGCTGCGGCCGGAATTCGTTATGCGCCCTGAAATTGAACGGTTAGTCGAAGAGATCAAGCAGTCGGTCGGGCTGCTGAGGAGGCATCTTTGACGTTGATGCATCCACTGCGCGCCTCGCCGAATTAAACAATCTCGCTGAAGACCCCAATCTCTGGAACGATCCCCAGAAGGCGCAGAAGCTAATGCAGGAGCGCACCTCTCTGGAGGGGCAGCTCACAGGCATCAGCAAGGTTGAGAGCGAGATCGAAGACCAGGTCGGTATGATCGAACTCGGCGAAGCCGAGAAGGATGATGCCGTCATTGCGGAAGCTGAAAACGCGCTGAAGGCTCTTAAGAAGGACGTTGCGCGCCGCGAGCTTGAAGCGTTGCTGTCAGGTGAGGCCGATACCAACGATAGCTATCTTGAAGTGCATGCCGGTGCGGGCGGCACCGAAAGCCAGGATTGGGCCTCGATGTTGCTGCGGATGTACACCCGCTGGGCCGAGCAGCACGGCTACAAGATCGAATATCTCGAAGAAACCCAGGGTGAAGAGGCGGGCATTAAATCCGCAACAATTCAGATCAAGGGCCATAACGCCTATGGGTGGTTGAAAACCGAAGGTGGTGTGCATCGTCTCGTGCGCATTTCGCCTTTCGATTCCAACGCCCGGCGGCATACTTCATTCTCCAGCGTTGCTGTGTTCCCTGTGGTGGATGATCGGATCCAGATCGATATCAAGGAATCCGATGTCCGCACCGACACCATGCGTTCAGGTGGCGCGGGCGGTCAGCACGTCAACAAAACTGAATCCGCTGTCCGGTTGACGCATATTCCCACTGGAGTCGCCGTGGTCTGCCAGGCAGGCCGTTCGCAGCATAAGAACAAAGCGCAGGCATGGGACATGCTGCGCGCCAGACTTTATCAGCTTGAACTGAAGAAGCGCGAGGATCAGGCCGCCGCCGATCAGGCTGCCAAAACCGATATCGGCTGGGGCCACCAGATCCGTTCGTATGTGCTGCAGCCTTATCAGATGGTGAAGGATTTACGCACCGGTGTGCAGACATCCGACACGCAGGGCGTACTCGACGGCGATCTCGACGAGTTCATGGCTGCGACGCTTGCGCAAAAAGCATTTGGCGGCGGGCCCGGTCAAATTGACGATGTTGACTAATATAATCTCAGCCTTGCGTCAGCCGAACACCCGCGCGCAGGAATTTCTGCGGATCGACGGCATCGCCGTCGATCCGCGTTTCATAATGTAAATGCGGCCCCGTTGAGCGGCCCGTTGAGCCGACTGCGCCGATCACCTGTCCCATCTTGACCATATCGCCAACCTTGACGTCGATCTCGGAGAGATGGCCGTAGCGCGTTGCTAAGCCATTACCGTGATCGATTTCGATCATTTGGCCATAACCGCCTGCATTGCCGGCTGTGATGACTTTTCCGTTCGCAGTCGCGCGGACTGGGTCGCCGCTTGAAGCGCGAAAATCGAGACCGGTGTGCATCGCTGGGCGGCCAAGAAACGGATCCGTGCGCATACCGAATCCGGACGAGAACTCGACTTCACCGATCACCGGTTTGCGATAGGGCACCAATGCAAGTGTGCGTGTCAGCTTGTCGACATGGGTACGGGTGAGATTGGTCCGATAGAGTTGCCGATCGAAAGTGCTGGCATCGGCTGGCGGTTTCATGGGTACGAAGGGGCCACCGATGCCGCCTTTCGGTGTTGCGGATTCAAGTGTTGCCAAATCGAGGCCAAGGTCGGCGATCACGCCGCGCATCCGCCGGGCGCGGGATTTAAAACTTTCTTCAACGGAACTTAGTATTGCTGTTTGGCGGCTTTCGATCTTGTCGAGGGATGCCTGAAGATTGACCAGGGCGCTATCCACGCCCTGAACCCTTGCAGGATCGGTGTTGCGGATATTGGATGCAACTTTGACACGGGACTCCAGGCGCGCTTCGCGATCAGGCGGTGTTACGAAAATCACCCTGTCGTTGATCGGAGAGGGTTTCACGGCTCCGGTGGATGCATCGTTGAGAAGCGAGCCGCGCAAGGATGGTTTGACCGATCCAGTGACCGAAGTGTCGGGGAGTGCGCCCAATGCCGTGGCGCGCGATTCCAGTATCGATTGGCGCCGCATGATCTGGTTGAGCTTCTGGTCGTATTGTTCTTGATCGAGCAACTGCCGGCTCGTGGTCCGGTCTACTCGCGTGCGTAGCTCGGCGATACGATCTTCATAGGCGTATTGCATTTCGACCTGGCGGGCGATCAGCCGCGTCAAGGCATCGTCGCGAAAGGCAAAGTATGTCGCCGTTACTGCGAACCATGCTCCCATCAGTACGACGGCGCCCACGGCGATCCAGAACGCTATGGGTCTAAAACGGACCTGCTTGCCAGCATGGACAATCGTGTAGTCGTTTTGGATATGGCGTGAATGAGCATGGCCGTGCGCTGCAGTCCGGCGCTGTGGAGCCCTCGCATAGTTGTAGGCATGTTGCTGGGTTGGTTCAGAATAAGAAGTGGTACGATACGACACATCAGCACTCCTGCTGGAGGAGGCAGGCTCCGTCAGCTCACACAATCAGCTGATCTGACCCTTTTGAGGTTAATTTTCAGAAAATGAGAGCGGTTTTGTGGGAAGAGCGCCATGACAATACCGGGGTTTTTTGAGGGGACGGAAATGCCCGATCCCGATTGGTGGGAAGCCCTTTGGCCGGAGCCCTCCAAGGTGCTTTCACTGTCTGGCGTGCGCTCGGAAATGTTCGTCGTTGACCTTTGCTGTGGCGACGGCTGGTTTACTCTGCAGATTGCGAGAATGGCGCGCTCAGTTGTTGCAATCGATATTGATGCAAAATTGCTTGAGACGGCGCGGGTCAGGCTGTTCGAGAGCGGCGCGACGAATTGCAGATTTATAAACGCCAATGCCTATGATCTTGCCGACCACGTTCGCGATCCTGCCGATCATGTGTTCCTGGCGAATGCATTCCATGGCGTTTCAGACAGGCCGCGGCTTTCGTCGGCGGTCCATTCGATCCTGAAGCCAGGCGGCCTGTTTGCCGTGGTCAATTGGTATCCGCGCCCACGTGAGGAAACGGCTATCCTGGGAGAACCGAGGGGACCGGCAACAGAATTACGAATGTCGCCAGATCAAACGCGGAAAGATGTCGAACCTAGCGGGTTTAAACTTCGCGAGCGTGCCGATGTGTCCCCATATCACTACGCTTCTGTATTCGAGTGTGTGGCGTGATTTGGGAAACCTGTCATTCCAGTTCTAGGCTGCGCAAGTTGCCGCGAGGACCGCGTCGGCATGGCCATCGACTTTCACACTGCGCCAGATTTTGGCGATTTTTCCGTCTCGCCCGACCAAAACTGTTGTACGAAGAACACCTGTGAAAGTCTTGCCATACATGGATTTTTGTCCCCAGGCTCCATAGGCTTTGAGCATCCGTGCTTCTTGTCCGACATCAAAGGAATCGTCAAGCGATGTTTGTCACGGAATGATTCCTGTGCGGGAAGCGAATCGGCTGAAACGCCCAGAATGGTGGTCTGGTTGGCGGCAAATGCATTGGCGAGACGGCTGAAATCCATCGCCTCACGGGTACATCCCGGCGTATTAGCGCGGGGATAGAAGAAGATAACGAGTTTCTGCCCTGCAAAATTTGCCAGCGAAACAGATTGTCCGCCGTCACGCGGCAGGATGAAAGCTGGCGCCTGCATGCCCTCTGATAATGCGTGAGCAGCCGCTTTGAATACCGCAGCCTTTTTCGAAGCTGTTTTACTTTGCGATGCCTTTTTAGAGGTTTTCTTCAAAGCTTTCTTGGCGATAGCGGTTTTGCTGGTTGCCCGCTTTATTGTTTCGCCTGTTTTCCTGGTAGCGGGTTTTTTGCCCGTTTTCTTGAGTGTTTTCTTGAGCATGCGCCTTCCTTTCGTCGTTTTCACCGGGTCAGTACAAGTGGATAAAGCTGGGATTTGATTTGGCTATATCGTTTCAATATCTGGGCAAATCTGACGCCGCCGGGGTATTGTGACAAGGGATTTAAAATTCAGGCTAACTTGGGGGACAGGCAACGATGCGGGCGACTGAGCCATCGTCAAGCATCGATGCTCGCGGGCCTGATCGCCAAACAGATCATCATCGAAATCGTGAGGCGATGCGAAGATCCGAGCCAAGAAAAGCCGGGAAAGCCCAGGACGGCAGTGAGCTTTTGGATGACCCTTCATGGGATCACCACGATGCTGCGGCGTTTGATAAGGCGCATAAGCTTCTCAGGCGCGGACCCTTCAATGGGCACCATATCGTGGATGGACTTCGCCGCTTCCGGCTCCGTCTTGGATTTCGTGCAGCACGTGGATTTCGCCTAGCGCCATGGCTCGTCCGTGCGACATGGATAACTGGCATTTTCCTTGCCGTTTGCATTGCGTGTTTCGGTGCGGTGTGGCTGCGGCTCGGCACGGGCCCGATTAATCTTGATATCGTTACGCCCTGGCTTGCGAGTGCGATCGAGGAAAACCTCGGCAAGGATCACACCGTTGAAGTTGGGGGCACCCAAATCGAGCGGGCGGGACGATATCCGCATCGCTGTCCGTCTGCGTGACATCGTGGTTCGCGATCGCGCGCGAAATGTGGTGGCAAGTGCGCCAAAGGCTGAAGTCCGGCTTTCCGGTACGTCGCTCATTATGGGACGTCTCCGTGCCGAGACGCTTCGATTGGTCGGTGCCGAGCTTCAGTCCAAATCACGCCTGACGGTCGTGTGATTGTTTCCACCAGCCAAAGCAACACCCCGCTGACATCGGCAAAAGTTTCGGCACAATCGAAGACCGCTTCCGCGCAGCCCGTCGTGCCTGCCGCTCCATTTCAGGCATCGCCTTCACCGCCTCGCGCAGCTTCGTCTGCCGAGAGTTCGAACACCGGATTTCTTGCTGCACTCGATTGGCTTGATGGTCTTAGTGCAAATGGTCTCGACGGTCAGGGGTTGAACGAGATCGGATTACGCAATGGTGTTTTAACTGTTGACGATCAGCAGAGTGGCAGTCGGTTCACATTCGAAAATATCAGTCTCAGCCTGCGCAGACCTAGCGACGGCGGGGTAGCTCTTAGCGTCGGTGAGGAGGGGCCTAATGCATGGTCGCTCAAAGTCGCTGTTGGTGCGCCTGCCGATGGTGTGCGGTCGGTGGAGATTCTTGCTGACAAGGTGCCGTCGGCCAATCTGTTTCTTGCTGCCCGTCTGAAGGAATTGACATTCAACGTGAACATGCCGTTGACCGGACAGATCAAGGGTGAAATCGGGCGCGATGGTCTGCCGACTTATCTGAAGGGCGAGATTGTTGCGGGCCAAGGCAGCATCGTTGATCGCAATGTTCCCG
>CAWESR010000002.1:0-81054 GCA_963811795.1 uncultured Alphaproteobacteria bacterium
TGGTGCCGGGGCCTTATTATCTTCCGGGGCCTGGATTTGGTTTTGGGCTTGGCTTTGCGGTGCGGACCGAGGCAGGCGCCGCCCCTGTGAGCGGGTCAGTTGGTGAGATGAACTGGTCGGGCGCGGGCGGCACCACCTTCTGGATCGACCCGAAGGAAAATATGGCCGTCATCCTGATGGTGCAAACAGTGACCGAGCGCGGACGCATCTGCACTGCACTGAAAAATATCGTTTATGGGGCGATGGAGAAATAGCCGCCTTAGGCTTATCGCAGAATAATCCGGACCAGATCGACAGTCTCGGCGATCATATCTGCCGTGACATCGAGATGCGTGCAAGCGCGGATGCGATGATTGTCGAGCATCGAGATCAGCACGCCATGGCTGCGCAGCGCGGCCACGAGTTGCTGCGGTGTAAGATCCGTATTTTCCGTGCTGAAGAATACAAGATTGGTTTCAGGCTCCTCAACTGTGAGGCCTGGAATCTGCGAAAGGCCTCGCGATAGCGCCCGTGCGTTTGCATGATCATCCGCAAGCCGCTCAACATGATGATCAAGCGCGTAAATGCAGGCGGCAGCGCTATTGCCTGCCTGGCGCAGCGCGCCTCCAAGCCGCTGTTTCCAGCGCCAGACATTGTCGATGAACGCCGTTGAACCAGCCATCACCGCGCCAAGCGGAGCGCCAAGGCCTTTGGTGAAATCGATCCAGACCGAGTCCCATTGCGCGGACATCTCACGCGCAGAAATGCCGCTTGCGACGCAGGCATTCATCAATCGTGCGCCGTCCATATGCGTGACAAGGCCATGGGCCTTTGCGATATTTGCGATGCCCTCAAGTGCGGATTGTGACCAGATGGTTCCGCCGCCGATATTGGCAGTCTGCTCAATGCTGACGAGGGTTTGTGGCGGTGCGTAACGATCGCGTGGCCGCATCGCTGCCCGAAGACTGTCCGCTGTGAATTGACCGCGTGCTCCAGGCAGCGGTGCAATCTGGATGCCGCCAAGGGCTGCATGAGCGCCGCCTTCACGTGTCAGGATGTGCGCGCTCTCATGCGCGAGAATTTCATCGCCCGGCCGGCAATGGGCAAGCACGCCTGCCACGTTGCACATGGTACCGGATGGCATGAACACCGCGGCTTCCTTGCCGAGAAGGTGGGCCACACGCTCACACAGGAGGTTGACGGTAGGATCGTCTCCGATCTGTTCATCGCCGACTTCTGCCCGCGCCATCGCTTCACGCATTGCCGGCGTGGGCCGTGTCTGCGTGTCCGAAAGCAGATTGATGCGAACAGGCGGCAGGTTCGGATCTGGAGGAGCCGGTGTGAAATTCATCGGAAAAGATCCTTCGCGGTGCAAAGGGAGGTGTTGCTGAAACTCAAAGGGCCGCCCATTGGGCGGCCCTGAATGGCGATGCCGCTGAATAATAATCAGCGCGAATAGAATTCGACGATCAGATGCGGCTCCATCTGCACAGGGAAGGGCACTTCCGACAGGTTCGGAATGCGCGCAACCTTGGCAATCTGTTTGCCGTGATCGACTTCGAGGAAGTCAGGCACGTCGCGTTCAGAGAGCTGATTAGCTTCGAGAACAAAGGTGAGCTGCTTCGAGGCGTCCTTCACCTCGATCACATCACCAACCTTCACCTTGTAGCTTGAGATGTTGACGCGGCGACCGTTCACCTTGATGTGGCCGTGGTTGATGAACTGTCGTGCGGCGAACATGGTGGCGACGAACTTCGCGCGATACACGACAGTGTCGAGACGGCGCTCGAGCAGGCCGATCAGGTTTTCGCCCGAGTCACCTTTCATGCGGCTCGCTTCCACATAGATCGCGTGGAACTGGCGCTCGGAAATGTTGGCGTAGTAGCCCTTCAGCTTCTGCTTGGCGCGCAGCTGTACGCCAAAGTCGGAGAGCTTGCCCTTGCGGCGCTGGCCGTGCTGACCAGGGCCGTATTCACGTTTGTTGACGGGGCTCTTTGGGCGGCCCCAGATGTTCTGGCCCATACGGCGATCGATTTTGTATTTCGCCTCACTACGCTTAGTCATCGCGTCCTCTTCATTAAGTTTACAGGTTGAGGAAACGCGCCCTCCTATGCCCCGAGGGAATCCCCGGTGCCGACAGGTCTGCCTCATAAGCTTGATGGGGAAGACCACGGGTCGCGAAACGCAACGCGGGCCGAACGGCCCGCGAGCAAGGGGTTTTTAGGGAGAAAGCCTCATTCTGTCAAACAGATCGGTGGCTTTTAACATCGGCGTGGGGTGGAGGTACTTTGGCAGGTTCAGTCAATGGCCGGGTTTGCAGAATATATAATTCAATAGTAATTTCAATGGCTTGTGTCGATTATTGTATAATCCGTTTCAAGTGCCGGATAGCAAATCTACGCCGCAGGCACAGTGGCGCCAAAAAAGGGAGCCAGAGCCCGCATCAGGGCAGGTGATACTTTTTGACCCGATGTGAAAATCATCTGCGCTGGCTCAGCAGGCGCATGGCCATTCGCAACACCGAGCAAATCCGAGACGCGCCGCGCGATGGCCGGAGCGGGATCGATCCAATCCACCGGCCAGGGGGCCAGCGCAACCAATCGATCCATCAGTAACGGATAATGCGTGCAGGCGAGCACCACTGTGTCAGTGGATGCCGCGCCATTGATGAAACAAGGTGCGATTTCGGCAGCAATATCGGCGTCGCTAACGGCTTCGCCTTTCAATGCAGCTTCCGCAAGGGTGGCGAGATGTTCCGCGCCGACCAGCGTCACCTCGCAGCCTTGCGCGTAATCTCGGATGAGTGCGTGAGTATATTCGCGCTTCACGGTGCCTTTGGTGCCGAGCACGGAGACGCGCTTGGTCTTTGATGATGCGCAGGCGGGTTTGATCGCGGGCACGGTGCCGACAAACGGCACGGTATAGGCATCTCGCAAATGCGACATGACCAGCGTCGAGGCCGTATTGCAGGCGATCACGACGAGATCAGGCGTGTGTGCATCGATCAGTTCGCCAATCAGCGGCACCACGCGCGCGATGATTTCGTTTTCAGAATGTCTCCCATAGGGAAAAAATGCATCGTCAGCGGCATAAACATAACGCGCATCCGGGCGTAGCTTGACGATCTCGCGCAGCACCGTATGGCCGCCTAGACCGGAATCGAACACCAGGATCGTGGAAATCTGTGACACGGCGGTCATACTAGGGATCGGCGGTTACCATTTTATTGTGATTGCCGTGTTGGTGTGCTGACGGGAAGGCATTCAAATCGTGGCATGAACAAGGCTGTTTATAAGCACCCTAGTTTAAAGCGTATCTATTTGTACCCGGATGGCATTCCCTCTACGCATGTTCTCTGTGGGCTAAATCTGGCTTGGATGCGGATGCATTATGTTTTTTGATGTCTTTAATCGCCATTTTCTGGGACTGACAGCGTTGGTCTGCTGTGGCCTCGTCGCTTCAAGTGATGTGTTTGCACAGGAAGTGCCTGCAAAGGGTGCGGGCGCCTATTACGAGATCGAGACCGAAAACATATTTGGATTCACCACTGGCTCCGGCATCGGTGCCGAGGGAGAAAAGGAATTCTCGGTTGATGCCGTCGGCCGTTTCGGCAAGCGGACAGGCAGCTACGCGGCCACAGAGACCAAGTATTCATTCGCATTTACGCCGTCGCAATTTATCCATCTCGAGTTTGGCGCGCTGGGTTCTACCCACAGTATTTCCAATGTGCTGGATATCGATAATCGTCGCCAGACAGCATTCAGTGGGGCTTTCGCAGAATTGCGGTATCTCGCTGTTGAGCGAACCTCTACCCAGCCATTGGCTGTCACATTGTCGTTTGAGCCAACATGGCGCCGGATCGATGAAACGGGCGGCGAAAAAATCCAGGGTTACGAGTTCGAGGCAAAGATCAATGCGGATCTTGAACTCATTAAGAACCGCCTCTATTGGGGTTTCAATCTTTTGTATGAACCGGAGACGGGGAAAACGTTATCGGGTGAACTGGAGCGAGAGTTCTCAAATTGGCGTCTCATCAGCTCTGGCGTATCGCATTCATCCTAACGTCGTGATTGGTGCGGAAGCTTGGTATCTGCGTCACTACGACAGTCTGGGTTTAAGCGCGTTCACTGGCGATGCGGTTCTTCTGGGGCCTACACTTTACGTTCAGTTGACACGCAAGACGTCTCTCACGGCTGCTTGGAATGCCCAGGTCGCCGGTCATGAGGTTGATGGACTGAGCCCACTCAATCTTCATGAATTTCAGCGCCATCGTGTGAAGGTGAAGTTGGCAGCAGAATTCTAGTTCTTAGCAAACTGGCGTCGCTGTTAATGACGTTTGCCCTGATGCGTCTGTTCAGCGCTGAGCCAAAAACGGTTTCGGTGGCCGCATCAACTCTCGATGCCGGGCGCTAAACGGTTCAGCTAGCCCCGAACACACGCCTGAAAATCGTATCAACGTGTTTGAAGTGATAGCCGAGATCGAACTGCTCTTCGATGTCCGCGTCGGTAAGATACCTTTTCACGTCGGCATCTTTCTTGAGCAATGTCTGGAAATCACCTTCGCCGCGCCACACGGGCATCGCGTTGCGCTGCACGAGCCTGTAGGCATCCTCGCGCGATGCGCCTTTTTGTGTGAGTGCAATCAGCACGCGCTGTGAGTGAACAAGCCCGCCGAGACGGTCGAGATTTTTCTGCATGTTGGCCGGATAGACCAGCAGATTTTCAACCACGCTGGCGAGGCGGTTGAGCGCGAAATCAAGCGTTACTGTAGCGTCGGGACCCATCATGCGCTCGGCGGAAGAATGCGAGATGTCACGCTCGTGCCATAGCACCACGTTCTCTAGCGCAGGCGTCACATAAGCGCGCACCATACGCGACAGGCCGGTGAGATTTTCGGTCAGCACCGGATTGCGCTTGTGCGGCATGGCGGACGAGCCTTTTTGCCCCTCAGAGAAAAACTCCTCCGCCTCAAGCACCTCGGTGCGCTGCATGTGGCGGATTTCGGTGGCAAGCCGCTCCACCGACGATGCGATCACACCAAGCGTTGCAAAGTACATGGCGTGACGATCGCGCGGGATGACTTGCGTGGAGATAGGCTCAATCGCAAGGCCCATCGCCTTGGCGACATGGGCTTCGACGCGCGGATCGATTTGCGCGAAGGTTCCGACCGCGCCGGAAATGGCGCAGGTCGCGATTTCCTTGCGCGCGCAGCACAAGCCGTTCGCGAGCGCGGGTAAATTCGGCATAGGCGTAGGCAAGCTTCAGTCCAAACGTCACGGGTTCGGCGTGAATGCCGTGCGAGCGCCCGATGGTCGGCGTCATCTTATGCTCAAAAGCGCGCTTTTTCAGCGCGGCCAGCACCTTGTCGATGCCGGTAATCAGCAAATCCGCCGCACGCGAGAGCTGAACGTTCAGGCAGGTGTCGAGTACGTCCGATGAGGTCATGCCCTGATGCACAAAGCGCGCTTCGGGTCCGACGATTTCGGCCAGATGGGTGAGAAACGCGATCACGTCATGCTTGGTCTCGCGTTCGATCTCGTCGATGCGCGCAACGTTGAAAGTCGCATCCCTGGCTTTGGCCCAGATAGTTTTGGCGGCGTCCTTCGGGATCACGCCGAGTTCTGCCATCGCATCAGCTGCATGCGCCTCGATCTCAAACCAAATCTTGAACCGCGTCTGCGGCTCCCAGATGGAGGTCATTTCAGGGCGTGAATAACGGGGGATCATGCGGCAGCTCTCGATTTTAGAGATTACGCCGCGCTTTAGCAGATTGTGGGGTCAAAAACCAATGAGGTCGAGGATGGCGGGAGATAAGGTGGTTGTGGATTGGCAAAATTGACTTTAGGATATTATTCCTGGTGCACATGGCCATTTAATTAAAGGTGTCCGATGACAGACACAGATCTTTTGCCTGCGAATTTCACTATCTCTAGTGAAGCCAAACGTGGCATCGAGCTGGTGCGCCAGGCCTTCAATGCACATTCCCCGAAGGATCATGCGGCTGTTGCTTCGGTGGGATGGGGAATTGGGACGCTATATAGCGGCGAACAATTTGAACAAGTCTTTGTGTCGTTCTACTCACGATCGCAATTCGCCGATATTGCGGATATCGTTCAGCGCGTGTCTGGGATTGATCTCGTCTTTTTCACAACGCCAGCGTATCGCCAGAAATTTGAAGGAAAAATTTTAGACTTCGATGATGAGCGTGGTTTCTTTCTACACTAATCACGATCCGTAATTGCGTTCAAAAACGCAATCACTTCAAATCAGATCGCTTCTCCCCGCGCATTGGCGGCAGCATTCCGGATCGCGGAAATGTTTGCTTTGTAGCTCTCCACCGTGCCGCCCTTGAACACAGCCGAACCTGCGACCAGTGAATTGGCGCCTGCGGCTGCAATCTTGGCCGCATTGTCGGCGGTCACGCCGCCATCAACCTGAATGTCGATAGGGCGGCCTGCGCACATCGCGCGCACCTGACTGATTTTCTCAAGCGCGGAGGGGATGAATGACTGACCGCCAAAGCCAGGATTGACCGACATCACCAGAACTAGATCGATCATGTCGATGACATGTTCGATGGTACTGGCGGGGGTCGCTGGATTGAGGGATACGCCTGCCTTCTTGCCGAGCGCGCGGATCGCCTGCAGCGAGCGGTGCAGATGCGGCCCCGCTTCGACATGGACTGTGATGTTATCGCAACCTGCCTTTGCAAAAGCTTCAAGGTATGGGTCGCATGGTGCGATCATGAGATGCACATCAAAAATCTTACTTGAGTGCGGCCGCATCGCCTTTATGACATCCGGCCCAAAGGAAATGTTCGGCACGAAATGGCCGTCCATCACATCGAGGTGCATCCAGTCGGCACCCGCTTGATCGACGGCGCGGATTTCATCGCCAAGTTTTGCAAAATCAGCCGCCAGGATCGACGGCGCGATGATCAGGGGGCGGGACGCAAGCTGTTGAGACATAAGCGGCTTCCGGTGTGCGCCTTGTTGGATATGCGAGCGGCTTCGACTAGCGCATGATCCGCCAAGTGTGAGCGGGTTGGCGAAAAGATCATGCGCCACTTCAATAAGTTAGAGCGCGATCGGACGCAAAACCGGTTCCCACTTTTGCTGATCGCGCTCTATGGTCCGCCTACCATGCCCATGTGTTGCGAGCAATGCGAGGCAGGCCGCATTCACAGCCATTCGCGGCTCCAACGGCGGCAAGTTCTGCCGATCCGGGCAGGATTTGCCCGGGATATCGCGCGTCATGACTCGAAAACCTTTTATTTTATGGGGTTTTTTGAAACGGCACGACAATTGCTGGATCAATAGAGGAATTTGTGGCTGCGCCATGCGCGGCATGAGAAAAGGAACATCGCCATGCTGTTTGGTTTAGGTGCAGCCGCCGCTTCGGGCGCAGTGAATCTGTTGTCGTCGCTGGGGAAATCCGCGGCGTCCCGGACCAGTTCGCCCCAGTCGAATCCATCCTTCGATATCGCCGGCGCCCGCGAAGCTAACCCCACATCGGGGGCTGGGGGCAGCAAAGGGCTTCTGTCGCCGGGTACGTTCAATGCGCTGCTCGCGCAAGACGCCGGTCAGCAAACGCCTGCAGTAACCGGCCGGCGCGGTGCAGTGGAGGATTTGCTCAAGCTGTTTGACTTGGACGGCGATGAAAAGATCAGCAAATCCGAATTCCAGGACAAGCTCGGCGCGGGCGGGACCGATGTCCAGGCCGCAGATCAGGTTTTTGCCAAGCTCGACAAAAACAGCGATGAGTTTGTCAGCCTGGATGAACTTTCATCGGCGTTGCAGAACAGGGGCCAGCGTCATCGTCACCATGCCCTATCGTCGTACGATTTTGTGGAGAATTTGATTAAGCCCCAGTCGAATGCGCAGGCTTCAGCCGTTGCGCAGTCGCAGGCTTTAGCCGCCACGCAGTCGGTGTCGGTGAGCATCTGATTGCTCGCAGTTAGTTCTGTTTGCGGGCCTTCAAACGATTGATTTCGCGATAGGGATAGCAGTCGCGAATTTGGTTGTTGAAAAATGTGCCCTTCGATTCTGCCGTGCTGAAGGCGACAAAAACAGCGAGCGGAACATTGGAATAGATGTAGCGGCGACCGCTGGTGAATGTCACCCACAATTCATTGGTATGAGAATCGTAAGCCAGATTGCGGATCGCGGTTGAAGGCATGGGCGTCTCGCAATGTTATTCTGCAATAACGTTCGTGCCCGCATCCGGTTCAATCAACCAAAGTGCGTTTTCCATGCGGGTAGGGCGTCTGGAAACGGCAGTGCCGTTGCCTCATAAACTCCACGTGCAATTGCGCGCGCCACGACATTTGCCGCCACCGCGCCAAGTTCAGTGAGACCGGCCAGCGGATCAATAGGTTTGACGCAAGTGGCCGCCGCGAACACCACATCGCCATCGAGCGGGGAATGGACCGGATAGATTGCGCGCGCAAGTCCAGTATGAGCGATGATCGCTAAGCGTTTAGCTTGTGCCTTGGTCAGCACGGCATCAGTGACGACAACCACGAGCGTTGTGTTTTCGATAGCTGTGCGGGCAATCGTACCTTTAAGCCGCATCGCAAGCATGTCCGGCGTGAAAGCCTGTGGCAGTCCACGCCCACCGAACTCATTGTTCATCTCAAAAGGCGCGGCCCAGAACCATGGTCCGTCGCCAACAGAAACACTGCCGGCTGCGTTGACTACGGCAATGGCGCCAACATGCACGCCGTCCGTTGTCGTGGCGGATGCTGAACCGATGCCACCTTTGAAATTTGCGGTGGTGGCGCCGAGTCCTGCGCCAACGCTGCCAAGTGCGAAGTTGTCCGTTGACGCCACAGCAGCTGCATAACCGAGATCGCGGTAGGGCGCGAAGCGGCCCCATTTCTTGTCGCCGCCATTGAGGAGATCGAAGATGATCGCGCCGGGAACGATGGGAACGCGCGCTCCGCCCACCGCGAAGCCGCGTCCCTGTTCAGCGAGCCACGCCTGTATGCCGCTGCCAGCTTCCAGACCGAAGGCCGATCCACCGGCCAGCGCAATCGCGTCGATGCGTTCAACTGTATTGACCACATCGAGCAATTCACCCTCGCTTATGCCCGGCCCGCCACCACGCACATCCATAGCCGCAACCACGGGCTGATCGAATACCACCGCCGTGACACCAGACGAGAGTGAGGCTGCATCGGCATGGCCAACGCAAACGCCAGGCACATCGGTAAGAAGATTTTTCATGAGGCGAGGTTTTGAGGCCAATCGGGTTTTGCCAAACCTCGTTGGTCGCCTATCTTTTTGCTGCGCATGGTATTTCCCGGACATTGGCTTCTATGGTTGAAGATCATGCCCGGATTACATTTCGATCACAACTCGCAGAAAGAGCCGGGCGGTGCTTGCATAGGTTATCGGCTACGGTGCAATAAACAGTATGATTTAAGATGTTTCCATTTTCGCCGCGCTGTTTGCCGGCCTTATCAGTTTTCTTTCACCCTGCGTCTTACCGCTGGTGCCGCCATATCTGATTTATCTGACCGGCGCGACCATCGAGCACGTCGTGAGTGACGAGCCGCAAGTGTCGCGCCGTGCGGTTATGATATCCGCGCTGATGTTCGTGTTGGGGTTTTCGACGGTGTTCGTGGCGCTCGGCGCCAGTGCCAGCCTGATCGGCAATCTGATCCGCGCGTGGTCTGCCGAGCTCTCCATTATTGCGGGTATCGCAATCATTCTGATGGGGCTGCATTTTCTCGGCCTCACCCGCCTGGGCTTTCTGATGCGGGAGGGCAGGCTGCCGATCCCGAAGCCGGTTGGGCTGTGGGGCGCCTATGTGATGGGACTGGCCTTTGCGTTCGGATGGACGCCGTGCATCGGGCCGATTCTGGCTGCGATTCTGTCCGTTGCGGCGTCAGAAGCGACAGTAACGAAGGGCGCAGGATTGCTCGCCATCTATTCGGCGGGGCTGGGCATTCCGTTTCTGATTGCAGCCTTTATGGTCGAGCGTTTTTCGTCAGTGCTGGCGCGTATGAAAACGCATCTTGCAACCGTCGAGCGCGCGATGGGCGTACTGATGGTGCTCGTGGGAATAGGATTTCTCACGGGCGCGGTTTCGAATGTGAGCATCTGGCTGCTTGAAACATTTCCAGTGCTGCAGACCTTTGGGTAAGGGCGCTGCGTTACGATCCTTTGCCGGCAGGCAATTCGTTATAGTCGCCCTTGGCGTCCCACTTGTAGACGACATAATCGAGGATTTTGATGTCACCCTTGGCATCGAAGGACAACTTGCCCAACACGGTGTCCCATTCATTGTTCTTGATGATTTCGGCCACCTTCTTCGTGTCTGTCGTGCCTGCCTTGGCAACCGCCTGTGACCAGATCTGGAATGTCGCGTAGGTGTAGAGCGTGTAACCTTCCGGATCGATGCCTTTGGCCTTGAACTTCTCGACAACCAATTTCGCGGTGGGTTTCTTGCGCGGATCGGGGCCGAACGTGAACAGGGTGCCTTCCCCTGCGGGGCCGGTGATGGATGCAAATTCCTTATCGCTCAAAGCATCGCCTGCCATGAGAACGGTTTTCAAACCTTGATCGCGCATCTGGCGGACGATAAGGGCAGCTTCCTGATGATAGCCGCCGACATAAACCAGATCGATGTTCTCGCGCTTCAGGCGGGAGACAATGGAGTTAAAGTCCTTGTCCCCTTTGTTATAGGATTCAAACAATTTTTCTTTGAGGCCTGCGGCGTTCAACGCCTTCCTGGTTTCGTCGGCAAGGCCTTTGCCGTAGGTGGTCTTGTCGTGAAGAACAGCGACATTTTTGCCAGGGAAGTTCTGCAAAATGTATTTAGCGGCAATAGGGCCTTGCTGATCATCGCGGCCGCAAACACGGAACACGTTCGTTAGTTTCCGCTCAGTAAAAAGAGGATTGGTGGAAGCGGGTGTGATCTGAAGCACATTGCCCTCGGCATACGCCTCGGAGGCAGGAATCGAAGATGACGAACAGTAGTGACCGGAAACGAACGGGATCTTCGCGCCAGCAATTTTTTCAGCTATCGAGCGGGCCTGTTTTGGATCGCACGCGTCATCGGACACCTGCAAAGCGAGTTGTTTGCCGAGTACGCCACCTGCGGCATTGATATCGATGACGGCCTGTTCCGCTCCGTTTCTCATCTGTCGGCCCAGAGCAGCTTCGCTGCCTGTCATTGGTCCCGCAATGGCAACGGTGATGTCTTGCGCAAATCCGTTTGCCGATAGGGCAATCGACGCGCTGAGTGCGAGGCCAATCAGGTGGATGGATTTCATGGTATGATCCTCTTGAACTGGCGCACAGGCCGACGGACGAATAAATTCTGCATATTCTCGGCTGAATTTATAGCCAAGTCATCGGCAAATTTCAGACCAGATCAAGGGTTGGCTGACGCATCTTGCCGCAGTCGCCAGCCCAAAAGACCCTTTGGCTGATACAGCCAGTAATATTGCCGCACCATTTGCAAGGCGCGGGTGCGCTGAAACGATAAACAAGCCAGGACCATGAGAATGAGCGTCTCGACCAGATAAGTTGCGGGAGCCAGCAGGGTCTCATCAAACAGTGCGAAATGGACGAACCGGACAGCAAAGCCCATCGGGATCATCGCCGCGATGACGCTCCAGATGCTGCGCCAGGTCAATGCAATGGCGCGACCAGTGAGGATCGCGCAGCCTCCGCCGAGAACGAGCGTGACGAGCAATACCTGAAGTATCGATTCATTCGAATATAACGACATTAATGACGCCCGCCTTCGAGATAGGCTGAGCGAATTTCCGGACGTTCCAGCAATTCTCTGCCAGTCCCGCTCAAGGTGATCAGCCCATTGACCATGATGTAGCCGCGATGCGCAAGTTTGAGTGCGTGATTGGCATTCTGCTCGACGATTAGAACGGTGAGGCCATCCTGCCGGTTGAGTGTCCGGATGGCATCGAAAATCTGCCGCGAGATCAGCGGGGCGAGGCCGAGTGAGGGCTCGTCGAGCATCAGCAGGCGAGGGTTACTCATAAGTGCGCGGCCAATGGCCAGCATTTGCTGCTCACCGCCGGAGAGAGTGCCGCCGCGCTGGGTTAAACGCTCTTTCAGGCGTGGAAACAGTGTCAGCACGCGCTCAAGGCTGGCGTTACGCTCAGTGGTGCTGGCATCAACTGCAGCGTCCGCGCCCATGCGAAGATTTTCTGCCACGCTCATACGCGGAAAAATTCTGCGGCCTTCCGGCGACTGTGCGATGCGTAACCCTGCGAGACGGTGTGTAGGAACCTGCGTGATATCCTGACCGCTGAAGATGATCTGGCCTGCGCGGGCGCGCGGCTTGCCGAAAATCGTCATCATCAATGTTGATTTCCCAGCGCCATTGGCGCCGATCAAAGCAACGATCTCTCCAGCATTGATTTCGATATCGACACCCTTAAGAGCTTCGATATTGCCATAGGCCGCGCAAACACCACGCAGGGCCAGAAGAGGACTCTGTTGATCGGTTGTCATAACTGTTCTGTCTGGTCACCTCCCCCGGCAAGGGGGAGGTCGGCGCGTTCATTGCGCCGGGAGGGGGTCTGATCCAAGGCGTGGCAAATGGTTTGCAAGACACCATTCAGATTTAAGAGCACCTCGTTGTTCCAGAATTGAAGTATCCTTATGCCCTTAGCTGATAACCAATGTTCGCGGCGTTGATCATGGGCTTGGCCTGTGTCCGTCGCATGTTGGCCGCCATCAACTTCAATCGCAATACGTTTAGAAGGACAATAAAAGTCGAGGACGTAAGGCCCTATGGGGTGTTGACGTCGGAAAGAAATTTTATGGAGTTGATTCCGGCGCAGAGCTTTCCAAAGTGTCTGCTCGGCAATTGTCGGCATGTGCCGAAGACGTCGCGCCTTGGCTGTCATTTCGGGGATTGGGCAAACCGAGATGACCCCCTCCCGTCCGCTTCGCGGTCGACCTCCCCCTGTAAGGGGGAGGTGTGGGATTTGTTGCGGTTCACGCTCACGATCCGCTCTCCATCACTGCGATGGCGGTACTCTTCGTCGGCGCCGAGATAGGCGGCAATCACCTTGGGATCGTCGCGGATTTCTCGTGGCGTGCCAGTTGCGATCTTCACGCCATAGTCCAGCACAAAGATGCAGTCGGAAATTTCCATGACCACAGCCATGTCATGTTCGATCAGCAGGATCGACGTGTTGTGGTCGTTGCGGATCGATAACAGAAGTTTGTTCAATGCATCGCCTTCGCGCGCATTTAAGCCTGCCGCTGGTTCGTCCAGACATAACAATGCAGGTTCTGAGCACATGGCCCGCGCGATCTCAAGGCGGCGCTGGTCGCCGTATGATAAATTGCCTGCGATATCGTCCGCGCGATGGGTGAGCCCGATTTGATCGAGCCAGTAGCGTGCCTGCTCTATGGCGCGGCGTTCAGCATTGCGAAAGCCGGGTGCGCCGATCAAGCCCAGAAACGTGTAACCAGAGGCAAGCATCAGCGGATTGTGCTGCGCCACCATCAGATTTTCGAGCGCGGTCATGCCGGTAAACAGGCGAACGTTTTGAAATGTGCGCGCAACCTTCGCGATCTTGGAAATGCGATAATCGAACAGGCGCTCCAGCAGGAATTCACGACCATCAGCGTGCGTCAGCTTCATCATGCCGGTGGTTGGTTTGTAGAAGCCGGTGATGCAATTAAATGCGGTCGTCTTGCCGGCGCCGTTCGGGCCGATCAGGGCGGTAATATCGCCGCGCTTGGCGGTGAATGACAGATCGTTGATCGCGACAATTCCCCCGAAGCGCATCGAGAGATGTGCAACATCGAGAATATTATCGCTGGGGGCATTTGAAGGGGTCATCCGTGACCCTCTTTCGCTATTGCCGGTGACATCGCCGTTTGGTGTGCGAGAAATACCGACGGCGTGCGCTGCCCGACGAGTCCCCGTGGCCGCCAGATCATCAGCACGACCATGGCTAAACCGAACACGAGCATACGATATTGTTCGAGTTCGCGAAACAATTCAAAGCCGCCGATCATGGTGAGTGCAGCCAGGGCAACGCCAAGCTGCGATCCCATGCCCCCGAGTACGACGATGGCCAACACCAACGCGGATTCCTGAAACGTGAAAGATTTGGGACTAATGAAGCCTTGCCGTGTGGCGAAGAATGCGCCCGCGAAGCCACCGAACATTGCTCCGGTTGCGAATGCGCTCAGCTTCGTGGTTGTGGTGTTGATGCCGAGTGAACGGCACGCGATTTCATCCTCACGCAGCGCTTCCCATGCGCGCCCGATCGGCAACCGTCGCAAACGGATGGTGACCCAGTTCGTCAGCAACGCCAATGCCAGGATCAGATAGAACAGAAACACCACGCGGTGCGTCGCCGAAAATTCGATTCCGAGCAATGCCGCGAGGCCATCCTCAGTGTTGGTGAGAGGGATGCCGAAGAATGAGGGGCGGGGAATGCCGGTGATGCCGTTTGGTCCACCCGTGACGTGTTGCCAATTGAGCAGAACAAGCCGGATGATTTCACCGAAGGCCAGGGTGACAATGGCGAGATAATCACCTTTCAGGCGCAGCACCGGAAAACCAAGCAGGATACCCCAGAAGGCGGCGAGGATTCCGGCAAGCGGCAGGCAAATCCAGAACGACAGTCCGAATGTTGTGGCGAGCAGGGCATAAGAATAAGCGCCTACGGCATAGAAGGCGACATAACCGAGATCGAGCAGGCCCGCTAGGCCGACCACAACGTTCAGGCCCCAGCCGAGCATGATGTACGTCAACACAAGAATGCCGAGATCAAGGATATAGCGTTGTTCGTAAAAAATCACCGGCACCAACAGCGTGAAAATTATAAGGGCTGGTACGAAAAAACGGCGGAATGCAGCGAGGGGCGCACGAGCCTGCTCCGTGAACAGCCTTGTACCCTCACGAGGGCCGAGCCACTGCCGAAACAGCTCGACTATGAGGCTGCCAGCGAACACAGCTGCTACGAGCTTTGCGAGATCTCCGAACCGTGTCCAGTAGATCAATTGTCCTTCCGGACCTGCTTCGGTGCGGATTCCAATCATCAGTGAAAACAAAATCAGCGCGATGAATGCACTAAGGAGCGCTTGCTTAAGGGCGAGAAAGACCCTGTGAGGCGGTGTGGCGTTTTGAATGGTTGCGCGTGCGGTGGAATTCTTCATTCGTGCCACTATTCTCAAACTTTCTCGACTTCGGGACGGCCAAGCAGGCCGGTTGGCAGAAAGATGAGGACGACAATCAAAATGGAAAAGGTGGCGACGTCTTTGTACTCTGATGAGAAATAGGCAGCCCAGAAGGTTTCGATTAATCCGATGACGAGGCCACCCAGCATCGCGCCTGGCAATGAGCCAATGCCACCGAGCACGGCGGCGGTGAAAGCCTTGATGCCCGCCACAAAGCCCATGAAAAAATCAACGACGCCATAATAGAGCAGATACATCATACCTGCGACGGCAGCGAGTGCGGCTCCAATAACAAACGTCATCGAAATGGTGCGGTCAACATCGACGCCGAGCAATTCGGCCATCGTCTGATCTTGCTCGCAGGCGCGCATGTCGCGTCCGAGCCTTGTATGTGCGACCAGCCAAGAGAAGATCGCGAGCAGCACCACAGTTGTGATCACAACGATGATCTGCACATTGGAAAGTTGCACCATGAAGCCGTTTTTTTCAAACAAGGTGTAGCCGCCTGTAATGATGGGAGGCACAGGCTTCACGCGGGCACCTTGGGCAATCTGCGCATAGTTCGCGAGCACAAACGACATTCCGATGGCGGAAAGCATCGGCGCAAGGCGGAACGATTGCCGCAACGGACGATACGCCACGCGCTCCACCACCCAGCCATAAAGCGCGGTGATCGCCATCGCAACAAGCAGCACCAGGAGAAGAATGAGGGGAATTGTCGTCAGGCCAACAGAAACCAGAATAAGAAAAGAGATCAGGGCAATGAAGCCGCCGATCATGAAAATATCGCCATGGGCGAAATTGATCATCCCGATAATGCCATAGACCATGGTGTAACCGATGGCGATCAGACCATAGATGGAACCGAGTACCAGTCCGTTGATGAGTTGCTGGGTGAAGTATTCCATGAGTTGCCGTGTGTAAGAGCAAACTGTACTCGATCAAGTTGGCGTATCGTTCTCACACGAAATGATATTGATTTCGCCTGAACACACGTAGCTCGATGCATTATTATTCAACTTGATCAAGGCAACCGGCTTTCCATGCCGTTTAGTTGAATTTTTAACAGCGGGAACCGAAGGCGGCAACCATTGGACTTGTCGAATGCCATAACTATCCACGCTGGGTTGTATAGGCTCCCCCGAGTTCTGGCCCAAGTTCCTCGCGCGCTGAAATTAATGTTCCTTCGAAACCAAAGCATTTTCTCTGCGTTGATATCGACTTCAACAAGGAGATTTAAAAAATGCCGAATCCTAATCAGAACCCGAACCAGCAGCCCGGTCAGCAAAACCCGAATCAAAAACCGGGTCAGCAGCAGGGTGGAGGTCAAAAGCCTGGTCAACAGCAGCAGGAGCCCGGTCGTCCGGGGCAGCAGCAACCTGACCAGCGCGATAGATGATCTTTTGGTTCAGTGACTGAGGAAGATCCCGTCCCTTGTGGCGGGATCTTTTTATACGTTTTTGGACGACCTGCTTGCCTTGAGCCGGCGCCGTTAAGGTAAACAAATGGTTTACGTTGCCGCCCTCAAAGGGGTGGGGTTACTTCGTTCTCAGGTGTTTTTACTGCGATTTTCAAAGAACGCAGCGGGCGTTTGGGGCGAGCGGCATGTTTGGAAATTGGCGGGTCAGCACATTCAATGGTGCGCTTCTGGCGTTCTATTTCATTCCGTCATGGGCTATTGCGGCGTTGAAAATCTGGATCGAACCGATCCGCGGCCTCTATGATCGCGCCAATATCGCGCCCACGATGTATATCAGCGATCTGAATTCTCCCGCCTATTTCATCCATTCGCTTCGCGTGGCTTTTGGCACTCGGGAAATGCACTGTCGTAGCTTTTTTTTCGTTTTTCTTCTGCTGGTCGTTCGTGATTCAATCCGCAAAAAAGAAAGTTGCAACGAAGCGCTGACCTTTGCACTCGGTCTTGGTGCGTTTATCAGCACGCTGAGCATGCTAGCAGCCTCGCATGTAGAAGAATGGGCTGCACTGCAGTTGCATTCCTCTGAATCTCTCTTGCTGCTCGGGGCGTGGATATTGTTGATTGTCGAATTCCCACCCTGTGACGGCATCGCTTTCAAGCGCCGCGGATACACCTTCGCCAGAGCAAATTTATTTATCCAGCAATCCCAGCTCCTGAATAATGCCGGCGGCTTCCTTCATTGCGTGATTGGCTGCGGGCACGCCGCAATAGACTGCCTGCTGAAGCAGAATTTCCTTGATGTCCTCCGGTGTAAATCCGCCTTCGTTGAGCGCTGCGCGGACATGCAGGCGGAATTCATCCCATTGGCCGAGTGCTACCAAGGTGCCGATCACCAGGATGCGCCGTGTACGCTCCTCGAAATGCGGCCGGGTCCAGATTTCTCCCCATGCATAGCGGGTGATGAGATCGAGAAAATCCGTATTGAATGATGTTTTGCCTGCCGTGGATTTATCGACCCATGCATTGCCGAGTACTTTGCGGCGTTTCGCTGTCCCGTTCGTGCGGCGTTCTTCGTCGTCCATTGGGGTCTCGCTGTCCGTTTGATCTGGTCAACGCTGCATCAGGAAGCCAACCACGGCATCGGTGAAGTTGTGCGACTGCTCAATATTTGAAATGTGTGCAGCGTCGAGAATGGTCAGGCTTGCGCCGGGAATTTGGCTGCGAATGAATTCACCTGCTGCGATGGGCGTTGAGATATCGTTGCGGCCTGCAATCACCAAGACCGGGGAGGTGATGCGCGGTAAAAGATCGCGTTGATCCAGTTTACTCAGCGCCTCGCAGCACGCGAGATAACCCTGCACTGGTGAGGCCAGCAGCATCGCTTTCACGCGCTCGGTAATTTGCGGCTCGCGTTGGCGGAAATCTTCTGTCAGCCACGTGGCAATGACAGTATCGGCAACAGCCGCCAGGCCGCCATCTTTCACCGCCTTGATGCGATTGAGCCAGTTTGGTTGGATCAGGATAGTAGCAGGGTGGTATTTGCAAGAATGATCTTGCCGAAGCGCTTGGGCGCGTGCGCGCCCAGCCATTGTCCGACCATGCCGCCCATCGATAGTCCCACCAGTGAACCTTCTCGATGTTGAGGTCATCGAGAATTGCCAGCACGTCCTTGCCGAACCGCTCCATCGAATAAGGTCACGGGGCGGTACGCCGGATTTGCCATGGCCACGCCGGTCATAACGGATCACGCGGAACAGCTTGGGTCAATGCCGCCATTTGCGGTTCCCACATCTGCATCGTGGCGCCAAGCGAGTTCGATAACATCAATGTTGGACCACCATCACGGCCTTCGACCGAAACATGGATCCTGGCAGCCGTCGGCGTCGATCATGGGCATTTGGATGTCTCCGAAGTTTTTGTTGTTATGTCTGCCGATCGTCGGCGAGCATCCGGTCGATCAAGGCTTTGCGACGTCCCTGATAGGCGATGGGATCAAACAATTGTTGCAAGTTTGCTGGCGTCAAGGTGGGCGGTCACGCGCGCACCTTCTGCAAGAATGTCTACGCAAATGCCGGTTGGGTTGAGATGGCATATACGGCTCGCTGCCTTCCACGATGTGATGGGATCTTGCTTTTGCCGATTTTGTCGGCGAGTGCCATTGCAACGGCTTCCGCCATGACAAGTCCATGCGTGGCATCAAGGTTGGCACGTATCCGCGCGGTATCGACTTCAAGTCCGCTCGGCGATATCGACAACGGCTGCGAGTGCGCCGGATGTGACAAGCATCAGTGTAGGCAATGTCGGCCATTCCGCATGCCAAGGCCCCGCGCTGCGCTCATGGTCCTGAACCTGCGCCGCGAAGATTGTCGCTGCCAAATTAGGCGCCATGGCGGCAGCGGCCAGCGCTGTTGCTGCGGCCACAGGGTTGCGCTTGTGTGGCATCGTGGACGAACCACCGCGGCCTTCGCTTGCAGGCTCGAAAGCTTCGGCGACATCGGTCTGCATCATCAGCGATACGTCGCGGGCGATCTTGCCGCAGGTGCCAGTCAGGATGGCCAGCACTGAGGCGGCTTCCGCGATGCGGTCGCGATGTGTATGCCACGGTGCTTCGGGAAGTGGCAGCGACAATTCTTTGGCGAGCTGTTCCGCCACTTTTAGGCCTTGCTCGCCAAGGGCCGCCAATGTGCCAGCGGCGCCACCGAACTGCAAGGCAAGCGCCTCGCTGCGGAGATGTTTCAGGCGCACTCGCGAGCGATGCAACGCTGCTGCATATCCGGCGAGCTTCAGTCCGAATGGCATCGGCAGGGCATGCTGCAGCCATGTCCGCGCAGCCATCGCAGTCTCGCGATGATCTCGCGCCAGCTTCGCGAAATCTGCAATCGCGCGGTCGAGGTCCGAGAGCAGGGCATCGATGGCTGCGCGCAATGTCAGCATCGTCGCTGTATCGATCACATCCTGGCTGGTTGCGCCCCAATGCACATAACGCGCGGCCTCCGGGTCTGATTTGGCGACAGTGGCGGTCAGCATCTTCACCAGCGGAATGGCAAGATTGCCGGCTGTCACGGCGGCTTCGGCAAGCGCGGTTTTGTCGAATGCGTCGGCACGGCAGGCATTGGTAATGGCCATGACGGCTTTGGCGGGGATGATGCCGGCTGCCGCTTCGGCGCGGGCCAGCGCACTTTCGAAGTCCAGCATGTGCTGTAAATACGAAGTGTCATCGCATGCGGCGCGCATGGCAGGGCTGGAAAACAAAGGTGCGAGCAGAGGTGAAAGAGGGGTACTCATGATGGGCTGGAGACTAGCCAACAGCAGTATGCGTGCCAATAGGCCCACTACAGCCGAAGCTGGTTTTGTGTCGTATTCCGTTGCGCGATCCCTTTCTTTTACTTTAGCTTTTGCTTACTTGAGAGCGGTAACGGCCATGGATGGGCCAGTTTGTTTGGAGGCGATTTCTCATGGCCATGACGATGACCGGCGAAGTCCAGCTTTCTGCACCCCGCCAGGTGGTGTGGGAAAAACTGAACGATCCCGCTGTACTGAAGGCCTGCATACCCGGCTGCGAGGAATTGGAGAAATCCGCTGACAATCAGTTTCAGGCCGTGGCCAAGATGAAGGTCGGTCCGGTCTCTGCCCGATTTAAAGGCAGGGTGATGCTCAGCGATCTCGACCCGCCAAACAGCTACAAGATTTCCGGCGAAGGTGAAGGCGGCGTTGCGGGATTCGCCAAGGGAGGCGCTACAGTGGCGCTGGCGGACAAGGATGGCGGTACGCTTCTGACTTATAATGTCGAAGCCCAGATGGGGGCAAGCTCGCCCAGCTTGGGCAGCGCCTGATCAACGGCAGCGCCAAAAAGCTGGCGGATGAGTTTTTTGCGAAATTTGCCGATGCAGTGAAGGCCTCTGGCTGACGGGATTTTCCTTAAATCTGCATAATACCTGAAGGTTCATGCATGGCAACCCTGCTCTCCTCAGTCTGTGCGGCGAGGTTGCTCATTGCGGGCATGCCCCATATTATGGGTTTGGAACGATTTTAAACTCGCTCTGCGCTACGCATGCGGCGTCGCGAATGACTGCCGACAAACAACAAAACAAGAGAGTTTTGATGGCCAAGATTTCTTTGATCGTGAATGGCAATCCCGTAACGGCCAATATCGATACGCGCATGCTGCTGGTGCAGTTTTTACGAGAGAATCTGAATTTAACGGGCACTCATGTGGGATGCGATACCTCGCAATGCGGCGCCTGCGTCGTGCATATCGACGGCAAGGCGGTGAAATCATGCACTTCCTCGTCAGTGATGGCGGAGGCCATAACGTCACCACGATCGAAGGGCTGGCAGCCGACGGCGCACCGCTGCATCCGATGCAGGAGGCTTTCCGGAGCATCATGGCCTGCAATGCGGATTCTGCACGCCCGGCATGATCATGACCGCGGTCGCATCTGGTGAAGCGCAAGGGCCACGATCTCAGCGAGCATGCATCCGCGAAGAGCTTGAAGGCAATCTGTGCCGCTGCACTGGCTATCAGAACATCGTGACATCTATCGCCGCTGGCGCGAAGGAAATGGCAAAATCGGCCTGAATATTTTTGCGCTAATGCCTGCGAAATTCTGCACGCTCTGAAGGATATTTCATGTACGAATTTAAATACCATCGTCCGGCCACTGTGCGCCAAGCTGCCAATCTTCTTGTCAAGAATGAGGACGCCAAGGTGATCGCTGGCGGTCACACGTTGCTGCCGGTAATGAAGCAGCGGCTCGCGAACCCGCCGCATCTTGTCGATCTCAGTCAGATCGACGGTCTCGATGCCATCGAAATGAAAGGCCGCAGTTTGGCGATCGGCGCAATGGCGCGGCACGCCGATGTCGCAGCCTCTGCGATTGTCCGTGAGGCGATCCCGGCGCTGGCGGAACTAGCTGGCTTGATTGGCGATCCGGCGGTGCGTCACCGCGGCACCATTGGCGGCTCGCTTGCCAACAACGATCCTACGGCGGACTATCCTGCGGCATGTCTTGCGTTGGGTGCAACCATCGTAACGAACAAGCGCAAACTCAAGGCCGAAGAATTTTTCCAGGGCCTGTTCAGCACCGCGCTTGAGGACGGCGAGATCATCACCAAGGTGATGCTCCCGTTACCGAAGAGGGCAGCCTATCAGAAATTCCGCAATCAGGCATCGCGCTATGCGCTTGTGGGTGTGTTTGTCGCCAAGCGCCCTTCGGACGTGCGTGTTGCTGTGACGGGTGCGGGAGGCGATGGCGTATTTCGTGTTACGCAATTTGAGGATGCCCTGAAGAAACAATTCTTGGCCAAGGCGCTTGATGGTTTGACGGTGTCTGCTAGCGGTCTCAACGGCGATATTCATGGCAGTGCCGAGTATCGCGCCCATCTCATTCAGGTGCTTGCGCGCCGCGCAGTGGATGTTGCGAACGGGAAAGCGTGATTGGTGGAGTCCGCGTCACCATGAGTGCGACTTCGACGGTTCCGGCATCGGTCGATGCAACGCTCGAGTTGTTGACCCAGCGCGGGTATCTTGCTGAGCGTTCGTTGGCAACGGTTGTTTTCCTTTCGCTGCGCATGGGCCGACCGCTGTTTCTTGAAGGCGAAGCGGGCGTGGGTAAAACCGAAATCGCCAAGGTTCTAGCAGCAGCACTTGGACGCAAGCTGATCCGGCTGCAATGCTATGAAGGCCTCGATGTCGCCTCCGCTGTCTATGAGTGGAACAGCGCGGCGCAAATGATTGCCATTCGCCTGGCAGAGGCGAGCGGAGAAACCGACAAGGATCGGTTATCCGAGGATGTTTTCGCGGAAAAATATCTTATCAAGCGACCGTTATTGCAGGCGCTGGAGATGGATGTCGCCGGCCCGCCCGTGCTGTTGATCGACGAACTCGATCGTGCCGACGAGGCATTCGAGGCGTACCTTCTGGAAATTCTCAGCGACTTTCAGGTCACCATTCCCGAGCTTGGCACGGTGCGCGCGCCGCAGTCGCCGATCGTGATTGTCACCTCCAACCGCACACGAGAAATTCACGACGCGCTAAAGCGGCGCTGCTTGTATCATTGGGTGGATTATCCATCAGCCGAGCGTGAGCTTGCGATTGTCAAATCGCGTGTGCCGAATATCGGGGCAAAGCTGTCGCAGCAGGTTGTCGGATTTGTGCAAACCTTACGCGAACAGGATTTGTTCAAAGTGCCGGGCGTGGCCGAAACCATCGACTGGGCGACGGCGCTCACCGAACTCGATGCTCGCTCGCTGACACCACAGGTTGTTGGAGACACACTTGGTGCGTTGCTTAAGTATCAGGATGACATTGGGCGCATGCGGGGTGACACCCTGAACAAGGTCATCAAGGAAGCTGTGAACGATCCATCTTAAGGACTGTCATGTCGAACGGCGTGGAGACTCCAGCAACCGGGCTGATCGCCGATAATGTGATCGGCTTTGCACGTGCATTGCGCCTCGCTGGCTTGCCTATCGGTCCCGGGGCGATCATCGATGCTCTCAATGCCATGCGGCTGATCGATATCGGCAATCGCGCTGATCTGTTCACGACACTTGAATCTGTATTTGTGAAACGTCATGAGCATGCGCTGGTGTTTGCGCAAGCTTTCGATCTGTTCTTCCGGCGGACTGAGAGTATGGAATCCATGCTCGACTCCGTGCCATTACCTCCCGAGGCGAGGAAGCCTCCGCCGCCCGCCGCCCGGCGCGTTCACGAAGCTTTTTCGCCACGTGAGACGACGGAAACATCTGAACCCGAGGAGAAGGCCATCCAGCTTTCGGTATCCGACCGCGAAGTTCTGCAGCACAAGGATTTCGCGCAGATGAGCGTGGAGGAAATCGCAGCAGTCACGCGCGTGATCACGCAGATGAAATTACCGCAGGCGGAATTGCAGACGCGGCGATTTGCGCCGGACTCACGCGGTCAACGGCTCGATTTGCGGCGCACCCTGCGTAGTAGCCTCCGGACGGGCGGCGAGATCGTTAAGTTCCAGCGCCTTGGGCGCATTGAGAGACCTGCGCCAATCGTCGTGCTGCTCGATATTTCCGGGTCGATGAGCGAATACACGCGTTTGTTCCTGCAATTCTTGCATGCCATCACCGATGCCCGCAAACGTGTCTCGGTTTTTTTGTTCGGCACGCGGCTGACCAATGTGACACGGGCCTTGCGTGCGCGCGATCCGGACGAGGCACTGGCGGCATGCTCATCCAGTGTCGAGGACTGGGCAGGCGGAACGCAGATTGCAACATCGCTGCACACCTTCAACAAACTATGGGGCCGCCGTGTGCTGGGACAGGGTGCGATTGTTTTGCTGATCTCCGATGGTCTGGAGAGAGAGGCCAACAGTCGGCTGGAATTTGAAATGGACCGGCTGCATCGCTCTTGCCGCCGCCTGATCTGGCTTAATCCGCTTTTGCGGTTTGAAGGATTTGAGGCGAGGGCGCACGGCATTAAAATGATGCTGCCGCATGTTGACGAATTCCGCCCCGTACACAATTTGAAGTCAATGGAAGATCTGGTAACGGCGTTGTCGTCCCCGTTGTCGCGTGGGCGGCACGTGGAATCTAGATCGGCAGCGTAAGAGGAACGAATGCTCAACCGTGACGAAGACATTTTGAAGGCTGCGGAGAACTGGATCAAAACCGGTCACGGTGTGGCGCTCGCCACCGTGGTCGAAACCTGGGGTTCGGCCCCCCGGCCTGCGGGCTCAAACCTTGTCATCAATGACGACGGTACGTTTCTGGGATCGGTTTCCGGCGGCTGCGTTGAAGGTGCGGTGGTCACGGAAGCGCTCGACGTGATAGCCAGCGGTCAGCCCAAAATGCTTGAGTTTGGCGTTGCAGATGAGACCGCGTGGAATGTCGGTTTGTCCTGCGGCGGAACGATCCGCGTTTTTGTTGAAAAGGTGGGTTCGTCTTGAAGCAGGAAACGCTTTTCCAAATGAATGCTGAGCGTGCCGCGCGCCGCGCGGTGATTATTGTGACCGATGTGACCAATGGCGAGCAACGTCTTGTCAAAGCAGCGGACATGGCGAGCGATCCATTGCATGCCGAGATTGAAAAGCACCTGCGCATGGGTAAGAGCGGCATGGTGGAGGTTGGAACCACAAGGTTATTTCTCAATGTCCATGCACCGGCCGCGCGGCTGGTCATTGTTGGTGCGGTTCATATCAGCCAGGCGCTGGCGCCGCTGGCGCGTTCCCTGAATTACGATGTTGTCATTGTCGATCCGCGCACTGCGTTTGCTTCGCCCGAACGTTTTCCAGATGTGCCTGTGTTTGCCGAGTGGCCCGATGTTGCTCTGCCGCCATTGAACATCGATAGTTACACCGCGTTCGTAGTGCTGACTCACGATCCAAAAATCGACGATCCGGCGTTGCTGCATGCGCTGGAGCGCGATTGTTTCTATGTTGGAGCGCTCGGTTCGCGAAAAACTCACGGCAAGCGCGTCGAGCGTCTGAAGGCGCAGGGCGCGAGCGAGGCCGCAATCGCGCGTATTCGTGCGCCGATCGGGCTTGCAATCGGCGCTGTGTCTCCCGCAGAAATCGCAGTTGCGATCATGGCGGAAATCACCGCCTGCCTGCGGTTGCCTGCTGAGACAATAGCAAAAGCAAAGACAGCGGCATGAAGTTCGGTTCTGTCACGCTGGCGGATGCGGTGGGTGGCGTCACAGTCCACGCCATTCGTCAGGGTTCTTTTGCGCTGAAAAAGGGCACTGTGATCGGGGCGGCTGAAGTCGAGGCACTGAGGCGCGCCGGCGTATCCGAAATCGTGGTTGCGCGGCTCGATGATGGCGATGTGTCGGAAGATGTTGCGGCTGCCAACATTGCCGAGGCCGTTGCTGGCGAGGGGGTCAGTGTCGAACGTGCATTCACTGGCCGCGCGAATTTGTTCGCTGCGCAGGCCGGCATTCTTGTGGTGGATCGCGATGCCGTCGACCGCATCAACCGTGTCAATGAGGCAATTACCCTCGCGACGTTGCACGCTTTCAAGCCGGTGGTTGCGGGTGAGATGGTTGCCACCGTCAAGATCATTCCGTTCGGTGTTGAAGCGAGGTTGCGCGACGCGGCTGTCACCGCGGCAAAAGCTGGCCGCATGCGTGTCGCGCCTTTTACAGTCAAGCGTGTCGGGGTTGTTTCCACCATTTTGCCCGGGTTGGCGGAGAAGGTCATTGACAAAACCTTGCGCGTAACAGCTGAGCGTCTTGCGCCAGCCGGTGCGAATATTGTTGCCGAGCGACGGATTCCCCACGATGAGGCGGCGCTTGCGCTTGCAATCAAGGAATTGTTGGCGCTTGGCGTTGAGCTTGTCATTGTCTTTGGTGCGTCGGCGATTGCCGACCGCCGCGATGTCATTCCCGCAGCGATTGAGGCTATTGGTGGCACGATCGAGCATCTCGGGATGCCTGTCGATCCCGGGAATCTCATTTTGATTGGCGGCGCTGGAAAAATACCGGTGCTTGGGGCGCCGGGTTGTGCGCGCTCGCCAAAGGAAAACGGTTTTGACTGGGTTTTGACGCGAATGTTGGCGGGGACTCAAGGTCACGCGCGCTGATGTCACTGGCATGGGTGTCGGTGGACTGTTGATGGAAATCGTGAGCCGGCCGCAACCGCGAGCGCCGGTTTTGATCGATGGCGGTCGCAATGTGGCTGCGGTGATCCTGGCTGCCGGGCGCTCGACCCGCATGGGCGGGCCGAACAAGCTGTTGGCAGAATTGAGCGGAAAGCCGTTGGTGCGGATTGTAACAGAACAGGCGCTCAGCTCTCATGCTTCATCTGTGATTGTTGTCACCGGTCATCAGAGTGCTGAGATCAGAGCGGCTCTGCAGGGGCTCGATGTGACATTCGTGGACAATCCAGATTTCGCGAACGGGTTAGCGACTTCTGTCAAGGCGGGCATCGGCGCAGTGCCCGAGGATGCGGAGGGTGCGCTTGTGTGTCTCGGCGATATGCCGCTGGTAGATGCGCCACTGATCGACCGACTTCTTGAGGCATTCGCGCCAGATCGCGGCTCGTTGATCGTGATGCCGGCGACTGAGGGGAGACGGGGCAATCCGGTGCTTTGGTCGCGCAGATTTTTCCCCGAATTGATGACGCTTGAAGGCGATATCGGCGCGCGGCATTTGATCAGCCAGCATGCAGGAGTGGTGGCCGAAGTCGAAATCGATGGCAAAAGCGCGTTTCTCGACATCGATACGCCGGAAGCTTTGGCCGACGTCCGCGGGGGCTGATACGCCTCCGCCATGTGTTCGGTTGTTCACCAAGTTGAAACGCACTGCACTTAAGGTCCCGCCGGAAATGACTGGGGGAGGGGACTTTGTTCGACCGGACCGCTGCGCGTTGCCGCGCATTTTTTGTTTTAGCCCTGATTTCGGCCTTTGCCGGATTTATGACGCCCGCTGTTGCAGCAGGTGCTATCGCCATCGGAAAATGTGGTGCTTATGGTCAAGCTTACGATTATCCGGGTGAGAAAAAAGCCCGTATCGCCGCAAGTAAGCAATGCAAGGGTGCGTGCACAACTGTGGCGATGAAGCGGGCTTGCGCCGCTCTGTCAATTGATATGACCAACCCTTGCGGATCATATGGTTACGCTGTCGCTCCGCGTATCTCGAGCGCGCAGAATGCCGCGATGCGTAAATGCTACGCTTTCGGCGGCAAGGAATGTGTGATCCGCGCCTGGGCCTGCGACGCACGCGGCTGAGTTGGCAATTTCCCTTCTTGAACATGGCTGACTAGTCAGTCATGTTTGAAGGATGCCTGCAGCGCGGTCTACATGCGTCACGTAACGAGAAAACCATGGAACATGGGCCATGTTGCACGTGGCCTGCTCGCGGTGGCAACGGTGGCTTTTGTCTCCGGCTGTAACGGGAAAAACGATCCTGGTTATCAGGGTTGGGTCGAAGCCGATCTGATTTTTGTCAGCCCCGATGAGCCGGGCCGTGTCGTCAAATTGAATGTTCGTGAAGGCGAGCAAGTCACCGCAGGCGCGCCACTATACGCAGTCGACGATGATTTGCAGCAAGCTGATCTCAATCAGAGCAGTGCGACCTTGGCCAACGCCAAGCAGACCTACGATCGTGCGCTGACCCTGAGCAAGACCGGGTCTGGTACACAGGCCAATCTGGATTCTGCAGTGTCTGCGTTGCGGGTTGCGGAAGCGCGCGTCAATACCTCGCAAACGCGTCTGGCACGGCGTCGTGCCAACGCGCCGGTGACGGGTAACTGATTCAGCAAATCTATTTCCGCGAAGGCGAGACGGTCCCAGCTCAGCGCCCGGTGGTGTCGATTATGCCACCTGGAAATCTCAAAATCCGCTTCTTCGTGCCTGAACCGGATCTGCCAAAACTGACAGTTGGTGATGAAGTCAGGGTGACATGCGATAATTGCGCCAGCGATCTGACTGCAAAAATTTATTTTATTGCCACGCAAGCTGAATATACGCCGCCAGTAATCTACAGTCTGGAGGAGCGTTCGAAGCTCGTGTATCTCATTCAGGCGCGACCCAACAAGCCCGACAGCTTGCGAGTGGGTCAGCCGGTCAGTGTTTTCACAACAGGCAAGCCGCCGTGATTAACGCCGCCAAATCCGACATCGCCATCGATGTTTCCGGTCTGTCGAAATCGTTCAATGGCCGGGAAGTGGTGCACGACCTGTCGATGCAGGTGAAGCGCGGTTCGATCTACGGTTTCCTCGGGCCCAACGGTTCTGGCAAGACGACCACCATTCGCATGCTGTGCGGTTTGTTGACACCTGACAAGGGCGAGGGAACGTGTCTCGGCCTCGACATTCGGCGTGATGCCGACAAGATCAAGCGCTACGTCGGCTATATGACGCAGCGTTTCAGTCTGTATCAAGATCTATCGGTGCGTGAAAATCTTGAATTTGTGGCGCGACTTTACGGTGCAACGATCCGCGTGGTGCGGCCCGCGATATGATTCAGCGTCTCGGTCTGAATGGCCGGAAGAGCAGCTTGCCGGTGAATTGTCAGGTGGCTGGAAGCAACGGCTCGCGCTTGGAGCCTGCACGTTGCCAAATCCGCAGCTGCTTTTACTCGATGAGCCGACGGCGGGTGTCGATCCCAAGGCGCGACGCGAATTCTGGAACGAAATTCATACACTTGCTGCTGAAGGCCTGACTGTGCTGGTTTCAACTCACTACATGGACGAGGCCGAGCGCTGCCATGAAATTGCATACATTGCCTATGGGCATTTGTTGGCGCATGGCACGGTTGAAGAGGTCATAGCGAAATCCGCACTGACGACTTACACCTCACTGGGCGAGAACCTAACGGGCTTGCGCCGATCTACCGGCACGTCCGGTGTCGATATGGTCGCTCCTTTCGGAGCAAGCCTCCATGTATCTGGCCGCAATGAGGCTGCATTGGAAGCTGCAGTAGCGCCTTACAAGGCGCGGGATGATCTCGTCTGGGAGAAATCAGAGCCGTCACTGGAAGATGTTTTCATTGAATTGATGAGCCGTTCTCAGGATAATTTCCCATGAGCATGATCGGCATCACCCGTGGTAGTTCGTCTGGCTTCTGGCGCCGCACCTTCGCGATGTTGGTGAAGGAGTTCATTCAACTGCGCCGTGACCGCGTGTCGTTCGCGATGATTGTCATGTTGCCGATCATGCAGCTGCTGCTGTTCGGCTATGCCATCAACACCACGCCGCGCAACTTGCCAACGGCGGTTCTGTTGCAGGAAGACAGCGATATTGGACGCTCAATACTCAAGGCGTTGCAAAATACTGCCTATTTCCGCTTCACGCGCGAGGCTCACACCGTTGCCGAATTTGATATTTGCTTGAGTCTGGCAAGGTGCTTTTCGGCGTGGAGATTCCACGCGGTTTTGAGCGTGCCGTCCGGCGTGGTGACAGGCCCGCCTTGCTGATTGCCGCGGATGCAACCGACCCCGTTGCATCTGGCGCCGCACTGTCGGCGCTGGGGCAATTGATGCAAACGGCGCTCGAGCACGATCTTTTCGTCGGCGATCCACCTGCGCTGCCTTTCGAGATTCGTGCACATGCGCGCTACAATCCCGCTGCTTCCTCGCGGCTCAATATCGTGCCTGGTCTTGTGGGTACGATTCTCACCATGACCATGCTGATCTTCACAGCTTTGTCGGTCACGCGCGAGATCGAGCGCGGCACGATGGAAAGTCTGTTGTCGATGCCAATCACCCCCGTCGAGGTGATGCTCGGCAAGATCATTCCCTATGTCCTGGTGGGCTTCCTGCAGGCCAGCATTATTATTTCAATCGGTGTCTTGCTGTTTGGTGTGCCCATCCGCGGGGAGTCTGACCATGTTGGCGGCGCTCTCAACATTGTTTATCGCGGCGAATTTATCCATCGGCTACACATTTTCGACCATTGCGCAGAACCAGTTGCAGGCGATGCAGATGTCCATGATGTTCTTTTTGCCGAACATCCTGCTCTCTGGTTTCATGTTTCCGTTCGCCGGCATGCCTGTATGGGCGCAGTGGATTGGGGAGGCCTTGCCGCTGACCCACTATATTCGCATCGTGCGCGCGATCATGCTCAAAGGCGCGACGCTGGAAAATCTTCAGTATGATGCCGTTGCGCTTTTTGTGTTGATGTTGGTGGCGATGAGCATCGCAGTGACGCGATTTAGAAGAACGCTGGACTGAGAGCCCGCAATTGCGGAGACTCTCAAGTCAAGCTTCAGAGCGCATCTTCGTAAAAGCTAGGCCACAACCGGCGCAGGCTTTTGTCGGATCGTTATGATCGCCATTGCTGCAAACAGGCAGAGTATGCCAGCCGCGAAAAAAGCAGGCAGGTAGGTTGCGTAAGCTGTTCGCGTGACCCCGGCGGTGAACGCGGCGAATGCGGCCCCCAATTGATGGCTGGCAAAGACCCACCCAAAAATTATTCCGGCACGTTCAGGGCTGAAAAGTTTGGACGTCAGCTTAACCGTTGGTGGCAAAGTCGCGATCCAGTCGAGCCCATAGAAAACAGCAAATAGCGACAGTCCGTAGAATGAGAAATCAGTGAAGGGCAGGAATGCGAGCGATAGTCCGCGCAAGCCGTAGTACCAGAACAAGAGCCAGCGATTGTCGTAGCGATCCGACAGCCAGCCGGATGCAATAGTACCAAAGAAGTCAAATATGCCCATGGCTGCGAGAAGAATCGCAGAGGTGGTTGCAGGCAAGCCGTAGTCGGCGCACATCGGAATGAAATGCGTCTGGATCAAACCGTTGGTGCTTACGCCGCAAACAAAGAAAGTGCCGGCCAGAACCCAGAAGGTCCGGGTGCGTGATGCGTCTTTCAAAACGCTGAACACATTAGTGATCACAGGTGCGGGTGATGGCGCGGTTGCCGGTGAGGGGCCGGTTTCCCCAAAGGGGCGTAGTCCCAAATCTGATGGACGATCCCGCAGCAGCAAGGTCACCATGAGGGCTGCGAATACAAGCATGGCGCATGTAACCGATAATCCTGCCCGCCAGCCCATGGCCTCGGTCACGTTCGCCAGGATGGGTAGAAATATCAATTGTCCGGTCGCAATGCTGGCAGCAAAAACCCCAACCACAAGTCCTCGCCGGGCACTAAACCAGCGTGAGGCCACTGTTGCACCAAACACCATCGCGGTCAGGCCAGTACCGAAGCCAACGACGAAGCCCCATAGCAGCACCAGATGCCACGCTTCTGTCATACCGAGTGACAGCACCAGACCGCTGAGGATGATCACTGTTGCGCTGATTGCCATTTTGCGCAGGCCGAACCGCTCGATCAGCGCGGCCGCGAATGGCGCCATCAATCCATACAGCATCAAACGTATTGAGAGCGCGGATGATACTTGGGTTGTCGTCCAGCCGAATTCTTTCTCGAGAGGCAGGATAAATATCCCTGGCGCACCCACAGTTCCCGCGCCGATCAGCAGCATGAGAAACGTCACCGCCACCATGACCCAGCCGTAATGAATGCCGTGCTTGCCGAGACGTTCTGCGACCCATGAAGAAATCATTGCAAGTTCCAGACGGCATGAAGGAGGAAAAGGTGATGCGAGCTTTTTATATGATAATGATCATATCATGAATTGGATATGCAGGCAATTCCCAGTGCAATAAACGTGATGTCCACACCCGTTACAACCGCTTACATCGGTATAGGTGCCGTGTTGGAAACACATGAGATTAAAACACAATAGATCATTGGCGCGTCAGCAATCCAACGCGGGCATAGGCGCCTGAGTGCTGATCGTTATCCTGCACATATCCCGCACCGAGCGACCACTCAAATGTGCCTGTCCGCAATGATGTCACATGCGCTCCGATCCGGTACTGGCGATAGACATCGTTGCCTGAGGCTTCTGTTTCCGGCCCAGCCCAGAAACTTTCCATCACCTGCCATCCTGTGGCAGCGCGGATGCCATAGCTGTTGCCGATGGTGGATGCGGAGAGTGACGATGCCAACATGATCCGGGCCATTGGTTCCCACCACAGATCGGCATTCACACGAAGTCCAGCATGCGTCCCGCGTAAATTATTGCCCAGGTCGTCCGGTGAGAGACGATGGTGCTGCAGATCAAGTCCGGCAAATACTTTGACTTCGAAGTTCTCTTGTTTGATCCGCCAGCCGGGAAGGGCACTTGCAAGGAAATTTGCGCCACGTGTATCCGTTGAGCCGGAGCGATATCGATAAAAGCCCTCTGCAAGCAGCAGCTTCAGTGTGAAACCGTTGTTATTAAGTCCATTAGGGGCCCACTGCAGGCCGCCGTAGACCGAGCCGCTATTACGCCAGAGATCGAAGCCGCTGAAATACAGAAACCGTTCTGGCGATGCGCCATTGCTCAGGCCGCCCGGCGGAAGAATATCTGCGAGTGAGGGGTCGGCAACAACAGGAATACTGCTGCATGCTAAAATACATGCAGCATACAATAAGCCTACCACTTGAACGCAACGCATAAGCCTCAGCCTTGAACATCTGTAAAACTACCTAGCTGATTAAAGCGGGCGACGGTGCGTTCGTCTAGCGAACGAACGAGAACGTGCCATGAACGTTGCAAAAGATTTTGGGCATGAGAGATTATTCAAACTGCGGTGCGATGAGTTTCTCGATTTTTACATGCTCGCGCTCTTCAATAATTTCAGCAATGAACTTGCGATGGCAATTGTTATGATCGCGCTCATAGCAAAGGAGGCAGACCGGTCCTGCTTTCATGACTAGCGATGCAAGTTCATCCATTTCCTGTTTGGCCTGCGGTGTTTTGAGATGGGCATGATAGATTCGTGAGAGTTCTTTCATGTTGCCGCTACGGGCGGCCTCGCGCCCATTCTTGGGTGTGCCGAGACCACGCAGGTGCACATAGGAAATGCCCCGCGCATCGAGTCCAGCTGCGAGCTGGTTTTTTGAAAATCCTGGACGGCGCGATGATGCGACTGCTCTCACATCCACCAGCAATTTGATGCCTGCTCGCTCCAGTTCATCAAGCACGGCTTTCGGTGGCGTTTGTTCATAGCCGATGGTGAAAAGTTTTTTGGCTTTGGCCATTTGCCGAATTCCGTTCCTTGAGAATATAATTATTTAACCCGCTCGATAAGCTCCATCGCGCCGGCAGGTGCGCGAATTTTACCCTCGTGGATGATATAAGCGAATACATCGCGTGGTTTCTTGTCCGCGGATTTGGCATCAATGCGCGGTAGGTCTTCAGGTTCGCCACCCTTTGACCAAAGGTTCAATCTCTCGGCCCATGCATCCAGCTCTTTGGGTGGGTAGGCGGTCTTGACCGTGTCCTTGCCTGTCTGCAGACGCGCATAGACAAAATCGCCGGTGATGTCGGCGATGGCCGGGTAGGTCGCGTGTTTGGCGTAGACGACCGGAATGGCGAATTGACGTAACAGCGCGATGAAGGCAGGCGTGCAAAAACTGTCATGGCGCACCTCGACGACATGCCGCAGCGTCTGTCCGTCACGCTTGCGTGGCAGGCAGTTCAAGAAATTTGCCGAAATCGCTTTCGTCGAACTTTTTGGTGGGTGCGAATTGCCACAACACCGGGCCGAGCCGGTCACCAAGCTCCAGACACGCCGAAATCATAGAACCGTTTGATAGAATCGCCGGCTTCGGCAAGGACTTTGCGATTGGTGGCGAAGCGCGGACCTTTCACAGAGAATACGAAGCCATCGGGCACTTCGCTGGCCCATTTGCGAAAACTTTCCGGTTTTTGCGAGCCGTAGTAGGTACCGTTGATCTCAATTGAGGTGAGTTTGGAGGCTGCGTAAGCGAGTTCCTTGGCCTGCGTCAATTTTTCCGGATAAAAAACTCCGCGCCAGGGCGCGAAGGTCCAGCCGCCGATCCCGATGTAAATGTGGCTCGATTTATTTGCCGTGTTTTTATTTGCCATGTGTGCCTCTTGCGGACTATTCTGTTTATGACCATTTAATAGAAACGGCGATGTTGGAGTTCAGCTCCGTCGCTGGGACGACCACGAGAAGGGCACGCCGGATGTACGCGCTGCCTCTTCCTCCGTGGTCGTTGGCATATCTGGCCATATTAATTGGCCGATTATCCACTTCCGTTTTGCTTTGTGCATAGGCTTCGGCTGCTCGCCCCTTGCCTTGGCATCTATCAGTATGCCGGATATACGCTGACAGCATGATGGATGCCATTCAACCGGAACAAGCTGGGACGCTGGCCGCAGTAAGCGTACAACAACAATTATGCGTTGTGGTGCCAACGTTCAACGAGCGCGACAACGTTCTGCAGTTGTTCGCAAAGCTGGATGCGGCGCTTGTTGGCGTGTCGTGGGAAGTTATTTTCGTTGACGACAATTCGCCTGACGGAACCTGGAACGTGGTGCGCGATCTCGCCCAGAGCGATACGCGCGTCCGCTGTATCCGGCGGATCGGGCGTCGCGGGCTGTCAGGCGCGTGCATCGAGGGCATTCTGGCATCCTCCGCGCCATTTGTGGCTGTGATGGATGCAGATCTTCAGCATGATGAAACACAGCTGCCGAAGATGCTTGCGCTGTTGCAATCGGGCGAGGCGGAACTGGTGGTTGGCAGCCGTTATGTCAGCGGCGGCAGCGCTGAAAGTTTCAAGAGTGCGCGCCTCGGCGGCAGCATGTTCGCGACCGTACTTGCACAGCGTTTGCTGCGGATAGGTATCGCCGATCCGATGAGCGGGTTTTTCATGATCCGCCGCGAGCGTTTTGAAGAATTGGCGCCGTCGCTTTCGGTTCAGGGTTTCAAGATATTGCTCGACATCGCAGCGACCGCGCGGGGCAAGCTGCGCATGGTCGAGGTGCCATACACATTTGGATCGCGGCTGCATGGCGAGAGCAAGCTCGAACTCGCTGGTGGTGCTGGATTTCCTTGGTCTTGTCGTGGCGAAACTGACGCGCGATCTGGTGTCGCTGCGCTTCCTGCTGTTCGCGCTGGTCGGATCTCTGGGTCTCGCCGTTCATCTGATGACGCTCTATGCCGGACTGAACCTGTTCGACATATCATTCACGGAAGCGCAGACAGCGGCAGCATTTATTGCCATGACTTTCAATTTTCTCCTGAACAATGCACTGACCTATCGTGACCAGCGGCGCAAAGGCTACGCCCTCCTGCGCGGACTTGGCCTCTTTTATCTCGTTTGCAGTGTGGGGCTGTTTGCCAATGTAGGCGTTGCATTTTCAGTTTACGACCAAGAGCCGATCTGGTGGCTCGCCGGTGCAGCCGGCGCTTTGATGGGCGTGGTCTGGAATTACATCGTGTCGAGCCTGTTCGTCTGGCGCGTGAAATGACCGCAGGCGATGCGACGGTGGCGCGTGACGCGGTGCTGACCATCGTCGCGCTGGTTGTGTTGCGGCTGATCGTTGCAGCCATCACACCACTGACTTTCGACGAAGCCTATTACTGGACGTGGTCGCGCAATCTCGCTGGTGGTTATTACGATCACCCGCCGATGGTGGCGATCGTGATCCGCCTCGGCACCATGATCGGGGGCGACACTGCATTCGGCGTGCGGCTGGTCTCGATCCTGCTCGGGCTGCCGATGAGCTGGGCGGTGTATCGCGCGGCGGAAATTTTGTTCGGCAATGTGCGTCTCGCGGCGGCGGCGGCGATATTTTTGAATATCACGATGATGGTTGCGGTGGGCACCATGATCGTGACGCCGGATGCGCCGTTGATGGTGGCCTCGAGTTTCGTTCTCTATTCTCTCGCAAAAGTATGGCAAACCAAACGCGGCGCGTGGTGGCTTTTGGTCGGGCTGTCGATCGGCGTGGCGCTGCTGTCCAAATACACGGCGCTGTTTTTCGGCGCGGGGATTCTCGTGTGGCTGCTGCTGGTGCCGGAGTTGCGGCGCTGGCTGATATCGCCGTGGCCGTATCTCGGAGGCCTGGTTGCGTTTGCGGTGTTCTCGCCCGTGATCCTGTGGAACGCCGATCATCAGTGGGTGTCGTTCATCAAGCAGCTGGGCCGCGCGCGCGTCGAGGGCGTGACGCTGAAATATCTTGGCGAGATGATCCCGACGCAATTCGCGTTCGCCACGCCGCTGGTGTTTATCCTCGGCGTGTTCGGCCTGTATGCGCTGCTCCGGCGCAATGCGGAGGCGAGCAAGCCCGCGCGCGCACTCATCAACACCAGTGTCTGGGTGATCGCGCTCTATTTCGTCTGGCATTCGCTGCACGCGCGGGTCGAGGCCAATTGGCTCGGCCCGGTGTATCCGGCGTTCGCCATCGCCGCCGCATATGCCGTCTATGGCACGACATGGAAACCGCGCGAGCAGCGCACCATTGAATTCTGCCGCCGCTGGGCGCTGCCGGGTGGTGTGTTGCTGTTTGTGCTGCTCATCGTGCAGGCGAACACCGGGCTGCTCACCGGCTTTCGTCGCGATGTCACCGTGCGCAGCGTCGGCGTGGGCTGGGCTGAACTTGCGCGCGAGATCGAAGCGACGCGCGTGCGTGCAGGTGCTGCGTGCGTGATGGCGCGAGATTATGGCACCACGTCGTGGCTGATGTTCTATCTGCCGAAGGGCACCTGCGTCGTGCAGCATAATCATCGCATTCGCTGGGTGAACATGCGCGAGCCGGATGCAGCACAGCTCAAGGACAAAATCCTGCTGGTCGATGACGTGCGCGCTGGCGCACTTAGCGCGCTCGCGCCGAATTATGCGCGCGTCGAGAAGCTGACTGAGCTGCCGCGCAAACGCAGCGGCGTCGCGGTCGAGATGTACGAGCTCGATCTGCTGGAAGGCGCAAAAGCCGATCCGCTCGAGCGCGCTCTGCCGCCGGAGCTGGGCGGGCCGGGGTGAGGGGATTGCACATGACAAAGTATCTTCGTCATCACCGGGCTTGACCCGGTGATCCATCTTTTATGCAAAGATGATGGATACGCGGGTCAAGCCCGCGTATGACGGCTGAGTGTGTTGAGGCATCCCTGATCCATATTTCAAACAGCTACACCTGCGCGATCTCGCGGCGCATATGCGCCCGAGTTTTGAGGAAACGTTCCGCCCTCATTGAAATGAGGGCGCGCGGAACGCCGGATGCGTAACGCATCCGCAGCCTCGTGCGCAAAGTAGTGAGAGCACACGAGCAAAGTCACCACGAACACGCCGAACAAACATCCGGCGTTCCGCACGCAATGGGTTACGGCTTGCTTCGCATCACCCCCGGTGTCCGGTGCTGGCACCACCGTAGTCGAAGGCACGGGCCGCCGCGCCAGGATCATGCGACTTGGGCCGTCCGCAGCAACATCGTCGTCCGCGCCAATGAGAAACCAATGCACGGACGCCTTGGGTAAGGTGCCCCCTTTATTGATCCCCACTTGCGCCTAACGCTGCTGCGTCCACCGCACCCCGCCTCGCGTCTTGTGACGTCGCGAGCCGCCCCTCATGTGAGACGGGACGAAAGGAATATAATCCTAACGCGAGGAAAGTCAAGTGAGCGGGCAAGAGGCAACAATTTAGAGGCAACACTACAGATACGGAAAGACACGCCACTCCGCTCATCCCCGCGCACGCGGGGATCCAGTCTTATGACGATATTTCAAAAGATGGAGCTGGGCCCCCGCTTTCGCGGGGACAAGCGGGAGGGATGATGGTTTTCCTTCGCCCTCAGATTGGAATTGCGATGCATCACTATACTCAGTCGTCATCACCGGGCTTGCCCCGGTGATCCACGTCTTGGCTTGGCTATGCTGAAAAGGCGTGGATGGCCGGGACATAGGCGAGCGGAAGCGACGCCGTCCTTCGACGGCTATGCCCGGCCATGACGAGGTGGGTGCGGGCTCGCTCGCGCAAGTTTCCGTTCATTCCCGCGCACGCGGGAAACCAGCATGAAATTACCGCCATCAAACGAGAATGACGCTGCAGGAACTGGGTCCCCGCGTGCGCGGGGACGAGCGGTGTTGAGTTTGTTGCCGCATGGAGCGAAGCGCAATCTCTCCGTTCCCTCCCCCCTTGCGGGGGAGGGTCAGGGAGGGGGGGTGAACCGCAAATATTGATCGTGAAACTGACCCCCCTCTCCACCTCTCCCCCGCAAGGGGGGAGAGAGCAGAATGTGCCATGTCGCAAGGCCGCGGTTTCGTAATGTCTCTGAGGGCGGCAAGGTGACGTGGCTCACGGACACTTCGGCGCGCGGAGTGTGTGACCCCGGATTGCGCTGCGCGCCATCCCGGCTAGCTGGGCTCAACGGCCCAGCATGCGCGTGGCGGTGTCGAGAAAAGAGCGCTGGGTCCGCCGCCCGATCTCCCGCCGCACCGCATCCCAATGCACATAGGCCGCATGGGCTTCGCGCGCACGATGGCGCGCCGCGTCATAGGCCTGATCGCCGAGTGCCGCCTGCAAGGCGTCCGCATCAAGGATGACATCCGGCTCCGCCCGACTTCCGAACCAGGAAACGATCATTCTCGATCCATTTGTGGATTGCGCGAAGAAGAGGTGCCCATGGCAAAGCGCTCCCCGTCGTAACGCAGGCGGGCCTGTGTTACGTGGAAGACAAATTCTCACGTCTGCTATTTCTATATGATTGAGGTGTCGGTGTCAACCAATATTAGACCCGAGCAGTGGATTTCTCAGGCCGAGGCCGCGCGGCTGCGTGGCGTCTCGCGCCAAGCCATCTCGAAACTGGTTATGAAAAAGCGGCTACGGACACTGGACATCGGCGGAACGACGTTTGTCTTTAAGGATGACGTGATCCGCTTCGTGCCGAAAAAAGGCGGGCGACCGAGGAAAGGGAAGTAGGGGGCGGTGTGAGGATTGCGGACGGCCGCTCAGTGTGAGGTAGGCAATGCACGATTGCGCGCATCTCTTGCACGGAATCAATTTTTAGGTGTGATATGTTTATATTTTTAATCAGATAGATAAATGATAAAAGAACGACGCATTAGAGATCCAGTACATGATCTCATCCCATTTAACACCGGCAAGTTTGAGCAAATGGCCTGGAAGCTTCTAGAGCTTCCAGAGTTTCAACAACTCCGCCGTATTAAGCAGCTTGGATTCTCGGAACTGGTCTTTCCTGGAGCTACTCACACTCGATTTGCACATAGCGTTGGTGTGTTTCACACAGCACGAGACTTGGCAAAATGTATTGAAGACCAAATTGGACCACAGAGATTTAATCTGGAACGCGCACAAGTAGCTATGGCGGCGGCGCTAGTTCACGATGTTGGCCACGGCCCTTTTAGCCACGCTTTTGAATCAGCGGCAGTAAGTTTTTCAGATAAGAAAAAGCATCACGAAAGTTGGACCTCGGAAATTGTCTGCGGAAAGACAGCTATAAATCGAGTCCTCGAAGGCTTTAGAACGGGGTTCAGTAAAGAAGTGGCTGACTTAATCGTCGCCGACACTCCCGCTGACATTTATGCATCCATCGTCTCAAGCCAGTTCGACGCCGACCGGTTGGACTATGTTCGGCGCGACAGAATGATGACGGGTGTATTCCACGGAGGATTCGACTTTTCTTGGCTGCTTGCAAACCTTGAAGTCGGCCCAGTTCCTTTAACGCAAGATGATGAAGTTATTGGTCAGGTCGAAGCGTTAATCCTTGGCAGAAAAGCCTTGCAGTCAGCCGAATCTTATGTTCTTGGTTTGTTCCATTTGTACTTCACGGTCTACTTTCACAAAGCAACTCGTGGGGCAGAAAAGATGCTGACTGCCCTCTTGAAGAGAATAGCTGAGTTAATACGCGGAGGATCTGGCCACTTAACCGGCCTAACAAGTAATCATCCCATATATGCCTTTATTGAGAATGGTGCGCTCTCAAATTACCTTTGGTTAGACGACACAAGTATATGGGGGTGTCTTTCAGATTTAAGTAAAGCCAAAGACGAGATCATTAGCCACTTGGCTACGAGACTAGCATGTCGTCGGTTATATAAGGTCGTAGACGTAGGGGCGATCCTCCAAGCAAAGGGAGGTGAGGCTGCAATCGCGCAATTTAAAATGCGCTTAGCACACAGCCAAAAGGCTGGCGATTTTGGACACATAGACGTGTTTAGCGATACGGCCAAACGTAACCCGTATCAGCGAAAGGAATTAGAAACCCCGGAAGTGTTAAAAAAAGTTCTGATTCGAAGATCGGACGGTACTGGTTTCGAGGACCTTCGAGACCGTTCAGACGTTGTAAAAGCCCTCGATGAGAAAGCCATATTTCGCGTCTATGTTCGTGATAACTCGTCGAAACGAAAAATTTTGGCACTAATGGAGGATGTGTGATGGCTGACGCAGCTGACGTCGCTCGACTTGTCCACCTTAATGGCGGACAGCTAATAGGAAAAACAAGGCTGCAAAAAAGCGCGTATTTTTTGGACGCTTATGGAGCCGGCTTCGGTTATGATTTCGATTATCATCTTTTCGGTCCGTATAGCGAAGACCTTACAAGTGCGACCGACGATGCGAAGGCGCTGCTTTATATAGAAGAAGATTGGAAAGAATTTCAAAGCGGCGTGAAGTATGCAATCTTTAGGTCTAAGATAACGCCGAGTGCGCCTCACGAGCTAGATAGCCGAAGGCAAAAAATTCTGAAAATATTAGCCGGATATTCTGCAATTGAAGTTGAGTTGGCCGCGACTGCAGATTTTCTAAGAAAGAACGGCTTCAATGAAAATTACTGGATAGAAACGCAGCGGCGCAAAACGAGCAAAGTAAACGATGCTCGATTGGAAAATTCTAAGGAGCTTCTCCGTGAGTTGAGCGGTATCTAGTTTTTTCGCATTTTTAAATCCAACCAACAAACCCCGGCATCGCTGCCGGGGTTTTGTGTTTTCATTCATCATACGCGGGCTTGCCCCGCGTATCCATCACAGAAGATGGATTGCCGGATCAAGTCCGGCAATGACGGCGGTGTATGTGGCATCTTCACAATTCCGCATTCCGTCGCCCTTCGAGGCCTTCGCTGCGCTCCGGCACCTCAGGGTGAGGGGAAGGTAAGAAGGGTGATGGGAGTTTGCGTCATCCTGAGGTGCGAGCGTTGCGAGCCTCGAAGGATGGCGCGTTGCGATGCTCTCGTATCTTTGTCTCATCCTTCGAGGCTTGGGCTGCGCCCTCGCACCTCAGGATGACGGCATCCCACTCGTCATGGCCGGGCATGTCCCGGCCATCCACGTCTTGTCTTGTGTGAAGCCAGTAAGACGTGGATCACCGGGTCAAGACCGGTGATGACGGCAGAGCGCGAGGAAACAGCGCGGATCAAGTTCAGCAATGATCAATAAAAATGATCAAGAAAAAAGCCCGGTGTTTCCACCGGGCTTTCGTATTTCGTAATCGCGTTGAGAAGCGTGGATCAGAAATCCATGCCGCCCATGCCGCCGCCGCCCGGCATTGCCGGACCGGCTCCAGCCTTCTTCGGCAACTCAGCAACCATCGCTTCTGTGGTGATCAGAAGACCTGCCACTGACGCTGCGTTCTGGATCGCGGTGCGCACAACCTTGGTCGGGTCGATGATGCCCTTGGAAACCAGGTTGCCGTATTCGCCTGTCTGCGAGTCGAAGCCGTAAGTATACTGCTCTTTCTCGAGGATCTTGCCGACGATGACTGAACCGTCTTCGCCTGCGTTGATCGCGATCTGGCGAGCCGGAGCTGAGAGCGCCTTGCGGACGATCTCAACGCCGGTCTTCTGGTCGTCGTTCGCGGTCTTGATGCGCTTGAGCTGTTCGCTTGCGCGGAGCAGGGCGACGCCGCCGCCCGGCACGATGCCTTCTTCAACAGCCGCACGGGTTGCATGCATCGCGTCATCAACGCGATCCTTGCGCTCCTTCACCTCGATTTCTGTCGCGCCGCCGACGCGGATCACCGCGACGCCGCCTGCGAGCTTTGCGAGACGCTCTTGCAGCTTCTCACGGTCGTAGTCCGAGGTGGTTTCCTCGATCTGCGCCTTGATCTGCGTGACGCGCGCTTCGATGTCGGCCTTCTTGCCTGCACCGTTGACGATGGTGGTGTTTTCCTTGTCGATCATCACCTTCTTGGCGCGGCCCAGCATCTGCAGGGTCACGTTCTCAAGCTTGATGCCGAGGTCTTCCGAAATCGCCTGGCCGCCGGTCAGGATCGCGATGTCCTGCAGCATGGCCTTGCGGCGATCGCCGAAGCCTGGAGCCTTCACGGCCGCGACCTTCAAACCACCACGCAGGCGGTTCACGACGAGGGTGGCGAGAGCTTCGCCTTCAACGTCTTCAGCGACGATGACGAGCGGCTTGCCGGTCTGCACAACGGCTTCGAGCAGCGGAAGCAGTTCGTTCAGGCTGGAGAGCTTCTTCTCGTTGATGAGAACGTAAGCGTCGTCGAATTCAACGCGCATCTTGTCGGCGTTGGTGACGAAGTAGGGCGAGATATAACCGCGGTCGAACTGCATGCCTTCGACGACATCGAGTTCGGTCTCGAGCGACTTGGCTTCTTCAACCGTGATGACGCCCTCGTTGCCGACCTTCTTCATCGCGTTGGCGAGGAACTTGCCGATTTCGGCATCGCCGTTGGCGGAGATGGTGCCAACCTGGGCGATTTCCTCGTTCGAGGTGACCTTCTTGGAGTTCTTCACGAGGTCCGCAACGACAGCTTCAACCGCGAGGTCGATGCCGCGCTTCAAGTCCATCGGGTTCATGCCGGCGGCAACCGACTTGGCACCTTCCTTGACGATGGCCTGAGCCAGAACGGTCGCGGTGGTGGTGCCGTCGCCAGCAGCGTCTGCCGACTTCGAGGCCACTTCACGAACCATCTGCGCGCCCATGTTCTCGAACTTGTCCTCAAGCTCGATTTCCTTGGCGACGGTGACGCCGTCCTTGGTGATGCGCGGTGCGCCGAACGATTTGTCGAGAACGACGTTGCGGCCCTTCGGACCCAGCGTTACCTTCACGGCATTGGCAAGAACGTCCACGCCGCGCAGCATCTTGTCGCGGGCTTCGACGCCAAATTTCACATCTTTAGCTGACATAATTTTGCTTCCTTAAAATTGAGATGAAGGGGGAAGTCGCTCAGGCGGCTTTCTTCTTGGCAGTCGCGGTGCCGGTGATGACGCCCATGATGTCGCTTTCCTTCATGATCAGAACTTCCGTACCGTCGATCTTGACCTCGGTGCCTGACCACTTGCCGAACAGCACGATGTCGCCGACCTTGAGATCGATCGGGATCAGCTTGCCGGCTTCGTCGCGGCCACCCGGGCCAACCGACAGAATTTCGCCCTGCGATGGCTTCTCTTTGGCCGCGTCTGGAATGATGATGCCGCCAGCAGTTTTTTCCTCGGCATCAATACGCTTGACCACGACGCGATCATGGAGCGGACGGAATTTCATGCAGTCCTCCTAACAATTTGATGATATTGATATTTTTCTAAGATTGGCAGTCTCACTGGGCAAGTGCCAGCTTATGGAACGACATAAGCTTGCGTCCTATGCGAGGCAAGGGGGTGTAGCAAAATTTTTGGCACTCCAAAATGGTGACTGCCAGAATTTCAAATATCACTGTTAATGCGGCGGCGATGTGGCGGCTCATGCGGCTGTGATGTGCTGCTGCGATGCGTGCGCCTTTGTCAGCAGTCGAAAATCAGCGCTGCTAGGGCTTTGATAGTCCACACCTTATGCAATTTACGGCTTGCGAGCCAAAGTGATTCTGCATCAGATTTCATGCAGGCGCGTTATCATCAGTCGCCACTTTTGCCGAACGCGCGCCACCATGGAGGGTGGGCATGGTCTCGAAGTTGATGTCCTCAGAAGGGACAGTTTCTGAGGGGTTTCGGAAGCAACTGGCAGGCTACGGCCTGACCACGGCGGAAATCCTGTACCGCCGGCCCGATCATCGCTGGCTGCTGCAATCCTACGTCTGGCAGAACTACGATCTGTTTCCGAATTTTCCAGCGCTCACGGACTTTCTCAGCTTCTGGCAGGAGAAGCTTGAGGGGCCATTGTTTTCCGTCACCGTGGCCCATTCGCATCTTATCAAGCCCGCCGAATTAAAAGCCATCGGCGGGGTGTTTCGGCTGCATTAGGCATTCCGAAATTGCTCATCCTTCGAGGCTCGCAAATGCTCGCACCTCAGGATGACGGTGCTGCGGCCAAGCCGTCACCCCCGTCCGACGAACGGCATTTTGGTCGCCATTACGTTCAGGAACAGAATGTTGGCGTCGAGTGTGCGTGACGCCATGAACACCAGCGCATCGGCGACGTTCTGAACATCCATTCGCGGTTCGATCATCATGTCGCCGCGCGGCTGCATCACGCCACCAGCCATGCGCTCGGTCATCTCGGTCGCGGCATTGCCGATATCGATCTGACCGCAGGCGATGTCATAGGGGCGACCGTCGAGCGCGGTTGAGCGCGTCAGGCCTGTGATCGCATGTTTGGTCGAGGTGTAGGGCGAGGACAGCGGGCGTGGCGCGTAGGCTGAGATCGAGCCGTTATTGATGATGCGGCCGCCGCGCGGCGTCTGATCTTTCATGATGCGGAAGGCGTGCTGCGTGCAGAGAAACGGCGCGGTGAGGTTCGTATTCACCACCGCTTGCCACTGCTCAAGGCTGATATTCTCAAGCGGAACGGCAGGCGCACCGATACCCGCATTGTTGAACAGCAAATCGAGACGTCCGAACGCGTCCATCGTTTTCGCAAACAAAGTGGCAATCGATCCGGGGTCGGTCATGTCGCAGGGGACGACCAGGCTTTTGCCAAATTCCTGTCCGGCTTTGGCGGTTTGTTCGAGATTTTCCTTGCGCCGCCCAGTGAGGACCAGCGTGTAGCCGGCTTTCATGAGCGCCAGCGAGCAGGCTCGTCCGATGCCTGTGCCTGCGCCCGTGACGATTGCAACTTTAAGATCGGCCATGGTTTCTCCCTCGATGCCGTTATTGTTTGCGATGTGATCGCTTTTGATGGGCGCACGATAGGCCGGGTGTGCCCGGAATTGCAATCAGGCCCGTGTGCAGGCCAGTGTGCAGTCAGGCTGGTGTGCGGTAGGGCGGGCGCGGGATGTTTTGATGAGCGGCGCGCAACGCAGCTGACCAGCGTGTCCGCAGGTCGTGGAAATAGGGCTCGCCTTCCTCGATACGATAGCTCAGCTCGGCATCGCAGACATCGGTGTGCACCAGCAGGATATCAATCGGCATGCCGACGCTGAGATTGGAGCGCATGGTGGAGTCCATCGATATCAGGCCCACTTTCAGCGCATCGTAAAGATCGACATCGTAGGAGACCGCACGATCGAGCACCGGCTTGCCGTATTTGTGCTCGCCGATTTGAAGGTAAGGCGTATCGGTGGTGCATTCGATAAAATTGCCTGCAGGGTAGGCCATGAACAGTTGCATGCGGGCGCCTTTGATCTGGCCGCCAAACAGGAACGTCACGTCGAAGTTGATATGCTCGTCCTTCAATGCGCTGCCTTCAAGCGCGTGGACGGTGCGAATGGCGCGGCCAATGCGTCGCGCCGCCTGAAACATGGTCGGTGCGTTCAGTAATGTTTCCGTTTCGCCAGTGTCGGGATTCTCGAAACCTTCCGTCAGGGTCGAGATCACCGACTGACTGATGGCGAGGTTGCCAGCGGACGCAATCGCCATGATGCGCTCGCCGGGCCGGTTGAAGATATGCAGTTTGCGAAACGTCGAAATGTTATCAAGACCCGCATTGGTGCGCGTATCGGCCACCATCACCAAGCCATCCCGCACCAGAATTCCACAGCCATAGGTCATGTCCGGTCTCCGGATCAGTTTCTCACGGCTGCTTGCAATGGCCTATTGGACTGCAATGCATTGTTACAGGCCGCATAGAAAAGAATGCTTTTCGAAAGTGATGATAGCAAGGCTTGATGGGTAGCAAGGTTTGGCTTGGGACGATATGCATGGCCATCAGGTGCTGTTTTCCTGATAGAACAATGCCGGGAACATGCTGGTTCGATACGCAAAAGCTCGCGACTTCAATATGTTGGACGCGCAGGTTTCAGGAATCGTGAAGGAGATTGGGTATGAACGAGATCGTCACCGCAGGGATATTGGTGATCGGCGACGAAATCCTGTCCGGGCGTACCAAGGACAAGAATATCGGCTACATCGCCGAATACCTGACGAATATCGGGATTGACCTAAAGGAGGTCCGCGTTGTTGCCGACGATGAGGCGGCCATCATCGAGGCGTTAAATGCGCTGCGTGCGCGCTACACTTATCTCTTCACCACGGGTGGCATCGGCCCGACCCATGATGACATCACCGCCGACAGCATTGCCAAGGCTTTCGGCGTTGGCATCTCACATCATCCCGATGTTGTGGCGCGGTTTCGTCAGCGCTTCTCCGAAGCGGAACTCAATGAAGCGCGGTTGCGCATGGCGCGCATTCCCGAAGGCGCGGAACTGATCGAAAGTGCAACAATTCTGGCGCCCGGATTCAAGATCGGCAATGTCATCGTCATGGCCGGTGTGCCATCGATCATGCAGGCGATGATGGATATCGTTTCGCCCAAGCTGAAATCCGGCGTGCGCATGCTCTCAGAATCCGTGCGTGCCAACGCGCGTGAAGGAGATATCGGCGGGCCGTTACGCGCTATCGCGGAGGCACACCCTGAGACCAGTATCGGGAGTTATCCGTTTCTCGACGAAAACGGCAAACCCAACACCAATATCGTTGTGCGCTCGCGCGATGCGGACAAGCTGCGCGCTGCGATGGCGGAAGTTGAGACGATGGTGGCAAATCTCAAGATCGCGCGATAGGGCGCGCTGCATGACCGGAGCAGATACGATGCAAGATGAAATCGCGAAAAAACCGTTTCCGGTTTCATGGGATCAATTTCATCGCGATGCGCGGGCGCTTGCCTGGCGGCTTCACGATGCCGGACCATTTCAGGCGATGGTGGCGGTGACGCGCGGGGGGCTTGTGCCAGCCGCCATTGTTGCGCGCGAGATCGGCATCTACGTCATCGATACGCTGTGTGTGACAAGCTATAGCCACACCTCACAGGGTGAATTGCAGGTGCTGAAAGGAATTTCCGACACCGTTGCGCGGTTAGGGGATGGGACCGGGAAGGGGCTTCTGATTGTCGACGATCTTGTCGATACCGGAAAGACCGCGCGCATCGTTCGCGATCTCCTTCCGCAGGCCCATTTCGCGGCAGTCTATGCCAAGCCATTGGGCAAGCCGCTGGTCGATACATTCATCACGGAGGTGTCGCAGGACACCTGGATTTTCTTTCCCTGGGATACGGGACTGTCGTTTCAGCCGCCGATCCGCGATGGCGCGGCGTGATCTTCTTCTTCTCCTCACTCTGCATGCGGAGTGAGGAGAAGAAGTTATGACTGTGGCTTACGCAAACTTCTGTCGCGCCAATTTTGCGCCAGCACCCAGCGCTTTGAGCTTGGCTTCCGCGATATCGCGATGCATGGGCGCCATGCCGCAATTGGTTGTCGGATAAATATTTTCCTTCGGCACGAATTTCATGACTTCGCCGATCACCTTGACGACATCTTCCGGCGTCTCAACGGTATCGCTGGCGACGTCAATCACGCCGGCATGCACGATCTTGCCCTTCAGCAGGCTAAGAATTTCCAGCGGCACATGCGAGTTGCGGCATTCGATGGCGACCTGCTGGATCGGGCTTGCAGCAATCGCCGGGAAAATCTTTTCATACTGCCGCCATTCACCGCCCAGCGTTTCCTTCCAGTCGTTGTTGGCCTTGATGCCGTAACCGTAGCAGATATGAACGGCGGTGCCGCAAGTGAGACCCTGTGCGGCGTGGGTTAGTGCCTGAATGCCCCAGTCGCTGACTTCGTCCATATAAACGTTGAAAGCGGGTTCATCGAACTGGATGACATCGACGCCATCGGCCTGCAGCGCACGTGCTTCCTGATTGAGAAGTTCGGCGAACGCATAGGCCATTTTCACCCGGTCGCCGTAATAGTTGTCCGCAATCGTATCGATGATTGTCATTGGACCTGGCATGGTGAACTTCAATTTGCGTGAGGTATGCGCGCGGGCAGCGCGCGCTTCATCGGCATGCACGCGGCCTTTCAGTTTGAGCGGCGCGACCACCTGCGGCACCATCGCCTTGTAGCGGTCTTTCCGGATTCCCATTTCGACTTTGTGGGCGAAGTCGATGCCTTCAACACGTTCCAGGAATCCGTGGACAAAATGCTGACGCGCCTGCTCGCCCTCGGTGATCAGATCGATGCCAGCATCTTCCTGTATTTTCACTGCCAGCAAGGTGGCGTCGCGCTTGGCAGTTTTCAGGGCCTCGCCTTGCTGCTTCCAGGGCGCCCACAATGTGTTTGGCTCGGCAAGCCACTCCGGCTTTGGCAGGGAACCGGCGATGGTTGTTGGAAACAGCATGGGTCTATGTCCTTAAGGTTAGTGTTTGGGACTATGTGCCATGCCCGCAGGGCTGCATACAAGCTGTTCGCGGGCTCAGGATGACGCTAGGGTCAGCTCGGGCAGCCAGATTGCGCCCCCATCTCAAGCGGGTTTGCTCCATGATCGATCTTTATTATGCGCCTACGCCCAACGGATGGAAGATCACCATCATGCTTGAGGAGCTGGGGCACCCCTATACGGTTTTCCCCGTGGATATTCGTGCCGGTGAGCAGTTCAAACCCGAATTTCTGAAGCTCAGCCCCAATAACCGCATTCCGGCCATCGTTGATCGCGCCCCTATGGATGGTGGCGAGCCGATATCGATGTTTGAGACCGGGGCTATTCTGATTTATCTGGCGGAAAAAACCGGGCGGTTTCTGCCGCAGGATATGCGCGGGCGCCTCAGCAGTTATTCAGTGGCTGATGTGGCAGATGGGCGGTCTTGGCCCCATGCTGGGCCAGCACGGCCATTTCCGGCTCTATGCGAGCGAAAAGATTCCCTATGCCATCGACCGCTACGCCCGCGAAACAGCAAGGCTTTATGGCGTGCTCGACACCCGGCTTGGGAAGACCAATGCTTACGTAGCCGGTGACTATTCCATTGCCGATATCGCCTGCTTTCCCTGGATCATGACCCACAAGGCTCAGGGCGTATCGCTGGATGATTTTCCAAATGTGAAACGCTGGTATGCCGACGTGCGTGCGCGCCCGCAGGTGCAAAAAGGCCTTGCCGTCGGCAAACGTGACGAGCGGCCGCTGGATGATGAAGCACGCCGCAACATGTTTGGACAGACAGCATCGATAACATCGCAAAAGGACAAACCGGCATGATCGAGTTTTTCTTCGATTGCTCGAGCCCGTGGACTTATCTTGCGTTCCACAACATTCAGCCGTTGGCAGCCGAAACCGGCATGAAAATTTCATGGCGGCCAATTCTCGTCGGCGGCATTTTCAATTCGATCAATCCGAGTGTTTATGCATCTCGCGAAACACCGGTGCCGGCCAAACAGAAATACATGGTGAAAGACCTCGCCGACTGGGCGCGTTGGCGGGTCTGAAAATCAAGATGCCACCAACAGTGTTTCCGGTCAGCAGTGTCAAAACAATGCGCGGTTGCATCTGGCTTGAGCCGCAAAACACGCTGGTGCCGTTCGCAACCGCCGCGTTTGAGGCTTACTGGGGTGACGATCAGGATATTTCAAAGGACGATGTGCTGGCGAAGATTTGCGAGCGCGTCGATGTCGATCCGGAAAAATTTCTCGCAGGCATCAATCAGCAGGCGATCAAGGATCAGCTCAAAGCGAATACTGACGAAGTGATGCAGCGCGGTGGTTTCGGTTCGCCGACCATCTTTCTCGACAAAACCGATATGTATTTCGGCAATGACCGGTTGCCGCTGTTGCGTGAAGCCATCGCACGACGCGCGAAGAGCTAGACAGTAAGCCGTACATAAACGGCCTTCCTGTCTCGGCCAGAGGCGGGCCGCCCGCCATGACGATCAGGAAATCCTTATTTGCCGATCGAGGCCCTCGCGGCCTCGATTTTCTCTTTCACGGCACTCAGGTTGAAGCTGGCGCCCTTTTGCATCGGCGGGAATTCGACCGCAGTCATGGCAAGTTTCTCGACCTGCTGTTGGACAAACACGTAACGCCAGAATTCGAATGTGTACCAGTCGAAGTACTGTTGCGCTCCGTATTTGGTCCCGGCTATCAGGCCAGCCGGTGCGCTCGAATGGATCGAGGCGCAGATTGGTGCAAGAAGGGCAGGTCAGGGCTTGGTCTTCTCGCCTCAGCCAGCCGCCGGGCTGGTCGATGAAGCGATATTTGTAGTCGTCGATGCGCACGGCACCCAGCTCGCTTTCGCCGAAATACCAGATCTCGTGCCGGTTCGACGGTCCCTTGCCGGTGATCATGTCCATCTGGTTATAGCCATCCAGATGACACTTGTAGGTGCGGTCACCGATGTGCTTGCCCTTCTTCATCTCCTCGACAATGTTCGGGTTGCCGGCGGCGGCAAGGAGTGTCGGAAACCAGTCGAGCCCGGAGATGATGCCGTTCTCGATCTTGCCGGCTGGCACCTTGCCGGGCCAACGGATCATGGCCGGGGCGCGAAAGCCACCTTCCATGACCGTACCCTTGCTCTGCGCGAACGGCGTCTGTCCGCCGTCGGGCCAGGTAAAGACTTCGGTGCCGTTGTCGGTGGTGAAGATGACAATGGTGTTGTTGTCCACGCCTAAGTCTTTGAGCTTTTGCATCACGATGCCGACGTCGTCGTCGAGTTGCGCCATGCCGGCTTCATGAATCGTCCAGCCGTTTTTGGAGTTGCGCATCGCCTGGTACTTCGGCGACAGATGCGTGACGATGTGCATGCGGGTTGGATTGAGCCACACGAAGAATGGCTTGTTGTCGGCCTTGGCCCTGTCGATGAACGACATAGAGCCAAGTCTCGGATTTCGTCGTCCACGGTTTCCATTCGCTTGGGATAGAGCGTTCCAGCGTCCTCGATCCTCTGCTTGCCGACCTTGCCCCAGCGCGGATCGACGGTGGCATCGTCCACGTTGGTCGCCCAGGAGTGAACCATGTTGCGCGGGCCGACCTGTGTTCAACAGCTCCTGCGGATAGCCGGGGTGGGCTGGGTCTTCCATCGCGTCGAGGTGATATAGGTAGCCGAAGAACTCGTCGAAGCCGTGCACCGTCGGTAGAAACTCATTTTTGTCGCCAAGGTGGTTCTTGCCGAACTGGCCAGTGGCATAGCCGATGCCTTTCAGCGCGGTGGCGATGGTCACCGCTTCCGCCGGCAGGCCGATGGCTGCACCCGCCTGGCCGACCGTGGTCATGCCGGTGCGGATCGGCAGCTCGCCGGTGATGAAGTTGGCGCGACCCGCCGTGCAACTCGCCTCGGCGTAATAGTCGGTGAACAGCATGTCTTCGGCGGCGAGCTTGTCGAGGTTCGGCGTCCGTCCCGCCATCATGCCGCGGTGATAGGCGCCAATATTCCAGATGCCGATGTCGTCACCCATGATGACGACGATGTTCGGCCGTTGTCCGGCCGGCGTAGGCACCGGAGTTGCCGGTTGCTGCGCTTGCGCAGCGCTTGTCAGTCCGACGGCTGAGAGCGCCTGATACAGCTATGAGCGAACTGCCGCTCAATAAGAGGTCGCGGCGTTTCAACCCTTCGCTATTTGGTGGCGCCCCCATCTCGGGCTTTTCCGCAAAATCGTTGTTCATGTGTGATCCTCTCCCTTGCGATGTATCTGAAGACGACATGGCTAGTTGAGGTGTCGCTCAACCGCGCTTGACGCGTGGCCGAGCGATAACAGCGGCAACGAATTGGAACCGTAGAGATGCGAGCCTTTAAGGATCGTGCGTGGAATTCTATTGCAACTATTCCGGGAGTGCCATTGACCTTAGGGTCAATAGATCGCGATCTTAGGCACCGCCAATCATGCGCTATGTCGCAAGCGCTGCAATCGTGGACGACGATCAGTCACGTTGAAGCCATCGCGCGCCGCACGAAGAGCTAGACGGCAAGCTGCGCATAGACGGTTGTCTTAATCGCCTCTCCTTGTTGTGCTGTCATTTGCTCATGGATTGGGCGAGGTGATGAAATAACTGGCAGAATGCGTTGCTATTGTGAGCGCAATCAAAGATTTTCGAATCGGGCGTCGGCAGATAACTGCGTATTAGTTTTTTGATTCTACGAATTTGTTCAGTGCACTTTTTCGCGAGAATAAAAATGCTCAAGAACATGAGAATTTACCAGCGCCTCGCTTTGGCGGTAGCGCTGCCATTGGTTCTTCTCATCGGGCTTGCGGCTTATAATCTTACTGTCAAATGGGCAGCGCGTGAGGAACTGGCCCGGCTTAGCCCTCTGGTGGAGGGTGTCGCCAGGTTGAGCCGCTTGGTGCACGAATTACAGCGTGAGCGCGGATTGTCCTCAGCTTTTCTAACTGCCAAGGGAAGCCAGATGGGTGCAGAGCTGCAGGAGCAGCGCAAACGCACCAATGAAGAACGTGCGCCCATTACTTCCACATTGGCAATGCTTGAAGAAGTGGCGCCTTCCACTTTTCAGTCATCGCTCAACAATGTGAGAGAAGCATTGGACCTGCTCGATCAGCGCCGCCGTGAAGTTGACAGCCTTGGGATTTCGCCGCCTTTGATTGTCGAATACATGACCGGAACGATTGGGCGTTTGCTGGGTATCATCAACAGCATGTCCACGCTAAGCGCTCAGGATGATGTATCAAAGTCGATCACGGCCTATGCCAATTTGAGTCAGGGCAAGGAGCGGGCAGGCCAGGAACGTGCGGTAGTTGTCAGCGGCATCACTGCAGGCCGTTTCGAATTGCCGGCGTTTGCCCGTTCACTTGGACTTGCAACTGCGCAAGATGCCTATTTTGCTGCTTTCCTCGCGTCAGCCTCGCCTGCGGGTCGCGATCTTTTCAAGCAAACGTATGAAGGACCGACGCTGGATAAAGTCATCGGCATGCGCAAGATTGTGCTGGAGGGTGGGTTAGCAGGTGAATTTCAAGGATTGGATGCAACGTCGTGGTTCGCTGCTTCGACCGCGCGGATCGATACTTTAAAATCCGTCGAAGATGGTTTGATTGCTGATCTTTCGTCATTAACTGCGCAAAAACAAGGTCAAGCCACACAAGCGCTTGCGATCCTTGCCGCCCTTGTCACTGTGGGGCTGGGCTTAGGCGTTTTGGTTGTAGCTACGATCTCGCGCAGCATCACCGTTCCTCTTGGCCAATTGTCAGGAGTGATGAAAAATCTTTCCGAGGGAGATACCAATGTCGAGGTTCAGGGCGCGGATCGTGGCGATGAAATTGGCCTGATGGCACGTGCGCTCCGCTTCTTCCAGGAAAATATGATCCGGGCGCAAGATCTCACCGCGAAGGAAGCTGAAGCAGTCAAGCAGAGTGCCGCCCGCGCAATGCGTATCAGCGATCTGACTGGACAGTTCAACGCCGATATTGCTTCGATGCTTGCATCGATGAGTGAGGCATCCTCTCAATTGGAGTTGACTGCCGCATCGATGAGCACGACTGCGGAGGAGACCAGCCAGCAGGCGGCGACAGTTGCCGCGGCGACCGAGGAAGCATCGTCCAACGTGCAGACCGTAGCAGTTGCCACGGAAGAATTATCTTCATCCGTCTCCGAGATCGGACGTCAGGTGACACAATCCACCAGGATCGCGCAGAAAGCAGTCGAAGAAGCAGAGCGCACCAATCAAACGGTTCAAAGCCTGGCGGCCGCAGCCGAGAAAATCGGTGACGTGGTCAAATTGATCAATGAGATTGCCAGCCAGACCAACCTTCTCGCGTTGAACGCGACCATTGAGGCTGCCCGTGCGGGAGAAGCCGGACGCGGTTTTGCCGTTGTCGCAGCTGAGGTGAAGAAGTCTTGCGGAACAGACCGCCAAGGCAACCGGCGAGATCGGGATGCAAATCGCTGCGATCCAGAGTTCGTCGGGAGAAGCCGTGCACGCTATTCAGGCGATCGGCGGAACGATCGGTGAGATCAATGAAATTGCATCGTCCATTGCCGGAGCGGTCGAAGAGCAGAATGCCGCGACACAGGAGATCGCCCGCAATGTTCAGCATGCCGCCCAGGGCGCTAATGAGATATCGTCCAATATCTCGGGTGTGACCACCGCGGCAGAGCATGCCGGGACGGCTGCAAATCAAGTTCTTGCGGCTTCACAGGAGTTGTCAAGGCAATCCGATCTCATGCGGCGACAGGTCGAAGGCTTCATCAGCAGCATCAAGGCTGCCTGATACGGTTTAGCTGATAAAAGGGATATTTCTCCTCACATCCCACTTTCAGTCGCGCCTTATGCGGTGCTACAACGCCCGCGCGCGGACGTGGCGGAATTGGTAGACGCAAGGGACTTAAAATCCCTCGATGGCAACGTCGTGCGGGTTCGATTCCCGCCGTCCGCACCACATAATAAACATCAAGATGATGGACATGCCCTTGATGGGATTGGAAATGGCTGCACGCCGAATGGATCAGCGACCAGATGACATGATCCGAATCGTGCCGCGTGGTGCAGTAGTCACTCTTGCGGCGTTGGTTCTTATCGCTGTGGGGCTTGGCGGTTGTGCGGTTGGTGGGGCAACGTCGAGTGCCTTCGTCGATCCGGCGAAATACGATTTGTATGATTGCAAGCAACTCTTCACCGCGCACAAGACCGTCAGCGAGCGCGTGTCCGAATTGGAGCGGCTCATGGCCAAGGCGGAGACAGGTGCTGCCGGGACGCTGATCTCGGGTCTGGCCTATCAAACTGATTTTGCCACTGCCCGTGGGCAACGCGATCTGATCGAAGAAAACTTGCGTCGCAGTAACTGCGGCGCTGTGCCATCTCAAGCGGATAAGGCCAAAGGACCGATCAGCCGATCCGCTTTGTACTAAAGTCTTTGCACAAGATTCAAACCTCGCGCCAGTTGTAGATCCAGTCTTGCCGGGACAACAACCGTTGTCCGCCGAGCATCTTGATGACTTGATCGCGCGCAAACGCCATCGGCCCTGTCAGATGATAAATCAATCCGGTCCTGCGCGCTGTTCGCTGCATGCGCTCCACACGTGGCGCGCGCAGACACCCGTATTGTTTGAGAGCGGCAGTGATGTCGGCCTGATCTCCTAAGCATTTTGCCAGTACGGCTGCATCCTCAATGGCCATGCCAGCACCTTGAGCCACGAATGGCAGCATCGCGTGCGCTGCATCGCCGAGCAGGCCGATGCAGCCATTGCTCCATACGCCACCATCGGGCATTGCGAACAGCGCCCATTTCCGCCAATCGCCCACTGCATCGATGACTTTGCGCGCAGATGGTGGCCATTGCGGTGAGGAGAAGTGACCGGCGATCTCAGTGGCATCGCCAGGCTCGCTCCAGCCCGGCTTGTCCCGGCCTAGTTTATCCCATGTGCCCGATGTGATTGCGACGACATTGATCCGCTGGCCGCCCGACATCGGATAGGCAACAAGATGGGCCTTCGGCCCCATCCACAATTGTACACAGCGCGTATCGAATTCATGCGGAAGCTGTGCGGTTTCAACGATCCCGCGCCAGGCGATGCGCCCTGTGAACTGTGGCTGTATCTGCGGGAAAATCCGATTGCGAACCGTCGACCAAACGCCATCCGCGCCGATCAATGCATGTGCTGTCTCTTCGTGACGCGCGCCATTTTTGCGATGAATGACTGTCACACCGTTGGGAGTGGTGAGAATGTCCTCAACTTGTGCCCCGAGGCGCAGGTCGATGTTGGAATTGTTTTCGACGCAAGCCAGAAGTGCTGCTTGCAGATCGGCACGGCGGACGATCCAATATGGGGCGCCGTAACGGGATTGGGCATTCGTGCCGAGCGGGATTTGGCCAATTTCCTTAGCCGCTCGTGTCGACACGATGCTCACGGCATCCGGCACGATCACATGCGGCGCGAGATAAGGCTCGACGCCAAGCTCGATCAGCACACGGCTCGCATTTGGTGACAGCTGCAGACCCGCACCGGCTTCTTCCAGCCGTTCTGTGCGTTCGAGGATAATGACCTGGAAGCGGCGCGCGGCAAGTGCGAGCGCGGCGGTCAATCCTCCGATGCCAGCACCCGCGACAATAATGGTTCGCGATGCTGTCACGCCGATATCAGGCCGCCTTGTCCTTCAGCACGCATTCAGGTGGCCGCGCTTCGCCGGGTGAAAGGTCGGGAGCGTAGCGATAAAGCGTCGAGCAATAGGGACAGATGATCTCACGGTCATTACCGAGATCGAGAAAGACATGCGGATGATCGAAAGGAGGATTGGCCCCCACGCACATGAACTCGTGTGACCCTATTTCGATAACAGCCACGCCTGCATCATTTTGGAAGTGAGGAACGACGTGATCGGCCATTTTGCAGTCACCTAAAGTCTAAGTTGGTGGGCGAGGATTTGTTGCCGGCGCAGCATATAGAGCGATGCAACGTAGAGAGCGATACGAAGTATTTCTAGCTTGTGGCCATTGATTCGAACATTTGAAACTCAGCTTGTGAATTCGACACAATCTCGCCGTCTGGGAAAGCCCTTCTTTCGTTGGAGAATTTGTTCGAATAGTGACGTACCTTTTTCATCTGGCATTCATAAACAGGTCAATGGAATCACTTTGGCGCTTGCTCTGGTCAGATGCATTTGCGGCGGTTAGAACCTGCTCCCCTTAAATGCCTTCATGTGGACCATGACCAATGCCGAGTTTTCATAACGGCTCTGTTGAAATTGCCTACCTCGATGAAGGTGAGGGCGATCCGATCATTTTAATCCATGGCTTTGCTTCCACGAAGAATGTCAATTGGGCCTATCCGACATGGGTTTCGACGCTCACCAAAGCGGGACGGCGTGTGATCGCGCTCGACAATCGCGGCCATGGGGATTCGGCGAAGCTTTATAATCCCGAAGATTATCACATCGGCACCATGGCAGGCGATGTACGTGCGCTGATGGATCATTTGCAAATCGCGCGTGCCGACGTGATGGGCTATTCGCTTGGGGGCCGTATCGCTGCCTATCTCGGCCATCGCGATCCACAGCGTTTGCGCACTGTGATCATTGGCGGACTTGGTATGGGCCTGATTGAGGGCGGCGGCCCATCGGAGAATGTGGCGGCGGCGCTGGAAGCGGCTTCGCTCGAAAACGTAACTGACCCGATGGGGCGGATGTTTCGTGCCTTTGCAGATCAAACACAATCCGACCGCAGGGCGCTGGCTGCATGTATGCGTGGGTCTCGCCGTCTCATGACACGTGAGGAAGCGGCATCGATCTCGGTTCCAGTATTAATTGCGGTGGGGACGGATGATGAGATTGCCGGCTCAGCACATCGGCTGGCGGAGACTATCCCTGGATCGGAAGTCCTTGATATTCCAAACCGGGACCACATGCGGGCGGTTGGCGATCGCATTTATAAGGAAGGTGTGCTGAATTTCCTGGCAAATCATGGGTAAGTATGGCGGGCGAATATTTTCCGAACGTCAACCTTGAAGGGATTGCGGTCTTTCTTCTTCCTATTATGTGGTAAGATCATCCAAGTTATCGAACAGCCGGACGTCTCATGGTTAAGTATCAGCTCGACCCAAAGCCTGCTCTTTCAACTGTCGATCCCGTCTGGCGTCGCATCCGCGATGAGGCTGAGGAAATTGTTCGCCGAGAGCCGGAGCTGGCAACTTTTATTTACTCGACAGTGCTGCATCATGATCGACTTGAAGCTGCAGTCATACATCGTGTGGCCGAACGGCTCGATCACTCGGCATTGTCTGGTGATCTGATCCATCAGACTTATAACGAGGCTTTGCGGGATCAGCCTGATCTCGGCAATGTGTTTCGTGCCGACCTGGTCGCTGTGTTCGATCGCGATCCAGCGACATCGCGGTTCATCGATCCGCTGCTCTATTTCAAGGGTTTCCACGCCCTTCAGGCTCACCGTCTGGCGCATTGGCTATGGCATCAGGGCCGCAAGGATTTCGCCTATTACATCCAGAGCCGCTCATCAGCAGCCTTTCAGACCGACATCAATCCAGCTGCAAAAATTGGCCGCGGCATTTTTCTCGATCACGCCACCGGTTTCGTTGTTGGCGAGACGGCGGTGATTGAAGACGATGTCTCGATTCTGCATGGTGTGACGCTTGGCGGTACCGGCAAGGAAAATGAAGACCGTCACCCGAAAATCCGCCGAGGGGTGATGATCGGTGCAGGCGCCAAGATCCTCGGCAATATCGAGGTTGGACATTGCGCGCGTGTTGCTGCGGGTTCGGTCGTGGTCAAATCCGTGCCTAATAACGTGACGGTGGCAGGGGTGCCGGCGCAAATCATCGGTGAAGCCGGATGCGCGGAGCCATCCCGGACGATGGATCAAATGTTGAGCGTCACCTGCATATAAACTGCGTCGGGACATGCTCGCGAAATTTGATCTGGCGGTCGGCCTGATCTCGCTTTAAAGCTTTTCGCAATTCATCATGACATCATCAGATTGGAGATGACCGTGGACGTTCAAGAAGTCAGGAAGCTCGACGCTTATCTCAAGCGCTTATTTGGAAATCCCAAGATTCGCGTCGTTCCGCGCCCGAAGAAAGATCAACTCGGCCGAGGTCTATATCGGCGAAGAGTTTATTGGCGTTCTCTTTGTCGATGACGAGGATGACGATCGCTCCTATCAGTTTCAGATGGCCATTCTGGAAACTGACATCGAGGAAGAGGTCTAAGTCCCTTGCAGCTGGCTAGTTGCGAGGGCTAAGCAATCGGCTCACCAGCTGATCTAGCGCGCTTGCGACCTCGCGCCATTGCACGAGCCAGCTGCGTGGAAATCTGAACGTCAAATCCGCTCCATTGATACGGCGCTCACTGAGACACATGCCGGGCGTTGCCGCATCGCGCGTGCAGCGCGCGATGATTTGCGGATTGTCCGTCGTGAACAGGTCTTCGCCTGCATAAGGGGTGGTGTCGCGGAACGGGCGAACGCTCAAGCCATCGGTGGTATGAGCCGGACCGGGGTCCAAATAGCGCGGATAGATTGTGCGCACGCGCTCATCCGGCGCAAGCGCATTGCGATGCGCGGCGATCGACAAGAAAATATGATCGATTGGCGGTGGGCTATTTTCGACAATATCGGAGGCGATATGCGGGAGTGCCTCGGGAACTTCGAGTGAGGGATAGACGAAATTGAGATCGACGCGCTCCTGTGGGCCCGATCGCCGTTGAAGGCTGACACGGACGGCTCTGGTCGGCACATTGAACAACGTGTCGCCGATACTCACGGGCAGATGAGAAGGATCATCCGCACGCTCGGTCCATGTTGGCCACAGCAGGTAGGTCACTAGAGCGATTGCGCCTGCGCCCAGTGCTCCTGAGATCAGGAAGAGGGTGAAATGGTCGCGGCGCATGTGCCGGGCAGGGGGGCGCACGTGTGGGGTGGGCGTTGAGAGAGCCATTACAGAACCGCGGGTGATAGGTAGCTGGTAGAGGTACGATGGTGATCCGGTTTTTGCCGAAATCGACCAAGAACCCGCCAAGTGTAGGCCAGGGGCAGCAGGATTTCCCGGGATTTGATTGGCCTATGACGCAACGAACCATGCATCGCTGCATGACGAAACCGTGGTGCGTTAACCTTTCTTTAAGGATAGACTGGCGCCAGCCCTCGCAGTTTGCGAAGCGGGGACGTGTTCTCGTGTGTGCGTTGGAAGCGTCGATGTCCCCTGAAGCGTTGAATTCGTTCTTTTCCCTTCTGATCGGTTTTGCGCTCGCAGGCGCTCTCACCAGCGGTTATCAAGCCCTGGTGGATCGTCCAGCCGGTTTCGGCCTGCTGACGCAGGAGGCGGCATCGAAGGCCATTGCGGCCATCCCGTTCCTGGTGTTTGCCGCGCCTTTCATCATCATGCGTAACACCGTGCGCGGTCGCCAGATTGAGAGCCGCCGTTTTGAATTTGTCATGATCGCGACAATTCTCGCTGGGATATGGAGCCTGATGTCGGGAACGTTCGTTGTAATGCTGCTCGAGGCCACGGGATTTTTCGTCTTAAATCAATCGGCAAATCTGTAATCCTGTTTTAGGCGCTCGGAGCCAGCAATGCCGATTTACGAACTTGATGGAAAAGCTCCTCAGCTTCCAGCCGACGGACAATATTTCATCGCCGAGACAGCAACCGTCATCGGCAATGTCCGCCTTGGCAACAATGCAAGCGTGTGGTTCGGCTCCGTGCTGCGTGGAGACAATGAACTCATCGAGATTGGGGAAGGCTCCAATGTTCAGGACAACTGCACCTTCCACACCGATCTCGGTTTTCCGCTGACCATCGGGAAAAATTCCACCATCGGTCACAACGTTATTCTGCACGGCTGCACTATTGAGGATGGTGCCTTGATCGGCATGGGCTCCATCATCATGAATGGCGCACGCATCGGGAAAGGTTGCGTTGTTGGCGCAGGTTCCGTCATCACCGAAGGCAAGGAGTTTGCGGAACGCTCACTCGTCGTGGGCGCGCCGGCACGGGCTATTCGCGCGCTGACGCCCGAGCAGGTGAAGGCGATGACATATGGCGCTCCGCACTATGTTGCGAACAGCACGCGCTTCAAGGCGGGTCTAAAGAAGATTGGGTAGATCCATAAATTACCTCAGGCAACGACCTCAGTTGCAGGTTCGAACTCAATGTCTTTAGATCGTTCTATCGTTTCAGAGATAACCCTCAGCCATTCGTCCACCTTGCCATGGAGGTGAACGGCCGATGAGCGTGCTGCTTGCTGCATATCAGGCAAAGCGCCGATTACGCGGGCGATAGCGCGCTCCAATTCTTGCTGATCGAATGGCTCACTAAGAACGATCCCGGCAGCAGATTTCTCTATCTCATCAGCATACCCGCATGAATCGGAAACAATAGCGGGAATGCCGCCAAGCATGGCTTCCACGATAACCTGCCCAGCGGCTTCCATTCGAGCGGGATGGATCATGAAATCAGCCCCGCACACCAACTGCATGACGTCGGAATGATAAGGAAGCAGGTGTACGCGGTCTGAAATCCCCATATTTCGAGCGAATCGTTTGATCCAACTATCCTGAGTCCCGATAATCAAAAAGTGTAGGGCAGGAAAGGATGCCATCGCAGCCAGTGTTCGGTCCACGCCTTTCAGTTTGGCATTGAGGCAGATGGAAATAGCCAAAGGGCTGCTATCGGGGATGCCGAACAGATTGCGGATCGTGGCTCGGCCGCTTTCCCTTAGAGCCCCCACAGCCTTTGCGGCTCTTTCTCGATGAATGATGACCGGCAAAAGAGTGTTTTGAGCAATGGTGTATCTGCTGGCGTACTCGTCGCGTTGCTTGGATGTCAGAAAGAAGACATGGGTGTTGCATAGCGAATCGAAAATCGCGGACTCTAATGCAAGGCGAGAACGACGCCGTGGTGGCCATGACCAGATGGAGGAGGCTTCACTGGCAACGGGAGCGTCTGCCGCATACCAAAAATCGATGTCGCCCATGCGCTCGAATGACAGCAAAATATCCGGGTTTGTTTTAGTCTTGAACTCGCTGACAGCTGCCGCAAACCCCTTAATCCTCGTATGGTTGGATAGGCCAATCGGATCAACGGTTACGGTGGAAAGGGGGGTGCAATGTACAGGATTCCGAGAGGTCGTAAGGATAACAACCTGATGTTTGCGAGCATGCAAAAATCGCCCAATCTCAAGGCAATCGCGCTCACGGCCCCCCAGCCGTTCCAATTGGAAAATAGCAAGTACGATTTTCAATTGATTTTCTCAGCCTCTGAGAATGGTAATGCGCGGGCCTTTAAAAAGGAAGAATGAATTTGCCCCAGAATACCAAAGCATTGCCGGTAGGATATGCCTGGCTCATAGTCGGATGCGTTGCAGTCGTTGGGGTGTTTTCATTCAACTCGACAAAAGTATTCGATCTGGCCTTGGCCATCGTCGCGGTATCTGGTGGAATCATCTGGGCCAAAGGCAATAAGGCTATTGACCTGCCAATAGCTCTATCCATCGCTTGGATAGGTTTTGTTATCCTGGAAGCAACGTACGCTACGCTGTTGGGATTGCCGGGCCATCATTTTGGTTATCTGGGAAAGCATCTCCCAATCGCGCTGGGGCCAATCGTCGCTCTGGCGCTAGTCGCGGGATGTGATCGGGCAAATGTATCAATCAACGCGCTGACAGGTTTGTTCTTTGCAAGTATCGCGGCGGGCGCGGCTATTCTTCTTATTCGTAATGGCGGTGTAAGTCTTGCCGTTGGAGCGTGGGCTCACCCGCAAAGTGTGGTGACATACCTAGGAGAAATCAACCGCAACTTTGCGGCATTTTCAGCCGGACTAAGTATTATCGCAACGGCAACGCTTATCGCTCACATATTGACGACTAAAAATGGACGTATGGCCTGGAAGATTTTCGCTTCAATTCTTCTATATGCCATTCATCTGTGGTGCATCATCCTGGTTCTGCTGATCCAAAGTAGAACGGCTTATGCTGCAACAGCTTTTGGTTTTTTTGTTTGTATCGGGGGTTTTCTGTGGGCTGGGCTTAGACGTTCGGGGAACTCCATAAAAACAACTGTTGCGATCTCAATCGCCCTGACAGTTGTTCTGGTGGGGATCGTTCTTCACTCGGATTTCTTGATTAATGGTCGTTTGATGATGAAAGGCACCGTCGCGGGAAATTTTTCGGAGCTCGGTCAAATCGTGGTTGGCCAAGCGTCCCATAATACTGGAGGTGGAGAGGCAAGACTGGAATTGATTTCTGTTGCGATGGATCTGATCCGAAACAGGCTTCTCACAGGATGGGGAACAGACGTCTCTCGTTTGATCGGTTTATATTCACCTTTTGAGGACATCAAAGCGCTGACGCAATTTCACAACGGGTATCTGCAAGTCCTCGTGCATTTTGGGATATTGGGAGCGCTGTTGATGGTTGTGTTGGTTGGTGCAATTCTGCGTTCAGCGCTTTTGAAGAAAACACCTCACTTATCGCCCGCACTCTTAGCCGGATGCATAGCGATTGCGGCTTACATCGCCATCTTCAATTTAACCGAGTCGATTTTTTTAGTGGGGCCAGCAGCAGCTGTTTGTGTGTTCTTATCGGCACTAGCGTGTATAAATCGTCGCGGCACCGCGATCTAGCGCTATTCGCTTTCCGCCAGATCCTTTCCCTCGTTTCAGTTTTGTCGCCACAAATCGCCGAGAATACGCCGTTTTCTTGGTTCCAAAAGGGGTGCGGCCAGCTCTTGGGGGAAGAGCTGGCCGCGCGCGAGCCGGTCTGGGGGACAGGGAGTGGTGGGGATATGACCGGGTCGCGGATCTCCTGAATTATCTTAAGCGTGAACTTGCGGTCGCAACCGCCGGGCGTGAATCACCAAGAGATGTCCATACATTCTGATCGGTCTGCGACTGGCGTTTCACAAAGCGGTAGCCAGTCTCGGTCCAGGCCACGATTTCCTCGTTCTGGTTGTCGAGGATGAATTCTCCCTTATCGCTTTTCACCGTGAGCACCGCGTGGCCTTCGCCTTTTTTGTCGCGAACCACAGTGATCAGCAGTGCTTCACGCGGCCAGCCGGCATCGATGAGCATCTTGCGTTTTAAAAGAACGTAGTCTTCGCAGTCGCCATATCCGTCGGTAGGATAGGACCACTTCTCGACGGCGCCCCAATGCTCCATGTCGGTTGTCGGCTTGACGGTCTCGTTGACCCAGCGATTGACCTTGAGCAAATCTTTCCAGGCCGACTGCGTCATCACGATATCGCGGGCCTGCGTCGGGCCGCCCTGACAGTCGGCAGGATGCTCCGCGCAGAACTCAAGCCAGCCGATCGGCGGACGTGATGTCTCGCCGAGGCTCGCATAAAGCGCGCGTTCACCCGCGATGCTTGCCGTCATCATGGCAAGGCTCATCCCAAGGACAATTCCAAGGACAATTCCAAGCCTGCATGCGGCAATCGCTAAAATTATTCCCCGTCCACGAATAAAAAACATTGTGGCCCCCGTTGTTCTCATTGGGGCCATGTTTCGCACAAAGGATTTGCGTGGGGGCTAAATCAGGCAAGTACAATTGAAGCAAATCCAAGTAAAACCTGAGGTAAATTCGATTTATACTTGAATCAAATCAGCTTAAAATTTGAAATAATTGAATTTGTATCAAATTTTATCTTTTGTATTGTAAATCATTGAAATATCTAGCTTTTATGCGGGAAATTGCAGGTCTGCAGGACAGGGAAAACCCTCACCGAGGCTGCCAAAAACAAGTTTAGCGCCGTCTGGTCGAGACTGGTCGTGATGGCAGGCTGTACTAGTCAGCAGTTGGTAACTACTGCGTTTTACCGGGCGCTTACGTTGTCTTCGAGAGAGTCCGCCAGCTGCAAATGGACGAACTCGAGCGCAAAGCCTTCGTCGAGATGGCGGATCACCCGGGCCATGACACGGCCGAGCATCACCTGGGTGCCTACTCTGGGGCGGGATTCAGCAGCGACTGCAGCGCCAGACAATGACAGGTCAATGATCCGGCAGGGCATTTCGCGGCCTTCCACCTTCAGATAGGTCATGTGCTGGCGTGGGACGATGCGTTCGTGACGCCGGTCTTCCGGCAAGTTGAGGATCTGGCGATTGGCCAGCCACGTGAGCTGGGCTGCCATCTTGTCGCGTTTGCGCGCTGTGGCGCCGACGGTCATCGCAAAGCCATTGTCGAGCAGGCGGGTGATTTTGCCTTCAACCCGGCCAATATGATCGAGGTAAGCAATGACACGTTCGCCGATTTGGCCAATGCCGGGCGCCAGCATGGCGAGGCCGCCTGGCGACATATTAATGACCTGGCATGGAAATTCCCGTTGATCGGCCAGCATGTATCGTCCCAGCAAGTGAACCTTCACCCGCTGGAAGCGACGCCGTTCCTCTGAGGACGGCATAATCATTTGCTGTTGAACTAACGCCATTATCAATACCGGTCGACACCAGCTTTTTCGGTATCGCTGAACCTTACGGGGCCCACGTTAATGGCGCGTTAGCAATGCCAGCTACGGAGCGTGGCTGTTAGTACAAGCCCTCGTAGGACATTAAACCGCGCGCGACCGATAATTTACGTAAGGTGCGAGGCACGAAAGACTGTTGCTCAGGGCGGATATGCCGCCACGATGTGATCGTGAAATCGGTCATTGCACTATGATGGTGGTTCAGCGAAATCAACATTCCGGTCAGGCTGGGTGGTGTATGTGGCCGTGTGCTGAAAGGCAGCAATAACAATTCCAGATGAACAGGCGTGCCATCAGCCGCGCGTGCCGTAACGCCGGCAACGGTAGCCAATGTTTCCTCGGCCGTAATCCCCAAAAGATCATCGATTTTGCGGCGATCGATACCCGAAAACAGCTTTGCGAAACTTTCGTGTTTTACGTCGCGACCGAGCAGGGCGCACACCCGTGTGCCTGCAACCCGAAACAGAGAGCAGATCGGATCATACGACAACACGAAAATATCACCGAGCAGATGGCGGATAGGTTCAGGCTTGATATCGCTGCGATCTGGTGCAGGTGCATGAGCGCGTTGCTCGTTCCAATACGCGAAGAATTCGCGGCTTGACGGATGTTTCATGTTTGACCCTGCACCGCGCTGACGCTCGTGAGACAGAACTGTCTCGTTTCGGGCCTCGCGCAGTCCCCTTTTCTGTTGTGCGAGACTTGCGGTGCAGCGTCCATGCCGAAGCGGTGTTTCAGGCTGTGTGGGCAGGGGTTTGCGGTGTTAACGTTAAATTAACTACGAGCTTGGCGTTCTCGTGGAGGGCGGGTAGGGTCACTGCATCAAACGGCCTTTCTCTCCAGGGGGCCGCTGTCGAATAAAAGTTGGGATGCGGGGAGTGGTGGGGATACCCGGAGTGTGAAAGCGCTCTGACCTCGTAGGGTGGACTGTCGAGAAAAGGGAAGGTCGTAAGACCTTCCCTTTTTCTTTGTGTGGTGTGGTGCTGTTTCGCTTGCACCGTCCCGTTAAAGCCGCCTATTTGGATTATCGCATTCAAGGCACTCGTGAGTGGTCTTTGAATTCATCTCCGAATGGTGCGCTTTTGAACTCATCCCGCGAACCGATTTTGACCATTCCCGGCGCCATGACTGCATTGCTGGTGCTGATGGCCATGATTCACGGTGTACGTGCATTACTGCCGCTTGCGATTGATCAAGAGGTGATCTGGACGTTCGGCTTTGTCCCTGCGCGTTACGATGCATCTGTATTGCCCGACGTTTTTCCCGGTGGAGTCGGTGCGGATTTCTGGACGTTTCTGACTTACGCATTTCTTCACGCCGATTTGAGCCACATCGTTTTCAACATGCTCTGGCTGCTGCCCTTCGGCAGCGCGGTTGCACGGCGATTTGGGGCGGCGCGGTTTTTCGCATTTCTTGCAATAACGGCTGTCGCCGGCGCCTTTGCTCATTTGGTGACACATCAACATGAGGTTGCGCCGATGATCGGGGCATCGGCAGCAGTGTCCGGAGCAATGGCAGCGGCTATTCGTTTTGCGTTTCAGCGCGGCAGCTTTCTGTCTTTCGGGCCTAACGCTGACGAAGCTGCGCATGTCCCCGCGCTATCGCTGATGCAGTCGTTGCAAAATCCCCGTGTCCTCACATTTCTTGGGATTTGGTTTGGCGTAAATATCATTTTCGGAATTGGATCGCTGGGCATAGGCGCGCCGATGCAAAGCATCGCCTGGCAAGCGCATATCGGTGGCTTTCTTGCCGGGTTGATATTGTTTTCGCTGTTCGACCCGGTTCCCGGTGTGATGTCGGGACGATCCTGATTCACAATCAGTACAACGCGGTGCAGCACCGCCCATTCCATCGATGGTAGGCCTACTTATGCTCCGCTGCCGTGTTGCACCGCGGCTTGCCCATGCGTCTGAATTGATCCATCATTGAACGTGATCGGGCATGATCTCGCCGCCATACCGCTGACATGTTGGCGGTTCATGCTGACTAAATTGACGCTGATCTGTTTTTTGAAACGACTTCAAGAAATTTAAGACCGCGTCTTTCGCAATACGCGGTCGCTTTTTCCGGAGGCGACAATGACGGTGCGGGCAGTTCTGGATTCCAAAGGTCATCAGGTTGAGAGTGTGAGGCCGGACGTCAAACTTTCGGCGGCGGTGAAACTTTTATCCGAGCGCCGGATCGGCGCAGTGCTGGTCATGAACGGCAATGACATTGAAGGTATCCTATCGGAACGGGATATTGTTCGCGTGCTTGGTGAACGCGGACCGGGCGTGCTCGATGAGCCGGTGTCCGCGACCATGACGCGCAAGGTGATTGAGTGCCGGGAGAGCGATACCATCGGCGCGATTATGGAACGGATGACATCAGGAAAGTTCAGACATTTACCAGTGGTGGAAAACGGCAGGCTTGTCGGTCTGATTTCTATTGGCGACGTTGTGAAATGGCGCGTCGCTGAATACGAGCGGGAACAAGAAGCGCTGCGTGATTACATCAAGACCGCTTGATGCCTGGACCTGCCATGCGAGCAGGCTGCGCCATCATGTTTACTGCGCGATGCCGGGAGGTGTGCTGGATGTCGGGGTCAGCAGGCTGATCGCCTCCTGAATTGAAATCGATCATGCGTTCGGCGGCGCGGGCCCCGTGCCCGATGGTTTCCTCAGCGCGATGAAAATCAAACCAGCCAATACGTCCCACACGTGGCGAGATCAAAACATCCGGCGGGTCGCCAGCAAGCCGCGCACGCGTGATGCGGTCCTGCATGATGTTGAAGGCATCCACCATCACCCCTGAAATTCCTGGACGTCCGCCGCCGCCAAAAAATTCACGTTTTACAGTTTTCTCGGCGGAAAAGAATTTGCCGAAGCCTCGCTTTTCCGGTGTTGGTTTCATCGACGCTTCAGGCTCGCTGTGAAGTTCACCGTGGGAAACGATTGTACCGTGTCCGAATACATCGGTGCTGATGTTGCAGGCGATGACAATCTCGGCGCCCATCGCGCGGGCTGTGGAAACCGGTACAGGGTTGACCAATGCGCCATCAACCAGCCAGCGGTTTCCGATTAATACCGGTGCAAAAATTCCAGGCAGCGCATATGACGCGCGCATGGCTTCGACAAGCCGTCCGTGGGTGAGCCAGATTTCGTGGCCTGTTTTCACTTCAGTGGAAACTGCCGCGTATTTCATTGGAAGTGATTCGATCAGCGTGCGTCCGATGGCAGCTTCAAGTTGCGACGCAAGTTTCTCCCCGCCGATCAATCCCGAACCGTTGAGACGAATATCCAGATAACTGAGGATATTGCGGGGCATGAGGCCCAGGGCCCATTGCTCCAGTGTATCGAGATGCCCCGCTGCATAGGCGCCGCCAACCACAGCGCCTATTGATGTGCCTACGATAATATCGGGCACAATTCCGTTGGCGATGAGAGTGCGCAGAATGCCGATATGTGCAAATCCGCGAGCTGCTCCGCCGCCCAAAGCCAGCCCGATCACTGGGCGTTTCGCAACAGGCGCAGCATTGTCTTTGGCCCGCGAAGCGTTCTGACCAAATCCGAAATTTTCCAGCACTGCGGGTCTCCTCAACAAACACTTACAAATCGGCCAGACTTTAGCCGATCAGACCATGGAAATGCGTATTGTGTATGATGGTGCCAAATCGGCACACTTACGTAATCAAACAATATGACTGAAGCTGGACACCAAAATACAGTAACACAAGGGTGTTGAGGGAGATGGACCATCGCCATCGCTGTCATTGCAAGAGGTTTGGGAGAGGTTTGGCAAGAGGCTTGAATTTGCCTCGTTTCGGTGAAAAACCTGCCGCCATGGTGTCCATTCAACATGACCCGAAAACATCCGTGCGCAGGGCGCGGCTCATGCTGGCGCTCATAGCGTCCGGGTTGTTCGGTTTATGGCTGCCGCAACCCGCGCTGGCCCAGTTCTTCAGCGATCGGCCACCGCCAGTGCCGCCAATCGCTGTTCCTGAGACGACGCCATCTGGTCCGGCCATTAGTCTTGCGCCGCCATCGGGAGCCGCCGCGACACCCGGTTTGCCAGCGACATTGACACAGCCGCCAATAACGACGGCGACAACGTCTCCAACGGCGCTACCACCCACTCAGCCTGCACCCAATCAGGGTGTGCTGGCATTGGCCGCGCGTTTCGGCAAGGATCTTTCCGTCATCAACAATGGGTTGGTGTGGCGTGTCTATGCCGACAGGCCGGATGCGAATGGTTCCTTCCAACTTGTTCGCGAAGACCGAAACGCGACACCGAACATCACACTGTTGCCGGGCAACTATGTGATTCATGTGAGTCTCGGCCTGGTGAGCGCGGTGCGATCAGTCACGTTGCGTCAGGACACCTTGCGCGAGATGTTTGAGTTGCCCGCCGGTGGCTTGCGCATCGAGGGTCGTGTCGGGGGCACGAAAATTCCTCAAAACCAGATTTCATTTTCGATTTACAAAGGCAGTCAGTTCGAGATCGGTGAACGTGCGCCGATTGCGCAGAACGTCGCCGCCGGTGATGTCGTGTTGGTGCCTGAGGGCACATTCTACATCATCTCAAATTACGGCGATGCCAACTCCGTGGTTCGTTCCGATATCCGGGTTCAGGCCGGCAAGCTGACCGACGTGGCCGTCACGCATCGCGCTGCGGTTATTACGCTCAAGCTTATAGGCGAGAAGGGTGGCGAAGCACTGGCGAACACGGCGTGGTCGGTGATCTCGCCTGCCGGCGATATCATCGAGGAATCGACCGGCGCATTTCCGCGCGTTGTCCTGTCCGAAGGGGAATACCGCGCGATTGCAAAGAATGAAGGCAAGGTGTTCGAGCGGCCATTCAAAGTGACCAATGGCGTTGATGGTGAGATTGAAGTCCTCGCGCGTTAGATGATCACCCGCCAAAGCGCGTGACGATCTCGCTTAATGCCGGGCGCGAACGGTCTTCGACTGCGCCGGACGCACGTCCGATATGGATAAATCCCGCAATTTTCTCATCCGGCTTGACGCCGAGTTCGTTGAGCACGTCACGATCAAAAGCTATCCAGCCTGTCAGCCAGCACGCAACAAAACCTAGCGCATGCGATGCATGCACAATGTTCATGGCGCAGGCTCCAGCCGATAATTCCTGCTCCCACGGCGGCACCTTGGGGTGGGGCGCGGTTCTGCTCACCACGGCAATCACGAGGGGCGCATGGTTGAAACGCTTTCTCTCAGTTTCGATCTGGTCCGCCGCCGCAGTGGCATTCTTCGTCTGGAATACACGCGCGAAAATCTCACCGGCTTTGAGACGCGCGTCACCCTCGAATACGATGAAACGCCACGGCACGATCCGGCCATGATCAGGCACGCGCGCGCCAATGGTCATGATGGTTTCAAGCTCAGCCGGTGAAGGGCCGGGGCCTGTCATCTCAATCGGCTTGAGCGAGCGGCGTGTCTTTAAAAGGTCGAGTGCGTTGGGCATTTGGCTCATGCTTGCTGTGCGCGTTTCACATCCGGCGGAGTTGCTTCGTCAACGAGAGCGCGTAAGGCTTCATCGAGCGGAAGCACGGTCTGGCCTTCGCTGCCGAGGCGGCGGATCGAGACCGAACATGAACTCGGCTTCCTTTTTTCCGACGACAAGGAGGGCTGGGACTTTCGCCAGCGAATGTTCGCGCACCTTGTAGTTGATCTTCTCGTTGCGCAGGTCGATCTCGACGTGCAGGCCCGCGCGCCGTGCTGCTTCAACAACTTCGCGGGCATAATCGTCGCCATCAGACGTGATCGTGGTGACGACAGCCTGCAATGGCGCGAGCCAGAGCGGGAAGTGGCCCGCGAAATGTTCGATCAGGATGCCGGTGAAACGTTCCAGCGAGCCGAGGATCGCACGATGCAGCATCACCGGCGTCACTTTGTTGGAATGCTCATCGATATAAAACGCACCAAGTCGTCCCGGCAAATTCAAGTCCACCTGAATGGTGCCGCATTGCCACTCACGGCCGATGGCATCGCGTAAGGTGTACTCAAGTTTCGGTCCGTAAAATGCGCCTTCGCCCTTGTTGAGGGTCCAGGGCCGCTGTGAGGTCTCCAGTGTTTTCATCAAGGCGTTTTCAGCGACAGTCCACACGGCGTCTTCGCCAATGCGTTTTTCCGGACGGTCGGAAAATTTGATGTGCACGTCGTTGAAACCAAAGTCCTCATAAATCGAGAGGATCAGGTCGTTCATCCTGAGGCATTCGTCCGCGATCTGCTCTTCAGTGATAAAGACATGAGCGTCGTCCTGCGTGAACCCGCGCACGCGCATCAGCCCGTGCATGGCGCCGGACGGCTCGAAGCGATGCACCTTGCCGAACTCCGCGATCTTGAGCGGCAATTCGCGGTATGACTTCAAACCGTTTTTGAAAATCTGCACGTGGCCGGGACAGTTCATCGGCTTGATGGCGTAAACGCGGTTATCGTCCTCGCGCTTCGCCGTCATGAACATGTTTTCGCTGTAGGTCGGGATGTGGCCCGTCGTCACCCAAAGCTGTTGATCCATCAATTGCGGCGAGTTGACCTCTTGATAGCCAACGGCGGTCTGGCGACGGCGGATATAGTTTTCCAGCATCTGAAACAGCGTCCAGCCTTTCGCGTGCCAGAACACCGAGCCGGGCGCTTCTTCCTGAAAATGAAACAGGTCCATCTCGCGGCCAAGGCGGCGATGGTCGCGTTTCTCGGCTTCCTCAAGCTGCTTGAGATAAGCGTCAAGGTCTTCCTGCTTCGCGAACGCCGTGCCGTAAATGCGCGTCAGCATCGGGTTGTTGGAATCGCCGCGCCAGTAGGCGCCTGCGACTTTCATCAGCTTGAAAGCGTTGCCGACTTTACCCGTGGACGTCATGTGCGGTCCGCGGCACAGATCGAACCACTCGCCCTGTTTGTAGATGCGGATCGTCTGGTCCTTGGAAATGGCATCGACCAGTTCGACCTTGAACAGTTCACCTTTGTCCTTGAAAACCTGTTTGGTCTTGTCGCGTGTCCAGATTTCCTTGGTGAAGGGCAGATCGCGGGCAATGATCTCGCGCATCTTCTTTTCGATGGCGTCAAAGTCGTCGGGCGTGAACGGCTCGTTGCGGAAGAAGTCGTAATAGAAACCATTGTCGATCACAGGGCCAATGGTCACCTGCGTGCCGGGCCAGAGCGTCTGCACTGCTTCAGCAAGCACGTGCGCTGCGTCATGCCGGATCAATTCCAGCGCGCGAGGATCATCGCGATTGATGAATTCGATGTTGGCATCGCCTGCGATAGGGTCAGCGAGATCCACGACTTCACCGTCAAGCGCCATGGCAACCGTGCGCTTGGCGAGGGAGGGAGAAATTCCTTTCGCGATGTCGAGGCCGGTGGTGTTCTTTGGAAATTCGCGGCGCGCACCGTCAGGAAAAGTCACTGTAACGGTTTGGGGGCCAGCAGGCTTGAGGTTCGACAGGCTGTAAACGAAATCCGATGCAGGGCGATTGTTGTCGGTCATATTTCATTGCTCCTTTGGCTCACTCCTGCGAACGAGCGCAGGTAAGCGATGGGGGAGGTATATCAGTGGAATCGTGCCCCGCAACGGGTCAAAGTTCCAGCCCACCGTTTCGACAGTCCTCACTTTTTGATGCATTTGCATTAAATTTGGGTCGTGCTAACGAAAGAGCATGAATAGATTCGCTCCCACCGCTCTCATGCTTGGCAATTTCATCACTGGCGTGAGCGTGATCGCGCCGGCTGGCATGCTGCCGCAATTGGCAGGCGAATTCGGTACTACAATTCAACAAGCGGGATTGCTCCTAACTTTCGGTGCTGTCGTGCTCTGCATCGGTTCGCCCGTGACAGCCTGGCTGACCAGCAGCTTCGATCGGCGGCTTCTGCTGTCGATAACAGTCGTGGTTATGGCAGTTGGGCAATTGGCTACAGCATTTGCGCCAAACTATGCGACGCTTATGGGAGTGCAACTCGCAATGCTTGCGGTTGCTGCTTTATTCACGCCGCAAGCGGCGGGTACAGCCGCTCTGATGGTGCCGGCTGAACGGCGCGGCAGCACGATAACTTATGTATTCCTTGGCTGGTCTCTAGCGCTTGCTGTTGGGTTGCCGCTCGTGAGTTATGTCGCGAGCCATGTCGGCTGGCGCGTCGTTCATGGCGGTATTGCTGTCCTTGCATTGATTAATCTGGCGCTCCTCATCCGCTTTATCCCAAAGGGTCTCAGAGGTGCGCCGGTCGATCTCAAGACATGGCGCGATCTTGCACGTAACCCACTGGTGGTGCTTTTGCTTTTGATCACGGTATTGCAGACCTCGGGACAGTTTGCGGTCTTCACTTTCCTAGGACCGTTATTCGCCAAGCTTGGTCCTGCCAGCCCAGAGCTGGTGGCCATGGCATTCGGTATTTACGGTGTCATGGGTTTTGCAGGAAATGTCATAGCAAGCCGTGTCGTTGATTCATGGGGCGCCTATCGCACGTCATTGATTGCGATGTTATTGATGTTGTTTGGCATTGTAGCATGGACATTGGGTGCGGGTTTTGTGCCTGCAATGCTGGCTTCAATGGTGCTTTGGGGGCTTGGCTTCATGTCGGCCAATTCCATGCAACAAGTCAGGCTTGCTGCTGCGGCGCCACCACTCGCGAGTGCGACAGTGTCGCTGAATACGTCCTCTCTCTATGTCGGTCAGGCGATAGGCTCTGGCATTGGTGGAGTGCTGTTCGCGCGCGATTTATATGACGCGATCGGCTATGTCGGAGTGGTTTTTCTCGCGCTGGCATTGGGTGGGGTCTTGCTCACCCGGCGACACTGATCAGTATTCAAGCTGAAATGTCAGGTTTTACGATGGCGTCATTCACGCCGCGCCATCGCGCATAGCGCCACGGCAGATACCATCGTGCGTTGGCAGGTGATGCAACCGGGACATTGTCGATGCCCGATGTGCCCCATGGCTGACAACGCAGCAGCCGCGCCAGCGTCATCCATCCTCCGGCCCATAGACCGAAGCGTGTGATAGCCTCATCGCTATAAGCGGAGCAGGTCGGCAGATGCCTGCAGTTGTATCCAATTAATGGCGACAACGTATGGCGGTAAATCCAGATCAGGATACGTCCTGCATTGCGAGGAAAGTGAATGAGTGCGCTCATGTTATCCGGCACGGAACTTTTAATTCATAAAAGTTTCAAAACTAAAAAAAATTCGGTTCCCTCAAAAAGGAACCCGTGTGGCTTCTTTATGCCACACTTGAAAAGTATTGCACGCGGGAAGCAGTAAAAATCTATTATATTGAACTCGCGTGCACGCTACGCTTTCTGTCGTGACTCCATATTCGTATCCATAATTTTCATGAGCGATATTAAACCGGAGTATCCGGTGGTTTCACTCTGGACGAATGAGGAGTTAACTTGCGTCAAGCAGGCTTGTTTCTTTGCTGTGGTCTAATGCGGATCGCCGCCGCGGTATTTTGTTTATCCCTGCTTGGTTCTGCCATATTCGGCGGTCCGGGGGAGGCGGCTGTTCCTCTCGAAGCACGCAAACTTCCGATGAAATTCACCTGGCACGCAGCGGATGTATGCGCGCAGGATTGTCAGGCCTGGATATCCGCAGTTGGCGTGATCACGTCAAACACAATGAAAGTCTTCGACGACTTCGCGCGCAAGCATGATCTCAAGGGAACAACCGTCGTGCTGGATTCCAGCGGCGGGTCGGTGCTCGATGCCATCGCGCTTGGGCGGCGATGGCGCGATCTTGGTTTGCACACCGCCGTGGGTATCGTAACCGAGCGGCCAGCTCCTGCAGGTCTTGAGCGTTCCATCACACCCAAGGCTTCTTGCGAGTCCATGTGCGTGTTTCTTCTTCTCGCCGGAACCTCGCGGACGGTGCCGGATGGCGCGCATGTGCGCGTGCATCAGATCTGGATGGGCGATCGTGCCGATAATGCCAAGGCAGCGAACTATTCGGCACAAGATCTTATGACAATCCAACGGGACGTCGGACAACTCGCGCAATACACGATCGATATGGGTGGGAGTGGCGAATTGCTGTCGCTGGCGTTAAGCGTGCCACCATGGGAGCCGCTTTATGAGCTTACGCCATCGGAGCTGCGTCTTACCAACATTCTGTCTCCCGATGCTGTTGCTAGCATTGCAGCGCCCGCAAGTAAGGCCATGGACAATGCGAAGCCAATTCAGGAACGTGTCGTGAGCAGCGCAGACATTCTGGAAAACAAATCCCCAGCATCAGATTTGATGACAACCCAGGCAACTGAAACCCAGCTACCGGTTGGCAGTGCCACGACGCCAGTCGAGCGCAAATAAGTAGGAGCAAATAAGCTTAGGGTTTGTCTCTTTAGGAGTTCGTTCTGGCTTCAATCTGGCCGATGGCATCGACCACTGCATCGAACGTCAACATTGTTGAAGCGTGTCGCGCCTTGTAATCGCGGACCGGCTCTAACAGGGCGATGTCAGCCCATTTGCCTTGCGGAGGGGCGCCGTTTTCCTTCAGCATCTTGCGCACGGTTTCCCGCAGGTCGCGCAATTCGGTTGCGCTCGCACCGATCACGTGGCGCGCCATGATCGCGGAAGATGCCTGACCGAGAGCACATGCCTTCACGTCATGGGCAAAATCGCTCACCACGCCATGATCCATTTTCAGATCGACCTTGACTGTCGAGCCGCACAATTTGGAGTGGGCTGTGGCCGTGGCGTCAGGGTCCGGCAGGCGGCCAAGACGAGGGATATTGCCCGCCAATTCGATGATTTTTGTATTATAGATATCGTTCAGCATGTTTGGCTCGCATAACACCCTGCCGGGAAATGGCCTTGGCGGCCATGGTCTGTTCCCTATATAGTCATGTGATTGCAGGAAAAACCGTTTCGGCCTCCGAAACGCGCGAAATATAGATGAAATATTTCCGGTTTTGCTGCGATATTCGGTGGTGAGGCGTCCGGCGGCTATCAAGGCTGCTGCGGCGGCCCGGTGACACTCCCGGTTTTAAAGGCCGGTCGAACGGAGTCGATATGGACGCTATCATCAAGTCGCTACGAACCTCCAAGCCTGCGGATAAGCCAGCCGAAATCCCAGCTTCGGAATATATGGCCTCGGCCATTCGCGCGGACCTGGTGCGACCCTCCCGCGAAGCAGCCGAACAAGCTGTGCAGACAATCCTTGCCTATATCGGCGAAGACGTTGCCCGCGAAGGTTTGCTCGATACGCCACGACGTGTGGTCGAGGCCTATGACGAGCTGTTCCAGGGTTATCATTTGTGTCCGGCGGAAGTGCTTAACCGCACCTTCGGCGAAACGGCGGGCTATGACGATTTCGTGCTGGTTCGTGACATCGGTTTCAGTTCGCATTGCGAGCATCACATGATGCCATTCTATGGGCAGGCGCACATTGCTTATGCGCCGGTCGATCGTGTGGTTGGTTTGTCGAAGCTTGCGCGTCTCGTCGATATTTTCGCACATCGCTTGCAGACGCAGGAACATATGACCGCCCAGGTGGCCGGCGCCATCGAGGCAATCCTCAAGCCGCGCGGCGTCGCAGTTCTCATCGAGGCCGAGCACACCTGCATGTCCGTTCGGGGCGTTGGCAAAGAAGGCGCCAAGACTCTTACGACCCGTTTCACTGGCGTATTCCGCGATAACCCGGAAGAGCAGGCACGTTTTCTCTCCATGGCGCATAAGCGTGGCGCTTGAGCCGAAAGGCGTGCTTCCCGCCTTTCGCGAAAGTAATTTTCCGTGACGACACCAAATCCTCCGCAGGTTGCCACTGATCTTGAAGAAGAGTTGATCTTCAAGCCCAAATTCGACTGGTCCGGGCTTGTCACCTGCGTGGTCACTGACGCTGCGCGTGGCGATGTGTTGATGGTGGCGCACATGAATGACGAAGCGTTGCGCAAGACCATCGCAAGTGGCGAGGCGTGGTACTTCAGCCGCTCGCGAGAGAGACTTTGGCGCAAGGGTGAAAGCTCCGGCCACACCCAGCGCGTGATCGAGATGCGGATGGATTGCGATCAGGATGCGATCTGGATTCGTGTCGATCAAGCGGGGGGCGCAGCCTGTCACACTGGCCGCCACTCTTGTTTTTACCGCGCGCTGACGCCGGGTCAGGGTGATGCCGTAACGGTGTCATTCGTCGATGCCGACAAGGTGTTCGATCCAGCCAAGGTCTATCGCTAGGTTCCCAGCCTCATCCTCGAAGTGCGCGAGAGGAAGGGCCTGTTAACTCCCGGTTAACCATAACGTGGGCACTTTAAGTGAGGCTGTCGGGGAGCGGCACCTCACATGTCTGTCGATACATCTATCATCACATCCGGCATCGATCAGGCCCGCGCAAAAATCGCGGGCACGATCAAGAATGCCGCGAATGCAACCGGCGCCGGTTTTGAATATCTGCTCTCGGCGGCGAAGATCGAATCCAATCTCAATCCGACTGCAGCAGCATCCACATCTTCCGCGCGGGGATTGTTTCAGTTTATCGAGCAGACCTGGCTTGGCACTGTCAAGGAAGCAGGAGCCGCATTTGGTTTTGGCAAATATGCCGACGCGATCTCAAAAACTCCGTCGGGCAATTATACCGTCAATGATTCCGCAACCCGCGATGAAATTCTGAAGTTACGCGATGATCCTGCAGCCAGTGCCGCAATGGCGGGTGCTCTCACACAATCCAATGGCTTCAAATTGTCGGGCGCGCTCGGACGGCGTCCAACCGATGGCGAACTCTATATCGCGCACTTCATGGGAGCGGGAGGGGCTGCGAAACTGATCACGAGTGCCGAAGGGAATCCGCATGCATCTGGTGCGGCGTTGTTCCCGAGTGCGGCTGCCGCCAATCGTCCGATTTTCTATAACCGCGATGGCAGCGCGCGCAGTGTATCTGAGGTCTATTCGGTTCTGACGTCGCGTTTTGAAGGCGCGGCGGATTCGCAGGCCACCCGAATGGCTGTGGCTTCGAGTGGTGGTGCGCCGGGATCCCGGATAACATCTGTGCCAATCGACAATACAAATCTCTCCAATTTTCAGATTCCGGCAACGGAACGTGTGGCTGCGCTAAAGGCTCCGGATGGTCCGATTTTCCATTCGCTGTTTCAGGCCGGCGATCGCACGGAGCCAGTCTCGCCTGCGGTGCGTGAATTGTGGGGCAATGGCGCATCGCTGACATCGAACGCATCGCCGCCCGGCCAAACCGGGAGTTCAGGCCCAAAGCCGCTTGATCTTTTCAGCGATCCGAACGGCACATTTAGTGGATAGCTCAGCTTGCGAGCTTCGGTGCTTTTGCAAACGGACTGAGTCCGAGCCAGGTCTGCATGGCGGAAGCGAGTTGCTGATTTCCGGTTAGGGTCATTCGCTTGCTCGCGACGGCAGCGTGCACAGTGTCGTGTCCCATCCAAATTGCCGTCATAGTTCGTAGATCGACGGAGACATAGAGATCAACATCGAAGCCGGGATCGATTGAACATAAATCGCCCCCTTCTTCTTCGGGATCTACTATCAGCCACCAGGAGCGCTGCGTGGGAGATAGCTCAGGGTAAAAGAACCGCACCACACTGCGTCGCTTTGGCATCGGCGTCGTATTCAGATTTCGCCGCATGTCCCACATCAGGAGTTGGACGTCGAGATATTGGAGCGACAAGTTCGCGTCGACACGGCGTTGGCCCCAAATTCCAAATGCCTCTACGATGGGCCCGAGTTCGCGACCGGCCGCTGTCAGATGATATTCCGAGGTGCCAAATTCTGCGCACCCCGTGCGGGTGATGATGCCGGCTGCTTCAAGCTCCTTCAGCCGCTGCGAAAGTAGGGCTGGCGACATCCGTGTAACGCCGCGACGAAACTCGTTAAAGCGCGTAGAACCGGCAATAAACTCGCGGAGCAGAACGATAGTCCAGCGTGTGCACAATATTTCTGCAGCCATCGCGACCGGACAGAACTGTTTATAGCTACCTTAAGTCATGTTTTCCTCGGGGGAATGATCGCAGGAATCCTACTGTCAGATGGCGAGAGTGCATAGTTCAGTTTCTGTACTGACTTGATTCAGTTCCTGAACTGGTGCGTTGGCAGGAACTGATAAATAAATGGCCCAAATCGCGTATGTGCGTACTTATCGTTGTCATTTGGCACCTTTGGGCCAATAATAAGGATTTTCTAATGATCAAGCATCTGAATACGTTTGCTGGCTTTTTGGCAGTGCTCGTCTTGAGCGCTGGCGTCTCACCAGTTTCCGCTGCCACACTATCGCGCAGCGTAGACGTCAATGCGTCTCCTGCGAAGGTGTGGTCGATGATTGGCCCATACTGCGCCATCAAGGATTGGCTGCCGCCCGTTGGTACCTGCACCGAGGATGGCAAGAATCCTCCGACCCGCACCCTTGTGACCAAAGACGGCAAGGGAAAGTTTGTAGAGACGCAGACTGCGCGGAACGACAAGAAGCATACCTATTCCTACAATTTCCAATCCACCCCGTTGCCGGTTAAGAACTACGTTTCAACGATCAAGGTTGTGAAGAACGGTAAAAAGGGTTCCACAGTGACCTGGAGCAGTTCCTACGCCCCGGATGCTGGTAAGGAAAAGGACGCAGATGAAGCGTTGTCCGGCATCTACGCAGCCGGTCTGGGCGGCATCAAGGCTTTGGCTGAGAAGTAAGCCGAGCAATCTTTCCGACCATGGATGAATAAAACAAAACCCCGGCCTAGCGCCGGGGTTTTTAGTTTGAGATGGTCTTAGTTTGAGATGGTCTTAGTTTGAGATGGTCTTAGTTTGAGATGGTCTTAGTTTGAGATGGTCATGCGTGACTGAACCACTTTGTCATGCGGGAATTTGCCCCGGAAGTGATTCGAGTTCTGTTCGTTTGTCGTCTCGAGGAATGGTTCCTTGATCTATCTTTTCGTTATGGCCGTCGGCCTCGTTGCAGGCACACTCAGCGGAATTGTCGGCACTGGTTCGTCGATCATGCTGCTGCCGGTGCTCGCATATGCATTCGGGCCAAAGCAGGCTGTGCCGATCATGGCTATCGCGGCCATCATGGCGAACGCTTCGCGTATCATGGCATGGTGGCGGGAGGTCGATTGGCGAGCCTGTGTTGTCTACTCAGTCACCGGCATTCCCGCAGCCTCGCTGGGAGCGCGGACGCTGTTGGAGCTGCCGCCACGCATGATAGATATTACTATCGGCGTTTTTTTCATCGCGATGATCCCAACGCGGCGCTGGTTCGCCGCGCACGATCTGAAATTGCCGCTGTGGTCGATGGCGATCGTCGGGGCGGTGGCTGGATATTTGACCGGCATTGTCGCATCAACGGGGCCGATCACGGTGCCTATTTTTCTGTCTTATGGTTTGGTCAAAGGCGCGTTGCTTGGCACCGAGGCCGCAGGCTCACTCGCGATTTACCTCAGCAAAGCGATAACGTTTCAGCGTTTTAATGCGTTACCGCTAGATATTATGGCGAAAGGTTTGATTGCCGGATCGTCGCTTTTCTCCGGTGCATTCATTGCAAAACGTTTCGTGCTTCGGCTGCCGCCCGATACCTTCCGTCTTCTGATGGATGCCTTGATGCTGGCCGCAGGTCTTTCGATGCTGTGGGATGCGCTTTAAAAAATATTGCGCCGATACATGACCTTGTTGTTGAACGCTCGCATTCCCGGTGAAGCGGGCGAGGCCAAAATATTAACGAAACCTCAATCAACTCAGTCAGTTATGGTGAACGGTTTCTTAAATCTCATGGTTTACGCTTTCTAACAGTGCCACCGAGTATCGGTGTCTTGTATCTGGGTCTTTAGCCTGTTGCGTAAGCCGGAATACCATGATCGTTCGGCAGTTTATCAGTTGGGTTCGAAGTGCTCCGCCAGGAGAGCGCGCAGAAGCGACGCGGGCGCTGGCCCGTGCATGGCTTTTTTCAGATCTGTCGGAACACGACCGCGCGGCTGCCGAGGGCGCGCTGCTGATGCTCCTTGACGATGCTTCGCCGTTGGTTCGCAAGGCGATGGCCGATGTTTTCGCCCGCAGTCCCAGTGCACCGGCGGCCATTGTTGCTGCGCTGGCTGTCGATCAGCCTTTTGTCGCGGTTTCAATCCTTGAACATTCGCCGCTTTTGCTGGACGCAGAGCTGGTGGATATCGTTGCTGTCGGCAATCCCGAAACCCAATGCGCCATCGCGCGCCGTGCTGCACTACCGGCGTCAGTGTGTGCGGCCATTGCTGAAGTCGGTGCAGCCTCATCAGCACTTGAACTGATCGAAAATCCGGGAGCGGTGCTTGCGCCATTTTCGCTGGATCGCATTGTGGAGCGGCA
>CAWESR010000003.1:0-249191 GCA_963811795.1 uncultured Alphaproteobacteria bacterium
TGGACATCTCGCGGTGATCCGTAAATCGCTGCTGGCCCTCGACAATCTGCCCGCAACAATACGATTGACGCTGGTTGAAAAGTTTTCCAGAACGCTCGCGAAATTCGTGACTGCGCGTGACTGGTTGAGCGCCGAGTACGCCGAGCGCATGACGCTTGAAGCCATGGAGCGTTCGATCGTGAGTATTGCGGCGCGTTCGAGCGGCGAAGACTTGACGGGTTTTGTGCAGTATTTGCGGGCCGCGGGTCGGCTTAATGAGGACTGATCCTGCGATCGTTATTATCGGGGAAATCGTGAGATGTTCGATGAGGCCCTGGTGGAATTGTAAGGCTTGCCTCGCAGTCGCGTTGTTGCGCTGGTGCATGAACGCAGCGGCAATAGTCTGAACGCGCTCTTGACCAAGGCTGGTCTGCCGACATCGACATTTGGCGCATTCCGCGCAGCACTCGATGCCAACCATGAGATCGGTTTTGCGGGCACAGAGCACCATGTCATCCGGCTGCGCCGTCGTATGATCGAGCGCGTGCTGACCCAATGCGAAAATGCTCCCTCGGAGGTGACTAAACCTCTGCTCATCATGCTCCGGCGCTTTGCAACAGAGTCAGCGCGCGAGGGGGCGCGGCTCTCTGCGATGAACTGGCGGCCGATGATTTTGTCGATACTCTGATTGCACACGCGACGGTCCAGGCGATCGCGCAGATGGATCAGTTCTACGACTGCGATACTCTGATCGCTGCCTGAGAGACTGACTTAAAATCGAAATTTGTACCCTACGGTGCAACCGCGCAGTAGCACAGTGCTTCATCAATAGGGATCACACGGCACTAGAGCGAGCGAAGCGACGCCGTTCTTCGAACGGCTATGCCCGGTGATGACAGCAGTGTTCCGATGATGAAAGTCTACCGGATATTATTTAGCCGAGCAGTCCGATAACGAACTTATTCGGTGGGTATGATGCTGGGCGATATAATGGCCTCGAGATGTTCAGGCCGGTCTTTGTTGACAAAGATGAGATATTCGTCGGCAACGCGTGCGTATTTCTGGCTCAATTGCCAGCCGTCGCGATTTTGTCGGGCCGGGTGTGCTCGCGAATAATCGCGTGAATGGCATCGATGTGATGGGTGATCAGATCGGCAGGGACTTTTGTGAGATCAGGCGCGTGTTCAATGATACGGCACAGGCTTTCTGCTGTCCCTGCGGCTTCGGGAAAGCCGAACGTCGCCGCGCCGCCCTTGATATCATGAGCCGCACGATACAGTTCATCTGAATTTGCTTCATTGAAGCCATCATCCAGGATGGCCTTGTGTGCGTTGCTCAGTCGGTCGCACTCCGCTTGCATCCAGCCAACAAACTCACCCGAGAGACCGGCCAGCGCTTCCTCGGCGCGTGCGATCGGATCGTCGTCATCCCTGGGCTCGACATGATGCATCATCTTGCGCAGCGGGTTGGGCTGCGTGATCACTTGATAATCCTTGAATGTTTCGACCGTTGGGGTCGGAGGCTTCTTCTGGACCATGACCGCTCCTATGTGGCGACGCGTGCTTTGTCGATCAGCGATTGTTGCTGAACGACTTCGGCTTTGCCGCCGTGGCGCCGCTCAACGCCTATGTAGATACTGCTTGTGTTACGCCGCCGGTCCGGGCCGAAATAATTCTTGGTCCGGATAAAGGGGCGTGGATTGTCCTACGACATTCAGAATGCGGCTGTAGAGCCCTTTTGCCGAGATAGGTTTGGTGAGAAATCTGTTATGCCTGCATCACGTGCTGTCATGACACGGCGTTTTTCCGGAGTGGCCGCTCAACATGATGATCGGCGCATAGGGATTGCCTGAGGCGCCGGGCTGGCGGATCATCTGGGTCAGCTCGATGCCGTCGAAGATTGGCATCAACCAGTCCGTGATGACGATGTCAGGTACATAGTGGCTATACATTTCGAGTGCGGTCGCACCGTCCTCGCTTCGTAAACTTCGCGCGCCGAACGAATGCAGCAAGGTTCGCAAAATGCGCCGCATGTGCGCATTGTCATCGCAGACCAGGAAATCGCAGTTTGTTGAAATTGACACGAAACATTGTGCGGCTCAGGAGTGTACCGGGCATAACGATACACTTCACATTAACTATAGGCCGCTGCTCTTAACGAATGATGAAGCTGGGACGCCTAAATGGCGATTTAGACGCCGAATTGTTCGCTGAGAATGCGTTCTTCCAGGCTATGGCCCGGATCAAACAGCATCCTGATCTCGATGCTCGTGTCGGCGCTGATCTCGACACGCTGGACATCGCGCGCTTCATCGTGGTCAGCGACGGCGGCGACGGGGCGTTTTTCACTTTCCAAAACCTCGATGACAACACGAGCCTTATTTGGCAGCAAGGCTCCGCGCCAGCGTCGCGGGCCGAAGGCACTGATCGGCGTCAGTGCGAGAAGGGCGGCATTGATCGGCAGGATCGGGCCTTGCGCCGAAAGATTATAGGCGGTCGAACCGGCGGGCGTTGCCACTAGACACGCCATCGGCGATCAGCTCGGCCATGCGCTCGCGTTCATCGACAAGAATGCGCAGGCGTGCAGCCTGATGGCTCTGCCGGAACAGTGCAACTTCATTGATGGCGTGATGGCTATGCAGCTGTCCGTGAATGTCGGTGGCGCGCATCAGGAGCGGGTTGATGACAGTCAGCCGCGCGGCTTCCAGCCGTTCCACCAGCGAGTGCTCGTCATATTCATTCATCAGGAAGCCGATGGTGCCGCGATGCATGCCATAAATCGCAAGATCCTGATCGCATATTCTGATGCAGCGTCTGCAACATCAAACCGTCACCACCGAGGGCAACGATGACATCGGCTTCTGCCACAGGGCGGTTGCCATAGCGCGCAACCAGTTTAGCCAGAGCCTCTGGGCTTCCACGCCGGGGCTCGCTACGAAAGATATCCGCTCATATTTCTTTGACGTTGTCATAGCTGGACTGGCGCTTTCTCAAGCCGCTTATCTTTCATGGAGAAGGCCCCCATGGGCGTATGGAGAAGGCCCCCGTTGGCGCGGATCGTCTATACGAGGTTTCCCGAAATTGTCGAGGTGCGGCAAGTCTCCCGCGCTGCAATCCTCCCCCTTCTTGATGAAGGGATGGCGTTAACATATTAAAAAACCGGCACATGCGTTTAAGCATGTGCCGGTGATTTGCGTAAACGCTGATGCGCAGTCTTAGTAGACTGCAGTGCCGGTTGAGAGCGCGTCGGCAAGCGAACGATATTCCTTGCTGTCCTGGCCAGCGATCTGCTTCGATCTTGGCAAGGTGATATTTGGCTTGTTCGCGGTTGCCCTGTTCGACCTGCCACAGACCATAATACTGCCAGGTGCGGACATGGTTCGGATCGGACTTGAGAGCGCGTTCATAATAGGCGCTGGCAAGTTCATAATTGCCAAGCTTGCGATAAGAATAACCGATCAGGTTAGCGACTTCGGCGAGATCATCCTGACCGAGAGCCTTAAGCTGGGAGATGGCGCCAGCATAGTCGTTCCGCTCATAGATGGTGGTATAGGCTTCGCTATACCCCTTCAGGAAAGCTGGATCATTGACGCTGGAACGCTTGCCGTCCTTGTCCTTCTCTTCCTTGGTCTTTTTCTTGGAATCTGACTGGCCCCTTTTTCCGGAGCCGATTTGGTCTGGGCGGGAGGAGGCGAAGGATATGCTGGCGTGTCCAAGGATGCAGCAAAAGCGTTGTTCACCGAAGGCGCAGCAATGAGGGCAGCAGAAAGAACGCAGCGAGTGCGCCACCCGGCTTACCAAGTACGTCATGAAAGTCTCCTATCTATAAGCCTGCCGATTTTATACCAGCATGCCCGTTTGAACACCATGGCGGCTCAAACATTCCCTCGGACTGCGACATGATTGCGACATATTCTCGACCACCCTCAGGGACAGGGATGGGACGGTTTGCCTGCAACGAAAAAAGCCGCATAGATGAATGGGTAGATAACAAAGTGCTTCAGGTCCAATTCAAAATCAGACTTCTAATGTCTTACTTGATGGCGAGCCCGGTCATCCGACCGTCTTTAGCCATCATTGGGACAGGGAGATTAAGATGTTCAAGAAAGTTTCGGCTGCACTCATCATGGCTTCATTGCTGGCCGCACCCGCAATGGCTGCGACTACGAGCGGAGACGCGCTAAGCGAGAAATCTGTGGCAAAGACCACTGAACAGGGCCAGCTTGTTGCTAAGAAGAAGAAGCCGAAGGCTAAGGCTGCTGCTAAGGCTGCGGCAGTGTCCGTATCTGCAAAAATCGTTTGATTTTTGGCACTATAATTCCAGAATTGCGACGGTTTGCCCCCATCTAATTCGCCGCGTTCCTGGAAAAAGCACCGGCCTGCGATTTTATCGTGAATGCGATAAACGCAGGCCGGAATTCTTTCAGGCTCTCACTCTCAGTTTTTAATACTTTAATGAATGCGGAGCCGCGGCCAGGCCGGTCATGCGAATGCCTCCGAATATGCCGAAGCCGGGTCGCAGGAATCCCGTTGGATCCTGATACTGCTCGTTAAATAAATTATCTATACGGGCAAATGTGGTGATACCGGGCGCAACAGCATAGTTCGCGGCAAGGTTCACGATAGTATGCCCTTGAGCAGTGATATGGATTGGAGGATCGCAGCACGGCGTGAAGCGATTGATGTCCTGAAAGTCTCCTAGCCATATGACCGTCGTTGACAAGTCCAGGTCGGTCCTTGGATTCCAGAATTCCAGAGACACTGACCTTTTGACGAGGGCGCCGCAACAAGTCCAGACCCGTCGTTTCATCGATTGCCTTCGTGTAGGTGTGATCAACACGTACCGAAAAGTGCTTGTCGAGTGCCATACTCACGAACAATTCGAAGCCATTCGTTTTCGCTTTGTCGACATTGACGAACTGGAAGATAAAAGGGGCAATCTCGATATTATTAATGAGGTTTGTCAGCTTATTGTCGAAATAAGTTGTACCGAAGCGAATACGATTATTTGCGACCGGCTGCTCGAATCCGACATCATAGCCCATGCTTTCTTCGGGTTTCAGATTAGGATTGTTGGAGCTAAAAGATGTGTCGTACAACTGGGATAGAGTGGGGGCCTTGAAGCCCGTGCCGTAAGTGGCTTTCAGCTTTGTTTCTGTTTCGGGCACGATAAACGCGGGCGCAACGCGGTACGTTGTATGATCTCCGAATGTATCGTTATCATCGAAGCGCACATTGCTTACGAGGAAAAAGCGGTCGCTGAAGGCCGATTGCAATTCGGCGTAAGCACCACGGCTTCCATTCTCGGCTTTTAGCCTTACGCCAGCCGTATTACGGTTGTTGAACTTTTCAATCTCATCTTCGACGCCGAGGACCACGGTTTGACCTGGCAGAACCGAAATGATGCCGCGCCAATCGTATTTGAAGCGTTCGCCTTCAGCCGTCGAGTTTTTAGGATCAATGATTGTAGGAAATCCAGAGTAAGGATTGATATTAAACCTGTTTTGGTTCGTATAATTGAATCCGAAATAGTTCTTGAAACGGCCGTCAAACAAAGACCAAACTGCTTCATTGCGCGTGAAAAGCTGATGCGTTCCTATCGAGCTCCGAACATCTCCGGGAATACCAGGCAAATCGAATGTCGGAAATTGATCGCCGGTAAAAAACAATTTTGAGTCAGTGTAACGTCCCACGAAGTTCAGGGCAAAGTTCTCGGTAAGATCATATCCGAGTTTTGTCGATACGGTTTTGTTCGTAAAACTGTCATTGTTTCTAATCTGACCTGGTTGAAGCAATTCAAGTGGGGTGACCGGTGTACTCGCAGTGTGATAAGTCGAAGCATTGAAAGCGTAGTTGAAATTGTCCTGTGATCCACTGACACCGCCTGCCGCGTTTGCAGTGCCACGCGAACCACCCTCGACCATCGCTGTAGCTTTTGCTGGCCCCTGACCTTTTTTCGTTGTGATGGTAATCACGCCGCCGATGGCATCGGAGCCGTAAAGGCCACTTTGCGGGCCGCGCAGCACTTCAATTCTTTCAATGTCGGCTGTTGTGAGTTGGCCTAAGTCAAATGCGCCATTGGGTGTGCTTGAGTCTCCGACATCGATTCCATCGATCAATATTTTTGTATGATTTGAATTCGTGCCGCGGATGAAGACCGAGGCCTGGCCGCCGGGGCCGCCGTTTTGCACGATGTTCAAGCCAGGCACATCGCGGAGTGCTTCGACAACTGTTCGTTTTTGATCGCGCTCGATGTCGGCTGCGGTAACAACCGTGATGGAGCTTGCGACCTGATCAACAGGTGTCGGCACAGTGGTCGGCGATGTCACGTTGATCGTTGGTAGCGGGATTGCATCCTGCGCGCGGGCAGGGGCCACGAGGGCAGTGCCAACGAGAAATGCGGCCAGCAAAATGGGCAGGCCTTTTTGTGATGATCGAATTTTAAAAAGCAAAGTCACGTCAGTCTCCGTCGATGCATGATCGCGGAGGTGTGGTCGAGACACACAGACAAGACAGAGCGCAGCCAGCGAAGACCGTGCATTCCGCCAAGACTGAGGAAACAGGCCATATGCCGATCCTCCGCAAGGGTTACGTCACGTCACCGCTGCGGAAACCGCCCCTTCGCACGCCCCGTGCGACGGAAGGATGACCGGTACAGGCAGGTCTCCTGGCTCACGGATCGACGCCGTTGTCCGCCTTCCCAAGCTTTGGGCTTACTTAGAAGCCTTGCGCTCAGTGGCCTAATGGACAACGGCTCACCGTTGACAGTTGCGGGGGCAGCTTCGGAATGGCTGTGACGACCGTGCTTGCAAAATGCGCCAGCATTGCCAAAACAGCGGCACCGAATTCCCTATTCGCCAGCTTGCGCTGGCACCTGTGCCGTAACTGCAATCAAGCGTTCGGCCCTTGCCTTGTCAATGTCGCAATGTCTAAGAAGTCTCCGATGCCGGACTTTCCCACGAAGAGTTGCAATCTGGTGACATTTGCAAGACAAGCGAGCATCTTACTGCTTGCTGCATCGCTGATGGCTTGCGCCACCAGCAACAACGACGGCCTGGCCTACACGGCTGACAGAGGCATCGACAATCAGCCCTATCCGAACCAATATCGCAGCGAACTGCTGGCGTTTCTGAAAGTCTATCTCAACGATCCGCGCGGCGTGCGCGAGGCTGCGATCGCAGCCACCAATCCAAAGCAACGTTGGAGGCCGGCAGCGTTACGTGGTCTGTCTGCGCTATAACGCGCGTGTGGATGACAGTTATTCCGGTGCAAAGACGCATGCCGTTTTGTTTGTGGACGGGCGGCTCGATCGAATGATTGAAAATGTTGGCGACATCTGCGCGGGCGCCACTTATGCCGCATTTCCTGAGATGGAACAGCTCACGCGATAGGCGCGAATGAAGCTTGATGCTGGTGTGATGACAGGAACTCGAGAGAATTGGACTCGGAATCCCGAAACTGACAAGAGGACTCTGGAAAAAACATTCAACGAGACTCTGACGCAAAGCCTCGATCAAATATCTCCATGACACAGATGATTTTCAAATTGGCGCCTCACGAACCGGCCTCGTTTAATGCGGTGGTCGCTGCGATGATGTCGGTCGTGCTCGCATTGGCGGTGGGCGTGAACGCTCTCTGCCTTTACTCGTATCTCTCATAATCTCACTTCATCATCGGCGGACACGTCGAGGATATTGAGGTTGGAGAGAGGGTAGCTGCGATTCGATTCGCAGTATGTGCTCGCTGTCACTGTGCAATTATCGTCATCCCTACGTTGCCGCTCTTAAAGCTGGATCGCAGGATTTTTAGCCAAGTTCCGCTTCGAACGACGGAACCCCATGCAGACCGCTCTCGATCCGCGCGGCTGGTGATTGAGAGACCAGCACAATGTCCGTCCCGCGCTTCGAAAATGTCCATCACATTCTTGATGCCAGCTTGCTTTGCATCGCGTGAGTAGGCGATCAGGATGCCGCGATCTTCAGCGTAATGGAAAGGCACGACGCCGACAGGGCGTTCACGTAGGTGAGGAGGCACGAGCTGTTCCACGCTGGCAAAGAAGCCGTCGAAGTCCAGATAAAGACGTTCAACTGTGTCGGAACAAACAAGAAGTTGTGTAAGCCCGACCTGGCTCGAGTTCGCCGAAAGCCGACCACACGGTGCACCTACTTTGGAAATTGGAACCCAAATCTTAGCTTCGGTTGCTGTTTGACCCGGGGGTCCTTGACAGGCAACAAAACACATCCATATGCCATCCCTACAGATGTTAAATGGATGGTGATGATGACGAGCAATGTCCACGCACTGCGGCCAAAGCCCCCTGACACCGAGAAAATCACGATCAATCTCGGTTATGTCGATCTTGGTCACGTCGACTTGATGGTGCAGGAAGGGTTCTACTCGAACCGCACGGATTTCATTCGAACCGCAATCCGCAACCAACTCGAACGTCACGTGGACGTCGTCAAACAGTCCACGGCCCGAAAAAGTCTGGACCTTGGGCTGCGGCACTACAGCCGCGAGGATCTGGAAGCGGTCCGGCAAGCCGGTGAGATGCTGCACATTAATGTTCTGGGCCTTGTCAGTATCGCCTACGACGTTACGCCCGAGCTTGCTCGCGCCACAATTGCCTCGATTTCCGTACTGGGCGCTTTGCAAAGCCAGTCCGGCGGTCAAGGCTGCTCTCGCCGACAGAACGAGGTAGGCCATGCTGAAACAGGACATCGTTCGCGAAGCCACACGCCTCACGCGCGCTGGCCAACTCCGCGAGGCCACCGTGCTTCTTCAGCACATGCTTCGCGGTGAGAGCGCGCCAGACCCGACATTCCGCGGCACCGGTCGCACAGAACTCGCGCCGCCAATGATTGACGCTAAAGCCAATACCATTGAGGAGATGGATCAGGAGACGGATCGTCCGCACTTGGCCCAGGCCACATCCGTCCAGCCTAGCATGCTCCGCGCGTTGCTCGATCGTACCGAGCGCTCTGGGCTCGGACTGCACGGTGTGACTAAGCGCGCCCCACTGTCCACGCCGGACATCGTGCCGGAGGGTGCAAGGTTCATTGAAAGTACCTACAGCAATCCGGCGGGAAGCCGTGCCTACCGGCTCTTCATCCCCAGCGGTTATCAGGGGCAACCGCTTCCTTTAATCGTCATGCTCCACGGCTGCACCCAATCGCCCGACGATTTCGCCGCCGGTACGAGGATGAACTTTATCGCGGAAGAACAAACTTGTTTTGTGGTCTATCCTGCCCAGCGCAGCGAGGCTAACCAGGCGAAATGTTGGAACTGGTTTCGCACAGCTGACCAGCAACGGGGCAGCGGTGAACCCTCGCTTATCGCGGGCATCACTCGCCAAATCATGCGCGACTATTCGGTTGATCCAAAGCGCGTTTACGTTGGTGGACTGTCCGCCGGAGCGGCCGCTGCCGCGATCATGGGAACAACGTACAACGATCTGTACGCGGCGATCGGTGTCCATTCGGGCCTCGCTTGTGGAGCTGCCATTGATCTTCCCTCGGCGTTTGTCGCTATGCGCCAAGGGGGCGGATCATCCGATGACCAGATCGTTCAACGTGACGGGCCATCTGTCCCGACCATTGTTTTTCACGGCGATCGCGACATTACGGTGCATCCGAACAATGGCGATCGAGTTCTTGAGCAGTCTATGAAAACGACGAACACGCAAAAGAAAGTGCATCGCGGCCGGGTGCCTGGAGGTCATGCCTATACCCGCACGATCCATACCGACGCGGGCGGGCGCGCGATCTTTGAGCACTGGAACATCCACGGAGCTGGACACGCATGGTCAGGAGGCAGCATTGCGGGCTCCTACACGGATCCGCTAGGACCAGATGCAACAAGGGAAATGCTGCGTTTCTTCCTTGAGCATTCCCTCCCACCGCAGCCAAGTTAGTAAAGCGGCCGTTCTCGCTGTCCTTGCCGAGGGGTAGAAGGTGCGAGAAATACAATAAATATGCGGTTTTAGATGGTGCCGGTTGAGAGGATTGAACTCCCGACCTTCGGTTTACAAAACCGCTGCTCTACCGCTGAGCTAAACCGGCATCGCGGGAAGAGCTATCAGCGTCGCGGCCTCCGGACAAGATACACGTCCCAAGGTTTTGCTCAGGTTTACCAGTCCCTTGAGGAACCGCGATCTGTCTGGAACTGCCCTTGAGGCGGTTTTGCCAGCCGACACCAAACATGATGCTCAAACATTACGCTGATGCGGAGATTTCGCTGGCTGCGCCAATCCCGAGAGCTGCTGAGCTTGTCAAAACCTTAGCGCAATTCCTCACAATTGAGCGGCATCTCCTTCCACCGCGTTAGGCTTACCGTGCAAAAATGGCGGATCCTTAACCCTTAGAGTTGCGGGCTTAACTAGGGTGAAGCCCTCAATGAGAGGGTTGTTTCCATGCGTACAATCATGGCGCTGGCATTTGTGATCGCCTCGACGGTGGCGGGATTTGCCTCCGATACCGGGCCAGTCATTGTGATTCCGGGGCCGTCCCGGCGTACCCGTCTATATCAATGGCCGCGATGCCTCGTTTGCCATCGTGGAAGGTGATTGGGGGCTGGCCAGAAGCATTCAGGTGGAACCAACCGTGTATGGCGGTGGGGCTCGTTATGAACCTCCTTCAGCCGGGCATTATTATCCCAATTCTGGCCGCACGCCGGGATATGGCCGGTATGAGATCGATCCGCCCGCCAACCGTCGTTTGCCGCCACAGGCAGAGAGCTATTATCGCTCCTGGTCGGTGCAATCGGACCCGTTAATTGAGCCGGATGTGCCGCTCACGCCACCCCCGGTGATCGTTGCACCTCAATTTGACAATCGGGAGGCCCCGCGAGACTCGCGTTGAGCCTGAACTGGCGTTAACACACCCTTAAGCAATATTTACTTGCAGGAGGGAGTTATGCGTCAGGCAATTGCAGGGTTGGTGGCAGGACTGGCGATAGCAGCTGGCACAGTATCCGCGCAGGCATGCGAGTATGGTCCATGCTCGCCAGGTCCCTACGGCTATTATTACGGGACCCATTATGTCGATGTCCGCGAGCGTCTGCCGGACCCGGCCGGGCCTGAGTATTATGGCGGGCCGCAGTATTATTATGTCGATCAGGGGCCGACCTACACCGGTCCAGGTAACTGGGCGCCAGTTCCGACATATCAGGAGCGTGCGGTGTCGGGCTGGTACGCTTACAGCCAGCCTTATTATTACGGTTATAACGGTGGTCCTTACGCGAACCCGACCAGCCACTATTATGACGGTGTCGCGGCAGCAGATTTAGAAGGGCCGGTGATCTACACCTATCCATCTACCGTTCGCTCCACCTATATCCGCAGGCATCGCGTGGCGCCGAAGTACTACTACACAGAGCGTCGCGTGATCGCACCTCTGGATGCCTATGGAATGTATGATGCTCCGGGCCCGATTGTCCGCCGCGTCTCACGCACAATCGTGCGGACGGTCGATGCTTTTGAGTGATGGCTGCTGATCGTATGGGAACGTTGCTTCAACCCATCAGGCCAAGCCGGCTCGCGCCGATATAAAGTGCAAGTGCTGCGGCATTGGAGACGTTGAGGCTCTTGATTTCGCCGGGCATGTCCATGCGCGCCACCACGCTGCATGTCTGCCGCGTCAATTGCCGCAGACCTTTGCCTTCCGCGCCGAGCACCAGCGCCAATGGCTGCCTGCAATTGCACCGCGCTCAGATTTTCCGTGCCTTCGCTGTCGAGACCGACAGTCATGAAGCCGGCGTCGTTCATGTCGGTCAGCGCGCGCGCAAGATTTTGTACGCTGACGATGGGCACAAGCTCGAGTGCGCCAGACGCGGACTTCGCCAGCACGCCGGTGGCTTCCGGACTGTGCCGCGCTGTGGTGACGATGGCCTTCACCCCGAATGCCGCGGCGGAGCGCAGGATGGCGCCGACATTGTGCGGATCGGTGATCTGGTCGAGCACCAGCACGATGCCTTCTGTGGCAGCGTGTCGAGTATCGGGCGAGGGCAGGGGATCGGCCTCCGCAAGCAAGCCTTGATGAACGGCGTCCGGGCCCAGGCGCCGATCGATCTCGGCTGGGCCGGACGATTTCCGGCGCAACGCGGGTGTCGATGTTCTCGTCCGCGAGGCGCCGCGCGGCGTTTTCGGTGAGCAGCAGTTTGCGGATATTGCGTTGCGGGTTGGCAAGCGCAGCCGTCACCGTGTGCCAGCCATAGAGAATCACTGGACCATCCTCGACTTCGCGGTCGCGCCGGGCCGGCCTGCGGCCGGCGTCGCGGGCTTTATGCTGGTCGCGCTCGCGCGTGGGCTGATTTCGCGCTTCGAAAGCGCGGTTTTTCGGTCGCGTTCGTTCATGACGGCGCTTGTCTCACGGGCTCTGGAATAATGGCAATTTCCGGCTTTCCGGGATTCAGGCCGGAGACAGCAGATTAACTGCCTCGCATTGGTTGACTTTACCATGCGCGCTTCGCCCATAAACGCGCCGACCGGGTGCCCGTCATCGGGCTCGCTTTTACCGTCATCCATAGGCTGTCGGCCGCCGTTTCGGTGGACAAGAGCCGATGGCGTTAAGCGGGGGAGTGTCCCGAGTGGCAAAGGGAGCTGACTGTAAATCAGCCGCCTTATGGCTTCGAAGGTTCGAGTCCTTCTTCCCCCACCATATTGAAAACGCTCGCGAAATTGATTTTTCGCGGGCGTTTTATTAATCCGTGATTTGTCGCCCAGGCAACACCGGGCGACACCTGTTTGATCCGCATCTGTTCTGGACAAATGTTCATGTCGATGTTCTGATGTACCATGGTCCAGACTGCACCTGCAAGCCATCATTGATACCGGGCCATTTAGCGGCTATCAACACATCGATCATAGCCTGCCACGCCTTGGTCGGCTGCCCGGAGATGTTCGGCTTTCCCTGATCGAATGTAAAAGTATCCGCGCCGGCGTTTATCATGTCGCTGGTAGGCTCTCGATTGCGTCAATAGCGGCGCGCGCGGCGGCGTCGATCATGACTTTGGCATAGGGTGCTCACCCGTCGATCGCTGGTGCAATCTTTTCAGCAATCGCCGCTTTGACGAGTTCAATAATAATCTCGCTCATACCGCCATGCCTTTTTGCTCCATGAACGCGACTGGCTTCAATCGCAGTCTCGGCGCGCTGCCGATCGCGTGCAAGGTAATGGTTCACGATCGTCTTGACAGCTTGATAGCTGTGGCCGGTGATGTCCCAAATCTCAGCAGGCTGCAGCCCGCGCGATAAAGCAGGGTAACGCAGGTGTCGCGTAGATCCTGGTCGCGCTTGGGATCATACTTTCCATCATCGTTCATTGCCAGTGAAGGGCAGGGCGCAATGCGCCATGGGCCCGCATAATCCTGCGCCGGCGGCTTTCCTTCAGACCATTCCGAATTGGCCTTCTCGCCGCGTTTGATGGCTTGCTCTCGCGTCTCGTCGATCCGCCAGCCGTAATGACAAAATCACGGCCAGTCCGTCAAACCGATGGCGATAAATGTTGCTGGTGTATTCGGTGCCGGTGCTTTCATCGGCGACGATGGCATTGTCCGACACACCAAAGCGTTCATTCAGTTTGCCTTACGTTCGCGCGCCTCTGCCAGCCTCACCGCCAAGCGCGGCGCTTCCTGATGTGGACGATCATTTTCGTCTTGCTCTGGCGAAACACGCGACGGCCATCCAGCGCCGCCGCAGTGAGCGATAGGCGGTCGTCTGGCGCTGCCCGGTGAAAAGGCCGAGCAAGACGGCGTCGCCTACCCGAATGCCGCCCCAGCGCGTCATCGGCGGCCACCAGCGCAGCAATCTCGTCGCCCCGGCACCAAGACGATGCGGCCCCTGGACACTTTAATTCCAGTTGATCTCGCGGGTGGCCGAAGGTCGCCGCTTGTTGATTTTTGTCCCCATGCCCACGCGCATGACAGTGCGGATATTGCGTGCAGCGCCATATGATGCCCGCGCGCCTCTTTGAGATATTTGAAATGGGCGTTGAGCTCCGGAACGCCAAGCAGCCTGATCTCCAACTGCGCGAAAGGCTCTTTTTCCCGCGGCTGTTCTTCTCCTAATGCTGATTTGGCCAGGCGTCGCGCCTTCGCTTCGTCGCGCGTCTCCGGACGATAGAGCAGGGCATTCGCGTCCTCACATAGGATGTGATCGAGTTTTCCGACAGCCGATCCTCGCTGCGATCATTTTGCAGATCTCGTAGCCGATCCAGAACGAGCGCCTCGACGTTGCGATCGGCACGCGGCGGTGTTGTGACAATGATCGGTTTTCCAGTTTTGCGGGCTTTCAGTATCTGCGCATAGATGCCACTTTTGCCGTCCTCTCCGTAAATCCACGCGCGGGTTTCTTCATAGGTAAATCACGCTCCGTGTTCGGATGGCGGAGATCTTGGCCTTGAAAGCCAAGGTCACGCTCGCGACCAGAGGGCTTAAATTTCGGGCGGCCATTACGCCATTCGATCAAGGGTAGTTTGACAGCCATGTTGGCTCCGGTGCGGACGAGGGAAATTGGAGGTTCGCTACGCAAAATGGGGCCGGTTTCAACCGGGCATGGCATTCACGGCCCTGTAATAGTTGTGCAATCTTTGAGTATTTATTAATCTGTTATCGGCTCAAGCGGCGCTGAAAGGTCGTATCCCGGCATCGGCAGACGATGTGGATGGCATCGCTTCAGCCATGCATCAAAGCTGCTGCGTTCCCATTTCAAAGCCCCGCGCTCACTGATTGGCCTCGGCAGCTTGTCCTCAACGTCCCTGCGTTCGCGGGTCCGGTAAATTGTCGTCGAGGTGATCCGGATCGCCTCCGCCACATGCTGCGAGCTGTAGGGTTTCACAGCCTCGCCCCGTTGGCTGCTGCAAGGGCCGCGTCGCCGGGCCTCACAATCTTGACTTCAGACGGTGGTGCGCTGATGGGCTCGCCCTTGTCCGCTATTGCTCGGCGATGCGCACCAGCGCCTCGCGAGAGTGATGTCGTGATTTGACCGAAGGCCAGAGCAAGGCGCTGGCCAAGGGCGGTCGCCATCATGGGAAGCTCCAGCGCGCTCGTGCCGCCGGCTGTTTCGCCGACCAGCGATGCAACGGTTGTGCCGAGCGCATGCGCGATCTCGATCATGCGCGATGCGCCGATGCGGTTTGCGCCCTTCTCATATTTCTGGACTTGCTGAAAGGTGAGGCCGAGGGCTTCACCCAGCTTCTCCTGCGACATCTTTTTGATCAGCCGCGCGGCGCGAATGCGCTGGCCAGTTCACATCTTCCGATCTTGGGGATATCGTGTGCATCTAGCCTCTCCTGTTGAGAATATCGAGCATGAGAAAGATGGTGAATGCGCCAATCACGATGCCCCCGATCGACATGCCCAACTCAAAGCGGCTGAGAAAGACCGGGTCGTTGAGCCATGCGACAAAGTCGGACCATGTGATATGGGTCATAGATCTTCCCCCACTGTAGTAATGACCATGGCCTGGCCAAATGTTCATGCCAGCCAGGGCAATTGCGATAATGATCAGGAGTAGGGTGATCTTCATGGCGCGGTTGCCTGCTGGGCACCCTCGCGTGCCTGTTTACTGAGATGCTGCTCAACCAGCCGATCAAGCTTCCTGCGGGCTTGTGCGCACATCCTGGGGGCATCGGTCTTGAAGCCGCACGAGCACCGGGCGCGCCAAACGGGCGCACGTCCGCACCGGACAATCGATTTGGTGATGGTGTGAGCGTTGGACATCCTTTAGGTGCTCCGGAATGGAAAAGTCATTCCGAGGCACACATTCCAGAATGGAAACGTTCTGTGAATAAAAACATTTCCATCTTGGAAACGCGAGTTATGGCGATAGCGTTTAAACGATGCTCGTATTTTGCTGAATTTGGTTGGAGCGTTTTAACACCCGGTGGCATTGAGTTTCAATCCAATTTTAGCGCTGCATGTTTATATAATAATAACATGATCGCCGCCGCTGGCTGGAAAAAGCAATATATACGGAGAAGTTTGCTCCATTTCCTCCCTATCAATCACAAATGCGGCATTGGCCGTTGAGCAAAACTGTCCGCCCAGAAGGTTTTGTGCACCATATCCAGTTAGCCATAATACAAATATACAACACAGCTTAAGGCTATGGAACTGCTGTATTTTTTTGTTGTACTCAAGCCCTAGGCCAACCAATGTGCGAATTAATTTAAGGTGATTTCGAGATCATCCTTCTTAAGACGTCCGCCGCCATTGATCTTACATTTTGTGGCTGCCCCTCAACGATTGCGTCAAGGCTGTCAGTGCCGGGAGGAAAATTGAGCTGGCTAGGGTGAATTCCCATAGCGGCTGCAATTCTGGCTACTTTGTCAGGGTTTAGACGGCTCTGCTCAGTGTACCACTTCCAAAATGCTGATCTGGAAATCCCGAGCTTATCCGCAACGGTCTCATCTGAGAGGCCGAGGTGAACTACAAATTCTTTGATGTAAAGGTGTGGGCGTTCGCCCCTAAAATTTTTTGTCTCCATCTTGTAAACTATATATCTTCAATGGGTTAAGGTCTTTTTCCAAGTTGGAAACGCTAAGCTTGACTTTTGCTTCCAATTCGGCAACAAGCGCTTTATGAAAACACCGGCGCAGCTTCTGAGAGAATTTCGTGAGCGGCAGAACCCGCCACTTTCGTATGAGAAGTTTGGGCAGCTCATCCCAGTTGATCGTTCAACGGCCTTTCGATGGGAAAATGAGAATGACCCGCGTCAAATAGACGAAGATCTTTTGCCCCGCGTATCTGAAGTTACTGGGATATCACCCGAATTACTTCGACCCGATATTTTTGAAAAATATCAAAAAATATTTGGGGTGGTGTCGTGAGAGGGGCATCAGTTCACGATCTGTATTCCGGGATTATTGGAAGTAAAATCGCTCTGTTTTGCAATGCGCGAAATCTCAGCGCCAATTTCAGCCAAGTTGGCGATCAAAAGGGCGCATTCAATATCTACAGATCCGCCACGCTCAATTCCGAAAAATATTCGGATCAATCCGCCAGGAAGTCTTTCAAAGTCGACAACGTTTGTAACAACAAACTCTCTGCTCTGATCAAGATACTTAGCCCTCATGGCGTCGCCCCAGTTTTTTATCGTTTCTTAAAAAACCATTATCCAGCAAAAGGCATCTTGCCCAAGGCTCATGATTTGAACGGGGTGTTCGCTGTGATGAACGCCTCCAATCAGTCTGATCCTCACGCTTATTCCGGTTCCAGTAACCCCCGAAAACCGGGGGTTTTCGGACCGCTCTCTCATCGTGACGCTGATTTGCTTCAGGGCAACCGGGATCTCTCCGAGTTGACATTGCGAGACAATTCATATGACCGCGTCCATTCTCGCGCAGTTCTGAATTATCGCAACCTAACATTGCATTCGCGTCGAAAATCATTCGCGGATGGTAAATGCGGTTCATCTGCGCGCGTGTTCCGCGCAAAACTTGAGCGGGTGTCGGCATGATGATGCGTGCTGCGCTCCATCCTCGTCCGCAAGCTTCGATGTCGCTGATGATCCCGCGCGCATGCGGCGCATCACATTGGAATTCAGTTTTGTCAGTCATTTCGTCAGTTCTGTTGCGTTGTTCGCGTGGGGGTAAGGCGTGCGCTCATCATTTGCTAATCCGGCGGCGTTGGCCATGGAAACCGAGGGACAGTTTTGTGTCCCCCATGACAAAAATGTCACCGGAAAATTTGGGCTGGTTGCAAAGGTTCTTTGGCCCAAAAAAACGGCAGCTCATGTTGCGAGCATCGCGGGAAGTGATGAGCGAACTGCAAAGCGTTGGCTAAGGGGGACATACGATCCTCCCGGGATCGTTATTGCCGCAGTGATTGTCGAGATTACCCGACGATCTTAGCCGCGTAGTCCTCAGTTTGTTGCGTTGAGTTTGTGCATCAATCAAACGAGGGCTGAGCTATGACCACATTTCAGTGGGGGCGCATCACATGCGCGATTATGAGGCTTTATCGCTGGTCGGTTTCACTGCTGCGAGCAGGGCATAAGCGATTTCCTCCGCCTGCTCGGCGTCAATATCAATTGCAAACTCGCCAGCCTTGCACTGGATCAGCAGCGACAACCGATCTGTCGGTTGTTCGGGAATGCCGAGAAGCCAGCCAGTTACCAGATAGTATGGGATGTTTTCGGACATATGAGCATGGCCCTTGGCGCGGTTGCGCGGGCACCTTGGATGAGTCCTCTGACCGCATCAAGCTGCCCGTACCTCGCACCGCTCCTTCCGATAGCGCGCAGGATTTTCGCGTTGCCGCGTTCTGGATTGGTGCGGCGCTTGTTGCCGGCGTCGTGGCCAATGGGCTCGCCATCGCATGCGCGATGGCGAGCCGTTCCATTTCATGAGCGAAGGAAAATCAATGTCGTCCTGCGATCTGCCACGTCAGGTTAAAATCATCGACACGCCGCATCCGCAAGTCGGCGATATGCAGCGCGAGAATATTGTCTCGCTGGACCTCACTGGGTGCAATGTCGCGTACATGCACCTCGCGATGAATGAATTTGAATTGGCCAACACAAGGGTCGGTCATCGGTTTCATACCTGGCCGCCTGAAATCCAGATCGCATGCGAAATAGAAATCGAAGCCTGGCTCACGCGCAATCCTAAGGCGTCGGTCAAAGGCATCACGCAAGGCGTGAACCAGGGTGTTTGCATTCTGGCGCTACATTGGAGGCCGAAGTCATGAGGGGGGGGCAGTCCACAGCTTCACGCACTCAACTTCGTAAATACAGCGAAGTCATTTCACTGTGGTGTGCGCGGTTCGACACGCAATCGATCTCGCGCCGCGTTGATCTGCCCGAATGGCTGGTGGCTAAATGGGTCGCCAATTTTCGAGAGCTGGCGCGGGGTGCAGCATGACCGCGCGTGAAATCCAGATCGACCTTTTGCGTCGTCTTGTCGACATGGCATGCGCGCTCACCGAGAGCAGCAAAACAAAATTGAGCGACGAGGCGATCCGAATTCTTAAAGAGGAGATTGCCCGCGAGCGGATGCGCCCCATTGACGGTGATCGCGTCATTGATGTTGAGGCAACATGCCTGATCGAGTGCATGGCCGAGCTCACATATTTGCGCGCCGGCTGCGACAAAAACCGCGAAAGCCGCATGGTGATGTTCATTAATTCACTTGCGATCTTCATGCGCGTTGATCTGGCTAACGCGGAAAGGTCGCTGGTATGACAGCGCCGGTCATCCTCATACCCGTGATAGCGCGGTCATCGTTCTCAGATCCATCGTGGGTTGAGCAACATAGCCGCGAATGCCGCGCTCAATGCGAGGCGCGGTTGGCGCCGCCATATCGCACTCGCCCATTGCTAGCGGTGAATAATACAAAATCCGCGCATGCCAGTCAGATGGCCTCGCCAGAACGTGTTGCGGCATTAGCCGCTTCCGACCTCAAGTCCAAGTTCGATAAGTCCATGTTGCGTTTGCGTGAAGTGTTTTCCGACGACATTTCCCCCTCGCATCGCTAGCAGGATTTAGGCATGACCGCGGCACAACTCGACATCATCGCCGACACGGCATTGCGCGACGAGTACAGTAGTTCGTCAAGCGTCATCGTGGCGGCGACGAGTACAGTAGTTCGTCAAGCGTGGGAGCCAAACGGAAAGTACAGTAGTTCGTCAAGCGTTAAGGCCGACCCACGGATCCAGCGCATCAATAAACGCCGCAAGGACCGGAACCTCTCGCACGACTACATCTGCCGTTACGCTAACGCCTCGCCGCGCAACTGGTTTCGGCTGCTGCGGGGCGAGCAGATGCCCAGCGACGAAATGGTGAAGCGGTTGGAAGCGGCGATCGACAAGGCGCCGCCGCCGGCGCCACCGCAAATCCTCGTTTCCTACCATCGCCTGGTGATGGGGCTTTGCGCTGATGTCATGCAGATGCCGCGCGAAACGCTCTTTGCGACTGATTTTAGCAAGCAGCGTCCCAGCAATCCACAATGGCTGCGTGCCGCGCGTATCCGTCAGATGGCGAGCTACATCACGTCTGTGGAGCTGGAAGTTAGCAACGCCGATCTTGGTCGCGCCATCGGCGACACTCGCGCCAACATCAAATACGCCCGCGACGCGATCGAGGATCTGCGCGAGGAGGGCAGCGAGATCGACCGCGTGCTGTCAGCGGTCACATTGCAAGTGAGGGCGGGCTGATGTTCTTCCTGTCCGATCTCCTGAAATATCTCGCGATGCTTTGCGTGATAGGTGCGTGCGCAAGTCTCGGCGCGTGGGCGTTCGCGCTCCAATTTGAACAATTGCTGCAGATGTTGGCGCGGGGATGAAGATGGCAACCATCACGCTCAATGACGTGCATGCGACCGTGCTTCGCAATGTTTTGCGCAAGCGCGCCGCCGAGCTGGACAGTTACATGAAGCGCGAGGGCGAAAAACTGGACGCCATCGAATACCATCTGACCCGCGACGTGCAACGGCAGGTGAGCGAATGCCTTGCGATTGTCGAAGCGGCATTGCCGCAGAAGGCGAGCGCGTGATGCGGCCGAGACCTATGCGCGCGGAATATCTGCAGCACATGCGTGTGCACGTCGATGAAGGTGGCCAGCTCAACCATCAAAACGGTATCGACCTGATGGCCGAAGTGGAACGTCTTAATGCGATCCTCAACACGCCGATCGTTGAACCTTTTATCGAGGCTGCGGCGAGCGAGGCTAGACATCAAATCTATCGCTGGGGCGACGAGCAGGATGCAAAGAAAACCGCATGGGAATGGTTCTGGCTGATCGGATATCTCGGCGGGAAGGCCGCCCACTCCGTTTTGTCGGGCGATTGGAAGAAAGCAAAACATCACACGGTTACGACGGCAGCGGCTCTTGTGAACTGGCACCGCCACATCTGCAACGCGGAACATCTCGCTGATGTCGATTAATCTCCGCACCGCGCAAGGCTGGCAGGATTTGAAACGTATCCTCGACGACAAGGTCGAGGACGTGCTGTCGCTGCTCAAGATCGACGTGCCGGCGCAGCGCACCACATGCGTGATCGATGATCCGCGCGGCTCCGGCAATGGCAATTTTGCGATCTGGCGCAAGGCGGACGGGCTATCTTGGAAATGTTTCACCACGGGCGACAAGGGCCGCATCCTTGAACTGATCTCCTATGTGAGCGGCTGGTATCACCTTGACGGGCGCGGATCGAAAGAAGCGGCCAACTGGGCTATCGATCAACTCGGCCTCGGCCGCGTGTCGCGCGAGCAGCTGGACAAAGATCGAGAGAATGCCAAGGCCGCCCAGGTGAAGGCGCGCGCGATCGAGGATGAGGCGCTGCGCCGCAAGCAGGGTGCGGCGTTTCACACGTTTGCAAACGAAAGTGTGCCGATCATCGGTGCCGACGGCTTTGAGACCGGTGCGGCGATTTATCTGCGCGTAGCGCGTGGCATAGATTTGCGTGCTGATCCCTTTGTCGGCCCTCGCGGTGGATCGATTGCGCCAGGCGCGCTCCGCTTCAAGGCGCGGCACAAATACGTGCACCGCGACAAGAAGGGCGAGAAATATGCCGAGAGTTGGCATCCGGCGATGATTGCCTGTTGCGTTGATGGCGACATGCAGATCCGCGCGATCCACCAGACATATTTGCGCGACGATTTCACCGACAAGGCGGATCTGCCGCCCGCGCCCGATGGGCATGCGCAGAACGCGCGCAAGGTCTGGCCGGACAGCGCAGGCTGCGTCATTCCGCTGTGGCGCGGTGAGGGGCATTACTCGCCGGCGCAGGCACATGAATACGGCCTGCTGCAAACTTTCGTATTCACCGAGGGCGTTGAGGACGGGCTAACGGCTGTGCTGGCCGCGCCGCATTTTCGCGTCTGGGCGATGCTGTCGCTGTCGAACATCGTCAACGTGGCGCAGCGCCTGCCGGCATGCTGCGAGGCCGCGATCATCCATCGTCAGAATGACTGGGACAAGCCGCAGGCCGTCGCGCAATTCGACGCAGGCATTGCCGCGTTCCGGGCCACGGGCCGCGCTGTCGCGGAACTTGCCGCACCAAGCGGCAAGGACATCAACGATACATTGAGGGGAGAGTGAAATGTCCAACTGGCAAGCGACGCTCAATTTCATGAGCGACAATCCATATCTGACCTTCTTCATCATTGTGGCTCTGGGCTGGGGCGTCGCGGCCGCAATTCACGGTTTCGGTTGAGCAAGCACGTCATCGACGTGCGCAGTGACACGATGAATTCCTTTTTGACTGATGGATGCCCGGGTCAAGCCCGGGCATGACGGGGCAAAGAATTGGCCGATACCAACAAAAAAACAGCTAGCGGGAAAGCCGCCGTCGTTGTCGAAATGGGCAAGGCGGCGCGCGACATCGAGCGGCAGAAGAAATCCCGCGAGGATCCCCAACCGATGATCCCGCGCGGGCCGAACAAAGTGCTCGCCGGCAAGTGGATGCCCGACATGCTGACCGGCATGCCGAGCGATCCCGGCTGCGAATGCCCGGTGCAGCCCATTGGCTTCGAGGGGCCGTATTTCTACATCACCGACAGCCGCGACCAGTTCCGCACGCTTAAAGCTGCTGATTTCACCCAGCGCGGCATTCAGGAGCTTTTCTCGGCGACGCCAAACTATCCCGACTGGATGATGCCGCGTTGGTCGAAACCAGTATTCGACAAGAAAACCGATGAATGCATCAAGCCCTCAGAAATCGTCTCATTTGAGGTGGATGATATTTCAAAGCTGATTTTTCGCGCGTGCTCCGTTGCTGGTTTCTTTTCGCCCGATAACAAGATGCGCGGCCGTGGTGCGTGGACATCGAATAGCGGCGATATTGTCTATCATGCCGGCGATGCGCTCTGGTCGATCCGTGACGGGCAGTGGGAGCGCAAAAAAACCGGCCTGCACGAGGGCAAGCTGTTTCCGCGCCTAGCGACGCTGGCGGAGCCTTGGCAAAAACCGATCCCCGATGATGATAATCCTGCGGTGAAGTTGCTGCAGATCTTCCGTAAATGGAATTGGACCCGTCCAGACGTTGATCCTGAGCTACTACTGGGATGGATCGGCTGCGCGATGATCGGCGGCGCGCTGCGCTGGCGTTCGTCGGTTTTGTTGCTCGGCGATAGATCCACCGGCAAATCCACGCTGCAGGAAAATCTGCTGAAACTTTTTGGCGACACGCTGATGCAGTCGTCCGACCCGACAGCGGCGTTTATCTATCAGTCGATGGCCCATGACAGCCGCCCTGTGGCGCTGGACGAGCTTGAGCCCGATGGCGATGCCTCCATTCTGCGCAAGATGGTGCATTTGATGCGCACGTCATCATCAGGCGCTATTGGCGGCCGAGGAGGGCAATCCGGCCAGGCGACCCAATTTCAGATGCGCTCGGCGTTTTTGTTTTCGGCGATCAACAATCCGCTGCATGCCGCCCAGGACATGAGCCGCTGCGCCGTGCTGCGACTTAAGCCGCTTAATCCCGATCAGGTTCCTCCGCCGCCGGTTGATGAAATCACCACGGGGCCGATGGTTCTGGCACTCATGATGAAGGCATGGGGACAGCACGGCCATGGCTTCAAATATGAATTGGAGCGCTTCACCAAGGCGCTGAAAGCCGGCGGGCATGATCGCCGTGGCTGCGACACCTACGGTACGTTGCTGGCCTGCGCTTCCATGATGCTGGGCCATGAGCTTGGCTCCAAGCTCGGCTGCGCGTTCGGGCCAGATGAAGAACGCGAGTGGAGCGAGCGCCTGTCTGCGGATCTACTGCCTGAGGTGCAGAACGCGAAGCCGAATTATCGGCAATGCGTCGATCGCATTCTCACCAGCGTTGTTCGCGGCTGGCGCCGCTCCGATCGCAACACCATCGGACAGACAATCCATGAGCTGCGCACGACCGACGAGCATGGCGCTGCGATATCTGAGCAGGAGATACTGCCACGCGGCACCGCCAAGAGCGACATCAATCTGGCTGGGTTCGGCCTGTTCAACACGCACGAGATCGTCGCTGGCGTGATGCGCAAGGACAAGATCGCATTGGAGGTCGCACTGCAGCGTTACGGCTTGCCGAAAGCGGGTTGGGTGCTGGCCGTGCCGAATTCATCGACCAAGGTTGCGGAGCATCTGGAAGGCAGCGATTGGGCCAATGGCAGTTGGTCAGACGCGCTGCGGCAATGCCCGATCGAGGGCGTCGTCATCACCGACAGCGCCATCAACCGACACACGATCGACGGCACACAGGTGCGTTGCACGCTGATTGTGCTCGATCGTTATCACGAGGCACCGGAGAGGTAAGATATGGGGCAACTGCGACAGATTGAGCCAATGACGTTTCCAGACGTGACGCCGGCGATGCCAGGGAAGCGGAAACCGGAACTGTGCTGGATCAGCCCCCGATCCCTGTACGTCGATGCTACCTATCAGCGCGATTTATCGAAACGTTCGGTTGCCATCATAAAGAGAGCTGTCACAGGATTTTCCTGGAGCAAATATAAACCACCAATCGTCACGCAGGATGGATCGAAGCTGCATGTAATCGATGGGCAGCACACGGCGATTGCCGCCGCAACGATCGGACTAACGAGCATTCCTGTGTTTGTCGTCGACATAGGCGCGCTCGATGAGCGCGCGCTTGCCTTTGTCGCACACAACACCGACCGGGTGCATGTGACTCCAATTTCCATGTTCAATGCGTTAGTCGCCGCCGGTGATCCTGATGCTTGCGACGTGGCCAATGTTTGCAAACGATCAGGTGTGCGGATCCGTGAGTATTCGCAATCAAGTGCTGTTGCAGAAGGAGACACGAAGGCCGTCGGCCTGATCCGCAAATTAATTGGGCGACGTGGCGTGCAGAAAGCGCGCTTTGCGTTGCAAGCACTGGTCATGGCTAGACTGGCTCCACTCGGAGCGGCTGAAATCCGCGCGGCTGAAGAAATTATTTGCGTGGAGAGGAAGTCGATCGAGCAGGCTGTGCTTGTTGCAGCGATCAGAACAGAGGGCGCGGAGGAATCGCAAAGGCTGCGGCAACCGCAAAGTTAAATGGAACCACATTCTGGCGCGAAGTAATGGGCGCTGGCTCAAGCGGATCGACGAGGGCTAATCAATGACCTTAAGAGATAGCTATGTGCAGACGTTGGAAACACAAAACGATGAATTGCGTGGCCGCATCGAGCAGCTTGAAGAACTTCTCGGCATGCGCATCGAAGCACCTATCGAGTTCGGCTTCACGGGTGCAGAGGCCCGATTGTTCGGACTTCTAACGCGCGTTGAACTGGTCACAAAAGAGAAGGCAATGTTCGCACTCTACGCAACTCGCATCGATGCCGAGCCCGAAATAAAGATCATTGATGTGTTTGTTTGCAAAATGCGCAAGAAGCTTGAACCGTACAAAATTGAGATCAACACCGTATGGGGACAGGGTTATCGCCTTTCACCAGAGACCAAGGCCCGCGTGAGACAGATGCTTGATCCATTGGAAGCTGCGGAATGACGCGCCGCCGCCAACCTGTCACGATCGAGGAGTTGCTTGCGCCGGATCGCGTGTGGGTGACGCCTTGCGGATGCTGGCTGTGGCTGGGTGGCGATGACGGCCATGGCGACCATACCGGCCGAGGCGCGTATGGACGCATCCTGCGGCCCGGCACGCGCCGTGTGATGCCGGTGCACCGCTATGTGTATGAAACTTTCAAAGGGCCGATCCCCTTCGGTTATGATGTCGACCACATGTGTGCGCGCTGGGCGCCTGATCCTGTGGCGATCCGCAAATGCGTTAATCCGGACCATCTGCAGGCGATCACGCGGCGCCTCAATCAGCAAATGAAGCTGCTGCGTCGCTTAGGCTACGGCACCGATGACATGGATTTCGATGAACCGCAGATCTCGCGGCCTGTTACTGCCGGATCCCACGCCAATTCTCGCACCGGGCGAACACGCGGACGATCTTTGCGTGTAGTGGTGGCGGGCCGATTGATAGTTGCATTGCCTAGCTGCCGCAACCCTTGCTATCATTCTCCCGAGTTTAGGGAGCCTTCCAATGAGATTTTTGTTTGTCGTGGCGGCTACGTCCGTCTTGGCCGGCTGCGCAGGCCGCACGCCGACACCTGAGCTGTGATACAGCCGCAGGACCGTTACATGGACTGCACGGCGGTCCTCGCCGAGGTGCAGGCCAATAATGGCAAAGTGCAGCAGCTGGCATCCGACCAAGGCCTCAAGACCGCACAGAACATTGTGGCTGGCACGGCTGGCTTTGTTATCCCGGTGCTGTGGTTCGGCATGGATTGGCAGGGCACCGCCGATAAAGAAACGCAGGCCTTGCAGGCGCGGCAGCAATATCTCGCCGTCCTGGCCGAGCAGAAACGATGCGGTGTCGAAGCTGCGCCGGATCCCGCGCCCGCTGCACAAGCAGCACCACGCGCGAAAAAGCCGACGCAAGGCTCGAACCCGCAATCATTTCGAAATCGCTGTTCGCCTTTAGCTAACCCGCGCCCTGTGGTCGCTGCTCATGTCGCGTCCACAACTTTCCCGCGCCCGGTTGAGATTGAGAATGAGCGCGCGCCAAGCGCGAATGCATAGCTCACCAATGCTGAAAGATCGCCGTTTCGCGCGGCGCGCGCACTCTATTCGAGAAGCAAACACAAATCAGGCACGCTTGACGAGCTTCGGCATGTGCCAGCGTGACGCCGCGCTCGGTTTGCGAGCCATCGGGCGCGGGGTGATAGACACCCGTAAGACAGGGTGACCGCTTCGCTGTCTAGTCATAAGTGCCTGAAAAATCATAATAATTCGTATTATCAGACAGTTAGACACCTAGACACCCCTTATCCTCGCACACGCGCGTACGCGCGCGCGCACGTGAGGAAACATGGTGTCTAAGGTGTCTAACTGTCTAAATATAGGAATATATAAGATGTATCAATTACTTAGGTCTAGACACCTAAAAGACACCTTAGACACTTGTTCATCGGTGTGCGCATGGCTCGCCGCGCGGCCTGAATTAAATATTCCCTTATATTCAAGTGGTTGGCGCTAATGTCCTCAAAACACGCTTCCGAGGCAGTGATTGCCGCCGTCGCCCGCGCCGAGGCGCGATCAGCCGGTTCAGAGCCACCGGCGGTTCAAATGGATCTGCTGCCGTCGCGGTTTGATCCGGTTATCGATCCGGTGGATCGCGGCAAGGCGACCGAGGCGGTGCGGCGTGATCGAGCGGGCAGGCCACCGGGCGCGCAGAATAAAACGACGCGAGAAATGCTTGATTTCATTCGAAAAACCATCGGTGATCCGATGCTTGAGAGCGCGCGCTGGGCGATGCATACGCCTGAGACGATGGCGGCGGAACTGGGTTGCGACAAGCTGGAGGCATTCGACCGGCTGGAGAAAATCCGCGCGGACCTGCGGCCCTATTTCTATGCCAAGCAGGCACCTGTTGATCACGATGGCAAGCCGGTTCCTGGCTTGACGGTCGAACTTCACGGGCAAGGTGCGCAGCTGACCGGGCCGCGCGGCGAGCAATTGCCGCCTTGGCTACGTACCAGCAGGGCGATCTGATAGCCGATGAAAAAGTGCAGCAAAATCAACGCACTCATTGATGTCTACGCCGACCGTGTCGCACGTCAGATCAGTCGCACGATACAGATTAGAACAACGATATCAGCACCTTGCGTATCTGAGGGAGCTGATCCGAAATCACCGGCCTGTGGCTGCGGACCTGGCCGATGATCGCCGCGCAAAGTCGCGGTACTCGGCCGCCGGTTGCATGACCGGCGGCCTTCGAATTCGCTGAGGCACCCCCCCGGCCTCCCAGGCCAGGCCCACCCCCAAAATTGCGCGCGCCGTCTCCTCCCGGCTACTTCTCCTAGATTTTTTTCACCCGTCGATCCCGACCCTGCCTTGTCAGCAATCAAGGGCTCAAAAAAAATCGCGAAACGTTGTGGAGCCATAACGGGGCGGGGGGAGCGCGCACGATGAGTACCCGCAACCCCGTTAAGCGATACGTCGCTCGCCGATGCGCTCGGTAATGCCGACCCGTACAAAAACCAGATGAGCTACCTGGAGGCTGACGACGAATTCCGAAAAGAAAATCCGGAGATCGTCGCGCAAATTCACAAGGGAGAGAAAACAGGGAAGGTAAACCTGCTTCGCAGCGCTGGCCCGGTGAGTGATGCTTACATCCTCGGCACGCACGGCATTAGTTGTCATTGCGGCGGCCTGTGGGCAGCGGCAAGACGATCGCCAGCGAAAAAAAAGGATTGGTAGAAGCCCAAAGGATTTTTCCCGGTGCGGACGGGACGCGACGATACAAACTCGGCACGTTCGCTCAAAAGTACGATAGTTTGTGGAAGGCGACAATCCCCTCGCACTGGAAATTATTTCCGAAGGATTTTCCCGGATCGACCTGGACCGGCGCCAGCCCGCGCGCCGCCAAGCATGTGATCCGATTTCAAGACAAGTTCGGCCGCATCGAAATGACGGAAGATTTTCTCGCGTTCGGCGAGGATGCCGATCCGGAAGATCTGCGCGGGCTCGAATTCACCGACGTGAAACTGCCGGAAATGGATCGGCTGCTGCAGGCTTTATTGATAAATCTCGGCCGCGCGGTTGGCCGTGAACCGCCGCGTGAGGTGACGAAGCGCCTAGGCCGCATTTTCGGCGACATGAACGCGCCGGACGTGCTCAACTGGACCTACAAACTTTTTTACGAGGACTTGCGGCCGCCCTACATGCTTTACCGCCAGCCCGGCGGCATGGATGAAGGTGCGGAAAATCTCGAAGCTCATGGCGGCGACCGAAGTTATTATCAACAGATCATCGACGCCAACCGGGATAATCGCTGGTACGTGCGGCGCATGGTGCACGCGATCCCAGGCGTCACGCGCGCAACCGATATGGTTTATGACCGCTTCGATGATGATCTGCATATTTCCAAGGTCACGCTTCGCCCCGAGCCGGTGCTGCCGGTGCTTGTTGGCATCGACGGCGGTTTCACGCCGGCCGCAGTGTATGGCCAGGAAATGCCGGACGGGCAGCTACGGGTGTTGCGTGAGATTGCGCTGGAGCGCGGCGGCATAGAAGAATTATCGGCTGCGATGCTGGTGCTTGAAGGGCGAGATTTTCGCGGTTGCGATTTTCACAGCGTATGCGATCCGGCAATGACGGCGGGCGAGGACAAGGACACTGACGACCAACGCGAGCAGCGGATATCCAAGGGGTCGGACCGTCAGCGGCTAGCGAAGCTCCTTGCCCGTCCGGTGGATCAGGCGGTGACGAACAACGTGACGCGCCGCATCGACGCGGTGCGCGATAAAATCGGTCCGCCCGGCCGCAACTACCTCTGCGATCCGTCATGTCATGGCTTGATCCGGGGCAAGCGCCAAACCTACCAATTCCGGAAGATGATGGGGTCCAACGACATTTCCTCAATCCTCCCGACCTTCGACACCCACGTCGCCGACGCCGAACAGTACCTGGCACTGGAATGCGGCACCGAAGCCGCGCGCCGCCGCCATGGCGACATCAGGGTGCGGCGTGATCAGCGCCGCGAGGAAAACCGCTCCGCCAAACGATATAACCCTGTGCGCCGGCGCTGAGGCACGCTTGACGGCATGGCCACGGGCATAGGGTCCAGATCTCAGATTTGGGCCGGAGCACCCCGATGGGCATATTTTCTAACATCTTGCGCACAGTTGTCGACGATTGGTTGGGCATCGATCTGCCGACAGCTCCAGCGGCTCCGCCTGACAACAGTGCGGCGATCCAGAAGTCGTTGACCGAGCAGACCAATGCGTTGAAAGCGCAAACCGATAATGCTCAAAAAGCGACAGATGCTGCACTAGCTGCCCAGAAGGCGGCTTTGCTCAAGAGCGACGCGGCGTTGATCCCGAACATCGACAGCGAAAGCGCCCGCACGGCACAGGACACCCGCAAGCGCAAACTGCAATCGACGTCGCCGTGGGGCATTGGCCTGCAAAATAAGCTAGGTGCGGCGCCAACTGGCTTCCGCATTCTCTCGGGCCAGTGAGCACAAATGAGCGCGTGGAACGAATTCGAGCCCGTCCAATCGCAGATGGAAACCGAGCGGCAACGTGAGGAACCCACTTGGCGGGATCTTGCGCGATTTTTGCGTCCCGACAATGTGAGCTTCAATGTTACCGATCGGCGAGAGCGCGACGGTTCCGATGATCCTTTCGACAGCACGCCGCTCTACGCGCTGGATGATTTTGCAGGTGGGATGTTCGTCAAGTCGATCAATCCGGCGGAGCGCTGGTGTTCGCTTGGGATTGAGGATGAGGATCTGGCAGAATTCCGGCCGGTGAAAAAGTGGCTGTGGAATTACACCAGCACGGTTTTTGCTTCACTTAATCCCGGTTACGACAATTTCTATCTCTCGTCGCCGGCATGGTTTGCGGACATGGCGGCATTCGGCAATGGCTTCCTGTGGCAAGAGGAAATGCTGGGCTCTGGACGCATCGCCTCCAATGCCCGCCCAATCGGCGAAAATTACAAATTGGTCGATGGCAATGGGGATACCTTCGCCCTGCATCGTAAATTCCAGCTCAACGGCCGCCAGGCCGAGATCGAGTTTCACCGGCCGAGGTCCGAACATGCGCAACGATGAGCTTGCGACGTTCGTTCACCGGGTCGCACGTAATGAGGGTTACGTGCCGGGCATGCTCGGTCCACGCGGCAAGCCTTGGACTAGCTGCGTGTTATCGCCGGACAAGCGCGATTTTTATCAGGAACGTGCCGGCTACAACGAGCTGCCGTGCCACGAGTTGCAGTGGAACATGCGCAGCGGTCGTGCTTGGGCCACTGGCCCCGGCCATAACGCGCTCGCCGATATGCGCGGTCTCGACGAAGCGGCGCGACTCAACCATCATCGGAATTCAGCATGAAGCCGAGCCGATGATGTGGGTCGAAAACGAAGACATCATGACGATGGCCGACATGATCCCCGGTAACGTGGTCTATGGCGCGGCGCTGCAGGGCGGTCAGTCCGCCGGTCGCGCCGATCAAGCGCGGCGAAAATCCGCAGCTCGCTCTGGCTTATATCCAGCAGCTGCAGACGGCGGTGAAGAAAGCGTTTCGTTTTGGATTGACGGATATTCTCGCGGCTCGCCCGCAGATGACAGCTGAGGAAGTGCTTGGTTACAAGGCAGATGAGCTGAAGCTGCTCGCACCCAACCTTGTTCGCGTCTATCGCGGTGTAGGTAGTTTTTTTGCGCGTCGTGCAAATATCCTCGCTCGTCAGCCCGGCATGATCGCGCCGCCACCGCCGGAGCTGAACGGCCACAGCATTTCTCCAAAATTCGTATCGCCTTTCACAAAAGCGCAGAAAGCGGAGCGGGCGCAGGGCATCATGGGCTGGGTCAATGTCAAGCAGGGCCTATACGAGCGCAGCAAAAATCCAATGTGGATGGACGACATCGACATCGACGGCGTGTCGAGTGTTCTGCATGACGCAATGACAGGCGAGCCTGCCGTCAAGCTAGATCCGCGCGTTGTTGCACAAAATCGACAGACGCGCGCGGCAGCGGAACAGCAATCATCGCAGCTTGAGCAGGCAGCCATGGCCTCCGAAATCAACGCGAACGTTGCGCATGCCGACCAGGCGCGCACGTTGGCCAACGGCAGAAAGTCCGGCTGATGTCAGACATTGAAGTCCTTGGAGTGGTGGATCTTCCGACGATCGGGCCTGGTCGCACATCGCAGCCGAACGAAATTGAATGGTGCGGGGTCCGCGTTGATCAAATGGATCGAGACATGCTTGTGAAATTTATCCAGACACTCGATCAGCACGTTGGAACGTTGAGTAATATTATCAATGCGATTGCGCGTAGGAGCGTCTGATGCGCGGCGTTTCATCCCGGCTTTATGACAGTGCAGTGCAGTGGTTTGCCGCGATGTGGCCTGACGGCGGCCGCCGCCGCGTGGTCCTTGAAAACTATCGCACGCTCGGCGGCATGCCGGTGTTGCTCGCGGACATCGCGCTCCGCGCAAACGTGTTCGGCCCAATACGGGCCGAGACCGATCGCCAGGCGGCGATTGAGGAAGGCCGGCGCCAGCTGGCAATTGAAATTTTTAAAGTGGCGAAAACCGACATCGATCTGCTGTGGGAGCAGATTGAGAAACGTCCACGCAAAGCAGGAGAGCGATCATGACCGACCAGAACACCAGCCAGCAGCAGAACAGCAGCCAACAACAAAATATGAGCCAGCAACAGAACACCACCAGCCAACAACAGAACACCAATCAGCAGCAAGGCCCATGGCACGCCTCGCACAATTTCGATGCCGACACCGTCGCATGGATTGAGGAGCGGCACTTTCCGGATCTCAACGAAACTCTCAAGGCGGGTCGCGAAGGATCGAGGCTCGCCCGCGACCGAAACGTCATTTCGAAACCGGATCCAAAGAACATCAAGGAGTGGACCGGCTTCGCGGATCTGGGCTGGACACCCGACAAAGAAAAATACGTCGTCAACAAGCCCCAGGTAAAAGATGGCGAGACGGTCGACGATCAGACTTTCAACGCCTTCACGCAGGCTGCTCACGGTGCGAAGTTGTTGCCGTGGCAGGCCGAGCAGGTTTACGGCGCCATGCATGCGCTGGAGCAAAGCCAGACCAAGGAAGCTGCGACGCGCGGCACCGCCGCAAAACGTGAGTTGGAAGGCAAGCTGCGCACCGAATGGGGCGCGGATTACGATGCCAAGATCGAGGGCGCGAAGCGCGCATTTGCGTTTCTCGGCGGCGAAGACTTCAAGCCCGAGGAAATCGTCGCCGCGATCGGCTCGCCCCGCACCGCCAAGCTTTTTGCCAAGCTGCATGATCTGATTGGTGAGGACAAAATGCCCGGCACTGGCGGCCACGGCGGCGGTGGCGGTTTCCAGCAAAGCGAAACCGTTGGCGGCCTGCAGGCGCAGATCAACCGCAACTGGACCGATCCTGAATGGAAAAAGGCATTCGATGATCCGCGCAACGCTCGCCACAAGGACGTGCAGGCGGAGCACATGAACCTGCTTGAGCGCAAGGCCAAGCTGGTAGTGAAGGCGTCTGGCAAGGCTGCCTGACGCGCCGACCCGTAACTTGAAACTAACAGGGGATCAGCAATGCTGAACGACAAGAAGCTTGAAAAACTACGTTCTTATTTGAGGAGGCTGGATATTGAAGGCTTGCGAAAGCGGGCAACAGAACGCGCGGTTGATATTTCAGCGGATGCCAGCCGGGATCAGATAGAGGCAGCCATCGAGGCAGAAGCTCTTAAGCAAGCCCAGGAGAAAGCTGCTGATAAGTCTCCGGGCAATACCAATGACAACGCCAATATCGGTGGCTTTGCTGCGGGCGATCCGCTTGATGATGAACAAATTTCATCGATCCAGAAAATATGGGCATTGTTTTCTCGCAATGTGCCGTTCGCGGCGCACTCACAGGGCGTGTGGGAAATCGAAAAAGACAAGCGCAAGGATGCCGTCGATCATGGCGTTCCGGATGGCGATTACCGCGTGCTCGGCGCGGACTGGATCCTTACGTTTCGTGGTGGCCGCTTTGTACAAGCGACCAAGGGGACAGCCGCGACGCGGTCCGACAGTTATTCAAACGTGCCGGTGCAAGACGCCAAGCTTTGACGCTTGACGACCGCTCCGTCGGCTTATGTTTGCGATCAGCCGGGCATCGTCCGAGCCGTTTCCTTCCTAAACTTGGCTGGCAGCAATGCCAGCCACCTTTAGGTGCCTGCAACCCGGCGAAAGCCGGACCCGGCTGACCTGCGCGAAAGCCGCGCCGCCGACCCGAGGCGTATATCGGCAGGACGGACCCGCGAGCACCCGCTCGCCGCAACCCGACCGAAGCAACCCTAAACCCATTGTTTCGATCGGAGGCTGCTATGGCAGGCCAAGTTGCAGACACCCACCGTCTTATTTATCGCGACCAGACTACTCTGGCGATCCAGGAGAGGTATCGCCAGTTTGACGATTTTTTCAGCTACATCGACAGCATGTCTGGCAAGCAGGTGCAGGTGACCGACATCATCGGCACGACACAGGCTCGCCGCAATGCGCCGGAGGGCGGCGATACGCCGGATATCGAGAGCACCCACGAGCCGGTTTGGGTGCGCCCAGAGCGCATCGACTGGGGTAAGTTGATCCGCAAGGAAGACAAGATCAAGGCACTGACCGATTTCAAGTCGGAATATATCCAGGGTGGCGCGTCTGCTTATGTTCGCGAGCACAATGGAATTTTGGCCTCGGCGATCTTCGGGCCGCGTTTAATCGGCAATGAAGTGCCCGTGTTAAGCGCGTGGGCTGGCCGCACTGTACCAGTCGATCTTGGCGCTCCTGGAACTCCCGGTCCGATGTCGGTCAAGAAGATCCTCAACGCGATCCAGTTAATGGAAACTGACGACGTGATCATTGAGGAAGAAAATCTCGCAATCGCCATGACGTCGGTCGAGAACGAGCAGTTGTGGGGTGATCTTACCCATGTGTCGAAAGACTATCGATCGAAGGCGCAGCTCGACGACATGAGCCAGCGGGTGCGGACGATCTTCGACATCCCGGTCATCACCACCAAGCGTATGCGGATTGTTCGACGCGAACACCTTTCAGGCAGCGCTGTTCTGCAAGAGCACGATGTACTGGGGCCCGTTCATGCCGATGGACATTAAGTCCGCGCAGAACGCGTCGAAGCAGTTCCGCGAGCACGTCTATATCGAGGGCTGGGAAGCCGCGACGCGCTGCGAAGACAATAAGGTTGTGAAGATCCTGAACAAGAAGGGCTAGACCGGCCCGGCGCGTGCGGAGCAATCCGCTCGCGCGCTTCTCTCTCTCGCTTCTATTGCGTTCATCTTCGACGTTTCAACAATGGAGGGCCACATGGCCTTAGTCATCAAATATGCAGGCAGCGCCAAGGATCCGGCGTCGGCCAATCTGATCCCGGCTGTTCTCGGCGAAGGCCGTCTGCGCAGCATCAATATTCCGGCTATCGCCATCACAAACGGTGACAGCATTGGTTCTCAGTTTTATCTCGGCAAGATTTCATCCAGTGCTGTACCGCTCGCTGGCCTCTCCACGTTCAAGCATGGCGCGGTCACGTCAGTGAATGATGCCGATATCGGCATTTACAAGGATGGCCTCGCGATCGATGCCGACCTGTTCGCCGATGGCCTCGATATTTCAGCAGCAGGTGCAAAAGACCCATTTGCATCCGTAGCTGTTGCGAATGTCGGAAAGGCCGTGTGGCAACTGCTCGGGCTGAGCAACGATCCTGGCGTTGAGTATGACGCCGTATTGACCATCAAGGTTGCGGCGACGGCGACGGCCAGCGTCGGCGGCACGATCCTCTACAGCAAGAAGTAAATCCGATTGGGGCGTCTACATGACCGCTCTCGGCGGGACCGAAGAATACGCGGCAAATCTCGCGATGGGTCACCTTGGCCAGCGCGAGATTGCTTCGTTGTCGGATAACAACACGCGCACGCGCGCAGCGCGGCAGTTCTTTCGCTATTGCACGCGATACCGCGCTCCGCCTCAAATGGTGGAATTTTGCAACCGCGTGGCACACACCAGCGGCGGATGCCGTTGCCGGCTCCGGCCCACTGAAAATCCGTTATCCTATGCCGGCTGATTGCGTCCGTGTGCGTTTCGTCGAAGGCGCGCCAGATGACAGTTGGGCGATCGAGAATGCTGTAGTCAACGTCGGCGGCGTTGCAGTCGAGGCGACCATCCTTGTCAGCAGCATGGCCGCGCCGAATGTCTGTTACACGCGCCGCGTTGAGAGCGTGTGTTTGTGGGATGTTCTGTTCCTCGAACAGTTCGGCTATGAGCTGGCGGCGCTTTGCGCGCGCAAATGCGGCAAGTCTGCGAGCTACGCGGAAAATTTGCGCGGCACTGCCGCTGACAAGCTGAAGGTTGCCGGCGGTGTCGACAGCAAGGAAAAGGCCCGCGAGACACGCGCGCGCCGAACACCGGGTGGGCTGTCGGCGCGTCGTGGCCGCTTCAGCAGATATCGATAGGGCCGCATCAATGGGGGGCCGCGGACTGATCGATCGCATCACCTTCGCCGGCGGCGAAATGGGCCAGAAGTTAGCCGCGTCGTGCCGACACGGCAAAATACCAGATCGCATTGGAGAAACAGGAAAACTTCGTCACCTTGGTCGAAGGCATCGTGACCCGTGCACCCGGCACGCGTTTCGTGCTGGAGGTCAAGGATAGTGCGCAGGCATGGCCGTCTGCTGCCGTTCCGTATTGGCTCCGACGATTACTACATGCTCGTCGTCAATGGCGGTGTGGTGCGCCTGGTGAGGCGAGGGCGGTTTCGTTCAAAGGCCCGATACAACGGTCTATGAATTTGAGGTGCCATGGGAGGACGACCGACATGGACGAGCCTGCGCTCGGCGCCCGCCGGTAACCAGTTGTTATGTCACTTCGCGTAAACCAGCCGCAGACGGCTGACACGCAATGATCACGTGGACTGGGATGTCGATGTTTATTCCCCCGACAGTCGGGTCCGGTTGACGACGCAAAATCTAGATGTCGGGATAACAATCCGGGTCAATGCCTCGGTCGCCGGAAATGGTGACATTGATCGGCGCTGGCTTCTCCGTTTCACGCCAGCTAGACATGATCGGAGGTGTGATCCGCATCGATGACCGCGACCTGTCGCTGACGCCGGAATGGAGCTGCATGTGGAAACGGCCATCGCTCTGCGGCCAGCAGCCGCCGCTTCGAATGGCAACGTCTATGAGGCGCATGCTGGTCAGCTAAGGATGCTGGGCCGAATAAACCGGAACATACCGAGGGCGACGTGTCCGCCGGCCAGCCTCGCCGACCGCGGTGTATCAGACGTGGCGCTATCTTCATTCCGGCTATGGTTATGTTCGCATCACCGCGGTGACCAGGCGGTAATAATGGCCGCCGGCACCGTACTGTCGCGCCTGCCGGACGACGACCACCACAGGCGGCAGCTTATCGCTGGTATCCGCCGGCATGGATCGGACGCATTGGGCTGGCCGGAAGTTGGTCGCATTTGTGAAGTCGCGGCTCGGCCTCTTTCGTGGCGACAAGGTGTGGCTCTCCGCAAGCGACGATCCAGACGATCATGATCTCGGCCTTGGGGATGATGACGATGCAATCGCGATTGCGGTTGCGTGCACCCGATGCTTCACTTGTAAATATCAAATGGGCGTTGCCGTCCGGCGCGCTGATGCTCGGGCACCGCGGACGGGGAGTGGGTGCTGCGCGGTGCCGAACGTGTTCGACGCGCTGACGCCGAAAACCATCGAGCGCCTTTCCGGAAACCAGCGAGGGATCGGAGCCGCAGGTGCCGGTCCGCGTGGACGGCGGCGCGATGTTCATCGGCAAGACCGGCAAGCGCCTGCACTACGGCAAATACGACCGGCAGACGTCAGCGAACTCGACACGCAGGAGATCTCGGTGACGGCGCGGCACATCTTCGGCGTCAGGGCGTTCAGCGCGACGGCCTGGCAGCGCGACCCGCACCGCGATCCTGTGGATGGCGATGGACGATGGCAGTCTGGCCTCGGCGACGTTCATGCCGGAGCAGGAGTATCATCGCGTTCGCCCGGCATCCGCGCAGCAACTTCTTATCTGCGAGGACGTCGCCAGCCATTCCCGGCGTCGAAAGCGGCGTCGACGAGGTCTATCATGCTCGTGCGGCGCACGATCGGCGGCGTCAGACCCGGCGCTATGTCGAGCAGCTGGCGGATTACTTCGAGCCCGAGCGATCCACGACAGCCCGACCGCTGAGGGCGCGTGGTTCGTCGACTGCGGGCTGCGCGCTTACCGGCGAGGCGGGCACCAACGTCGATCACGCAGCTGCGCTGCACCTCGCCGGGCAGGAGGTGGCGTGTGTTCGCCGACGGCGCGATGCAGGGGCGCAAGACCGTGGTCACGGCTGGCAGTCGTCACGCTCGACCGGGCGTCGCATGACGTCGCGATCGGCATCCCTGATCCGGGGCTATCTGCGCGACCTGCCGCGCAACCTGCAGGGCACTACGGCAAAGCAAAAGCGCGTCGCCGAGGCCGATGTCCATGTTCTGCATGCCGGTGGCGGACGGATCCGGCTCTTATGACCCGGAGCACGACGCTGGCGCCCGATGCAACGCCAGCACAGATCAAGGCCGATCGATGAGAGCTGGGAAGACGTCGTTGAAACCGGCGGCAGGTGATTACGATAGCGCTGCCGCCGTTGGTGATCCGGCCAGTTTCGCATGAACGTCGCGGGCAACATCCGCGACGAAGCGCAGCTTGAACTCGAATGCGACGACGCCATGCCGTTTACGCTGCTGGGCCTTTCGCCAGTGATCGAAGTTGAGGAGGATGATTGATGGATCCGTTCACGATCGGCCTCGCGCTCGGCATCTACCGCGCTGAAGTCTGGCGGCAAGCTCATGGCCGGATATGCGCAGTCGAAGGCCGATTACGCCGAGGGCGAACTGTCCCTGTTGCAGGCTGATCTCTACGGCATCAATGCGGATACAGCGAAAACGAACGTGCGTCTCTTGACCAATCAGGCCGAGATCGCCGGCCTGGGCGAGGATTTCGCCTATGCCAAGGCGCGATTGCAAAAGAGCCGCATCATCGAGCAAGGCCGCACCACGTTGGCGGCGCAGCGTTCTGAATTTTCCTCTCGCAATCTCGACCCGACCTTCGGATCGCCGCTGTTGGCACAGGCGCTGACGGCGGGTCGTATCGCGCAAGATATCGATCTGACTGACGCCGGTGCGGCGGTCGAGGCAGCTGATGCCAAGACACGCAAGGCCAACATCCTCAGCCAAGCCGTAGGTGCACAAAGCCAAGTAGTATCTTCCGTCGGTGCCCAGCTTACTTCGAGCCTGAAAGCGCGCGCGCTGTTCACGCGATCGGATGATGACATCACCGCCGGCGAGATCGGTGCGGTGTCCTCGCTGCTGTCGGGCGCTGCGTCACTCGGGACGGGTGGTTAAAGTGGTAATTTTCAGGGCAACAAGAACGGCGGGTCAGGGTTTTTTTAATGGCGAATGAACTTCCCGACTACACCAGTCGCGTCACTATCGGCAGCGGGCCGCAGCCTGGCGTCGGCGGCATCCCGCTGATCTCGGTTCCGAACCTGTCTGCCGGCCCTGCTTCGACTGGGGCCGCAACGGCTGCGGCTGGGTTTGGCACCGAACTGGCCTCGATTGCGCATAAGCTCAACGAGGGCATCCAGCACACCAAAGCAACGGAAGCTATGTCGGGATTTCTCGACGACGCCGACCGGTTGACTAAAAAATTTATCGACGACAAGGATTATGCGACTGCTGAGCAGCGCTTCAGCGACGAAATCGACACAGCCCGGCCTCTCGGCTGGGTGACATCAACGATCACCAACTGCGTTCGCGCACCGAGTTGATGATGAAGCGGTCCTCGATAAGAGGCAGGCGGCACCGTGCGCACAAGCGTCATCACCAAACAAAAAGACATTGCGGTTGCGGGTCTCGACACGTTCCGAGAACAACGCGCTTCGCCGAGCGATTACACGCAGTCAGATGTCGCGCGCATAGCCGTGATTGACGAATATGGTGCCGAGACCAACCGCGCGGTTGCTGCCGGATGGATCGACCATCGCACCGCCGTGGCACGCGGGTTGAAATTCTCGCAGCAGCTGCAGAACGCCGATGCAATGGCAGCGATCCAGAAGGATCCTGCGGCAGCGGCGCTGCGCTTGCAGGATCCTGCACAATTCCCCGCGCTGGACCCTGTCACACGACAATCCTACATCACACATGCGATAGGCCAGGCGGAAAGCAACACCACGGCACAGTGGGTTGGTGATGCTCACCACAATCCAGTGCGCTCGCAGATGGCGATTGGCCGCGTCTCGACACCAGATCAGGCGCGTAATATTTTCGACGCCGGGATATTGAAAGTTGGAAACGGGACCGGGCAGGTCGATGCCGTCTCCAGCAAGGGCGCGCTGGGCCTCTCTCAAATCCTGCCGGGCACGGCGCGCGACGTGGCTCGCGGGCTTGGCTTAAACGACGTCGCAGCGCTTTCCGAGGACGATCTCAAAAAACGTCTGCTGACCGATGGCGCGCTGAACGTGCAGCTAGGACGGGTTGTTTGTTTCAACAGATGATCACCCGTTTTGATGGCAATGTGGCGCTTGCCGGACCGCGGCCTACAATGCTGGGCCCGGCAACGCCGATCGCTGGAAGAAAATCACGGAAGAACAATTCGGCGTGACGTTTACGGCGGCGCAGCTCGCCAGCGTGGTCGATTTCAAGGAAGCCCGCGACTATATCGGCAAGCTCTACAAGGAAACCGGCGCGCCGATGGATGTCAGATTTTCCTCACCCGCACCCCTTGTCCGCGCCTCTAATGGCATCGGCGCAGTCATCGCCCATCAGCAGTCGCGCGAGGATCACATCCTTAAGTCGCAGGCTTCTGCGGAGCGTTCGTCCGACCCGATTATCCAGATGTATCAGGATGATTGCGGACACCGATCCCGCGCGCGCAGCGTCGTGGCGCGCGAAACAGCAGGCTGCGGCTGATCATGGTGATGCACAGGCTGCGACCGCCGTCCGCGAATTCGATCAGGCGCTGCAAATGCATCCCTACATTCAGCAAGCCTGGAAAACATCGCCAGCGATGCTCGATGAGCTTGGTGGACAATCTCGAATACCAGGTAACGTCGTCTCCGAACGCGACACCGGCCCAGCAAAACCAGTTGAAGGCGTTCAAGGCCGTGCGCGATGAGGTCGTCAAGCGCCACAACGCGAGATTTGGATCTCGCTTGGCGAACGCGGCGGCTATTACGCGCCGGTCGCGATCGATCCGAACGGCAATCCCGACGATCCTAATTTCCGTAACGCTGACCCAGCGTGGTGCCCAGGCGCAGACCGCCAGCAAAGTTTACCTCGGAAGCGCCGCGGCGCTGAAGCCTGAGGAGGCGCGGGCGCTGAAAGAGCGTTACGACAGCGGCAATTCAGATGACAAATTCCGCATTGTGCAGGCGTTCGCATCGAGCCTGCCGGAAAACGTCTATCGCGACACCCTGAAGCAGGTCACAGGAAATGACGGTGGCATGCAGTTTGTCGGCATGCTCGCGCGCACCCGGGCCGGAATTGGCGCGGGAAATATTCAAAGGCATGGCGCTCGCCGACACCGAGGGCGTCAAAAACAAGATGGGCGACGTGCGCACCGCGCTGTCGGACAAGCTCGGCGGCCAGATCTATGTTTCGGCGGATCAGCAGGGATCAGTGGTCGACGCGGCGCTTGCACTCTACACCGCGCGCCGTAGCCAGTCCGGCAACCTCTATGCGGCGACCGACACAGGCGCGATCGAGAAAGCGCTGGAGGATGTCACTGGCCCGATCGTCAAGCGCAACGGTGTCAAGACCGCCGCACCTCCCGGCATGACCGCGGGGCAGTTTACCGGCGTGCTCGATAATCTCAATGATCAATCCTTCGATCAATTCGGCGGCGCATATGACCGCAACGGCAAGCCGTTTTGCGGAGCATTCCTGTCGGCGCGTGCGGTGCTGCGCCAGCTGGAGCCGGGCGGATCGCGTTACGTGGTGGTGTTGCCACAAGGGCCGGGAGGTAGGGACGTTCCGGTATGGCAAGCGCATGATCCGAACGCCTGCCCCAACGCACCACTGGTGATCGACATGGCAACGTTGAAAAACACCACGACGGTGCCGCAGTCGGCCTATCAGCGCGGTCGCGCTGTGTATCGCGATGACGCGGCCCAGCGCCTGCAGGATACGCGTCAGCAATCGGAGCTGGCGCCGTGAGCTCGGGAAAACGACGCGACCGGCTATCTCGCAGAATTGTCACGCTCGCCGGGTGGTATCCAGCCCGCGACGCTCGGACAGGTGTGGGACAGTGAATGGAGGCGCGCCGGCCTCGACACCATCGGCGGCGTCGGTGAGCCTTATGCCGATGCGCGTTCTGATCTCGTCACCGCGATCGAGGGTGCGAGCGGCAAGGCGATCGAGGATTATGCGGCTGAGAAGGTGTCCGCCTCGGCGGCGGCGTCACTCAGGCTGACGAGGTCCGGCTGCTTGGCTCGCTGGCGGATACGCTACCTGAGGAGCACCGCAAAACAATCGACCCGCTGAAAGACATCCGCCTCAACGCCGCGAAAAAGGCACAGAAGATTGAAGCGGATGCCGACGAGATCGGTAACGCCACCTACGGGATGACGGCGCACGCGACCGCATTTATCGCCGGGGTTGCGCGTCAAGCGACGGATCCGGTCAACGTTGCGGCCATGGTGGCGACTGCGCCGCTCAGTGCCGTTCGCGGGGCATCGTTATTCGCTACTGTAGGCCGCGAAGCCGGCGCAAACGCCGCGGCCCAGCTCGCAGTCGAGCCTGTGATCGAGCCGCAGCGGGAACGCCTCGGGTTGGAGAGTGGTTTTGGCCGCGCCGCCGGCAACGTGATTGAGGCCGGTATCGGCGGCGGTGTGCTGTCGGGGCTGTTTCATGTCGCGGGCCGAGGGTTACGGGCGCTGAGAGGTGAGAGTGCCGAGATGCGAAGTCCATCCAGCGCGTTCCAGCCGAGGGCACGATAATTCCTCCCGCGACGGAAACACGCATGGGGAGTCTCGTATCGCGTCTGAGCGGTCATTTGATCCGGCACCGTCAACGCCGATCACGCCAGTTCGTCCGATCGAACAGTTTGCACCGGATGATTTCCACGCCGCCGGAGATCTGGCCGCGCGTGATCACGTCATCGATGCCATGTCGCCTGTCGATACGGCTGAGGGGCGTTTTGATCATGCCGCAAAGGTGCAGGAAGCGGTCAACGCATCGACCGTGGCGAATAAGCTCGCGAGAATATGGCATCGCTGCGGCCCGAAAACCTCTCGACCCAAACGATGTTGTTACACAAGAATTGAAGCCAAGCGCGCCGCATTCTGAGCTTGCGGCAATTTTCGGCAGCGAAAAAGGTCCGTTTGTTCCCGGCTTCGGCCCGCTGATCCGCAAAGGTGGGCGGACGCTTGATGATGCGTTTTCAGCTGGGGACAGAGGGTGGCTATGCCGCCGATGCGTCGGACGTAACCGGCACGCAGCTCACTAAGAATTTCAACGATCTGTTGCGGATGATCGACGAACAGCAGGCTGGACGCCGGCAGTTTAAGCTGGATCATGTCCCGGACAGCAAACTCGACGCTGGTCAGGAAGCGCACATCATTGTCGGAAATCTTGAGCGGGATCTGTTCGAGACCGGCGGTGTTGACGCGCGCGTTGATCAGGCGTTAGCCGATCGCGTCGTCGAAATTGTGAGGAGGGAAGGGCAAACCGATCTTCTTTCCGCCTATGAAACGTGCTATCATGGAAGACGCCGAGCGATATGAGGGGCTGGCTGCGGCCAGATTGAGCGATGCCGAACTCGAAAAAATACCAGGGTGGGACGCTGATGACGCCGGACCAGCATCGCGCGATGGCTCGGCTGATACTCGGCAACGCGGACAAGCCGAACGCACCGGACAAAGCGACGGCGGAAAAAATGGCACAACGTCACGAGGCGCTGGCGACAGCGCTGGAGCGCCGCGCCAGCTAGGCGATCCCGCACTCGCCGGAGCCGATGCCCGGCGGGTGCTTGACGACGCCGGCGGCGACATTGAAATCACACTGCAAAATCCGGACGGAACCACGCGCACGCTGAAAGCCAGCGATGCCTTGCGCGAGGTTGAGGATGACGCTCGAGCTGTCGATGAACTCAATGCCTGCATTACCGGATCAACCGATGAGGTGCCGTTTTGACCGCTCGCAAATGCTTTGTCCGCAAGATCGCCGCCGGGAAAGTGCCGCGGAGTTAAGCAAACAAGGTGGATTCGACATGCTCAACGAATTTGAGGAGGCGCATAAGGCGACGCTAGGCGATGACGGTGCGGCACGTGCGGCCGCCAGAGAGGTTGCCGAGATAGCCGCCAGCGAAGCCGCTCGCAAGGCCGACCAGACGCGCGGCAGCATCATCGCGCAGTCCAGCGTCCTTCGGGCTGCTGCCGCCTATGACGGCGAAGTTGTGCGGCTGCGCGACACGCCGGGCGGTATTTCGGCTTTGGCAATAAGGCTCCGCCGACATTGGGCAAGGATCAATCGACGCTCGGATTTTCGATGCGCTCACTGTCGGCGCGCGACCCGTTCGAGATATCTAGCTGGAACAATGTGCATTACCTCGCGCGCAACATCCGGGGGGGTCAGTGCAGCATTTGCCGACACCATAGAATATCTGCGGCCCAAGAAACTCGGCTTTCAGGCAGAGGCCACGCGCGAGCTTGACGTGCTGCGCGCGATTTATGGCGAGAGCAATGTGCAGCCGGAAGCTGGAAGCGCCGCCCAGGCATGGGCAGGGGTTGCGAAAAGCCTGGCCGATCAGTTCCGCGCGGCTGGCGGCGTGCTCGGCGAGGGCGAAACGTGGCGCTTGCCAAATCCCTTCATCGATGCGGCCAAGGCGCGCGCGCTCGGCGCTGATCGTTTCAAGCAGCTGGTGCGCGACAATATCGACCGCGCCGACATGCGCTTCTCGGGACACCGGTAAGCCGATGAGTGATGTGCGTTTCAGTCAGCTTCTCGACAGTGTGACCGCAGACATCATCGACGGTCCGCAGGGCGCGGTGACCAGCCGGTCGAGGCGGAAATCCGATGTTGGCAAACCGGCGCGACATGGCGCGTTTCTTTTCGTGGAAAAGCGCTGAGAGCTGGCAGGCCGTTGCTGATGCGGTCGGCACCCACCAGAGCGTGTTCGAAACCATGACCAATCACATCAAGGGCATGGCCGACGACATTGCAGCGCTTCGTGTGCTCGGCCCCAATCCAGAGGCAACCAAAGCATTTATCCACAATATTTTCGACCGCGAGGCTGCGCGGTTGGCGGTATCCGCCGTCGACAATGCGTCCGCGAAAGATCTCGCAGCTGCGACCAAGGCGAACCGCAACATCGAAAGCCGTGTACGGCTTGAAAAGCGGCTGTTCGATGATCTTTATGCCGAGGTGACTGGCGCCAACCAAGTGCCGGTCAATACGACTTTCGCCACAGCGATGGCCGATGCCCGGCATTGGCTGTCCGCCACGCAGCTCGGCAGCGCGATTATTTCGTCATTCAGCAGATCCGGGATCGCTCGCCATGGTGGCGCGCTTCAATGGCCTGCCGGTGATGAACACGATAGCGCGCGCCACGGCGATGATGACTGAAAAGGGATCGGAAACATTCGTCGCCCAGCAAGGGCTGGTGCTCGATAACCTCGCGCATTTCCGCCGGGCAGACCGATCGCATCATGGGTGAAGAAATCCGCACAGGGGCTCGCGCAAAAACTCTCCAGTGCCAATATCCGAGCCTCGGTTGCTGCGGAAATGGACTGCGATGCTGCGCGGCGCGTTCGGTCTCGAAATGATGGCGCATGTCGCGCGCGAACGAGGCAAAGCCTTTGCGGGCCTCTCCAATAAATCCACGCGCGCTGTCGCGATATGGCATAGGCGAGGCCGACTGGAATTTGATCCGCAATACCGTGTCGCATGAGCCACGTCCCGATGCTGTCCTTGTCCGCCCGATGGATGTGGCCGAGGGTGCCGCGCCAGCGCATCGCGCCGCCGCCGAAAAATTCCAGCGGATGATCGACACCGAAATGGACTATGCCGTGATTGAGGGCGATCCTGTGACGCGCGCGCTGATGATCGGTGACAGCCAACCCGGCTCGCTCGGCGGCGAAACCCGCCGCGCCGTCGGCGTGTCTCGCTCATTCCCGGCCACCTTCGTGATGATGCATTTCTCGCGCGCAGCGGCGCGCGGCTGGGACGGCACGCGCCTGTCGCATTCCGCACTGGCCTTTGCGGCGATGACAGCGCTAGGCGCCCTGTCGATGCAAACCAAGGAAATCGCCAGCGGCTGGGATCCGTTGTCGCTGGATCCGACCACGGGAAACGGCCTACGTGCATGGGGCAAAGCTAACTCCAGGGCGGCGGTTTCGGCGTATTTGGCGGTAGCGTATTTATCAACGAGACCAAGCAGGGTAATTCCTGGGCCGCCACGCTGGCTGGTCCGCTGGCGGCATCTGGCGAAACATCTCTGGAGACTTCGTCATCAAGAATATCCAGCAGGCCGGGAAGGGGCAGGAGACGCATTTTGCGAGGAGGATGCCTGTATGCACTCCGCCAGCAATTCCAGGATCCTCGCTGTGGTTCACGCGGCTGGCGTTTCAGCGGGGTGTGCTCGACCAGCTCGCCTTGATGGCGGATCCACGCGCCCGCGAACGATTTTCAAGGATTGAGACGCAGGCGAAAAAGGATTGGGGACAGCAATACTGGTTGCCGCCCGGCCGCACAGAGCCTCGGCGCGCTCCGACTTCGGAGCCATCGTCGGCAATTAGCTCACGCTTGACGGCTGCATTCTGCTCGTAACTTGCAGGCATGACAGTCGCCACAGAAGCACATTACGCCGAGCGGTTATATACCGGTACGGAAACTCTATTTGCACCGGGCTTCATAGCGCGTGCCGATGCGGATGTGCATGTTAGCTACCTGGATGGCAGTGGGGCATGGGTTGAGCTGACCGCAGGCGTTCAGTTCTTGTCTCGCGGGATAGTGGCCATGTCACCGTCACCAAGATTGCATTCCCGCCAGCCCGTTCAGATGCCCCGATTTCGTTGGCATTCGAACGGATAGCGCCCGCGATACAGGGGGTGGATTTCGAAAACCTTAGTCGCTTCGACGCCAGCGTCCATGGCGATATTGCCGACGCCGGTGCGATGCGTGATGCGGAGCTACGCGGACGTCTTCTGCGCGCGGTCGTGCCATTCACAACCAGCGATAATTTGGTCGATTTTCGCCCGCGCCGGGTGAAAGCGGCAGATCCGGTTGATGATACCGATGTTGCAACAAAAGCTTGGGTGCTGTTCACGACCGGCGTCCTCAATATTCAAGGGTTTGTTGAACAGTCGGCGGTAAACGCATCTGCGGCGCTTGCTGCTGCTTTACAAGCTTTAGGCTTCAACAACAGTGCGCAAGATGCGCGCGATCAGGCCGAAGCTTGGGCAAACACACCAGAAAACACGCCCGTCGAGGGCACAAAGTATTCCGCGTTTCATTCGTCGCAAAAATCGATTGCCGCTGCGGCGCTCGTTCTTCCTTACCTCACACAAACCGACGACGGGCTATTCGGTAGCCCTGACACCGGAAGCCAGGACAATGGAGCATTCGCATGAGCTTTCGCCGTCAGCACATACGCAACGTTCGCGCTGGGATCGAGGCCGGCACGCCGCTTGACGGCGAATATCCTTGGGACCAGACGCTGAAGACGATCCGGGCAGGCGATGGCGTTACGGTTGGCGGCAACCCGCTCAGAAATGGCGCTATAGCTTCTCCGTTTCGCCAGCGCAGATAACCGGCCGACCAGAACGACTACAATCCTGCAGATCTGAAGTTAGCCGAGACGCTGTTTCTGACATCGGACGCCGCGCGCAGCATCACCGGAATTACGTCTGGCGGCAGCGACGCGCGGATGAGCGTCGTCAATCGCGGTGCATTCGACATCACGTTGAAAAATCAGTCGGCGGCCTCGGTTGCTGCCAATCGCTTTCTATTCGACGAAGACGTGACCCTGAAAGCGAACGGCTCGGTCGATCTGCAGTATTCCGCCACAGACAGTCGATGGATGCGCGCTGGCGGCGCGACCAAGATCAGGACCATTCCGCAGGATCTATTGCTGTCGGAGCGATCTCGCCCGCGCAACTCACTGCTGATACCAACGATTACGCGCCGGCGAATATCACGCTCGCCACCACGTTGCGCCTCTCCACGGACGCGTCGCGCAATATCACTGGCCTTGTCGATGCGCGCGAAGGTGCGATAAAATCCATCATCAACGTTGGCAATAATCCGCTGGTTCTGCAAAATCAAAACGCCGGAAGCGCCGCAGCCAACCGGTTCGATTTCGGCGCTGACATCACATTGGCGTCGAAGCAATCCGCCACTATTCGCTATGACGGCACAGATCAGCGATGGAAGCTGATAGCGCAAACGGCTGGTTCTGCTGTGGCAGACGGTGCAGTCACTGCGCGAACGTTAGGTGGGTCCGCGCTGTCGAGTGGCCTTGGTATGGTTAATGGCACGCTTTCCGAAACCCATGCGGGAAACTCTGTTACCTTCTCGGTCAAGTCTCGCACCGGCACAGATCCTACTCCAGCGGATCCCGTTCACGTTGTTTTCCAGAACGGCACCGGAGCTTACGTTATCCGCTCGATCACGGCTGCGCTATCGCTTACCATTTCAGCGGGATCATCGCTCGGTGTTGGATCGGGTACAGCTTTTCGCGTCTGGCTGATACTGATAGACACCGGATCTGGCGTTGTAATTGGGGCTGTGAACTGTCTCTCCGGAACAAATATATTCCCTCTCCTTGAGGGGTATCCTACTCAATACTGCTGAAGGTGGTGCAGGTGCTGCGGACAGTGCGCAGGTGATTTCACTGCGGCGGCTCAAGCTACGAAATTTATCTGCATTGCAGGCTATGCAGACTACGACGATGGCCTTGCAGCAGCGGGCACATGGAATGTTGCGCCCAGTCGCGTTGTCCTTTATGGCCCCGGCGTACCGCGGCCCGGCGCTCTGACGGGGAATATAGCGCGGTCTATTGTTACATCGGCCGCGTCTGGCACGGGATTAATTCCATGCGACAACACTGTTCCGCAGAACACTGAAGGAGAACAGTATGTCACCACAACATTAATCCCATCGTCGCCGTGCAATCTAGCGCGTGTTTTAGGCGTCTTTGTTGGCGTGACCTCTGTGTTAACTAACATAACAATTGCATTGTTTCGGGATAGTGCTGCGAATGGACTGGCTACAGATACATTAACTGTAGCAAGTGCGGGTGGTACCGGCACCTTGGCAATCAATCATATTCTCGCTCTCGGGTCGCAAACGGCCACGACATTTAAGATGCGTGCAGGGCTAAACGTCGCTGGAACCCTTACTGTCAATGCTTTCAATTTTGGAAACACGTCGAACACGCACTTGGAAGCATGGGAGGTTATGGGATCAGCACGATACGCTGCATCTATCAAGGCGTTGCGCCTGATTTTCCTGCGACAGATCAGCATCCTGACGCTGTGCGATATGAGCGTACGTGGCGAGACCAGCAATGGTTTGTCGACGCGATCGGTGGCGAGCCAACTGTAGAAGACATGGATGCGGTACTGATCCGCCGCCACCAGCGTCGCCCACAGTGGTTGAATTTTTTGCCGAGCGCGGGCTGTCGGTCGATGATCTCAAATCCGCGTTGGGACTGCCGCCGTGATTTGCAGCCTTATCTCTGGGATCGTCTTGTTTGGCGATCTCTTTCGGAATAACGCAACGTTGTGATGTTGGACGCTTGACGCAAATAGAATGGCCTCACTCTCCCGGTGCATAATCGGAGATATTTTATGGAACCAGCATCCATTCGTTACAAAAACCCAGGAGCGATGTGGGGCAGTGCGCTTGCAATCAAGTGGCGCGGCAAAGCAGGCCGTCACACTCAATGACGGCAAGGGCCAGGGCAACAACATTGCAGTGTTCCCGACTTACGTGCATGGCATCTGTGCGCAGCTCGACCTGTGGCGCGCATCGAAAAACTACAAAAACAAGCGCTTCGCCGACGCCATCCGGGTATGGTGCGGTGGCAACAACGTCGAGAGCTATATTGCGTTCGTTCTCGCGCGCGTGCCTGGCATGGACCGAAACACCGTTCTGAACGATGAATCTGGCGGAGCGCGAAGGGCATAGCCTTCCTGAAGGCTCAAGCCTGGCATGAAGCCGGCAAGCAGTATCCGGCAACGGATGCGGAGTTCGTTGAAGCGCGCCAGCGCGTATTCTCCGGCGCGCCGACGCCGAACACAGTGAAGAAGGCTGCGGTCTCGACGGCGCCGATCGTTCCGGTTGTCGCTGCCGCACATCAGTCCGGACTGAGCTTTCCAGTGGCGCTTGCTACTGGTTTAGGCATCGCGCTCGCCGTCTTCCTTGTCTGGAAATTCAAACCGCGTCCGGCGGTGCAGGACGCGCCACATCCGGATGCTGTTGCGTGGGCTGCTGCGCCCGAGACTGTACCGGCCCAAGAGGTGGCGAAATGAACCTGATCATATTCGCCGTTTTGGTCTTGCCGGGTCTCATTGTCGGATATGCGCTTTTCTGCGGCCGGTGCTGCGCGCATTGCCAGCATTTCAGCAATTCTATGCCGAGGCTGATGGCTTCTGGCAAAAGGTATGGGCGCTGTGCGGCAAGTCGGCAACGCTGGCGTTCGCATTCCTGGTGCAGGCTGTGAGCTGGGTGCTGCAGTGGATTGATCCTATTGCATCGTTCCTAGGCGATCCGGATTTTCGCCAGCAGCTCACTGAGGCGCTACAGGCTAACCCGAAGGTGCTTGGTTATGTCCTTATGGGGGTCTGGCGCCGTCACTATCGCGGCGCGGATGAGATCAATCGCCTCGAAAGTCGGTGAATGATGACGGCGATCCTTGCATTATTCAGGCTTTGCCTGCGCTTCTAGGCGGCATCAATAACTTCGTTTCGGCTTATTACGACGCCAAGGTGAAGATCACCACGGCGCGAATCGGTGGCGACGTTGACGTAGCGAAGGCGTTGGTGGCCGGCGTCGTTGCCGAGGGGCAAACTCGCGTCGAGTTCCTGCGCGCGGTGTCCCAGAGCCCGTTCCTGATGTGCCTTGTCGGAAGCTTTTGCACTGCCATGGATCGCTTACGAGTGGAAAGTTGTCCTGTGGGACAACATGGTCTGTTTCTGGATCTATGGTGTCTATGGCTTCACCCCTCCGATCAAAGGCAATGTTGGCGATTGGGCTGGCGTGATCATCTGCGGCATCTTCGGCACCGGCTCCGTGATGGCGGTCGGTCAGATGTTTTTCAATCGTAGAGAGCGATAGACGCACATGGAAAACATTCCTATCTACGCGCTTGCGTTCGCTCTTCTGACATCGGCAGTCGGGGTCACTTGGAAGCTGTCTCGGGTGGAGATCGGCCTTAGGGCTGAATTCGACCGGAAGAATAGCGATCTCGCGGCCAAGCTGTATCAGGTCGAGATCTGGGCGCGTGACGAATTCGTGCGGAAGGGCAGCTTTGAATTTTCTGTTGCGCGCCTGGAAAAGAGCTTCGACGATCTCGGCAATAAAATTGAAATCCGCTTCGATAAGATGGCGGATCGTATCGAAAAAATAGGCCACGAATAGGATCGAAAAAGTCATTAAGCGTCATAGCGTGTCATACATATTACAGCTAAGTGTTTGATTTTGTTATAGTTGACGATAACTGTAAATCAGCCGCCGTATGGCTTCGAAGGTTCGAGTCTTCTTCCCCCACCATATTGAAAACGCTCGCGAAATTCATTTTTCGCGGGCGTTTTTTTATTGCCTTATCTGACATTCATGCGAAGGTTTTGCGACGGGGATTTCTATTGGCTTCATTCCAGGATCAGTAATTGTACCCGCGACGGCGATCCAGTCTTTGCTGGTCCCATCTTTGTTGCAGACCGAACGAGAGACGCGGGTTCGTATAGCAATAGGCGTATCGTCCTGAGGCACTCGCCTGACACTGCGCATAAGACGTATAATAGCAGGTGCCAGGTCCCGCTTCGCCGCCTTCTTTCAGGCAATAGGGATAGTCTCGCCCTTGCGCTTGTGCGGCAGTGGAATTTAACGCTGAAATTCCGGCAAGGGCCGCGATGATCAAAAAAGCGATACGCATGTCGTTCTCCTTCAACTGCGGGGCAATCGATCCAGAAGCCAGTCTATTTGATCCCGGATGAACTCTCTGAACTGCGGTACGCAGGTTTGTTCCTAAGGAGTTCAACGACTTCTCCGTAGCCAAATCCGGACCCAGACCAAAAACTCAAGCCATACAAAAATGTTCCAGGCGCCGCTGTGGCCTTATCGTTATTGTTGAGACAAGCGAAATGCCATGCTAGTGCAACCCCATCGCGGGTGTAGCTCAATGGTAGAGCAGCAGCCTTCCAAGCTGAATACGAGGGTTCGATTCCCTTCACCCGCTCCAAATTCCACATCACGCAAAACAATCAAAATAGGGTGCCTCAAGCACGCGGAGGAAGGCATAAGCCGTCAACCGTGCTGGAGTGTGCGCGTCGAGATGGTGACGTTCGCACCGCAGCAGAGTTGATCAAAAAACCGCTGTGCGATGGACAGAAAACGGGAAGTGTTGCACAAGCTTTTCAACGAACAACAAAAGTGAGGAGCGTCTGATGGATTTCTCGATGTCTGATCGCCAGCGTGAATGGCTGGATCGCGTTACGTCATTCATGAACAAGCATGTCCGTCCGGCCGTTCCTGTCTACAAGGAGCAGGATGCTAAGGGCGAGCGCTGGAAAGTGATCCCGGTCTCGAAGACTTGAAGAAGAAGGCGAGGGCCGAAGGCCTCTGGAACATGTTCATGCCGCCGTCACCAGCATGAGGACGATGAATTTCCGTGGCGCGGGCTTTGAGCAATCTGGAATACGCGCTGCTTGCAGAGCAGATGGGCCACATCGGCTTTGCCTCGGAAGTGTTCAATTGCTCCGCGCCGGATACCGGCAACATGGAAGTGCTGATGCGTTATGGCTCCAAGGAGCACAAGCGCCAGTGGCTGCGTCCTCTGATGGATGGCGAAATCCGTTCTGCGTTCCTGATGACCGAACCTGCCGTGGCGTCATCGGATGCGACCAACATCGAAACCCGCATCGAGCGTGATGGCGATCACTATGTCATCAATGGCCGCAAGTGGTGGTCGTCAGGCGTCGGCGATCCGCGCTGCAAGATCGCGATCCTGATGGGCAAGACCGATCCAGAGCGCGCCGAAGCATCAACAGCAGTCGCAGATCCTTGTTCCGCTGGATACCAAGGGCATCACGGTCGAGAAGATGCTGCCGGTGTTCGGCTTCGACGACGCGCCGCATGGCCACGCGCAGGTATTGCTCGAAAATGTCCGCGTGCCGGTCGAGCAACATGCTGCTCGGCGAGGGACGCGGCTTCGAGATCGCGCAGGGCCGCCTCGGTCCGGGCCGCATCCATCATTGCATGCGCACCATCGGCAAGGCTGAAGAGGCGCTTGAGAAGATGGTCCGCCGGCTGATCGTCGCGCACCGCGTTCGGCAAGAAAATCATCGAGCAGTCGGTATGGGAGCAGCGCATCGGTGAGGCTCGCACCAACATCGAGATGACCGCCTGTTGTGCCTCAAGGCCGCCGACATGATGGACAAGGTCGGCAACAAGACCGCGCAGCTTGAAATCGCGATGATCAAGGTCGCCGCGCCGAACATGGCGCTGAAGATCATCGATGATGCGATTCAGGCTTATCGGTGGTGCGGGTGTGTCCGACGAGGCGGGTCTTGCCAAGGATTACGCGAGCATCCGCACGCTGCGTCTTGCGGACGGTCCGGACGAAGTTCACAACCGCGCCATCGCGCGGCTTGAGCTTCGCAAATATGCGAACGCGACCCTGCAAAACACTGACCGGAGGCGGAATGGGTCTCGGCGTGAGGAACGACGCGGATTTTTCCGGCACCAAGCCGGTCGAGGAGCGGCATCGGATCGACGAAGCCAGTCTGGATCGCTGGATGACGGCGCATGTCGAGGGCTATGCAGGGCCCTTGACGGTGTCGCAATTCAAGGGTGGCCAGTCGAACCCGACATATCGACTGGATACGCCGAAGCGCTCCTATGTGATGCGCCGCAAGCCGTTCGGAAAATTGCTGCCGTCGGCCCATGCGGTGGATCGCGAGTTCAGAGTGATCGCTGCGCTTCACAAGCAGGGTTTTCCCGTGGCGCGGGCCTATGCGCTTTGCATGGACGATAGCGTGATCGGCTCGGCCTTCTACATCATGTCGATGGAAGAAGGCCGCGTGTTCTGGAATCCGACGCTGCCGAAGCAGCCACCAGCCGAGCGGCGCGATAATTTTCAACAACAAGATCGAGACGCTGGCGAAGCTGCACAGCTATGATCCGGAGACAATCGGGCTCGGCGATTACGGCAAGCCGGGAAATTATTTCGCGCGGCAGGTCGATCGCTGGACCAAGCAATATCGTGCGTCGGAAACCGACGTGATCCCCGAAATGGACAAGTCTGATTGAGTGGTTGCCGAAGACGGTGCCGCAGCAGGAGCGGTGTCTCAGTCGTGCACGGCGATTACCGGCTCGACAACATGATTTTTCATGCGACCGAGCCGCGTGTCATCGCGGTGCTGGACTGGGAGCTGTCCACGCTCGGCGATCCGATGGCGGATTTCACTTATCTGCTGATGCAGTGGGTGATGCCGGGCCTCGCGGGCGCGGATTTCAAGGCGCTGAACATTCCGACCATGGAAGAGGCCGAGGCGATTTACTGCAAGGCGGCGGGCGTACACGCCGATCCCGGATCTCAACTGGTATTTCTCCTACAACCTGTTCCGGCTTGCCGGCATTGTGCAGGGCATTGCCAAGCGCATTGAGCGATGGCACAGCCGCAAACGCAAGGGCCGCAGGAGTCCGCGGCACGTCGCATTCCGCTCGCGCAGGCCTCCTGGAGTTACGCGCAGAAGGCGGGAGCCTGATATTTCTAAACATCGATCTGCGGAAGCGCTGCGCGCGTTTCGCGCCATGCTACTTTCCGTCATCTATAACAAAGTGGAGCAACATCATGGGTCGCCTTGAAGGCAAGTCCGTCATCATCACCGGCGCGGGCAGCGGCATTGGCCGTGCGGCATCGTTGCATGTTCACACAAGAAGGCGCGAAGCTGATCGCGGTGGACAAGAGCGAAGGCGTCAAGGAAACGGTCGATCAGGTTCGCAAGGCTGGCGGCACTGCTGAAGCGGTGATGGCGGATGCGGGTTCTGAAGACGATGTGACAGGCTTTCATCGCCAAGGCGATCTCGACTTACGGCAAACTCGATGCGATCTGGGCCAATGCCGGCATCAGCGGTGGTCTGGTGCCGATTGCCGAGCAGACGCCGGAACATTGGCAGGAGATTCTGCGCGTCAATCTGATCGGCGCCGTTCCTCGCGGTCAAACATTCGATTCCGCATCTGGTGAAGCAGGGGCATGGTGCGATCGTTTGCACGGCTTCTGTCGCGGGACTTAAAGTCCGGTGCCAGCGGCCATCCTTATGCCGCGAGCAAGGCGGGCGTCATCAGCCTGGTGCAGACCACAGCCTATTCACTGTCGGGCACTGGCGTTCGCATCAATGCGGTATGCCCCGGCCTGATCGAGACCGGCATGACCAAACCGATTTTCGATCAGCGCGAAAGAGCGCGGCACCGAGGGCAAGATTGGCCAGCTCAATCCGCTGAAGCGCGCGGGGCAGCCGCACGAAATCGCGGCGATGGCGTTTGTTTCTCGCCAGCGATGAAGCATCTTACGTCAACGGTCAGGCATTCCCGGTCGATGGCGGTTTGACCGCGTCGATGCCTTACGCCGGCAAGCCGATCTGAACGACGCATGTCGGATTCCTCAGCGAAACCATTTGTCGCGCAGCATGCCGTCCCCGCAGGCGTGACATCGACCCGCTGGTGGTGGGTGCGGCATGCGCCGGTGCGCGAGGACGGCGGCAACATCTACGGCCAATCCGATATCGCTTGCGATTGCAGCGACAAGGTTGTGTTTGCAGGCGTGTCGCGAAATTCCTGCCGAAGAATGCGGTGTGGTATGCGAGCCATCTCAAGCGCACGCATCAGACTGCTGACAGCGATCTGGGCCGCGGGCCTGAATGCGCCAGCTGAGATGATCAAGGACAAGGCTTTCGCCGAACAGGATCTCGGTGAATGGCAGGGCATGAACCGCGCGGCGTTCTTCGCCGCGCGGCCGGCATCGATTGCCAGCTACTGGTTCGCGCCCGCGCGATGAACGCGCGCCGGGCGGCGAGAGCTTCAACGATCTGTTCGGACCGCACGGTCGCCGCGATCAAGCGCATCAACACCGAGCATGCGGGCAGGGATATCGTCTGCGTGTCGCATGGCGGGCCGATCAAGGCTGCGATCGCTTTCGCGCTCGGGCTGCGATCGCCGGTGGGCTTTGCCTTCACCATCGACAATTGCTCGGTGACGCGGCTGGATTATCTTGCGAGCGACGGCCACAGCGGTTGGCGCGTGCCGATGATCAATCAGCAGCCATGGATCGCCAGCCCTCGCACGATGCGATGCATCAGCCTGCCGGGCCGGAAGTCGCAGACAAGCTCGCATAGAAATGCGATGCAATGTCGAATAACAAAACGGGAGAGAACGCATGACCTTGTTCGATATGACCGGCAAAGTTGCCGTCGTGACCGGCTCGACCCGCGGCATCGGCCTCGCCATCGCCGAGCGCATGGTGGAGCACGGCGCCAAGGTCGTGATTTCATCGCGCAAGCAGGATGTTTGCGATCAGGTCTCGAAGGAGATCAACGAGCAGTTCGGCAAGGGCAAGACCATTGCCGATCGCCGCCAATATCTCCAGCAAGGAAAATCTGCAGAACCTCGTGGATGAAGCCAACCGCGCGTTCGGCAAGATCGATGTGCTGGTCTGCAATGCTGCGTCGAACCCTTACTATGGCCCGATGGCTGGCATTTCCGACGATCAGTTCAGCAAAATTCTCAGCAACAACATCGTCGCCAACAACTGGCTGGTCAGCATGGTGGTGCCGCAGATGATCGAGCGCAAGGATGGCTCGATCATCATCGTCTCGTCGATCGGTGGCCTGAAGGGCTCGACCACCATCGGTGCTTACTGCGATCTCGAAGGCGGCCGACATGCAGCTCGCGCGCAATCTCGCCTGCGAATACGGCAAGCACAATGTGCGCGTGAACTGCATCGCGCCGGGCCTGATCAAGACCGATTTCGCCAAGGCGCTGTGGGACAATCCCGAAAATCTGAAGGCCTCGACAGCGCGCTCGCCGCTGCTGCGCATCGGCATTCCGGATGAGATCGCAGGCGCTGCAGTGTTCCTCGGCTCCGCCGCCGGCAACTTCATGACCGGCCAGTCGATGGTGATCGACGGCGGCGCTCACGATCAGTTGAGTTGCTTCTGCCCTCTCCCACAAGGGGAGAGCGCGTTTTAGCTCCACCGCCGCGTACACAAGGCTGCGCATCAGCGTGCGGAAATATTCGCGCTGGCCGGGGCCCTGGCTCATGAACATTGCGAACAGGTCTTCCTTCGGATCGATCCAGAAGAACGTGCCCGCCATGCCGCTCCAGAAATACTGGCCAGTGGTGCCTGCGTAAGGTGCCATGCCTTCATCGTGTGCGCACGGCGAAGCCAAGGCCGAAGCCATGGCCCGGCGGCAGCAGGTGGCTTTCCACCTTCACGCTTCGAGTGCGAGATGGTCGACGCCATGAAGGCCAGCGTCTTGTGGCCGATGATGCGGTTGCCGCCGAGGTGCCGCCGTTGAGCAGCATCTGGCAGAAGCGCGCGTAGTCCATCGTGGTCGAGACCAAGCCGCCGCCGCCGGATTCCATTTCGGCACTTCGAGTCGGATCGATCAGCGCGACCTTGTCGCCGGTCCATGGATCGGCGGGGAAGGGTTCGCGCGAGGCGGGACTTGTTGGCCTGCGCGGTGTGAAATCCCGTCTCGTTCATCTGCAGGGGGCTAAGAATGTCGCTCGGAGAGAAACACGCCCAGACTCTTGCCTGAGATCACTTCGATGACGCGGCCGAGAATGTCGGTGGAGCGGCTGTAATTCCATTCCGTGCCGGGCTGGCACATCAGCGGCAGTGCTGCGACCAGCTTCGCGTGTTCCTCATTGGTGATGTCGCGCTTGCGCAGATTCGACTTCGCATACATCCGTTGCACCATGCCGTGGCCGGTGATCTCGTATGAGATGCCGGAGGTATGGCGCAGCAGATCCTGAATGGTGATGGGGCGCACCGGCAGCGCAAATTCAAGCTCGCCGTTGCGTTCGATGCCAACCTTCACATTGGCGAATTCCGGAATGAATTTCGACAAGCGGATCGTTGAGCAGCAGATAGCCTTCCTCCACCAGCACATGATGCCGAGGGAGACCAGCGGCTTGGTCATCGAATAGATGCGGAAGATGCTGTCCCGCGCCATCGGCGCGCTGTCGCCGGGGTCCTGCTTGCCCTGCGCCTCGAACCAGCCGATCTGGCCGCGCCGCGCCACCATGGCGCACCACGCCGGGTGTGGTGCCCTTGTCGATCTCGCGCTGGAACGCATCGCTCATCCGCTGCAGGCGGAGCCGGCGAGAGGCCGATGGTTTCAGGCTTGGCATGCGGAAGAGGCGGGGTTTGCGGGCGGGCTGCTTTCGATAGCGGCTGGTCGAGCATAAATCCTCCAAAATTTTTTTGGCTTGCTGAAATTTTATCTGTGCAGGTTATTTAGCAGGCGAGGGAGTTGCCTGCAGGCGGGCGCGCAGAGCTTGGATCAGAATGCAGCCGTTGAACAGTGGGGTTCTAAGGAAGCTGGTGCTGCTGCAAAAGCAGGCGCTATGTTTCGCAAGTGCGAAGTGAGTGTCGTATTTTCGTCCAACGGCGACGGGTATCGCAGGGTGACGCCAGCAAGGAGCCGCTGGCCGTCATTTTCAAGATTAAATCAAGCCGCCCGAATTTCGCGCAGGAATGCTTCAACTTGCGCTTTCAGCATTTCACCGCTCTGGGACAGTTCGGCTGCCGATGCGACGACCTGCCTGCAGCTACGCCGGTTTCCTGCGCCGCATCCCTGACGTCAACAATGTTGTCTGAGACTTCGCCGGTGCCGCGTGCTGCTTCGGCGACATTGTGGGCGATTTCGCGAGTTGCCGCACCTTGCTCTTCAACTGCGGATGCAATTGCGCTTGCAATATGATTCACTTTTCCAATGGTTTTGGTGATCCCGTCGATGGCTTTTACGGATGTTTGTGTCGCGGCCTGAATTGCGCGATTTGAGTCGAAATTTCATCGGTTGCCTTGGATGTCTGACTGGCCAACGCTTTCACTTCCGATGCGACCACGGCAAATCCCCGCCCGGCATCACCAGCACGAGCAGCCTCGATGGTCGCATTAAGAGCCAACAGATTGGTTTGTGCTGCTATCTCGCTGATCAGTTTGACGACGTCGCCGATTTTCTGCGCGGCCAGCGCCAATCCCTGAATTTCCGTGTGAGTATCGTTCGCCTGCAGAACGGCATGGCTGGCAACATCTGCAGATTCATTGACCTGTTGGGCAATCTCATTAATGGAGGCATTCAGCTCCTCAATCGCAGCGGCGACTGCTTGAGCGTTCTGCGATGCTGTTTCTGCAGCCGCAGCAACAGCCGTTGTCTGCTGCGTCGCTTCTTTGGCGGTGCCGGCCATCGAACTCGGCCGTGCCGCGTAATTCGGTTGCTGCGGCTCCTACCGTATCTACGATGCTACCGATACCGTCCTCGAACTTCGCCGCCAATGTTTGCACGGTGTTGTGACGTTCCGTCTCCATGGTAAGACGTTGTTCTTCCTGTGCGGTACGCAGTCGTCCGGTTTCAATGAGACCGTCCTTGAACACTTCTACCGCGCGCGCCATCGAGCCGATTTCGTCATGGCGGCTGGCTCCAGGCACGGCGACATCGTGCCTGCCAGAAGTCATCACACGCATGGAGTTTTCGAGCGCGAGGATCGGTCGCGCCAATCCGCGACCCAGCCATGATGCGAACAGCGCTGCGATCAGAACGGTGACGGCTGCACCGGCTGCAAGCCACATTGTGGAATCACGAGCAAGCTCCTGGTACACCGTTGTGTTGCGAATAATTTCGGCGACGGCGATGGGTTGTCCGGAGAAATTTTTGATCAGGCCGTAGGTGGTCGCGATTGGTTGCCCATCGCGTTTGCCCATCACTATGATGGATTCCCCTGCCAAGGCTCGTTTAATCGCATCTTTCGAAGGTGTGATGTCCTTGATCGTCGATGCCAGGGTTTTGACGTTGTCATCGGTGACTTGGTGAATTGCGACGTCGACACCCAACCGGCTCTTCATGGATTTGACGAACGTGTCGCCAAACGGCGCGCCTATGTCGACGGCACCAAGGAGGGTGTCACCATCGAACATTGGCGCGGTACCGAAAATATTGAGGACGTCGCGTCCAGCTTCGATCCCGCCGACCGGCTTTTTGGTTGAGTACGATTGCACAATCGTTTTGCGCCGGGCTGTGACATCGTCACCGAATACGGTGGGGTTATGCAGCCGGGCTATCATAATGCCAGGTGGCACATTAATGGAGATGAGCTCGATGCCGAGGGGTTTGATATCTTTCAGTGTGCTGCTCAGGAGATTGAGGATGCCCTCTCGGTCCTTTCCGCGCACCAAGGCTTTGAATTCCGGAATTGTCGCCAGCGCATTCGCAACGACCTGCACGGCGCGAGTATCCGATTCCATCGCATTCAGCATGTCGGTGTAATCAGAATTCAATTCCCGGTGCAGGGCCAGAGTGGTGGCCGTTTGTTGTCTCCAGTATCCGAAAGCGGCCAAACCGGCGCAGGAAGCAGCCGCTACAAGCGAGATGGCAATCATAATCCGGATAGATACGGACCTTAATCTCTGCATCATGCCCTCAAAAACCTTGGATTCAACGCCGAAATTCATGATCAAGGCTTTTAGAGGATATGCATCAACAGGCGGTTAAAGGCGGAAGGTCAGGGCCAGCAGTCAGCTTCGCGGCTCGAATTGCGGTGTCACGATCTGGATATGACAGACAAGGCCCGAGGGGTGGTATTGCGCATCGTAGCTGCCGTTCATCTGGCTGGTCAGACTTGCGATAAGCCGGGAGCCAAAACCTTCCTCTCCAGGAGTTTGTACTGGCGGGCCGTCTTTCTCGCACCATGACAGCTTGATTGTCGTTCCTCGTTCATCCGGCCCCGTCGTCCAACGAATGGAGACGCGTCCTTCATCGTTCGACAGGGCGCCGTATTTCAGCGCATTCGTGCAAAGCTCGTGGAGAATCATTGCCATTGGGACGGCGGACGTCGGCGGCAGGTCAACCGGCGGTCCCGCAATCGAGAAGCGATGCCCTCGTTCTTCCTTGAGCGGGGCCATTGCAGCTGCCGCGACTTCGGAAAGGTCCGCATGCTGCCAGTCCTTCTGCGTCAGCAGGTCATGCCCCCTGACGAGCGCCTGCAGCCTGTCCTGAAAGCCGCGAAGGGCTCCCGCGCCCTGACTGTGGCGGAAGCTCATCGAGGCGATCGACTGAACGGTTGCAAGAGTGTTTTTCACCCGATGAGCCAGTTCGTGCACCAGAATTTCACGGCGAGCTTCCGCCGCCTCGCGCATTTTTTCCCGATGTGTGTTTTCGTCCATCAGCCGATCGAATGTTTGCCCCAGGATGCCAATTTCATCGTCGCGATCGATAATGCCGGTCCGCACTGTGTCATGCCCGAGCCGCCAGGCTTCGGCGGTTGCGACCATGCGCATCAGCGGGCGGCGGATGATGCTTTCGCCGACCAGCCAGGCAAGCGTCAGTGCGACAATGCTTCCAAATGTGAATAGGAGGATGCTGTTGCGTAAAGCGCGATCGACAGGTTCGAGCGCGTCCGCGCGCGTTATGCCCGCACTCACGTAGAAGCCAAAGGGGGTGAGGGCAGGCGGAACATAGCCTGCGATACGTTCAATGCCGTCAGGGCTAACCAATTCCGCGACGCCGGCAGTCTGTTCGTTGATCAGTTTGAAATTGGGGTTCGTAATTTGTGTTCCGACAAATTTCTCAGGCGAAGGCTCACGTGCAACGATAATGCCGTTACGATCAGTAATCACGATTGAGTTTCCGTGAACAATGCCGCGTTCCTTCAGCTGCATGCCGAACCAGGACAGATTGAGGCCAGCGACGATCACGCCCTCAAGTGCCTCCTCTCTCATAATCGGCAGCGCGACTGGAATGATGCTGCGATTTGCAAGCTGGCTTGCCGTGAAATGGCCGATTGTGAATTTCTTGTTCTCGATAGCTTCGCGGAAATAGTTACGGTCCGCCAGATTTGGTGATGCGAGGTCTGGCTCACTGAAACAGCGGATATGGCCATCGGGATTGACGACGAGAATGGCAGTCAGGGATTCAATGTTCTGACGAATTCTCGCGATGTAATTGTTGCACCCGGGATCGGCTTTGCGAACTTCCTCAGCTTGAGCGATGGCGTGAAGCGTGCTCCGAATTCCATCGAAAATCTGCTCGATCTCAGAAACTACCGCCTGCGCATTGAGCAAGGCTTCGGCGCGAATTTCCTTATATCGGGTATTGCGCAGATCGAAAGCGTTATAACCCAGCGCCAACATGCCGGGCAGCGAAGCCACCAGTGTGAGCGCCAGCAACCGGTGGGTGAGGGACAATCGGCGTATGGAATTGCGCACTGGCACGCCGGGGTTTCCGTCTGCTTGTCCGTTTATCTTGCGACGTTGATTTCTTTCAGCCTAGATTGATCCTTGAAGCAAGGACGATTGGACCAGATTGTGATTCTTGAAGCGGTAATATTGAATATCAAGATTGGCGAAAATTCGGCTTTTGAGGCGGCGATGCGTGATGCACGTCCGTTGATCATGGCGACGCCGGGATTTCAGCGCATCGAGGTGCGGCCCTGTGTCGAGACTGAAAACCGCTATCTGTTGCTGGTCTGGTGGGATACGATTGAGGCACATGCTGTCGGATTCCGCAAGTCGGAACGCTACGAACCATGGCGGCAGTTGTTGCACCATTTTTACGAACCATTCCCTTTGGTGGAGCACTATGGATCGCCTCTCTAGGCAGGCCCAAAAATACAAAGACAGGGCGTGACGGCGTGGAAAGGGTTCGCTATAGAGGCGGGCAGTGCGTATTCCGAAAGTGGATCCCGATTATGCGATCTAGAATACACGCTTATTAAGTAGAGCATTTTAAAGGCAAACCGACTTTCACTTTGCTGTTAAAGTGCTTGTGTAGGAGTGTAGCTCAATTGGTAGAGCACCGGTCTCCAAAACCGGGGGTCGCAGGTTCGAGCCCTGCCACTCCTGCCATCTATTTCCCAGCTGGTTGATTTATCGACATCAAATTTCATCGGTGCGACAATCTTCGTTCTCGCTACGGTCCAACGAAATCAGAAACATGGCGTCTCCTGCGAGCGTTTTCTGTTCGGCCGTCCGCGTATAGACTTCGGCCATCGATGGTGTGGACCAATCGAACATGGCCATCAGTTGGCTCGTGGTGGCGCCATTCTCGGCTGCGATCGTCGCGCCAGCCTTCTTCAGACCAAGGGCCGTGCATTGATGCAAGCCCGCTTCATCGCAGCGGTCCCGGAACCAGTTGCCGAATCCGGCCTCGGTGAATGGCTTTCCGGTCTTCGGCCTCTAGGAACGTCAGAGAGCTGCGGAGGGACCGTTCGATAATTTCCCTAAGGATTGGTCGCAGCTTCTGGACCGCTTGACGGCCCTTCTTGAGGGTCTTTTTGGGGACGTACTAAAACCTATCCTAGGTTCGGGTGTGTTGCCTGCTGAACGTCACCATGTCCTGCCGTCTCGCACCGGAGAACAGGAGCAAGCCGAGCGCAAGCCGAGCCTTTCGTGACTTAAAGAGTTTAGTGGAAGGGGACTCGCAAACTAATAGTCAACTTCAAGAATGCTCTTTAAACGACAGCCATTCGACGATGGCACCCACAATCACTGAAGAACAATTTGATAGAAAACAGATAAAGCGTTCTAGGATAAAATCTCACGGCAGGGTCTGGCGATAGAGATAAAGCTGTTTTCGACCCTGCCGCGCCCGTTGCTGATATATTCGTTGTAAATCCATTGGTCGATGTCAGCTCCCTCGGAGGCTTCGCCGAGATTAACAATGCCGGCTCGATCGAAAAGATCGAGATGGTTGGCCAGCTTTCAGATAGCGTCAGTATCTTGCGATGATTGGATCGACACTCCGCTCCAGCTCTGCTTGTCGGAAAGCACGATTGTCACTGGCCGGATACCAGCCATCACGGAAACTAAAGAGATAATTTGTAAACGTTCCGGCACGTTGTTGAATTTCCGAACGCAGCAATAGTTCGACCTCCTCTCGCATACCAGTGCGCAACCAGTGTTCGAATACAAGCTCCTCATATGGACTTCGGGCGGCCTGTGCCATGTCCGGAAGCATGTTTGGAATGAAATTTGTCGCCACCTTATAGAAAGAAAGCGGGACATTTATCCTGTTGTGCATTCTGACCTGAATGAATTGCGATATACTGACATCCTCAAAGGTCAGATTTGATTTAACGACGATATCCCGGATGAGCCGATTTCAACCCACGAACAGTCACGATTAACTCGGATGTGTAAATCGACTACACAGGCGAAATGTAATAAACTGAGCGCGAAAAGCGACCAACATACAAATCGCGGAAAGTGCCCAAGTAACTTTCGTAGCCAACTCGGTGACGCTTTTGCTCCGGCTAGAGCCAGCGAGAGTGCGGCAGCGGCGCCGAAAACGAGGATTGGATAGGTGGCATTTCTTTCCCAATCTCTGGCACTTATCGTAACGCCGGATACGATTTGCTGATTGCTCAGCCAGGGTCGGCAAGACGAACAACCCAGCGCCAAGTAGGCAAGCGGTTGCTGCCGTCCCGCTCGCAGAGTCCAGAAACAGAATGGAATACCCAAGATCACACTTTCAATAATCGCCGGTGTGACAACTGGCGCACGCGAATGATATAAAAGCGCCGGCGGCCAAATTCGACTGGATCCCAGATTGCTGCGAGTAATATGCGAAGGAGATACACGGAAAGTTCCCAGCAAACCAATCGCTATCACATTTGCAGCCTTCCATAATCGCAAAAACGCAAATACGACCATCAGTCCTATCGCGATTGCTGCCGTCGGAACCGACACGAAAGTGTATGCGAAGGGTAGGAGGGTGATCGCGACGATCAAGGTGACAGACGCCAGTCTGCTCATACGGTGCGGATCGGCTGCGAGCTTTCAGCGAGAGTCCAAGAACTACAAACATCAGCGCCAGACTGACCTGTGGCTCCGGAGTCCTGAAAATAAGTCAGGAAAGTCGTTTCGTACGAGGGGACAGGAATTTCGAACCAACGTGGCCAACGGCTTTCGAGAATCCATAGATGTTGATCCTTGCTGATGTCCAAACGGATAAGTTGCCCAATGAAAAAAGATCATTGGCAAATACCGGCGACAACGTGACCAAAACTCTGCGGCTCGGCCGGATATCAGTTGAGACGCAGCAAAATAAGCGGTGCATGTAACAAGAAAAGGAAATACGAAATCCGAAGCGATCAGGGCTGCATCGAGCGAGGAAGGACAAATCCTATATATGACGTTCAAGGCGAAGCCTGATAAGAGCCCGAGTGATCCCTGAGCGTTCCCGAGAGCCAGCTCAGGATGGAGGAAATCCTCATCGTATGCCCCGTGGAAATACCGAAGCTCCCCAATCTCGTGGGCAAACATTGAATGGGGCCAAAGTCCCGATATCCCAATAATGGTAGCGATCAGCGTAGCTACCATAAAATCAGTTTTGAAAAGCGAGCCGATAGCTCGGGTCTTTTGCAACACAATTAAGGGAATTCCTGAGATGGGGATTTCGACTGAAGTGATCGAATTTAGCTATAATATGAGGGATCGTTAGAAAGTAGAATTCGGATTCTAAGGCTGGTACATCGGCACAATTCCGAATACAAGTGCCTTAGATCAAGATCGATCGGGGATCGGAGTATAATGCCGTTTCGCGTTCCGGCGTCGCTGTTTTTGTTCATTGCCGCCTGCAGCGCCATGGTCCTTCTCGGCTACGCTGCATTTCTTGTCGGGCCAGTCAATCCATCGACATATTCCAGCGCTGTCGATTCAATTTTGTTGCCAAATACTATCGGTGTATTTCCTGAGCGAGAATATGTATTGTTCATCGCCGTTCTGGTGCTCGTTCCGATTGTTCTCGCAGGGCTCGCTATCGGCCTTAGAGGTGAAATCGACAGTCCCGAACCGATGTTCTGGGCGATTGTATCGACAACACTGCTCATTCTGGCTTTCAGGGGTGATGTTTGGAAAAGAATTTTCATCTCCAGCTGGTTGCTGGCATTCATGATGTTCGCGTGGCGATGTTTCTTACATCACGCAGGTCGATGCTTCCCTAGAACGTTTCATTCTTGGACTGTTTTAGGCCTGTTTATTGCCTCTCTTTTATTAGTCGTTTTGCAACAACTCTGGACACCTGGTAGCCTTACTTATTCAGGCCCAATTAATTCACACTATGAAGCGGTTACTTCCTCGATCGTAAGAATTGCGACTGGCGGCACGTGCCTTGCCGATGTCATTGCGCAATATGGGTGCTATGGCGAGTTCGTTTCTCCAGTCTTGAAAATTTTCGGTGGCAACATAACGGTTATCACCTCATTGTTTGCCGTACTTCTGATAATCGCCATTCGGTCGGCGACAAATTCTCTACAACGCTTATCAAACATCCGCTTCTAAGTTTCAGCTGCGGGCTTAGTATCCTTATCGCGACTGCTCTAAATCTAGTCTATTACGTCAATTATCCGGTGTTGCAATATTTTCCGCTGCGATTCCTATTCCCATCCATCGCCTTGCCGATGGCCGCTTGGTTCCAAGACACTCCCGATAGAAAAGTAGCTGGCGTGCTCGGATTGTTTGCGGGGGGCGCGGTAACCTGAATTTGGAGAGCGGGTTAGCGGTGCTTATCTCGCTCGGCGCATTCGTTATGGCTGGAACTTCACTGCGCAACCATGGCGAAATCGATCTGGCTGCAGGGAAGCATTATTCAACACAATGACGTACATATCGGGGATTGTCATTTTCGTCGGATATTTATCGCCTATCTTTACATAAAATCAGGATCACAGATTGACGTCAGTAATTACTTAATTTTCCAAAGGGTTTTTTCAGTCACCGGCTTTGGTATGATTCCAATGCCGGCTCTGCCCGACTTGTGGACAATTCACGCATTGATGCTGTTCTCCCCGCTGGTTCTATCCACTTTATGGGTGTGCTCACGCGATAAGCGTGACAAAGATTTGGAACTTGCTGCTTTCGTTGCTATTCTCGGTACCGGTTTAGCTGCTTATTATGTTGGTAGATCGCATCCGCTTGTCCTTTGGCTCGTAGCCGGCCGAGCATTATCATCATCTTCTTTTTTCTTGATCGCACTGTCCGCTCCTCGAAGTCCCGTATGGCGACGCTGGCGATTGCTTTCACCACGGCACTTCCATTGGCGTTCCTGATCTCCGCTGTTCCTTCGATCTTCGGAGTTATAAAGACGGCCAGACACGCACCGCGGGAGGCGCAACCAAGCTGTCCTTGATGATATAGAATTCATTAAGGCCAACACATCTCAAGGCGAGCCTGTTGCAATAATTGCAATCGACCAGGGTGTGCTTTACGGACACAGCGGTACCGCTGCAGCGATTGAGGGGCCGGGTGTTGCAGAGATGATCCGACGCGTCGATCTTGATAACCAAACGGATGCCTTGGTGCGAGAGGCCCCGACAAAATTTTCTTGGGAACGAACCTTGGCAATGCGGCTGAGACTGGGACGCTTGGAACGAGTATAAATATCGACATGAGTAAAGTTCGCAAGGCATACTCGATCGTTGGGTTCGGGCCGGGCGAACGTCTGCTTTACTTGCGTCGACAGCGCTAAGATGTTGCAAGCTTTCTATTTATGAGAAATGGCTACTGCCATTGAGAGAAGAACGTTCATTCACTCGGATCTAGTCGACACTCGGGTCTAACGCCTGTTCCAGCTCGGCTTGCAGTAATAATAAGCTGGAGATTCCAGTGTAATGAATGTTGCGTCGATTTCACCGGTGACCGTTGCAAGGAAGGCTCCTAGCTCCAATCGTAACGTGCTGGCCATCGAAGCGAATTGCGGGTCGAGCGGATATGAATGCCCTTCCATCGTTATCGATGGGATATTGTCGCTGAAATCGACCGATGCATGCACACCGCCGCTTTGAATTTCAAGAAGGCGACGGCGGGAGGTAGACGCAACATCGCAGTGCAATTCGTAATGTCCGTTTGCGTCGTCAACAAACGCGATGCTCCCTTGGCTTCCACCCGCACTCTCGTGAGCAGCGACAATTCGAAATTGCGCGCGAGGTGCGAAAATTTGGAAGATTGAGAAGGCGTGAGGTAGCAAGTCCTGCAACAGACCTACTTCTTCGTGCCGTATCTTTGGTGCACCATGTCGAAGCTCGTTCGGAGGATCTTCCCATGTCAGACGCAACTTCGTGAGCCCAGCGTGGCTTTCGAATTGTCGGGCAAGTTGATACAATACCGGCAGATAGGCAAACTCCGTTCCCATCGCTAGAATGCGTCGGGCTGCTTGCGCCGCGGCCACCAGCGACTGACCGCCTTGCATGTCAATGCCGATCGGTTTTTCGACCAGCACATGCAAACCCAACTGTAATGCCTCAAGACTATCGCGAACGTGATCACGCGGACGGCTAGCAATGATCGCTGAAGTTGGAGGAAAATTCAGCTGCATCGCTTCGGCAACGCTCGTGACAACTGTCAACCCATTTGCATCTGCAAGCGTTGTAACCCAAGCGCGCACAGCATCCGGATCGGTACGAGAGGCAATGGTCAGGTTTTTCCCCGAACCCCGAGCTGCGATGGCGGCCGACGCCCAAGTTCGCCCCCATCGACCGCCGCCTATGATGACAATCGGCGTATCTAATGTTGCGGTACGCCAAAAGCCCAAGAGGTTCGGGATCGTATTGGTCAGTAGTAAGTCCTTTGTCAGGATGACTTTAAACCGCTTAGATAATACTGCGCGCCGAAGGGGAGATATCCCAGGATCGTATCTAGACCTGTGAGAAACTGGCCAGCCGGTGGAACGGAAATGATCGATCGCGTGTGTACCGCGGCGAACCCTGCGCGGACAAACATCCCTCGTAATTTGCCGGGACGCAATAGTACCGCGTCTTTGTCGATCTCGCACGTCTTGACGATGTACTGCGTCGCGGGATTATAGGGATTGTGCTCAAACACCAACGCCAAACCACAGGGCTTTATTACGCGATGCATTTCAGCGACAAATGTTGTCCATAGCGGGGGCGGGACATGGTGCATGACACAAATGGTAAAGACTAAGGAGAACTGGTTATCGCGATAAGGCAATCGCTCTCCATCAAAGCTTGTGTAATGGACAGAGGGGTGGCTACAGCGGAAGGCTGCGAGTTCGACGCTAGAGAAGAAACGTCGATACCATGCAATTCTCGAAATTTGCCTTCGAGACCCGGATGATAGGCTCCGAGGCCACAGCCGAGGTCAAGCACGTCAAGCTTTTTGACATCAGAGAAGCGTTGTTTTGCTAACCGCAAGATGTGCTCGCGCTTGATATCTATATAGAACGCGTGTTCGCGCCCAGCGAACGCTAGCGCTGAATTTATTTGGTCTCGTAGCTGGCGGCAACGCCATCAAAATCTTTGGCGACTTGCGCTTGCGCTACCTGTTGTAGGTCGTTTTCGCCCATTTTGTTCTCACGTTGAAGGCAATGTGCCTTCTTTATACTTGGCAAACACCCAACCTTGGAACACGAAGAAATTCGCAACCGGGACGAGCACACAATTGGCTGCGGCTCCCAGAAAGTAAGGCCAGGATAGCAATTCAACTGTAACTGCCATAACACCCCATGAGACTGCGAGACCGGCAAGTGAAGTTATAACGAAACGAGTGACTTGACCAACGGAGTCTGTATTTGCCCGGAATGTGAAGCGGCTTTGAAGCAAATACGAGATGCCGAGTGATAACAAATACGCGCGGACCGAAGCTGCGATCGGCGCCATGCGAAAAAATAGCACCATAGCGTTGATGAGTATGAAATAGACAAGTGTGGGCTACGATTCCCACTAGTCCAAAACGAACGACACGTTGCATTGAGACCTTAACGAGAAGTGTAGAGATGACGTTGGCTCGATCTGCCGCGGGCTCGGTCGGGTCTGATGTTCATCGGCTACCAGTGCTTCCAAGGAGCTTTGCCGGAATTCCAGAGCGCTTCAAGCTCTCGCTGGTCGCGCAAGGTATCCATCGGCTTCCAGAAACCGCGATGCCGATAGGCGGCAAGTGCTCCATCCTGCGCGAGGCGCTCCAATGGCTGTCGCTCCCATGTTGTGTCATCGCCATCAATGTACTCAAACACCGACGGATCGAGGACGAAAAACCCGCCGTTGATCCATCCCATTTCATTGTCTGGCTTCTCATGGAAACGCGTTACGGCTTCAGCGTTATCAATATCAAGGATTCCGAACCGGCCTGGCGATGGCACGGCGGTCACTGTCGCTAAACGTCCTTGGGTACGATGAAAATCCACTAGCGCTCGAATGTCCACGTCGGCGACTCCATCACCATAAGTCAGGCAGAACGTCTCGTTTCCGACATAAGAAGCGATGCGCTTGATCCGTCCGCCCGTCATTGTATTCAAGCCAGTGTTGACAAGCGTGACCGTCCAACGCTCGCTTGGATCACCGTGAAAATCGATTTTGTTATGACCGAGATGAACTGTAATATCGTAGTTCTCAGCGAAATAATTAACGAAATAAGATTTGATCATGTGGCTTTTGTAACCACAGCAGATGATGAAATCGTCAAATCCCGCTGCCGCATACATTTTCATGATATGCCAAATGATGGGCCGATCACCAACTTCGACTAATGGTTTTGGTAGAAGCTGCGTTGCCTCGGAAAGCCGTGTTCCCAAACCCCCAGCCAAAATCACAACTTTCATCTCACCCCCAACTAACACAAATTCAGTGGCCACCGCCGTCCGCTTTTCCCAGCCGCCAGTGAAATCCTAGCGCAGTATAAACTGGCTGCATGTGCGACATGGTCGTCAATATTTTACGCTAAACGCGATCACTACCCAACAGTCTCTGATAGTCGCCGAGGAAATTGGATATATCTCGCTCAACAAGTGCTGCGGCCTTCGTTCCAGCCGCATAGTCGCGATACCATGCTGCCGTACGCTTGACAGCCTCGTCGGCCTTCCAGCGCGGTTGCCAGCCTAAATCGCGGCGTGCGAGTGCTAAATTGATTGTGAGCTTGCCAGCCTCGTACTTCGCGTCAGATTGTTCGGGAGCCGGCTTCCATTTGGCCTCGGAGCCCCAAGTGGCGACAAAAAGGTCGGCAACCTGGCCTACCGTCATGACGTCATCCTGCGCCGGACCAAAATTCCACGCTCCAAGCGCGGGATGCCCGCCGGCAAGCCTTTCGGCGAGCATCAAATAGCCAGCCAAGGGGTCCAGAACGTGCTGCCATGGGCGCGTCGATGTCGGGTTGCGGCAAATCAGCGATTGACCTGCGCCGATGGCGCGCGCCGCGTCAGGAAGCAAACGATAGTCAGCCCAGTCACCACCGCCAATGACGTTGCCAGCACGTGCCGTAGCGACGCAAGCTTTATCACCATCGGCAAAAAACGACTTAAACATTGCGTGCGTAACAATCTCCGCGGCCGCTTTGGATGCGCTGTACGGGTCGGCACCACCCAGTGCATCTTGCTCGCGATAGCCCCACGCCCATTCGTTGTTCCGATAGACCTTATCGCTGGTCACAACGACGATGGCTTTGATCGCGGGAGCAGAAGCGCGCAGCCTCCAGCACACGCAGTGTTCCCATCACGTTCGTCTCAAAGGTACCTATCGGATCGGCATATGAAGAAATAACGATCGGTTGCGCAGCAAGATGAAAAAGGACATCGGCACCGGAATTGGAAAGCGCATGCTTTCAAAGCACCTAAATCGTTGATGTCACCGAGACGATGCAGATGACCGGTCGGGCTCAGCTCATTGTAGAGAAGTTTTTCGCGCTCGTCCTTTCCAAATCCGAAGCTTTGGCCTCCAAGATTTTCCAGCAGAGAACAGAGCCATGCGCCCTTGAAACCCATGTGTCCGGTCACGAAGACACGTCTATCCTTCCAGAACGTGCGATCGATCTGCTTCATAATAGACAATCCGGATGTACTCACCGCAATAAGTCTCTTTCGATACTCTCGATCGGTTGGTCGAAGTTCACAAGATCGGATATGATCGTCGGCGGACGCATGCGCACTTGATCGTAAATGCGCCCAACATATACGCCTAGTACGCCGAGAAAGACGCTATTTAGGCCAATGCCGAATAGCACAAGAATCTGGGTAGTCGTGAACCCCTTCGGAATAGTTTCTGCGGAAAAACAGGCGCAGCATGAGATAAAAGCTGGCGAGTAAAAGAGCTGCAAAGGCTATGACCAGACCAACATAGAATGAGATACGCAGGGGAAGGCTGGAGTGAGCTAGGATGCCATCGATGGCTAGACGCATCAAAGCGCCTAGTCGAAATTCGCTTTCGTTGTAAAGGTGCTCGGAGCGGTCAAAAGATATTCCCGTCTGGCGCCGGGCCAAAGAAGAATAAGTCCACGCAGATACATGTGCGGTTCGTGAATTGGGCGAAGTCGCTCAATCACCGATCTATCGATTAGCCTGAAATCACCAGCATCGAGAATCAGATGAGGTCCGCCAAGGCGGCGCAGCATACGATAATAGGCGCGCCTGCATCTTCGAAGCAGCGGACTTTCTTTCCGATTGCGACGTACGCCGACGACAACGTCGATATCTTTCCTGCCATTTTTGCAGGAACGGTTCAAACATCGATGGTGGAATCTTGGAGATCGGCATCGATTTGAATGGCCGCTGACCCGCGCGCCAACCGGTAACCTGTTAAAACGGATTTCTGAAATCCAAAGTTTCTGGCGAAGCGCACCACCCGCACGTCGGGATCATGCGCAGCGATTTGCGAGAGCTTGCTGAATGTTCGATCGGTGGAATGGTTGTCTGTGAACAGAAATTCAAAACGATATTTGTCAAGTTCTTCGGCGACGCGTTTTAGTTCGGCGTAGGTCTTGTCGACATTGTCCTCTTCGTTGAAGACCGGCACAATGATCGAAATCAATGGCTTGGCCAAAATCGGCAAGTCCTCGATAACGGCCTTATTCGACTCATTTGATGCTGCGAAATTCGTCAAGGATCACCCGTCCCAGTAAGGTTAAGCCACTAGGTCAGTCTTTCAAATTCTTCTACAGAGAAAATATCTATGATCGACCCTTGATATCCCTGCTTGCGCATATACCCGTGTATCTCGTCGGCAATGTGCCAAGCCAGATTTAGGAGTGGCGCCTTCGGGTTTCGCCGCGAGGTGAAATCGTCATCCGATAGAATCGGAACACGCGTGCCCGGAACATAATGTCCAATTTTCATGGGAGCCCGGTTTTTCATAAATTGCCGCCACCATTGTGTCGTCTAGTCCCAGCAACTTGACAAGTATCGCGGCCCGACCCGGAAACGCTTTTCCCGAAAGGGGGCCGCGTTGGGCAACCATATTCGCAATTTCCGCGCGTTTGGCTCTGCTGCCATGCTGGTATCCGTCGCCCCATATCATGGAGACGTTGCTCAAAATTTTTTTCGCCGTCTGCAATTGCGCGAGCTCAGTAGCGTGCTGATTGCTTTTGGATCCTCAGTTGCATCATGACGCGAATGTTGCCACCATAGCGTGCTGGAAATTCGGCTGCCACGATATGTGCCTGAAGCGTCTCGGCGATGTACCTGAATGATGTTAAGCTATAGGTGCGTGGGTGCTCATGATAGAAAGTGTCGAACTGGTGACGCTCTAGAACCGCGCCGAGATAGTGGTTCTCGATGATGAGTAGCGTCTTTGGCGACATCAGCAAACGCAATGCCGTAAGCACACTCGGCAAATCCTCGATATGTGCAAAGACATTGGTGAACGTGATGATGTCCGGCTGGCCGTGGGCGGCTTCGATAGTTTTGGCAAGAGCGGGAGCAAAATAATCCTGATAAACTTCATGATTGGAGGCTCTTGCGTCGACAGCCGCACCGGTCGGTTCGACGCCTATGGTCTTTGCCCCGCGCTCCGCAAAAATCGATAGCAGGCTGCCGTCGTTGCATCCGATATCAATAACTTTGAGATTGTTGAGCGGCCCGACTTGTTGTTCGCACCGTTCGACCAATTGCCGCATGCCGTTGAGGACGTCGGCGGTGTGACGCGCACGATAGTGATACGGATCGGGAACAAAGTCCGTTTAGGCACCTGGTAAGACTGATGCGCAGTCTTACAGGTCGGGCAAAAGGAAATCGCTATAGGATAATTTTCAGGGATTTCCGCGCTGCCAACGGGCAGAAGGCCATCGCACAACGGATGTTCCCCCAAGTCAATTACTGATCGCAATTCCAAACCGCCGCAGACCTCGCAGCCCTCAACCTTTACCATTTTTCGGCTTTCACTGACGTAACTAAGTGATTGATCCACCGCGGTTATAGGCGATGCCTTTCAGATTGCAATCACGCGCTTGAAGCCGCCTTTAGGGTTGCTGTGCATATCGACCTTCCACCAAAGCGATAGTGGACAACGTATGTTATCCGGCCGCTATCCCGAATGCGGATTCCGAAGCCCGGAATATCCTGATGCCAGATGTGTTCGGCGTCCCAAAGTTTTCGTGCTTCAGCTTGCGAACCCTGTCGTTCGTAAATCCCATCTTGGGCATGTGCGGCTCCGGAAATTGCTGGGGAAGCAGCACGATTGTGACTGAAGCGCTCTCAAAGTGTTTAACCGTGACGATATCGGGGTAATCCCCGGTAACCCCAATGATCTCGCTTCTTAGTCGCTTATCGTGCCTTGTCGTCTCGCAATTCCCATGTCTCCAAAACCGGGGGTCGCAGGTTCGAGCCCTGCCACTCCTGCCATCTAATAAATGCCATTCATTAAAATTATGACTGCAAAATTCTGACTGCCAAAGGGCAGGTGGCTTATGCCCAGTTTCTCAGGGAGATGCTGTCAGCGTAGGCTGCCGTGTCCCATAGGTCATTTGTAATCTTGATTTTACAGTCGTTTTGAGTCCGTTGCGATTATGAACAGAGGGTCACATATTGCGTTCAGCAGCCATTTATTGCCACGCATGTAATTGAAATGATCCACGGATTAACTTGAACAAACCTAGGAGATTGAAATGCGTAAAGTTGTTCTACTTGTCTTGGGCCTGACCGGTCTTGGGACTGTTGCCTAGTTCAGTCTGCCTTCGCTGAAGCGGCGATGACCCCGGCACAGTGCGAAAACTTCGGAGGGATTTATTCTAGGGAGTACACCGGAGCTTCGAGTTGCGTGCTTGGTACGGGGACCGCCCAAAACTGTTCTCCTGTGGGAGAATGCAAGTGGGTAGACTTACACAAGGATCGTACAGACGAGCGTTCGGCTGAGCGAGGTCCGCATGGAGGCACGAACACAAGTTATCCTAGCGGTAATGAGTTTTGTGAACCAACCGATTTTGATTGCCAACTCGGCAAGAAGAGGGGGGGGGGCCAGGTAATGGCGTTGTTAAGCCTCCGGGCACTACAACCTCAGGCGCTTCGCCCGCGAAGCCTCCCAGCGCGAGTGCTCCGCCAGCTGCGGCACCTAGCACTAGCTCTAGCACGACAAAGCGAACCGGTGGAGCCGTTATTGTGCGCGATCATCGCAAAGACAAGCCGCAGACATCATCAACCACGTCCACCTCTAATACATCTTCGTCCGCCGCTGCATTGAGCGCAAACTCGGCGGCGCAGAGCGGCCACCGTGCGCGATCATCGCAAGGGTGGCAGCTCGGGCGGTGTCTCGGTAAGTGGCAGCGGCTGACGCGAAAGTCGGCGGGGGTAGTAAGCTGATAGCCATTATAGGCCGGACCAGCGCAGGACCCATCATAGGTCACCATGGACTGGTCATTCAACCAAGGAAACCGCAGCGCATGTCCCCGCGCTGCGGTTTTTGTTTGAACCCCCAGCGCCTTTTACGGGTGCTTTCCCTAACTTCTTAATCTTGACCTGAAGCCCCAGCCGCAGTAGATAGCTGGCACCTGCTGCCGGCCCGTTTTGACGGATATCCGGCGCGGCTTTGATTTCCCGGACAAACGAGCCCGCTTGGCGGCTTATCCTTCGAAAGAGGGTTGGGCGAATAAGAGGGCTGTCCGGATTCTCTGAAATTTACTCGATAGACAGAAGAACGCGGATTACAGACGATGGCTTTCAGCCCGTTCAAATTCTTGCAGGAAGTGCGGGCCGAGACCGCCAAGGTCACCTGGCCGACGCGCCGCGAGACCATGATCACCACGATGATGGTGTTCATCATGGTGGCCGTGTCGTCGGTGTTTTTCTTCGCGGCCGATCAGATCATCCGCATTCTCGTCACTTTCGTTCTCGGCATTCAAGTCTGATCCGTGCGGAACTGAAACATGAGCATGCGCTGGTACATCGTTCACGCCTATTCGAACTTCGAGAAGAAGGTCTCCGAGTCCATTCGCGAGCAGGCCAAGCAGCGCGGACTGGAGGATCTGTTCGAGCAGGTGCTGGTTCCGACCGAAAAGGTCACCGAAGTGCGCCGCGGCCGCAAGGTCGATACCGAGCGCAAATTCTTCCCGGGCTATGTGCTGGTGAAGATGAACCTCACCGACGAGGCGTTTCATCTGATCAAGAACACGCCGAAGGTGACGGGCTTCCTCGGCGCCGAAAACAAGCCGATGCCGATTTCGGAAGCGGAGGCGATGCGCATCCTGCATCAGGTGCAGGAAGGCGTGGAGCGGCCGAAGGCATCGGTGTCGTTCGAGATCGGCGAGAACGTGCGCGTGGCCGATGGCCCGTTCGCGTCGTTCTCCGGCGTGGTCGAGGAAATCGACGAGGCCGTTCGCGCGTGAAGGTCGCGGTGTCGATCTTCGGCCGCGCAACGCCGGTCGAACTGGAATTCGCCCAGGTCGAGAAGGTCTGATAAACAGGTTTGTCATGATCGGCCTTGTGCCGGTGATGACATGAGAGAAGCGACAGCTTCTCTCTGGAATGCCGTGGGAGGAGGCAGATGGTCGCCAGCCGTCTGTTGAACCGCACCACGGTCCCTGAAAGTCGCGGATAGGTCCGGACTCGAAAGAGGAGTAAACGATGGCAAAGAAAGTGACCGGATACCTGAAATTTCAGGTGCCGGCCGGCGCGGCGAATCCGTCGCCACCGATCGGCCCCGCGCTTGGTCAGCGCGGCCTCAACATCATGGAATTCTGCAAGGCGTTCAACGCGCAGACGCAGAAGGAAGAAAAGAACACCCCGATCCCGGTGGTCATCACGATCTACGAGGACCGTTCTTTCACCTTCGAGATGCGAACCCCGCCGATGTCTTACTTCCTCAAGCAGGCGGCGAAGATCCAGTCCGGCTCGAAAGCGCCGGGCCGCGACAAGGCCGGCAAGGTGACCAAGGCGCAGGTGCGCGAGATCGCCGAGAAGAAGATGAAGGATCTCAACTGCGATACCGTCGAAGCGGCCATGAAGATGGTCGAGGGCTCTGCCCGTTCGATGGGTCTGGAAGTGGCGGGGTAACGATCATGGCAATCGGCAAGAAACTGGTCAAAGCCCGCGAAGGCATCGACCGCGAAAAACTTTATTCGATCACTGAAGCAGTCAAGATGGTGAAAGAACGCGCCAAGGCGAAGTTCGACGAAACCATCGAGATCGCGATGAACCTCGGTGTCGATCCGCGTCACGCCGATCAGATGGTGCGTGGCGTTGTCACGTTGCCGAACGGGACGGGCCGCACGCTGCGCGTCGGCGTATTCGCGCGTGGCGCCAAGGCTGATGAAGCCAAGGCTGCTGGTGCTGACGTTGTCGGTGCCGAAGAGCTCTGTTGAAAAGGTGAACGGCGGCGCAATCGATTTCGATCGCTGTATCGCGACACCCGATATGATGCCGCTGGTCGGACGTCTCGGTAAGGTATTGGGCCCACGTGGCATGATGCCTAATCCGAAGATCGGCACCGTCACCATGGATATCGCCAACGCGGTCAAGGGCGCCAAGGGCGGTTCGGTCGAGTTCCGCGTCGAGAAGGCCGGCATCGTGCAGGCTGGTATCGGCAAGGCCTCATTCTCTGAGGAGAAGCTCGTCGAAAACATCAAGGCGTTGGCCGATGCGGTGGCAAAGGCAAAGCCTGCAGGCTCCAAGGGCACCTATATCCAACGCGTGGCGATTTCCTCCTCCATGGGTCCTGGCGTCAAGGTCGAACCAGGAAGCCTGACGCCCTAAGCAGCGACTGCATATGAATGTTAAGGGGCGGAGCGATGTAAATTGCTCCGCCTTTTTTATTGGAGCGTTGTTGTGAAGTGTTGTCCTCGCGCTCTGTGATGCGCGAACACTCATATTCTGAAGACACCACACTCCGCTCCAGGATTTTACAAACTTCATAAAGCGAGCACATTGAAGAAAGAAGCAAACTTGCTTGGCGTAGCTGGGTCCCCGCTTGCGCGGGGATGAACGGGTGGGCATTACGCATATGTCGTCTGCACAAAGCCAGCTGCTTTGCATGATCGTGATGTGCGATGACAAGTTCTTCGGTTCTCCAAGTTGGTTTGAAGATGCCTCATCAAGTTCTGATCTACTCACGATTTCCTAAAGCCATGATGGCGCGCATCGGGCAGCGTTATGAGCTGCTCGACGGTGCAGGAAAACCTCCCATCGAAACTTTCACCATGGAGCAGCTTGCGTCGGTTCGCGCGCTGATCACAGCGGGTGGCCAGGTCATTCCATCCTCAGTACTCGACACACTTCCTTCGCTCGGAGCAATCATCTGCTACGGCACCGGCTATGACGGTGTTGATCTCGCTGAAGCAGCGAGGCGGAAGATCGTCGTCGGCAACAGCCCGGCGGCAAATGCGGCTGCGGTGGCCGATCTCGCCATGACCTTGATGCTTGCTGTGATGCGGAGACTTCTGCCCGCGGATGATTATGTGCGAAACGGTGGATGGGTTGATGCGAAGCCGTCGCCATTGATGAAGTCGCCGTTTGGCATGACGGGTCGCAAGATCGGCATTTACGGGATGGGTGAGATTGGCCGCAAGATCGCGGCGCGATGCGCAGCGTTTGAAACCGAGGTGGGCTATTTCAGCCGCAGCCGTCATGATGTGTCATATGCTTATTATCCGTCGCTCGCCGCGCTGGCCGAATGGTCGGATGTTTTGATAGTTGCGGTGCGCGCGGGCGCTGAGACGCAGCACATCATCAATGCCGATATTCTGAAAAAGCTTGGTCCAAATGGGACCATCATCAACATTTCACGCGGCTCGGTGATCGACCAGCCAGCGCTCATTGCCGCGTTGGAAGGCAGCATTATCGCAGGCGCCGGACTCGATGTGTATGAGGTCGAACCGCATGCGCCGGATGCGTTGACGAAACTTCCCAATGTCGTGCTGACGCCCCATGTCGGCGGCCATACGGTGGAGGGCCACAGGGCTATGCAGGACTGCGTCATCGGCAATCTCGATGCCTTCTTTGCCGGGGAGCCATTGCGGCATCCGGTGTCAGTAGCTTGAGGTTTTAAGGAATTAGTATTTAATATCAGTATCTTAATGAGGTTTTCCGCGAATTGAACCAGTGCTGGGATAGGGAACTGGTGGCTCAGGCCCGCCGGAAAACATCTTTTAAGCCAATATCCTCTTGGCAAGTCGGTTTAGACCCGTTAAATGCTGGGTTCTCAGGCGTGCTGGCTTTCGCTGGCGCGTCTATGTTCGTTTTCTAAAAATCACACCAATAGGAGATCATTCCTCGTCGACAATTCCGCGTGGGTTGCTGGCAGGAAGGAAGCTTTTGGTTGTGACGAAAGCGAACAGAGGTTTTCACAGGGTCCTTCTGAAGGATTTGCCGAAGACTGAATCCTGTCCAAGACTGCGGGTGTCAGCTTCCGCTGACTTAATTTCCTGCACAGACGGGTGAAAACCGGATTTGCATTCGTCGCGCACTGCGACGGCAGCGAGTTTGGTTCGAACCTCGACACCCCGCTCAGGTTTTCCTGGTCGGGAGGGCAGGCTTCCTAAATGTCGTCGCGCCCGGCGTGTTGAGAGAGGAATGTCTCGAGACGAGGTTTCGGGTGGGACGATCGGTGCAACCCGGCGGTCCTGTCTCAGGCAATGACCGCCAACCGGAGAGAGCTTGCTGTGGAAAGAGCGGCAAAAAAAGAGGCGGTCGAAACGCTGAACGGGGTCTTCAAGACCGTGGGCGTTGCGGTCGTCGCTCATTATTCCGGCCTCACCGTGGCTCAAATGCAGACTCTGCGTATGCAGATGAAGCAGGCGGGTGCGTCGGTGAAGGTCTCGAAAAACCGTCTCGCCAAAATTGCTCTTGAAGGCACTGACGTCGTGTCCATCGGCTCCTTGTTGAAGGGGCCGACCGTAATCGCAACTTCAAACGATCCGGTCACGGCGCCAAAGGTTGCCGTCGAGTTCGCCAAGACAAACGAAAAGTTTGTCATTCTTGGCGGCGCGATGGGAACCACTGTCCTGAATCCCGATGCTGTGAAGGCGCTTGCCTCATTGCCATCGCTGGACGAACTGCGTGGCAAGCTTGTCGGCCTTCTCGTGGCGCCGGCAACCAAAATCGCTCAGCTCGCCAATGCGCCAGCGGCCAAGGTCGCGCGTGTTGTTCAGGCTTATGCCTCTAAGGGTCAAGCGGCGTGATGCCCATTCACATCTCAATTGGTTCGAACTGATACGCTGAAGGAAAAGATACAATGGCTGATTTGCAAAAGATCGTAGACGACCTGTCGAAGCTCACCGTTCTCGAGGCTGCCGAGCTTGCGAAGCTCCTCGAAGAGAAGTGGGGCGTTTCGGCCGCTGCTGCTGTTGCAGTTGCTGCGGCTCCAGGTGCTGGTGGTGGCGCTGCCGCTGCTGAAGAAAAGACCGACTTCACGGTTGTGCTGGCTTCGGCTGGCGACAAGAAGATCGAAGTCATCAAGGAAGTCCGTGCGATTACGGGCCTTGGCCTCAAGGAAGCCAAGGACCTCGTCGAAGGCGCGCCGAAGCCACTCAAGGAAGGCGTTGCAAAGGACGAAGCTGAGAAGATCAAGGCGACCCTCGAGAAGGTCGGCGCCAAGGTCGAGCTCAAGTAAGATGAATATGTGCTCAGGCCGGTTCTTTTGGGATCGGCCTGAACACGCAAATGTGTGACAGTTCGGTGATTTAAGTTCCTCGAATTGTTGAATTTGCCGCCCATATGGGCGGAGGCACGAAAGGACGGCGCGTTCTGAAACATTGGTTAGAATCAGGGCGGGGCGTCGGGAGACGAGAAATTTCGGGCTTTTCCAGTCCGTAAGCTTTGTTTTGACGGGCAGGGCGCTTGCAGCGCCCCGCACGTCATTTTGCGTCTGAGATTTCAGGTTCCCTGGGACTCAGATGATTCTTGAATTCAACCCGGAGAGGCGATGTTCGTCGCACTCTGGAAGATGCTGCCAGTTAAGGGCGGCGAAAATGAGAGGCCACGATGGCGCAGCAGACGTTCACCGGTCGCAAACGCGTACGCAAGTTCTTTGGGCACATTCGGGAAGTGGCCGAGATGCCAAACCTCATCGAGGTTCAAAAGGCGTCGTATGATCAATTTTTGATGGTCGATGAGCCCGAAGGCGGGCGACTGGATGAAGGCTTGCAGGCCGTTTTCCGGTCAGTGTTCCCGATTTCGGATTTCTCCGGCACATCAATGCTCGAGTTCGTCCGCTACGAATTTGAACCGCCGAAATATGATGTCGATGAGTGCCGCCAGCGCGGTATGACCTATGCTGCGCCATTGAAAGTGACGCTGCGCCTCATCGTGTTCGATATTGACGAAGAAACGGGCGCGAAGTCGGTCAAGGACATCAAGGAGCAGGACGTCTACATGGGCGACATTCCGCTCATGACGATGAACGGCACCTTCGTGGTCAATGGCACCGAGCGTGTCATCGTCTCGCAGATGCATCGTTCGCCTGGCGTGTTCTTCGATCACGACAAGGGCAAGACGCACTCCTCTGGCAAGTTGTTGTTTGCCGCGCGCGTGATTCCGTATCGTGGTTCGTGGCTCGATATCGAATTCGACGCCAAGGACATTGTTTTTGCGCGTATCGATCGCCGCCGCAAAATTCCAGTGACGTCGCTGATGTTCGCGCTCGGTCTCGATGGCGAGACAATTCTCTCCACCTTCTACAAGAAGGTTCTGTACAAGCGCGCCAAGGATGGCTGGCGTGTGCCGTTCGACGCCAATCGTTTCCGTGGCTATTCGACCGTCAACGATCTGATCGACGCGGATTCCGGCAAGGTTGTGCTTGAGGCTGGCAAGAAGCTCACGGTTCGCACCGCGCGTCAGTTGCAGGAAAAGGGTCTCAAGGCGCTGCGCATGTCCGACGCGGACCTCGTCGGAATGTACCTCGCTGAGGATCTCGTAAATCCGAAGACCGGTGAAATTTATTCCGAAGCCGGTGAGGAAATTACCGAAAAGTTGCTGAAGGCATTGAGCGAGCACGGCTACAAAGAGTTGTCGCTGCTTGACATTGACCACGTCAACGTCGGTCCCTACATCCGCAACACGCTGAATGCCGACAAGAACATGACGCGCGAAGACGCGCTGTTCGATATCTATCGCGTGATGCGTCCGGGTGAGCCGCCGACTGTGGATTCCGCGCAGGCCATGTTCCAGTCGCTCTTCTTCGACTCGGAGCGTTACGACCTTTCGGCCGTTGGTCGCGTGAAGATGAACATGCGCCTTGAGCTTGATGCGCCGGATACACATCGCACCTTGCGCAAGGAAGACATCCTCTCGGTCATCAAGACGCTGGTCGATCTGCGTGACGGCAAGGGTGAAATCGACGACATCGACCATCTCGGCAATCGCCGTGTCCGTTCGGTCGGTGAGTTGATGGAAAACCAGTACCGCATCGGCCTCTTGCGCATGGAACGCGCGATCAAGGAGCGTATGTCATCGGTCGATATCGATACGGTGATGCCGCAGGATTTGATCAACGCGAAACCTGCTGCGGCTGCGGTGCGTGAGTTCTTCGGTTCGTCACAGCTTTCGCAGTTCATGGATCAGACCAATCCGCTGTCGGAAATCACCCACAAGCGCCGTCTATCGGCACTTGGACCGGGTGGTCTCACACGCGAGCGCGCGGGCTTCGAAGTCCGCGACGTGCATCCGACGCATTATGGCCGAATCTGCCCGATCGAAACGCCGGAAGGTCCGAACATCGGTCTGATCAACTCGCTCGCCACTTTCGCGCGCGTGAATAAATACGGCTTCGTGGAAGCCCCTTACCGCAAGGTGAAGGATGGCCGCGTCACCGACGAAGTGGTTTATCTCTCGGCGATGGAAGAGGGCCGCTACCGTGTCGCGCAGGCGAACGTTGCGCTCGATAACCGTGGCCGTTTCACAGACGATCTTGTGATTTGCCGTCACGCCGGCGACGTTCTGATGCTGACCCCTGACAAGGTCGATTACATGGACGTGTCGCCGAAGCAGATCGTGTCGGTGGCTGCGGCGTTGATTCCGTTCCTTGAGAACGACGACGCCAACCGCGCTCTGATGGGCTCGAACATGCAACGTCAGGCCGTGCCGCTGGTTCGTGCCGAGGCGCCGTTCGTCGGCACCGGTATGGAAGGCGTCGTAGCGCGTGACTCGGGCGCTGCCATCGCGGCGCGTCGCACCGGCGTGATCGATCAGATCGACGCAACACGTATTGTTATCCGCGCGACGGAAGATCTCGATCCGACCAGGTCGGGCGTCGATATCTATCGTCTGATGAAGTACCAGCGCTCCAACCAGTCGACCTGCATCAACCAGCGTCCGCTGGTGAAGGTGGGCGATATCGTGCGCAAGGGCGACATCATCGCGGACGGTCCATCCACCGATCTTGGCGAACTTGCGCTCGGCCGCAACGTGCTCGTCGCGTTCATGCCGTGGAATGGCTACAACTTCGAAGATTTCAATCCTGCTTTCAGAGCGGATTGTGAAGGACGACGTCTTCACCTCGATTCACATCGAGGAATTCGAAGTCATGGCCCGCGACACCAAGCTCGGCCCTGAGGAAATCACCCGCGATATTCCGAACGTGTCGGAAGAATCGCTGAAGAACCTCGACGAAGCGGGCATTGTCTATATCGGTGCGGAAGTCCGCGCTGGCGACATCCTGTGCGGCAAGATCACGCCGAAGGGCGAAAGCCCGATGACGCCGGAAGAAAAACTTCTGCGTGCGATCTTCGGTGAAAAGGCTTCCGACGTTCGCGATACCTCGCTTCGCGTGCCTCCGGGCGTGCAGGGCACCATCGTGGAAGTTCGCGTGTTCAACCGCCACGGCGTCGACAAGGACGAGCGTGCGCTGGCGATCGAACGTGAAGAAATTGAGCGTCTTGCGAAGGACCGCGATGACGAGCAGGCGATCCTGGATCGCAACGTCTACAACCGTCTCGCTGAACTTCTTGAGAACCGTCAGGGTATTGCCGGTCCGAAGGGCTTCAAAAAGGATACCAAGATCACCCGTGCGGTGCTCGAGGAATATCCGAAGTCGCAGTGGTGGCTGTTTGCTTCGCCGAACGACAAGCTGATGGTCGAGATCGAGGCCATGCGCAAGCAGTACGACAAGTCGAAGAAGGGCCTTGAACAGCGCTTCCTCGACAAGGTTGAAAAGCTGCAGCGTGGTGACGAATTGCCGCCCGGCGTGATGAAGATGGTCAAAGTCTTCGTTGCGGTGAAGCGCAAGATTCAGCCTGGCGACAAGATGGCAGGGCGCCACGGCAACAAGGGTGTGGTGTCGAAGATCGTGCCGATTGAAGACATGCCGTTCCTTGAAGACGGAACACATGCCGACATCGTGCTCAATCCGCTCGGCGTGCCGAGCCGTATGAACGTCGGCCAGATTCTGGAGACGCATCTCGGTTGGGCTTGCGCGGGCCTTGGCAAGCGCATCGGTCAAACCATCGATGCCTATTACACCAAGCAGGACATGAAGCCGCTCAAGGAGACCCTTAAGAAGGTCTATGGCGACGACGAGACCATCAAGTCTCTGAACGACAATGAGCTGCTTGAGCTTGGCCGTAACCTGCGGGCCGGTGTGCCGATTGCCACTCCGGTGTTCGACGGTGCAAAGGAAGCCGATATCGAACAGATGCTTGAACTCGCGGGCGTTCATAAGTCGGGTCAGTCGACCGTTTACGACGGACGAACCGGCGACGAGTTCGATCGCAAGGTGACAGTGGGCTATATCTACATGCTCAAGCTGCACCATCTTGTCGACGACAAGATACATGCACGCTCGATCGGTCCTTACTCGCTCGTGACCCAGCAGCCGCTGGGAGGCAAAGCGCAGTTCGGCGGACAGCGTTTCGGCGAAATGGAAGTGTGGGCGCTCGAAGCTTACGGTGCGGCGTACACGCTCCAGGAAATGCTGACTGTGAAGTCCGACGACGTGGCCGGCCGTACCAAAGTGTACGAGGCCATTGTGCGTGGCGACGACACGTTCGAGGCCGGCATTCCGGAATCGTTCAACGTGCTGGTCAAGGAAATGCGCTCTCTTGGCCTCAACGTCGATCTGCACAATTCCAAGGTGGGTGGTCCGCCACCGGCCAGGCGGCCGAATAACGCAAGACTTTCTGCCCGGCGCGTTGCCGGGCATCACGCCGCGCTCTCAACACTGGGCGCGGCGTCAAGCGACAGATGAGTTTCGAATTTGCTGCCGGTGACGATCGGCACGCGAGGAGACGATGATGAACCAAGAAATTATGAATCTCTTCAATCCGACGACCCCGGCTCAGGTGTTCGACCAGATCCGGATTTCGATCGCGAGTCCTGAGAAGATTCTGTCGTGGTCCTACGGCGAAATCAAAAAGCCGGAAACCATCAACTACCGTACCTTCAAGCCCGAGCGTGATGGCCTGTTCTGCGCCCGCATTTTCGGGCCGATCAAGGATTACGAGTGCTTGTGCGGCAAGTACAAGCGGATGAAGTACAAGGGCATCATCTGCGAAAAATGCTCGGTCGAGGTAACGCTATCGCGCGTTCGGCGCGAGCGTATGGGCCACATCGAACTGGCTGCGCCGGTTGCGCACATCTGGTTCCTGAAGTCACTGCCGAGCCGCATCGGTTTGCTGCTCGACATGACGCTCAAGGATCTCGAACGCATCCTTTATTTTGAATACTACGTTGTCCTTGAGCCGGGCCTGACCGCTCTGAAGGAACGTCAGCTGCTGTCGGAAGAGGAATATCTTCGCGCACAGGACGAATACGGCCAAGACAGCTTCACGGCCATGATCGGCGCGGAAGCCATTCGCGAGTTGCTGAAGGGTCTTGAGCTTGAAAAGCTTGAAGGACAGCTGCGCGCAGAAATGGCGGAGACTGAATCCGACATCAAGCACAAGAAGTACGCCAAGCGCTTGAAGATCGTCGAGGCTTTCCGCTTCTCCGGCAACAAGCCGGAGTGGATGATCATGACGGTCGTGCCGGTGATCCCGCCGGATCTGCGTCCGCTCGTGCCACTCGATGGCGGTCGTTTCGCGACCTCGGACCTGAATGATCTCTACCGTCGCGTCATCAACCGCAACAATCGCTTGAAGCGTTTGATGGAGCTGCGTGCGCCGGACATCATCATCCGCAACGAAAAGCGCATGCTGCAGGAGGCCGTCGACGCGCTGTTCGACAACGGTCGTCGTGGCCGCGTCATCACCGGCGCCAACAAGCGTCCGCTGAAGTCGCTTGCCGACATGCTCAAGGGCAAACAGGGCCGGTTCCGTCAGAACCTGCTCGGTAAGCGAGTCGATTACTCGGGCCGCTCGGTGATCGTGGTCGGTCCGGAATTGCGTCTGCATCAGTGCGGTCTACCGAAGAAGATGGCGCTCGAACTGTTCAAGCCGTTCATCTATTCACGGCTCGATGCCAAGGGACTTTCCACTACGGTGAAGCAGGCGAAGAAGCTCGTTGAAAAAGAGCGTCCCGAAGTATGGGACATTCTCGACGAAGTCATTCGCGAGCATCCCGTGCTGCTGAACCGCGCGCCGACGTTGCATCGTCTCGGCATTCAGGCTTTCGAGCCTGTGCTGATCGAAGGCAAGGCGATCCAGCTTCATCCGCTGGTCTGCGCCGCGTTCAATGCCGACTTCGACGGCGACCAGATGGCCGTGCACGTTCCGCTGTCGCTCGAAGCGCAGTTGGAAGCGCGCGTCCTGATGATGTCGACCAACAACATTCTGCATCCAGCAAACGGTCAGCCGATCATCGTGCCGTCACAGGATATTGTGCTCGGCCTCTATTATCTCTCGATCCTGCGCGAAGGCTTGAGCGGCGAGGGCAAGATTTACGGCGAAATGGCCGAGATCGAACACGCGCTGTACTCGAAGGTCATCCACCTCCACACCAAGATCAAGTATCGGTGGGAAGGTCTCGACGAGAACGGCAAACCTGTGACCAGGTGGTATGACACGACAGCAGGTCGCGTCATGCTTGGTCAGGTGCTGCCGAAGCACGCCAAGATGCCTTTCGATACGATCAACAAGCTGATGACGAAGCGCGAAATCTCGGGCGTGATCGATCAGGTTTATCGTCACTGCGGCCAAAAGGAGACGGTGATCTTCTGCGATCGCATCATGGCGCTCGGCTTCCACAATGCTTTCAAGGCAGGCATCTCGTTCGGCAAGGACGACATGGTCGTGCCGCATGCCAAGTGGAAGATCGTCGAAGATACGCGCTTGATGGCAAAGGAATTCGAGCAGCAGTACAACGACGGCCTGATTACTCAGGGCGAGAAGTACAACAAGGTTGTCGACGCGTGGTCCAAGGCCACGGAAAAGATCGCCGATGAGATGATGAAGGAAATCTCCTCGGTGAAGAAGACAGCGAAGGGCGCGGATTCCCAGATCAACTCGATCTACATGATGGCCCACTCGGGCGCGCGTGGTTCGCCGGCGCAGATGCGTCAGCTTGCCGGTATGCGCGGGCTGATGGCGAGGCCGTCGGGCGAAATCATCGAGGCGCCGATTATTTCGAACTTCAAAGAAGGTCTGACCGTGATGGAGTACTTCAACTCCACCCACGGTGCCCGTAAGGGTCTGGCCGACACTGCCTTGAAGACCGCGAACTCGGGTTATCTCACCCGTCGTCTGGTTGACGTGGCGCAGGACTGCATCATCACTGCAGATGATTGCGGCACCAACCTCGGCATCAAGATGCGTGCGATTATCGACGCAGGCACGGTGGTGGCTTCGTTGGGCTCGCGTATTCTCGGCCGCACAGCCGGCGAGGACATTCGCGAGGCGGCAACCAACAAGGTGATCGTCAAGCGCGGCACCTTAATGGAAGAGTTGCATGTCGACGCCATCCAGCAGGCCGGCATCCAGGAAGTGAAGATCCGCTCGGCGTTGACCTGCGAACTGGTCAACGGGATTTGCGGCCAGTGTTATGGTCGCGATCTGGCACGCGGTACACCGGTCAACCATGGCGAAGCGGTTGGTGTTATCGCCGCGCAGTCAATCGGCGAGCCGGGCACCCAGCTGACGATGCGCACGTTCCACATCGGTGGCGCTGCTCAGATCAATGAGCAGTCGTTCATCGAGTTGAACTTCGACGGCAAGATCGTGATCAAGAACAGGGCCATCGCCAAGAACAGCGAAGGCATCACCGTGGCGATGGTGCGCAACATGGTGGTTGCAGTGGTCGATGCCGATGGCACCGAGCGCGCGACGCATCGCATTCAGTATGGCGCGCGCATGCGTGTCGATGAAGGCGATACCATCAAGCGTGGCCAGCGCATCGCGGAGTGGGATCCATATACACGTCCCATTCTCACCGAGGTTGAAGGCGTCATCGGGTTCGAGGATCTGGTTGAAGGCCAATCGATCACCGAAACCATCGACGAATCGACAGGTATTGCAAAGCGTGTCGTTATCGATTGGCGCACAACGGGCCGCGGTGCGGACCTGCGTCCTGCCATTGTCATCAAGGACAAGGACGGCAAGGTGCTGAAACTGTCACGTGGCGGCGATGCCCGCTACATGTTGTCGGTCGATGCCATTCTGTCGGTTGATTCTGGCGCCAAGGTAAAAGCCGGCGATGTGGTTGCGCGTATTTCCACGGAAAGCGCAAAGACCCGCGACATCACCGGTGGTTTGCCGCGCGTTGCCGAACTGTTCGAGGCTCGCAAGCCGAAGGATGCTGCAATTATCGCTGAGATCGCGGGCACCATCCGCTTTGGCCGCGACTACAAGAACAAGCGCCGCATTTCGATCGAGCCTGTCGATAAGAATGAAGAGACCCGCGAGTATCTCATTCCAAAGGGCAAGCACATCCATCTGCAGGACGGCGATATCGTCGAAAAGGGCGATTTCATCGTCGAAGGAAATCCGGCGCCGCACGACATTTTGGCGATCAAGGGCATCGAAGAACTCGCTGCCTATCTGGTCAACGAAATCCAGGAAGTTTATCGGCTTCAGGGCGTGCTCATCAACGACAAGCACATCGAGGTGATTGTCCGTCAGATGCTGCAGAAGGTGGAAGTCACCGACCAGGGCGAGACCGACATGATCTCGGGCGAACAGATCGACAAGATCGAGTTCGACCAGATCAATGCCAAGGCGAAGGAAGAGGGCAAGAAGCCCGCGACCGGAACCCCGGTGTTGCTCGGTATCACCAAGGCGAGCCTGCAAACGCGGTCGTTCTTCTCGGCGGCGTCGTTCCAGGAAACCACCCGTGTGCTCACCGAAGCCGCCGTCAACGGCAAGGTGGACCCGCTCGAAGGTCTCAAGGAGAACGTCATTGTTGGCCGCCTGATCCCGGCAGGCACGGGCGCTTCGATGGCCAAGATCCGCGAAGTCGCAGCCAAGCGCGACAAGCTGATTCTCGACGAGCGCGAAAAGCAGGCGGCTATCGTTCCTGCGGCTCCGGAGGTTCAGCCACTAGCCCTTCCGCCAGTGACCGCTCCGACGGCCGAATAGGCGACTGCGCATTAAATTAATCGAAAGGCCGGCGAAAGCCGGCCTTTCTTGTATCTGATGACCGTGTGACAGCAGTGATGACAATTACCGCAATGATGAGGATTGATTCACCATCAAGTCGCAGCCGCTATAACGGGCAGGAAATAACGGGCAGGGCGGTGCGCACAGGTTAAACCTGGATCATGGGCGCTCATTATAAGATATTGTAATATATAGCCTTTATGTCGTCATTTACGCTCTTGCCCGCCCTTTGCGGCCCCCGGGACAATAGGTGCTTCAGGCAGGGTCGGCGGGCAGGGAAGGGTCGCTCAGCGTAAAATCGCCACTCGGGTGCATCGCGAAAAGAATGCTATAACGAAGTTCGGTGCGTCCTGAGGAATGCCAGAAGTGGCTCTGCCGCTTATGCTTTTGCTATCGCCTTTGTCCTTGACTTGGGCCGGTATGGCCGATAAAACCCGCAAACTTCACGACAGGCGGTGAGCTTCCCTGCGTCGGAACGGACCACCCTTCAGCATCCTTCGGGATGTCTAGGGCACCAACCTCGACGAATGTCGCTCAAACGCTGTCGGTACTAGCCAGGCAATGCCAGGACAACATTGGTCTTTGTGAGCACTTTCGCTCCTGAGGTCAGTCTCGGATGCATGATCTCGGTGAGCCGTAAGGCAAGCTGCGGTCCTCTGTGGCGTTCAGCGCTTTCCGTTCAGTCATGAACGGGTGGCGCGATTTCGTTTTGCGCGACTGAAAGCGCGCGATGCGATGGATGTAACAGGGACAAACGCGGGGCGCGAAATCGCCCCATGGAATTGAAGCGAATTTGCGGAGCCTGATGAAGGTTTCGCGTGAACAAGGGTGAAGGCGAACGATGCCGACGATCAACCAGCTGATCGCAAATCCGCGTGTTGCGCAGAAGTCGCGCAAGAAGGTGCCTGCTCTGCAGCAGTCGCCGCAGAAGCGTGGTGTTTGCACGCGCGTCTATACAACGACCCCGAAGAAGCCGAACTCGGCGCTTCGTAAGGTCGCGAAGGTGCGCCTGACAAACGGTTTCGAGGTCATTGGCTACATTCCGGGTGAAGGCCACAACCTTCAAGAGCACTCGGTGGTCATGATTCGCGGCGGCCGCGTGAAGGATTTGCCCGGCGTTCGTTACCACATCCTCCGCGGCGTTCTCGATACACAGGGCGTCAAGAACCGTAAGCAGCGTCGTTCTAAGTACGGCGCGAAGCGTCCGAAGTAATCGGGGATCATCGATGTCTCGTCGCCATTCTGCTGAAAAGCGTGAAGTGAATCCCGATCCAAAGTTCGGGAATATCATCATCACGAAGTTCATGAACTCGATCATGTATGACGGCAAAAAGTCTGCCGCCGAAACCATTGTTTATGGTGCGCTCAGCTCCATTGAAACAAGGACAAAGCAAAACCCGCTGACAGTATTCGAGCAGGCGCTCGATAATGTGATGCCAACCATTGAAGTGCGCTCACGTCGCGTCGGCGGCGCAACCTATCAGGTGCCAGTCGAAGTTCGTTCAACACGCCGTCAGGCTCTGGGCATTCGCTGGATCATCACGGCTGCGCGCGGGCGCAACGAAAAGACAATGACCGAGCGGCTCTCTGCGGAACTGCTCGATGCGTCGAACAACCGGGGAAACGCGGTCAAGAAGCGTGAAGACGTGCACAAGATGGCGGAAGCCAACCGTGCCTTCTCGCATTACCGCTGGTAACGGCGAACGGATATAAGGACAGCTCATGCCCCGCCAACATGCCATAGAGGATTACCGTAATTTCGGTATCATGGCGCATATCGACGCCGGTAAAACGACGACGACCGAGCGCATCCTCTATTACACTGGCAAGAGCCACAAAATCGGCGAAGTGCACGAAGGTGCCGCGACGATGGACTGGATGGAGCAGGAGCAGGAGCGCGGCATCACCATTACGTCCGCTGCGACGACCGCGTTCTGGAATGGCAAGCGTCTGAACATCATCGACACACCGGGCCACGTCGACTTCACCATTGAAGTTGAGCGTTCCCTGCGCGTGCTCGACGGTGCCGTTTGCGTTCTCGATTCCAACCAGGGTGTTGAGCCGCAGACCGAAACGGTCTGGCGCCAGGGTGACAAGTACAAAGTTCCACGCATCGTCTTCGCCAACAAAATGGATAAGACGGGTGCTGATTTCTACAAGTGCCTGCAGGACATTATTGATCGCCTCGGTGCAAAGCCGGTTGCGATCCAGCTGCCGATCGGCTCGGAAAACAATTTCAAGGGTCTTATCGATCTCGTTCGCATGAAGGCTGTTGTCTGGAAAGACGAAGCTCTCGGCGCGAAATACGAAGACCAGGATATTCCGGACGATCTTCTCGATAAGGCGAAAGAATATCGCGAGAAGATGATCGAAGCCGCTGTCGAGCTCGACGACGATGCCATGGCTGCGTATCTCGATGGCAAGGAGCCGGAAGAGGCGACGCTGAAGAGGTTGATCCGCAAGGCGGTGCTGACCGGTGCGTTCTATCCGGTGCTGTGCGGCTCTGCGTTCAAGAACAAGGGCGTGCAGCCATTGCTCGACGCCGTTGTTGATTATCTGCCGTCGCCTGTCGACGTGCCGGCCATCAAGGGTTCTGATGACGACGGTAACGAGATTGTCCGCAAGGCTAACGACAAGGAGCCGCTCGCGCTGCTCGCGTTCAAGATTATGGACGACCCGTTCGTCGGCACCATCACTTTTTGCCGCATTTATTCCGGCATTCTTGCCAGCGGCACCGGTGTCATCAACTCGACCCGCGAGAAGAAAGAGCGTATCGGCCGCATGCTGTTGATGCATGCGAACAACCGTGAAGACATCAAGGAAGCTTATGCTGGCGACATCGTCGCACTGGCCGGTTTGAAGGAAGCGCGCACTGGCGATACGCTGTGCGACCCAGATCATCCGGTCATTCTGGAAAAGATGGAATTTCCGGAGCCGGTTATCGAAATCGCGATCGAGCCGAAGTCGAAGGCCGATCAGGAAAAACTTGGCGTCGCGCTGGCGAAGCTCGCTGCGGAAGATCCGTCGTTCCGCGTATCGACCGATCAAGAGTCCGGCCAGACCATCCTTAAGGGCATGGGCGAACTCCATCTCGACATCAAGGTCGATATTCTTCGACGCACCTACAAGGTTGACGCCAACATCGGCGCGCCGCAGGTGGCGTTCCGCGAGAAGATCACCAAGAAGGCCGAAATCAAGTACACCCACAAGAAGCAGACCGGCGGTACTGGTCAGTTCGCTGAAGTGACGATCGTGGTCGAGCCGAACGAGCCTGGTGCAGGCTTCGAGTTCGAATCGAAGATCGTCGGCGGTTCGGTGCCGAAGGAATACATCCCCGGCGTCGAAAAGGGCCTCAACAGCGTCATGGGTTCGGGCGTCGTTGCCGGCTTCCCGGTGGTCGACGTTAAGGTCCAGCTCGTGGACGGCAAGTATCACGACGTCGACTCGTCGGCGCTCGCCTTCGAAATCGCGGCGCGCGCGGCTTTCCGCGAAGCACTGCAAAAGGGCAAGTCGGTCCTCCTCGAGCCGATCATGAAGGTCGAGGTGGTGACACCAGAAGATTACACTGGATCGGTGATCGGCGATCTGAATTCCCGCCGTGGCCAGATCCAGGGCCAGGACATGCGCGGCAACGCCAACGTCATCAATGCGATGGTGCCGCTCATGAATATGTTCGGTTACGTGAACAATCTGCGCTCGATGAGCCAGGGTCGCGCGACCTTTACGATGCAGTTCGATCACTATGCTGAAGCGCCGGCCAACGTGTCGGCAGAAGTCCAGAAGAAGTTTGCCTGATTTCTTTGACGTAAGTCAAAGTTGAACGGAGAACGTCATGGCGAAAGCAAAATTTGAACGTAACAAACCGCACTGTAACATCGGCACGATCGGTCACGTTGACCATGGCAAGACGACGCTGACCGCGGCGATCACCAAGGTTCTGGCGGAAACAGGCGGTGCAACGTTCACGGCTTACGACCAGATCGACAAGGCGCCGGAAGAAAAGGCGCGCGGCATCACCATCTCGACCGCTCACGTCGAGTACGAGACCGCGAACCGCCACTACGCCCACGTCGACTGCCCCGGCCACGCCGACTACGTGAAGAACATGATCACCGGCGCCGCGCAGATGGACGGCGCGATCCTGGTTGTGTCGGCTGCTGACGGCCCGATGCCGCAGACCCGCGAGCACATCCTGCTTGCCCGCCAGGTCGGCGTTCCTGCGATCGTCGTGTTCCTGAACAAGTGCGACATGGTCGACGACCCGGAACTGCTCGAGCTCGTCGAGATGGAAGTTCGCGAACTGCTCTCGAAGTACAAGTTCCCCGGCGACGACATTCCGATCATCAAGGGTTCGGCGCTGGCGGCGCTTGAAGAACAAGGACCAGAAGCTCGGCCACGACGCGATCCTGGAGCTGATGAAGGCTGTCGACGACTACATTCCGCAGCCGGAGCGTCCGATCGACAAGCCGTTCCTGATGCCGGTTGAAGACGTGTTCTCGATCTCGGGCCGTGGCACCGTCGTCACCGGCCGTGTCGAGCGCGGCATCGTCAAGGTCGGCGAGGAAATCGAAATCGTCGGTCTGCGCGACACCCAGAAGACCATCGTCACCGGCGTTGAAATGTTCCGCAAGCTGCTGGATCAGGGCCAGGCTGGCGACAACATCGGCGCGCTGCTGCGCGGCACCAAGCGTGAGGAAGTCGAGCGCGGCCAGGTTCTGTGCAAGCCGGGTTCGGTCAAGCCGCACACCAAGTTCAAGGCTGAGGCCTACATCCTCACCAAGGAAGAGGGTGGCCGTCATACGCCGTTCTTCACCAACTACCGTCCGCAGTTCTACTTCCGCACCACCGACGTGACCGGTGTCGTGCATCTGCCGGAAGGCACCGAAATGGTGATGCCGGGCGACAACATCGCGATGGAAGTGGAGCTGATCGTGCCGATCGCGATGGAAGAGAAGCTGCGCTTCGCCATCCGTGAAGGCGGCCGCACCGTCGGTGCAGGCGTCGTCGCAAGCATCATCGAGTAAGCAAGCGAATCAGCGTCATGTCCGGCTGTAGCGGGCTCATCGCGACTTCGCTGATTCGCTAGACGTGGATGACCGGTGCTGTCCGGCCATGACGGAAAAGAAAGACAACGGCAATGAACGGCCAGAATATCCGCATTCGTCTCAAGGCGTTCGACCATCGAATTCTCGATACGTCGACCCGCGAGATCGTGAACACGGCGAAACGGACCGGCGCGCAGGTGCGCGGACCGATTCCGCTGCCGACGCGCATCGAGAAGTTCACCGTCAACCGTTCGCCGCACGTCGACAAGAAGAGCCGCGAGCAGTTCGAGATGCGCACCCACAAGCGTCTTCTCGACATCGTCGATCCGACCCCGCAGACAGTCGATGCTTTGATGAAGCTCGACCTGGCCGCCGGTGTCGACGTCGAAATCAAGCTCTAAGTTTTTAGGTCCCGTCCGGTAAAACGGACAGAAAGAACAGGAAGCACGCCGATGCGCTCCGGAGTGATCGCACAAAAGGTCGGGATGACCCGGGTCTTTACAGAGACCGGTGAACATATCCCTGTGACCGTGCTCAAGTTGGGCAACTGCCAGGTGGTTGGCCATCGCACCACCGAGAAGAACGGTTATGTCGCGCTGCAGCTCGGTTCGGGCTCGCGCAAGACCGTGTATATGCCGAAGGCTGAACGCGGCCAGTTCGCGGTCGCCAAGGTCGAGCCGAAGCGCAAGGTCGCGGAATTCCGCGTGTCGGAAGACGCGCTGATTCCGGTCGGCGCCGAGATCCAGGCCGACCATTTCGTCGTCGGCCAGTTCGTCGACGTCACCGGCACCTCGGTCGGTAAGGGCTTTGCCGGCGGCATGAAGCGCTGGAATTTCGGCGGTCTGCGCGCAACGCACGGTGTGTCGGTCTCGCATCGCTCGATCGGTTCGACCGGTGGACGTCAGGATCCCGGCAAGACCTTCAAGAACAAGAAGATGCCCGGTCACATGGGTGTCGATCGCATCACCACGCTGAACCTGCGCGTCGTGCAGACGGACGTCGAGCGCGGTCTGATCCTCGTCGAAGGCGCCGTTCCCGGCTCCAAGGGCGGCTGGATCACGGTGCGCGATGCGGTGAAGAAGGCGCTGCCGAAGGACGCGCCGAAGCCCGGCAAGTTCAAGCTTGCCAAGGTGGCGGTCAAGCTGGCCGCTGAAGCCGAAGCGGCGGCCGAGCAGGAGGGAGCGTGAGATGGAATTGAAAGTCACAACCCTTGAAGGCAAGGCCGCTGGCTCGGTTCAGCTGTCGGATGCGATCTTCGGTCTTGAGCCGCGCAAGGATATGATCCAGCGCTGCGTCAACTGGCAGCTCGCCAAGCGCCAGGCCGGCACGCACAAGGCCAAGGGCCGTGCGGAAATCTGGCGCACCGGCAAGAAGATGTACAAGCAGAAGGGCACCGGCGGTGCGCGTCACGGTTCGGCCCGTGTTCCGCAGTTCCGCGGCGGTGGCCGTGCCTTCGGTCCGGTCGTGCGCAGCCATGCGTTCGATCTGCCGAAGAAGGTTCGTGCGCTCGCGCTGCAGCATGCTCTGTCGGCGAAGGCCAAGGACGGCGGCCTGATCGTGATCGATAATGCCGACGCTGAAGGACGCCAAGACCAAGGCGTTGATCGGTCACTTCTCCGGTCTCGGCCTGACCAACGCGCTGATCATCGACGGCGCCGAGGTCGATAACGGTTTCGCCGCAGCTGCACGCAATATTCCGAACATCGACGTGCTGCCGATTCAGGGCATCAACGTCTATGACATTCTGCGCCGTCAGAAGCTGGTTCTGACCAAGGCTGCGGTGGATGCGTTGGAGGCGCGCTTCAAATGAAGACTATGGATGCGCGCCATTACGACATCATCGTCGCGCCGGTCGTGACCGAAAAGGCGACGGTGGCTTCCGAGCACAACAAGGTTGTGTTCAAGGTCGCGGCAAGGCGACCAAGCCGCAGATCAAGGAAGCGGTTGAGAAGCTGTTCGACGTCAAGGTGAAGAGCGTGAACACGCTGGTTCGCAAGGGCAAGACGAAGGTCTTCCGCGGCCAGTTCGGTTCGCAGTCGAACGTCAAGCGCGCGATCGTGACCCTCGAAGAGGGCCACCGCATCGACGTTACGACCGGACTGTAAGGCGAACGACGATGGCATTGAAAACATTCAACCCAACGACGCCAGGCCAGCGCCAGCTGGTGATGGTCGATCGTTCCGCGCTCTACAAGGGCAAGCCGGTCAAGGCGTCTGACCGAGGGCAAGCATTCGTCCGGCGGCCGCAACAACACCGGTCGCATCACTGTGCGCTTCCGTGGCGGTGGTCACAAGCAGACCTATCGCATCGTCGATTTCAAGCGTGCCAAGGTCGATGTGCCGGCCGAAGGTCGAGCGGCTGGAATACGATCCGAACCGCACCGCGTTCATCGCGCTGATCAAGTATGCAGATGGCGAGCAGGCTTACATCCTGGCGCCACAGCGTCTGGCGGTTGGCGATACCGTCATCGCCGGCAACTATGTCGACGTGAAGCCGGGCAACGTCATGCCGCTCGGCAACATGCCGGTCGGCACCATCGTGCACAATGTCGAGATGAAGATCGGCAAGGGCGGCCAGATCGCCCGTTCGGCCGGCACCTACGCCCAGATCGTTGGTCGCGATCAGGATTTCGTCATCGTGCGTCTGAACTCCGGCGAACAGCGCCTGGTTCATGGCCGCTGCATCGCCACCATCGGTGCGGTGTCGAACCCCGATCACATGAATATCGTCGATCGGCAAGGCCGGCCGCATGCGTTGGATGGGCCGTCGTCCGCATAACCGCGGTGTTTCGATGAACCCGATCGACCATCCGCATGGCGGCGGTGAAGGCCGCACCTCAGGTGGACGTCATCCGGTTACCCCGTGGGGCAAGCCCACCAAGGGCAAGAAGACCCGGTCGAACAAGTCGACCAACAAGTTCATTCTCCTCAGCCGCCATAAGCGGAAGAAGTAAGGATCGCCGGACCATGGTTCGTTCAGTCTGGAAAGGCCCGTTCGTCGAAGGCTCTCTGCTCAAGAAGGCAGATGTCGCGCGTTCGTCCGGCCGTCATGACGTTATCAAGATCTGGAGCCGTCGTTCGACGATCCTGCCGCAGTTCGTGGGTCTCACCTTCGGCGTCTACAATGGTCAAAAGCATGTTCCGGTCGCCGTGAACGAGGAAATGGTCGGTCACAAGTTCGGCGAGTTCTCGCCGACGCGGACCTTCCATGGCCATTCGGGCGACAAGAAAGCCAAGAAGGCTTGAGGACTAAGTCATGAGCAAACCAAAGCGCGAACGGCGCCTCCCGGATAACGAGGCCAAGGCAGTCGCCCGGATGCTTCGGGTGAGCCCGCAGAAGCTCAATCTTGTTGCGCAGATGATCCGCGGCAAGAAGGCTTCGTCTGCGCTCGCCGACCTGCAGTTCTCGCGCAAGCGGATCGCCGGTCGACGTGAAGAAGTGTCTGGAGTCCGCCATTGCGAACGCCGAAAACAACCATGACCTCGATGTCGACGCGCTTGTCGTCTGCCGAGGCACATGTTGGCAACGGAATTGTATTGAAGCGTTTCGCACCGCGTGGCCGTGGCCGCTCGGGCCGTATTTTTAAACCGTTCTCGCAGCTGACGATTGTCGTTCGGCAGGTCGAGGCCGAGGCGAGCGCCTAAGAAGGCGCAGGAGAAAACGATGGGTCAGAAGATCAATCCAATCGGGCTGCGTCTGGGCATCAACCGGACCTGGGATTCCCGTTGGTTCGCCGGCAAGAACGAGTACGCGAAAGCTCCTGCACGAGGACGTTCGCATTCGTGCGATGCTGCATGAAGGAATTGAAGCAGGCGGCGGTCGCGCGGATCGTCATCGAGCGTCCGCACAAGAAGTGCCGCGTGTCGATCCATTCGGCGCGTCCCGGTGTCGTGATCGGCAAGAAGGGCGCGGATATCGATAAGCTGCGCAAGAAGGTTGCGGAGATCACGGATTCGGATGTGGTGATCAACATCATCGAAATTCGCAAGCCGGAACTCGATGCAACCCTGGTCGCTGAATTGATCGCGCAGCAGCTTGAGCGTCGCGTTGCGTTCCGCCGCGCCATGAAGCGCGCCGTGCAGTCGGCGATGCGTCTTGGTGCCGAAGGCATTCGTATCAATTGCTCGGGCCGTCTCGGCGGTGCTGAAATCGCGCGCATGGAATGGTATCGCGAAGGTCGCGTGCCGCTGCACACATTGCGTGCGGATGTCGATTACGGTGTTGCGAACAGCGTTCACGACGTTCGGCACCTGCGGCGTCAAGGTCTGGATCTTCAAGGGTGAAATCCTCGAGCACGATCCGATGGCTCAGGACAAGCGCATGGCCGAAGGCGAGAGCGGACGTCCGCGTCGCGACGCAGCTTGATAGAATTTTAGAGAAGGTTTGAGGGCGTAAGCCATGATGCAACCAAAGAAGACAAAGTTCCGCAAGGCGCATAAGGGCCGTATTCACGGCGTCGCCTCGTCGGGCGCGACGCTGTCTTTCGGCCAGTTTGGCCTGAAGGCGATGGCGCCGGAGCGCATCACTGCGCGCCAGATCGAAGCCGCGCGCCGCGCGCTGACCCGTCATATGAAGCGTGCCGGCCGCGTCTGGATCCGCGTGTTCCCAGATCTTCCGGTGTCGAAGAAGCCTGCTGAAGTGCGCATGGGTTCCGGCAAGGGTACGCCTGAATTGTGGGTGGCGCGCGTGAAGCCGGGCCGCATCCTGTTCGAGATCGACGGTGTGACCGATCAGACGGCGCAAGCGAAGCACTCACGCTTGCTGCCGCCAAACTTCCGATCAAGACGCGCTTCGTTGCGCGCATTGCGGAGTAAGAAGCCATGGCTGAAATGAAAATCGAAGATATCCGCGCGATGAGCCCCGATCAGATGGAGGATGCTATCCTCAATCTGAAGAAGGAGCGGTTCAATCTGCGCTTCCAGCGCGCCACCGGGCAGCTCGAGAATACCTCGCGTCTGCGTGAGGCTCGCCGCGATATTGCACGTATCAAAACTGTCGCTGCGCAGAAGCGCGCCGCGACGGCTAAGACGAAGTAAGGGGCCAAAGATGCCGAAGCGTACTCTCCAGGGCGTGGTCGTCAGCGACAAGCAGGACAAGACGATTGTCGTGCGTGTCGACCGCCGCTTCACCCATCCGATCTACAAGAAGACGATCCGCCAGTTCGAAGAACTACCATGCGCACGACGAGAACAATCAGTTCAAAGCCGGCGATCAGGTGTGGATCGAAGAAAGTAAACCACTCTCGAAGTTGAAGCGCTGGACAGTTGTCCAGGGTGAAAAGAAGAAAACAGCTTAAGCGCATTTAGCGCACAGAAAGAGGACGAGGTGCATCAATGATCCAGATGCAGACCAACCTCGACGTGGCCGATAATTCCGGTGCGCGCCGTGTCATGTGTATTAAGGTACTTGGAGGTTCCAAGCGCCGGTACGCATCTGTGGGTGACATCATTGTCGTTTCCATCAAGGAAGCCATCCCGCGTGGGAAGGTGAAGAAGGGCGACGTCATGAAGGCCGTCGTCGTGCGCGTGCGGAAGGATATTCGCCGCCCCGATGGCTCTGTCATTCGTTTCGACCGCAACGCGGCTGTGTTGATCAACAACCAGTCTGAGCCTATCGGAACCCGTATCTTTGGGCCGGTACCGCGCGAGCTGCGTGCCAAGAACCACATGAAGATCATCTCGCTTGCGCCGGAGGTGCTGTGATGGCTGCCAAGATCCGCAAGGGTGACAAGGTCATCGTGTTGTCCGGCCGCGACAAGGGTCGCACGGGCGAAGTGTTTGAAGTGCGTCCGAGCGAGGAGCGTGCGCTGGTGCGTGGCGTTAATCTCGTGAAGCGTCACCAGAAGCAGACGCAGGCACAAGAGGGCGGCATCATCTCCAAGGAGTCGCCGATCCACCTGTCGAACATCGCGATCGTCGGCAAGGACGGCAAGCCGACCCGCGTTGGTTTCAAGATTCAGGCTGACGGCAAAAAGGTGCGCGTCGCCAAGCGTTCGGGAGCAGAGATCGATGGCTGAGACCGCATACGTTCCGCGCCTTCGCGCGAAGTTCGATCAAGGAAATTCGCAGTCAAGCTGGTTGAGCAGTTTGGCTACACCAATGTCATGCAGGTGCCGACCCTTGATAAGGTCGTGCTCAACATGGGCATCGGTGAAGCCGTGAACGATCGCAAGAAGGTTGAACTTGCTGCTGGCGATCTTGCACTGATCGCCGGTCAGAAGCCGATGGTTACCCATTCGCGCATGGCGATTGCGACCTTCAAGCTGCGTGAGGGGCAGGCCATTGGCGCCAAGGTCACGCTGCGCAAGGCCAAGATGTACGAGTTCATCGATCGTCTCGTGAACATCGCGCTTCCGCGCGTTCGAGACTTCCGTGGCCTCAACCCCAAGAGCTTCGACGGTCGCGGCAATTATTCGCTCGGCCTCAAGGAGCACCTCGTGTTCCCGGAAATCGACTACGACAAGTCGGGCGAGACCTGGGGCATGGATATCACGGTTTGCACCACGGCGCCTGACGATGAGCAGGCGCGTGCATTGCTGACCGCTTTCAATTTTCCGTTCCGGCAGTGAGACACTGAATTTAGCGTCTCAAACGCGGAAAGGTATGGAGACTACTCGTATGGCGAAGAAAAGTTCGATCGAGAAGAACAACCGGCGTCAGAGAATGACGAAGAACGCCGCGGAAAAGCGCGCGAAATTGAAGGCAATTATCGCCGACAAGAAGAAGCCGATGGAAGAGCGTTTCGCGGCGACGATCAAGCTTGCCGAGATGCCGCGCAATTCGTCGGCTACGCGCATTCGTAATCGTTGCGAGATTAGCGGACGTTCGCGCTCGGTATATCGCAAGAACAAGACTTAGCCGTATCGCGCTACGCGAGTTCGGATCGAAAGGCCTGGTTCCGGGCCTCGTGAAGTCTAGCTGGTAAGGGAGGGTCGTTTATGTCCACGCACGATCCAATCAGCGATCTCATCACTCGCATCCGCAACGCGCAGATGCGCAACAAGTCCAAGGTTTCGACCCCGGGCTCGAAGATGCGCGCCAACGTGCTCGAAGTGCTCAAGACCGAGGGTTACATCCGCGGCTATGCCAGCTGTCGAACATGCCGGCGGCCACAACGAGCTTGAGATCGAGCTGAAATATTTCGATGGCGAACCAGTCATCCGCGAGATCGAGCGGGTTTCGAAGCCAGGGCGTCGTGTTTACGCCTCGGTGAAGAACCTGCCGCGCGTGCGGAACGGTCTCGGCATTTCGGTGCTTTCGACGCCGAAGGGAATTATGGCTGACCACGAAGCGCGCGATGCGAACGTGGGCGGCGAAGTTCTCTTCACGGTGTTTTAAGGAAGGGAAGAGTCATGTCACGCGTTGGCAAGCGACCGGTCGCTGTAGTCTCCGGCGTTACCGCACCGTCGAAGGGCAGACCGTCAAGATGAAGGGGCCGAAGGGTCAGCCTTCAGTTTGTCGTGCACGATGACGTGTCGGTCGAGATGAAGGATGGCGCGATCATGGTTGCGCCGCGCTTTGAGACCAAGCGCGCACGTTCGCTGTACGGTACTGCTCGTGCCCAGATTGCGAATCTGGTCGAAGGTGTCACCAAGGGTTTTGAGAAGAAGCTCGAAATCACAGGCGTCGGTTACCGCGCGGCTTTGCAGGGCAAGAACCTGCAACTTGCGCTCGGTTACAGCCACGATGTTGTCTATTCCGATTCCGGATGGGATCAGATCGTCGTGCCGAAGCCGACGGAAATCACCATCACCGGCAACAACTCCCAGCGCGTCGGGCAGGTCGCTGCAGAAATCCGAAGTTATCGTCCGCCGGAGCCTTACAAGGGCAAGGGCGTGAAGTACGCCAACGAATTTATCTTCCGCAAGGAAGGCAAGAAGAAGTAACGGAGCCGGTCATGTCGAAACTCAAGATTACGAATGCCCGGCGCAAGAAAAGCGTAAGGCTCGCGCTGCGCCGCACGGCGAATGGTCGCCCGCGTCTGTCGGTGTTCCGTTCGTCAAAGCATATCTATGCGCAGGTCATCGACGATCTGAAGGGCGAAACCCTGGCTTCGGCTTCTTCGCTGGAGAAGAATTTGCGCGAAGCTGGCAAAACCGGAGCCGACATCGATGCGGCAAAGGCTGTCGGCAAGCTGCTGGCGGAACGCGCTGTGAAGAACGGCGTCAAGAAAGTGATTTTCGATCGTGGCAGCTATCTTTACCACGGTCGCGTCAAAGCGCTCGCCGATGCGGCGCGCGAAAGTGGATTGAGCTTCTGAGAGTAGGGTTTCTCGGATTTAGTTTGAACGAACAAATGAACAGAGGCGTGAGCCTCTCAAGGATTGGACAAGACAATGGCAGCTGAACGCGAACGCGGCGGACGCGAACGGGGCGGTCGGGATCGGGAAGAGCGCGACAGCGAGTTTGTCGACAAGCTCGTCCACATCAACCGTGTGGCGAAGGTCGTCAAGGGCGGCAAGCGCTTCGGTTTTGCAGCTCTGGTCGTCATCGGCGATCAGAAGGGTCGTGTCGGCTTTGGCCACGGCAAGGCGCGCGAAGTGCCGGAAGCGATTCGCAAGGCGACAGAAGCGGCCAAGCGTAATCTGACGCGCGTGGCGCTGCGCGAGGGACGTACACTGCATCACGACATCGCGGGCCGCCATGGCGCTGGCCGTGTCTACTTGCGTGCCGCGCCTGCCGGCACCGGCATCATCGCGGGTGGTCCGATGCGCGCCGTGTTCGAGACGCTTGGCATTCAGGACGTGGTCGCCAAATCGATCGGTTCGTCGAATCCTTACAACATGGTTCGCGCCACCTTCGACGCGCTGAAGCATCAGGATTCGCCACGTTCCATCGCGGCTCGCCGCAACATCAAGGTCTCCGCGTTGCAGTCGCGCCGCGTCGGTGGCGATGCTGAAGCAACTGCGGATTAATTCACGCGCCTTATCGGAGTGATCAAAAATGGCTAAGGCCGCAAAAACGATTAAGGTCGAGCAGATCGGCAGCGCAATTCGCCGCCATCATTCTCAGCGGGAGACGCTGATTGGCCTTCGTCTCAACAAGATCGGTCGCGTGGCCGAGTTGCAGGATTCGCCTGCGATTCGCGGCATGATCGCCAAGGTTCAGCACCTCGTGCGCGTGGTGACTGAGAAGTAATTCGCTGTCATCCTGAAGTGGCCCGCAGCGGCCCCTCGAAGGATGACGCGCTGTAATCCTCAAGGCTTGGACCAGCGGTCCTCGCATTTAGGGTAACGGCTCAAGATAGAGGAAGGCAGAACAATGAAGCTCACCGATATCGCCGACAATGCTGGCTCGCGCAAGAAGCGCATGCGCGTTGGCCGTGGCATTGGCTCCGGCAAAGGCAAGCAGGCAGGCCGTGGTGGCAAGGGCCAGACCGCGCGCTCCGGCGTGCGCATCAAGGGTTTCGAAGGCGGTCAGATGCCATTGCATCGACGTCTGCCGAAGCGCGGCTTCACTAATATTTTCCGGCTCGATTTGACCGAGGTCAATCTCGACCGTTTGCAGGAAGCTATCACTGCCGGCAAGCTCGATGCCAAGGCGACGATCAATGCCGAAGCGTTGGTGAAGTCCGGCTGTCCTGCGCCGCGCCAGGGATGGCGTGCGTTTGCTCGGCCGCGGCAAAATCAAGGCGAAAGTTGACATCGAAGTCTACGGCGCCACCAAGTCCGCGATTGAAGCGGTGGAGAAGGCGGGCGGTTCGGTGAAGATTCTTGCGCCGAAGAAGGATGAAGGCGAGGCGGCTCTAATGTCGTCGTTCCCGGCCTTGTACGGGCATCCACGACGCTACTTCTGTGTGAAGTTTCAAGGACGTGGATGGCCCGGGGAGCCTTGGTCACGACGATACGAAGGATCGGAGCCTCGACATGGCCTCTGCAGCGGAACAACTGGCGGCAAATCTCAATTTCTGCGGCGCTTGCAAAGGCTGACGAGCTCAAGAAGCGCATCTGGTTCACACTGGGTGCGCTGCTTGTTTATCGGCTGGGCACTTACATCCCGTTGCCGGGCATCGACCCGAACATCTGGGAGCAGGTGTTCAGGTCGCAGGCAGGCGGTATTCTTGGCATGTTCAATATGTTCGCTGGCGGCGGCATTCACCGCATGGCGATCTTTGCGTTGAACATCATGCCGTATATCTCGGCATCGATCATCATCCAGTTGCTGACCTCCGTCTCGCCGCAAGCTCGAAGCTCTCAAGAAAGAGGGCGAGTCAGGCCGTAAGACACTCAATCAGTACACCCGTTATCTGACCGTGGTGCTCGCGGCATTCCAAGCCTACGGTATCGCCGTTGGTCTTGAAGGTGCGGGAAATGTCGTCGCTGAGCCCGGCATGTTCTTCCGTCTCTCGACCGTGATCACGCTGAGCGGTGGCACCATGTTCCTGATGTGGCTTGGCGAGCAGATCACCTCGCGCGGCATCGGCAATGGCATCTCGTTGATCATTCTTTCCGGCATTGTTGCGGAGTTGCCCTCGGCGATCGCCGGCACTCTCGAACTTGGGCCGACAGGGTGCGTTGTCCACAGTCCTCATTCTCGCGATCATCATCATGGCGGTTGCGATCATCGCGCTGATTGTGTTCGTGGAGCGCGCGCAGCGCCGTCTCACTGATCCAGTATCCAAAGCGTCAGGTGGGCAACAAGATGTTCGAAGGTCAGTCTTCGCATCTGCCGCTCAAGCTCAATACCTCAGGCGTGATCCCGCCAATCTTTGCGTCGTCGCTGTTGCTGTTGCCGACCACCATTGCGAGCTTCAATGCAGGCAAGGGGCCGGAATGGTTTCAGATGGCTGACAACGCAGCTCGGCCATGGCCGTCCGCTGTTTCTATTTCTCTATCTCGGGATTGATCGTCTTCTTCGCGTTCTTCTATACGGCGATCGTGTTCAATCCGACCGAGACCGCCGACAATTTGAAGAAGCACGGCGGCTTCATTCCGGGCATTCGTCCAGGTGAGCGCACTGCCGAATACATCGACTATGTGCTGTCGCGAATCACGGTCCTTGGCGCCATTTATCTTGCGATCGTCTGTCTGATCCCTGAAATTCTGATCTCCTATGCCTCGGTGCCCTTCTATTTGGGCGGCACATCATTGCTGATCGTCGTCAGCGTGACAATGGACACAGTTGCGCAGGTGCAGGGTTATTTGCTCGCGCATCAGTATGAAGGGCTAATCCGGAAATCGAAATTGAGGGGCCGCCGTAAATGAGATTAATTCTTCTCGGGCCGCCGGGGGCGGGCAAGGGAACACAGGCGCAACGGCTGGTTCGAAAGAACGGAATAGTTCAGCTTTCCACGGGCGAGATGTTGCGTGCGGCAGTTGCGGCGCGAAACGCCGATCGGCCTCAAGGCGAAGGAAATCATGGCGAACGGCGGGCTGGTGCCGGACGATGTCGTGGTTGGTATCATCGCGGATCGCATCGAGCAGCCCGATGCCAAGAAGGGATTCATCCTCGATGGTTTCCCGCGCACTGTGCCGCAGGCCGAGGCGCTGGATCAACTTCTAAGAAAAAGCACCTCAAGCTCGATGCCGTTATCGAGTTGCGCGTGAACGAGAGCGCGTTGCTTCAGCGCGTCGAGACCCGCGTCGCCCAGATGCGGAGCGAGGCGAGGAAGTCCGAGTTGACGATACACCGGAGGTGCTGTCGAAGCGCCTGGCGGGTTACCGCGCGCAGACAGAGCCGCTGGTCCATTACTACTCGGAAAAGCGCAAGCTCATTACTCTCGATGGCATGATGAGCATCGAGCAGGTGACGGCGGAGATCCACCGAATACTTGCAGCGTTGGCCAAATCGGACGAGTCTGGTAAAACTGGCGAGAAAATCGTCCAAAGAATCGGCAAAGACACGCTCCACTAGGGGAGCAGCGCGAGCCAAGGCCGCCAAAGCCTCCAAGTCCCCTCGTTCAAAGGGTCCAAAGAAGGCTACAGGGACAGCCTCTCGGCTAGCCTCAAAAAAGGCCAAGGCTGCCGCCAAGGCGCCCAGGACCGCAAAGAAGGGCGCTAAGACGGCTAAAAAGACAGATCGAAAGACTGCTGGAAAGGCCAAAAATCGTGCTGCCGCCGGGAAGGGTACCCCGGCCCGGAAAATCGCTAAAAAAGCTACGAAAAAAGGCTTTAAAGCCGCCAAACAGTTGACGAAACGGCGTTGAATACATTAATAAGCCCGCATCCAGTTGGACAAGCTCCAGACGATGCCGGGCCCTGAAGGAATAGGGAGGGCGTCGTGTTTGCGTTTGTGAGCGTCCGCCTGGAGAGCATGAACTGAAAAGCGCGAAGCGGTTTTCAGCTCACTTCATGCTCTGATCTAAAATAATTTGATCGTGATGCAAAATCGCGATTTGACAAGGACATCAGCCGGTTCAGAAAGCCGGCGGCAGGAGCAGAAATCGTGGCCCGTATTGCCGGTGTAAATATCCCGACCAACAAGCGCGTGTTGATTGCGCTTCAGTACATTCATGGCATCGGGCAGAAGAATGCAGCCGATATCATCGAGAAGGTGAAGATTCCTGCGGATCGCCGTGTGGCTCAGCTGACCGATCAGGAAGTGCTGCAGATCCGTGAGGTGATCGACCGCGACTATCTGGTCGAGGGCGATCTTCGCCGTGAAGTCAGCATGAACATCAAGCGTTTGATGGATCTTGGCTGCTATCGTGGCCTGCGTCATCGTCGCGGTCTGCCGGTACGCGGTCAGCGCACTCACACCAACGCCCGCACGCGCAAGGGGCCTGCTAAGGCCATCGCGGGCAAGAAGAAGTAATCTCGGCCATAAGCCGATTAATCAGAGATGTCCGGCTTTGCAGTTTGCTTGGCCGGAATACAATTTGGATTTCCCCAGCGTCCGGAATTACGGACGCGCTTGAAGGAAGAAAATATGGGTAAAGAGGCCACCCGCGTCCGCCGTCGTGAGCGCAAGAATATCGCTTCCGGAATCGCGCACGTGAATTCATCGTTCAACAACACGACCATCACCATCACCGACGCACAGGGCAATACCATTGCCTGGTCGTCGGCCGGCACGATGGGTTTCAAAGGTTCGCGCAAGTCGACACCGTATGCGGCGCAGGTCGCAGCCGAGGACGTGTCGAAGAAAGCGCAGGAACATGGCATGCGTACATTCGAAGTCGAAGTTGCGGGTCCGGGTTCGGGCCGTGAGTTCGGCTCTCCGCGCACTTCAGGCTGCGGGTTTCACCGTGACGTCAATCCGTGACGTGACCACGATCCCGCACAACGGTTGCCGTCCTCGCAAGCGCCGTCGCGTCTGATTGATCTCGCGGGCCGTTCGGCCCGTGTTTGTTTTGTAGTTTTATTACGCGGATTATCCCGCGATCTCCAACGCCAAGACCAGATACCGGTCTTGGAATGCATGGGTGACACAGTGACGATCCAAAAGAATTGGCAAGAACTCATTCGTCCGAACAAGTTGCAGGTAGCGCCAGGTTCGGATCCAACCCGCTTCGCAACATTGGTTGCTGAGCCGCTTGAGCGTGGCTTCGGCCAGACGCTCGGCAACGCGCTGCGCCGCGTGCTGCTGTCCTCGCTTCAGGGTGCTGCGGTGCAGTCGGTTCACATCGATGGCGTGCTGCACGAGTTCTCCTCGATTGCCGGCGTGCGCGAGGACGTGACCGACATCGTGCTCAACATCAAGGACATCTCGATCAAGATGCAGGGCGAAGGCCCAAAGCGCATGGTCGTGAAGAAGCAGGGCCCGGGCGCTGTCACCGCTGGTGATATCCAGACCGTCGGCGATGTCACCGTTCTTAATCCCGATCTGCAGATCTGCACGCTCGATGAGGGTGCTGAAATCCGCATGGAGTTCACCGTGAACTCTGGCAAGGGCTATGTCGCTGCTGATCGTAACCGTCCGGAAGATGCGCCGATCGGTCTGATCCCGGTCGACAGCCTGTTCTCGCCGGTCCGCAAGGTTTCCTACAAGGTTGAGAACACCCGCGAGGGTCAGATCCTCGACTACGACAAGCTGACATTGACGATTGAAACGAATGGCGCGGTTACGCCGGACGATGCGCTGGCTTACTCTGCGCGTATTCTGCAAGATCAGCTGAATGTGTTCGTCAATTTCGAAGAGCCTCGCAAGGAAGTGGTGGCGGAGGTCATTCCTGATCTTGCCTTCAATCCTGCCTTCCTCAAGAAGGTGGACGAGCTCGAACTGTCGGTTCGTTCGGCAAACTGCCTGAAGAACGACAATATCGTCTACATCGGCGACCTGGTGCAGAAGTCGGAAGCGGAAATGCTCCGCACCCCGAACTTCGGCCGCAAGTCGCTGAACGAAATCAAGGAAGTGCTGGCCCAGATGGGTCTGCACCTCGGCATGGAAGTGCCTGGTTGGCCGCCGGAGAATATCGACGAGCTGGCCAAGCGTTTCGAGGATCATTATTGATCTTCTTAAGAGATCGTCATGGGGGCTGGAATTCATCCGGCCTTCGCAACGGGGCGAACGCAGGCAGCCCACCTGAGAAACAGTCCGACGAACCGTCGCGACAAGTGGAATAAGGAATAGATCATGCGTCACGGCAAGGTTCATCGTAAGCTCAATCGCACCGCCGAGCATCGGCGTGCGATGTTTGCCAACATGTGTGCGTCGCTGATCAAGCACGAGCAGATTGTCACGACTTTGCCAAAGGCAAAGGAGCTGCGGCCGATCGTTGAGAAGCTTGTCACGCTCGGCAAGAAGGGCGGTCTCGCACTACGCCGTCAGGCGATCAGCGAGATGCGCGATCGTCGATCAAGTGAAGAAGCTGTTTGATGTACTGGCGGCTCGTTACAAGGATCGTCAGGGCGGATACACCCGCATCATCAAGGCGGGCTTCCGCTATGGTGACAATGCCCCGCTCGCGGTGATCGAGTTTGTCGATCGCGACGTCGATGCCAAGGGCAAGGATTCCGGTCCGGTGCAGGAAAAGTCGGCGGAAGCCGCCTAAGTCATCGGAACGGATGGATTTAAAAAAAGCGGCGCCTGGTGCGCCGCTTTTTTATACTTGGCACGTTATACTTGGCATGAGCGTAAAGTTTTCTCCTGTTTGTAGCGATGCATTTGGGATACTATATGCACCTCCACGCCCAGACCGGAGCCCAAGCTCGCCTTTGCCTCCCAGTGAGCAGCTCATGCTGTGCCCCTGCTGCACTCGCAGGAATTGATTTAGGGATTCATCGATGAACCGTTTTTCCAACCTCCTTATTTTTGCAATGGCTGCTCTGGGGATGTCACTGGCACTTTCTATGCCCGCGACTGCGCAGGACCGTGTGGTTCCGTCCTCGCCCAATCAGTTAAAGCTCTCGTATGCGCCCATTGTGCAGCATGTGCAGCCTGCGGTCGTGAATGTCTATGCCGCCAAGCTTGTGCAGAACCGCAATCCCTTGCTCGACGATCCGGTTTTTCGCCGTTTCTTTGGAGGCCAACAGCCTGAGCAGATGCAGCGCTCGCTGGGTTCGGGCGTGATGGTTGATCCCTCAGGTCTTGTCGTCACCAACAATCATGTCATCGAAGGCGCCGATCAGGTTAAAGTCTCATTGGCTGACAAACGTGAGTTTGAGGCCGAGATTGTCCTCAAGGATGCCCGCACGGATCTCGCGGTGCTTCGGCTGAAGGATGCGAAAGAAAAATTCCCCACACTTGAATTTTCCAACTCCGATGATGCCCTGGTCGGTGATCTGGTGTTGGCGATTGGAAACCCTTTTGGTGTCGGCCAGACCGTCACTCACGGCATCATATCCGCGCTCGCACGTACGCAAGTGGGCATCACCGACTACCAGTTTTTCATTCAAACCGATGCGGCAATTAATCCCGGCAATTCCGGCGGCGCGCTTGTCGATATCAGCGGCAAGCTTGTCGGCGTGAACACCGCGATCTTTTCGCGCTCGGGCGGATCGCAAGGCATCGGCTTCGCGATTCCAGCCAATATGGTACGCGTGGTTGTCGCTTCGGCAAAGGATGGCGGCAATGCGGTCAAGCGTCCCTGGCTTGGGGCGCGGCTGCAAGCTGTGACGCCTGAGATCGCCGAGACGCTTGGACTCAAACGTCCGGCTGGCGCTCTGGTGGCGAATGTCACATCGGGAAGTCCGGCATCGCGCGCCGGTTTGAAATTATCAGATCTGGTGGTGGCCATCGATGGCCAGATCGTTGAGGATCCGAATGCGTTCGACTATCGCTTCGCCACCCGTCCACTTGGCGGTACAGCGCAGATTGAAATTCAGCGCGCTGGCAAGCCATTAAAGCTGGCTATCGTGCTTGAGACCGCGCCTGACACCGGCCGCGATGAAATCATTATAAAATCTCGCTCGCCATTTCAGGGCGCAAAGGTCGCTAATGTCTCACCAGCACTGGCAGATGAATTGAAACTCGATCCAAGTATCGAAGGCGTAGTCGTTACCGGATTGAGCGGCGATGCACCTGCCGCCAGCATTGGATTTCAGAAGGGCGATGTCATCCTCGCTGTGAACGGGCAGAAGATTGTCAAGACTGGCGATCTGGAGCGCGCAACACGTGAGGCTTCCCGGTTTTGGCGCGTTATGGTTCTTCGCGGCGGTCAGCAGATTTCTGTAACGCTGGGTGGATGATATTGCGCCGTGAGCTTGCAATATGAGCGCGAAACGCCCCGATCAATCTGCAAACCTCTTCGCCGCCGCAGGCCTTGAGCAGGATGCGCCGCGTCCGTTACCGGATAAGCTGCGGCCACGTTCTCTCGCCGATATCGTCGGGCAAGATCACATTCTCGGCCCGGATGGTGCGCTGACGCGCATGCTGGAAACGCGTACGCTCGGTTCGCTGGTGTTCTGGGGGCCGCCCGGCACCGGCAAGACGACGGTGGCGCGGCTGCTTGCGGATGCAACTGATCTGCAATTCGAGCAGATTTCAGCAGTGTTTTCTGGTGTCGCAGATTTAAAGAAAGTATTCGATGCCGCGCGTGCCCGCCGCGAGATCGGCAAGGGGACTTTGCTGTTCGTCGATGAGGTGCATCGTTTCAATCGCACGCAGCAGGATTCATTTTTGCCGGTGATGGAAGATGGAACTGTCATTCTTGTCGGGGCCACAACAGAAAATCCATCATTTGAACTTAACGCGGCTTTGCTGTCGCGGGCGCGGGTGCTGGTGTTTCATCCGCTCGATGCGCTCGCGATTGAAAAGCTTTATGCCCGCGCCGAAGCTGCCGAAGGCAAGGCCTTGCCTCTCGATGCCGAGGCTCGTGCTGTTCTGGTGCGTATGGCCGATGGCGATGGTCGCGCGGCGCTGACACTTGCGGAAGAAGTCTGGCGTGCCGCCCGCGCGAATGAGACTTTCAATGCGGAACAGTTGCAAGCCATCCTGCAACGGCGCGCGCCGATTTATGACAAATCCGCAGATGGCCATTACAATCTGATTTCAGCGTTGCATAAGTCGGTGCGCGGTTCCGATCCTGACGCCGCTCTATATTATCTCGCGCGCATGCTGGATGCAGGGGAAGACCCGCTGTTCCTGGCGCGCCGCGTGGTGCGGATGGCGGTCGAGGACATCGGTCTGGCCGATCCGCAAGCGCTGGTCATTGCCAATGCGGCGAAGGATGCGTTCGACTTTCTTGGGTCTCCCGAAGGCGAACTTGCGATTGCGCAGGCGGTGATTTATCTGGCCACCGCGCCGAAATCCAATGCCGCCTACACCGCATTCGGTGCGGCGATGCGAACGGCCAAGGAGGGCGGCTCGCTGTTGCCGCCAAAGCATATTTTGAATTCGCCAACCAGCCTGATGAAGTCCGAAGGCTACGGCAGCGGCTATCAGTATGATCACGACACACCTGAAGCGTTTTCAGGCCAAGACTATTTTCCGGAGGCGCTTGGCCGCCAAATCTTCTACGATCCCAAGGACCGGGGATTCGAGCGCGAGATTCGCAAGCGGCTCGAGTACTGGGCAAAATTGAGAAAAGACAAATCATCATGAGCCGCCGCGTCAGAAAACCCCTCGCCAAGAAGTCTGTGCGTGGTGCCGGTAAACGGCGAGACGATAAACGTGCATCTGGCAAACAATCCGACAAGCGTGGTTCGAGCCAACGCGATGGAAAAAAGCGCGATGATGGAGGCAAGCGTTCGCCCCTCCACCCGCGCAGCGAAGCGGAGCGGCGGGGAGGGGTCGGGGGTGGGGGGCCTTCGGCGAAGAAACATCCCCCCACCCCGGCACGTGCCGTGCCGACCCCCACCGCCGAGCGGGGGAGGGTAAACTCGCGCCGCCGCCGTTGCCGACAAAAGTGCAGACCGTCATCGTCACTGCCGACGAGAACAACATGCGCGTCGATCGTTTTCTCGAGCATCGCTTTCCCGGCCTGTCGTTTTCTCATATTCAACGCATCGTCCGCAAAGGTGAGTTGCGCATTAACGGCAAGCGCGCCGACAGCAAGGATCGGCTTGAGGAAGGTCAGAGCGTTCGTATTCCGCCACTCAAACTCGATACGCCGAAGGTTGGCAGCGAGTTGTCCGAGGCCGCGAACAAGACGCTGGACGAACTGCGCAAGATGATTTTGTTCGAGGACGACGACGTGATGGTGCTGAACAAGCCAGCAGGTCTTGCGGTACAGGGTGGCTCCGGCATGACCAAGCATGTCGATCAGATGTTGGAGACCATGCGTGATGCCAAGGGCCAGCGCCCGCGTCTCGTGCATCGGCTGGACCGCGAGACGTCGGGCTGCCTCCTGATCGCCAAAACGCGCTTTGCGGCATCCGCGCTAACCGGTTCATTTCGCCATCGCTCCGCGCGCAAGATTTACTGGGCGCTGGTGGCCGGTGTTCCGAAGCCAAAGCAGGGGCGCATCTCAACGTATCTGGCGAAGGACGAGAGCGAGGAAGATTCCATCATGCGCGTCGCAGCCCATGGCGACGAGGGCGCGAGCCATGCTGTCACTTATTATGCGGTGGTGGAAACATCCGCTCAGAAGCTGGCATGGGTGTCGTTGAAACCTGTTACCGGACGCACACATCAATTGCGTGCGCACATGGCACATATCGATCACGCCATTGTGGGTGATCCGAAATACTTCAACAAGGAGAACTGGCAACTGCCGGGCGGCCTCCAGAACCGGCTGCATCTGTTGGCGCGGCGCATTGTCATCCCGCATCCGCGTGGCGGCTTCATCGATGCCACCGCGCCGCTGCCGCCGCACATGCTGCAGTCATGGAATTTGCTCGCGCTTGAAGCGGATCGCTTCGATCCCATCGAGAACGCGCCGGAGGAGTGAGCTTAATCAATGAATGAGGCGTGGGCTGCGTATATCAGCGAGCCGCGTGCAGCTTCGCCTCGTATTTATTGAGGATGTCGTCAAACGCGTGGGTGTTGTTATATCCCAGCGACTTGAGATCGGATCTCGATCGCGCAAAAACATCCGCTGCGCTTGAGACGTTGTCATACCCGGCCTGACCAGGGCGCAACATTATGTATTCCTCAGACAGTGGATCGAAAGCCAGTTTGACATCGGCTCCGTACTCTTTCCTCAATCCGGCTTCGATATTGGCCAATTCGCCGTTTCGCGAGAGTTGGCTCTTCCTATAATCTTCGATGTTACCGCTCCGGAACACATCGCCAGGTATAAAACCAAGTCCCTCCACAGATTGTGGTTCGGCACCCGTAGGCTGGAAAGACACTTCTCCGGTCGTGGTGACAGTGATGTCGAATGGACTTTCTTTATCCATCACAGCCTTAAGGTCGGCTGTATTGAATTGAATATCCTGCATCTGCAGCATGAGACCCATTGTCGATGATGACAAGTTCTGCTGCGGAGGAGTTCCTTTAACGTAATGAATGCCTTTGCCGGGTTGAAAAGCATTCTCAGTGACGAGAGTCGTGGGGGTCCCGCTGACGTCAATGTCAAAGCCATTGATCTTGCGTACATCACCCTGATTACGAACTTCTCCTTCGGCCCCTGAGCGATAATAATCGAGTTTGCCATTAAACTTGAGATAGGAACCTTGGGTACGCAACGGATCGACCATGTTTACTCTACTCCATATCGATGTCGAATACGAAGCAAGGCATATGCCAAAGCTGATTTTGCCAGAAATGCCCGTTTCACAAGGCTAATGACGATCATTTGAGAACGTCTGAAGAGAAGTTTTTGCCTTATGTCGGCAAATTTTGCCGATGAATTTAGTACAATGGAATCCGTATTATTTTTCTATTCTCCCCATTGCGGGAAGAGGTTTCGACCGAACGGGTGGATCAGGGTAATGGCCAAGCGATTCATTGTTCTTTTGTTAGGCTTGGTGGCTTTGGTTCTTGTTCACGCCAACGGAGCAGCGGCGCAGCTCTTTCAGCAGCCGGGTGCATCGCCGGTTATTCCATTGCCGCCGCCGCCTCCCATTCCGCCACCGAAAATCGAGGTGCCTGTCGTGCCGCAGTTCGATGCGCCACCGCAGCAAAATCTGAAACCGCTGTCACGGCGCAAGCCATATGATGAGCGCATCGTGCGCTGCCTCGATGAGGCTGCTGCTGCGGGGCTTAAGCCGAATGAGCGCGCGGCTTATTCGCGTGCATGTGTCAATCAGTAGGGCCGTCATCCTGAGGTGCGAGCGATGGCGATCCTCGAAGGATGACGTTGCCGCAACAATTTGAATTGCTATATAATTCTCTTACCAGTTCCATCGGAAAGTCTTTTGATGCGTGAATTATTCGATGACGTTGCGGGGCATTCACCGCTCGATCCAAGGGAAGCATCGCGTCGCTCTTCGCAGACACCGTTGCGCAAGCGGTTTTATGCAACAGTGGGAGTGAATGAGACGCCTGATGGATTTGCGGTCACGCTCGATGGCAAGCCGATACGCACGCCAGGCAAGAATGTGCTTACCGCGCCGGTGTGTGCGCTTGCGGAGGTAATGACGGCTGAATGGGAGGCGCAGAAGGAGACGATCGACCCGATGTCGATGCCGTTGACGCGTTTAGCCAACAGCATCATCGACGGTGTTTCCGGAAATGTTCAGGCAGTTGCCGACGATGCCGCGAAATATTTTGAAACCGATCTGCTGCTCTATCGCGCAAATTTCCCCGAGGCGTTGATCGCGCGACAGGCCGAGCATTGGGACCCTGTTTTGCGATGGGCAGCGGACAACCTTGGTGCGCATTTCATTCTTGCTGAAGGTGTGATGCATGTGCAGCAGCCGCAACAGGCTGTGACCGCCGTGCGAGCCAGATTGCCTCAAGATGCGTGGAGTGTCGGCGCTTTTCACGTTGTCACCACCATAACGGGATCGGCTTTGTTGGCGTTGGCTTTAAAGGAAGGTGTGTTGGACAAGCAACAGGTGTGGGCGGCTGCGCATGTCGATGAAGACTGGAATCGCGAGCAATGGGGCGCCGACGAGGAGGTTGAGGCCCGCCGTGCCGCACGTTTGCGCGATTTTGAGGCGGCTGCCACGGTTTTGCGGGCCTTTGCGCAAGGCTCCAGTTAAGGCGAGGTTAACGACGCTGGGCTAGCTTTTGACCAGGCATGATGGCTGAAAACGTGCGGCGTTTTCGGGTCTTTTTTCATGCTGCATATCAATGGAAGCGCCGGCCATGTCGATCGCCACCAATCCCGTCTTTCCAGTTGTTGCCGCGCGGCGCGTGGCGCCGGACGTCGTGTTGCAGCCGGGAACATTGGTCGAGGCCGAGGTGGTCAAGGTTCTTGACGCCGGTCGCGTCCAGATTGCCATCGCCAATCTATTCCTTGAAGTTCTCTCAGAAATTCCGCTCGAGCCCGGACAGGTTTTGCAATTCGCCGTGTCGCAAACCCCGCAGGGTTTGCAGCTGCAAGCCGTTCCACAAGGTGAAGGCGATGCATCGTCGCCGGGTAATGCATCGCTGAAACCGTCGATCGTAACGGATGCCAATCATATCAGCGCGCCACGTCTTGATGCGTTGACAAATGCTGCTGCTGCGGGCCGGACACTCACCAATCTGGAGGCGCTCGCGGTATCGGCTGCGGTGCAAGCTGCTGCTGCGAAGCAGGGTGGTCTGTCCAGTCTGTTTGCGAACCTGAATGTTGCTGCGACTGCGCAGTCCTTGCCGAAAACCTTGCAAGAGGCGGCGGCACAACTGCTTGCACTGAGACCGCCGCTCGACGCGAGCCTGACCGGCGATGCTGTGAAGGCCGCATTTGAAAAATCGGGTTTGTTCCTTGAGCAGTCGCTGTCGTTGTCCAAGGACCCGAGCGTACTTCAGGCGCGGACTGGCAGTGCGCCGGATCTCAAGGCGGCGCTGATTGTATTCCGGCAAACGCTGGCGACATGGCTTGGCAACGCCTCCGCAACAGTCTCGCAGTCTGCAAATTTATCCACATCAGTTTCCGCCGCGCAAACTCAGCAAGATGCATCGTCGATCATCGCACCGTCGCTGGCACCTCACCTGGGTGTTGAGGAAATATTGCTGCCAAATGTGCTCCTCCCGAATGCCGAGGGTTCACCTGGTTTGAATCCGAAGGCACAGATTTTGTCTCCGTCTGCCATAGCGATACGAGAGGCTGCCGCGCATGCGGGGGTCATATCGCTGCAGGAGATCCTGCAATCTTTTCCCAAAGGTGTCCGCGATGCTGTGAATGCGCTGCTTGAGGCGGATGCTTTACATGATCCGCAAGCGGGTGCGCATGATGCCGGCCACGATGAGACGGCTGTGCATACCAATGTTCCCCCGCCGCCATTTCGCGGCTCAGCGCCGTCTGCGCAGGCCGTGGCATCGCCGTCTATAGAGGGCGATACGTCGCCTGTGGCGTTGGGGCATCATCTGCTTGAGGATACGGATGCCGCGCTGGCTCGGCAGACTTTGCTTCAGGTTGCGTCTATCCCGGATCGTATCGACATAAGCGCGCGGGTTGATGCCAGCACGCCGCGCTGGAATTTCGAAATTCCATTCGCCACGCCACAAGGCACAGCCGTGGCGCAGTTCGAGATTTCGCGCGATGGCGGTCAGGCGGTCGAGGGCGATGCTGCAAAGCGTGTTTGGCGCGCGCGGTTTTCGCTCAATGTGGAGCCCAGTGGACCCATCCATGCGCTGGTGTCGCTAAGCGACGCGCGCACATCGGTGCGGATGTGGGCTGAGCGGCCAACGACTGCGGCGCAGCTGCGCGCGAATGCGCCACAACTTTCGCACGCGCTCCGCGAAGCGGCGCTTGAACCGGGGGATATTGTGATCGGCGACGGGGCGCCGCCGCAGCCGTCTACGCCGCGTGCCGGGCATTTTCTGGATCGTGCGCTATGAGCATCGACACCAAAAATCGGCTAGCGGTCGCGCTGCATTACGACAAGAAGGGTGCGCCGCGCGTTGTCGCCAAGGGCAAAGGCACCATTGGCAACAAGATCATCGAGATTGCCAAACAGAATAACGTTCCCATTCAGGAGAATGAGGTGCTCGCCGGGGCACTGTCGAATGTCGAGATTGGCGACGAAATTCCCAACGAGCTGTACAAGGCGGTGGCCGAAGTCCTGATTTTTGTCATGCGGATGTCGGGTCGGCTGCGCTAGAGGGAGCTGTGCTGGCCTTGCGTCGCGCCTTTGCCGATGCGGCCCAGATGTGTGAACGCGAATCCGGTGCTGTATTTCAGTCCATAGCCCACCGCGTGATCCATCCCGATATGCGCAAGCCAGATCAGCCCGATTGCATAAACGATCCCGTGGGTTGTGAAAAAGTGACTGATAATGATCAGCAGCATGGGGCCGAATTTATGGTGCATAAGGTTGTAGGTCGCGGCACCCACGCGTGGCCCTGCGAGATAACCCAGCAAGCCGAGATCGGGCACCAGAAACAGCACAGCGAAGGTTAGCCACGGCAGGTCTGTATTGCTGTAAAGCAACAGTGCCAAAATCAGCAGTCCCAATCCTTCCAGCCTGAGCAGGAGGCGGACGCCGCCAGTTACCGCACCTGCAGTCCGAGTCATTTCATTCCCAGTCATTGCAGTCCCGGCCATTGTGGTTTCTGTCATAACGCGGAATCCTTGAAAATCGCAGTTTGTCCTGTGGCAGGATAGTCCATACTGGCAATTCTGGCATGATTGGGGCGTTTTCTCAGTCACATACCGCATGCTACAACGTGCCTGCAACGATAACGCGGGCGATGCTGCCGCTCTTCTACAAGGTTTCCACATGAAGCATATTCTTGAAGCACTCGATGGCCGCCGCAAAGGCGCGAAACTTGGCGGTGGCGACAAGCGCATCGAGGCGCAGCATGCGCGCGGCAAGCTGACAGCGCGGGAGCGCATCGAAGTTCTGCTCGATAAAGGTTCTTTCGAGGAGTTCGACATGTTCGTCGAGCATCGCTCGATCGAATTCGGAATGGAGAAGAACAAGATCCCTGGCGACGGCGTGGTCACCGGATGGGGCACGGTGAACGGACGCACGGTGTTCGTGTTTGCGAAAGATTTCACCGTGTTCGGCGGCTCGCTGTCGGAAACTCATGCGTTGAAAATCACCAAGCTGCAGGACATGGCGATGAAGGCACGCGCGCCGATCATCGGGCTTTACGATGCGGGTGGTGCGCGTATTCAGGAAGGCGTCGCCGCGCTCGCGGGTTATTCCTACGTGTTCCGCCGCAACGTGCAGGCGTCTGGCGTCATTCCGCAGATCAGCGTCATCATGGGGCCGTGCGCGGGCGGCGATGTCTATTCGCCAGCGATGACTGATTTCATCTTCATGGTGAAGAACACCAGCTATATGTTTGTCACAGGCCCCGATGTGGTGAAGACCGTCACCAATGAAGTGGTGACAGCGGAAGAGCTTGGCGGCGCGTCCGTGCATGCGACGAAATCCTCCATCGCCGACGGTGCATTCGAGAACGATGTCGAGACGCTGCTGCAAATGCGCCGGCTGATTGACTTCCTGCCGTCGAATAATACGGATGGTGTTCCGGAGTGGCCGAGCTTCGACGACATCGAGCGTGTGGACGATTTGCTCGATACGTTGATCCCCGAAAACCCGAACCAGCCTTACGACATCAAGGAATTGATCCTGAAGGTCGTGGACGAGGGGGATTTCTTCGAGCTGGCGGATGCGTTTGCGAAAAATATTGTCACCGGCTTTGGGCGCATCGCGGGCCGCACGGTGGGCTTCGTTGCCAACCAGCCGATGGTGCTGGCGGGCGTGCTGGATAGCGATGCCTCGCGCAAGGCCGCGCGCTTCGTGCGTTTTTGCGATGCCTTCAATATTCCGATCGTTACCTTCGTCGATGTGCCGGGCTTTCTGCCGGGCACCGCGCAGGAATATGGCGGGCTCATCAAACATGGCGCGAAGCTTTTGTTTGCATATTCGCAATGCACAGTGCCGCTGGTGACGGTGATCACACGCAAGGCCTATGGCGGCGCATTCGACGTGATGGCCTCGAAAGAAATTGGCGCGGATATGAATTATGCGTGGCCGACGGCGCAGATCGCGGTGATGGGCGCGAAGGGCGCGGTGGAGATTATCTTCCGCGCCGATATTGGCGATGCGGAGAAGATCGCCGCGCGCACAAAGGAATATGAGGACCGGTTCCTCTCGCCCTTCGTTGCAGCCGAACGTGGCTATATCGATGATGTCATCATGCCGCACTCAACGCGCAAACGCATTGCTCGCGCACTCGCCATGCTGAAGGACAAGCATGTTGAAGTGCCAATGAAGAAGCATGATAATATGCCGCTATGAAAATGCATGTCAGTGGCACACAGCTATAATTTCAAATCGAAACTGTGGTTGTATCCGGGGAAGGCGGCTTGGTATTTTATCACGCTGCCCAAAAAGCAATCCGATCAGATCCGTTTTTTAGCCTTCAATTCCAAAAGTGCATGGGGCTCCATCCGCGTGTCTGCTAAAATCGGTGGCACCAGTTGGCAGACATCCATCTTTCCCGACACAAAAGCTGGCGCCTACCTTCTTCCTGTCAAAGCAGAGGTGCGCAGGAAAGAAAAAATCGAGGCGGGCAGCACTGTTGCTGTGACGCTCGAAATTGATGGGTGATAGGCAGCAGTCCCGGATTCCGCTTCGCTCCATCCGGGCTACAAACATATATTGACATTTTCCGCACTAGGACTATATTCCTTTCGTCCCGTCTCACCTGAGGGGCGGCTCGCGACGTCACAAGACGCGAGGCGGGATGCGGTGGACGCAGCAGCGTTAGGCGCAAGTGGGGACTCACAAAGGGGGCACCTTACCCAAGGCGTCCGTGCGTTGGTTGTTGCTTGCGCGGACGACGATGTTGCTGCGGACGGCCCAAGTTGCATGATCCTGGCGCGGCGGCCCGTGCCTTCGACTTACGGTGGTGCCAGCACCGGACACCGGGGGTGATGCGAAGCAAGCCGTAAAACCATTGCGTGCGGAACGCCGGATGTTTGTTCGGCGTGTTCGTGGTAATTATGCTCGTGTGCTCACTTCACTTTTGCGCACGAGGCTGCGGATGCGTTGCGCATCCGGCGTTCCGCGCGCCCTCATTTAGGTGAGGGCGGAACGTTTCATCCAAAACTCGGGCGCAATATGCGTCGCGAGATCGCGCAGGTGTGGCTGTTTGAAATTTGGGATGGAGGCAGAGGACAACTACCCACCCGCCATCTCAGCCCTGCGCACGCGCATTCTTGCGGTAACGCCTGCGATAATCTGCATGGCGCAGCCGAATAGCCAGCAGAGACCAAGTGCCAATGTCCAGCTAACAGGCGGCATTTCATCGAACACGATGATATAAACGGAGATCAGCGCCGCAAAAGATGTCAGGAATGTTCCGGCTGAGCTTAGCAATTCAACAGGATCTGTCGTCGATGTGTTGTCAGCAGAAAGCTCAGTGATCGGCGCAAATGAGGTTTGAGTTGGCGCAGGGGGAATATCGATTCCGAGATAAAAACCCATCGCGCCGAAAATCATCAACGCAAAAACAAAGCCTATCGAGTTGAGCGTTTCAATATCGGGACTGGCAACATGCGCCGCCACGAACAGTCCACACGAAGCCCCCGCCATGGCAAGCCCTATCCGCTCGATGACATGAGCACCTCGGCTTGTGCGGGTTCGGTTGCCCGCTCGCGCGGTATGTCCGTCGGCCATGCAACCTTATCCTGAGGCCATGTGTGGCGCTTTTCAACTGAGAGTTTGCAAAAATAGATGTTCACGTTCACGAGATAGATCAGGATAATTGGGAAAGTAGTCATAGTGGCTGTGGTGAATTGCGGAATTCTTGGGAAGTCGACACGCTAAATTTGAAATCCATCATCAACCTGCTTAAAAAGCGGCGGGGTGGGTCTAACCAGGGAACGTGCAATGATAAGAACTAGATGGATGGGTTGTTTCGGAGCTGCAGCAATACTTGTTGGTGTTGCCTGCGCTCCAGCGCTTGCTGATGAGACGGTAAACGTCGGCGGTTCCCGTGCCGTGCTAATCATGCCAAAGGGACCACCGAATGGGAGTATCGTTTTGCTGCCGGGTGGCGACGGCGCTATTCGGCCGGGTGAGAACGGCGAGATTCGCGGGCTCACCGCAAACCAATTGGTTCGGACACGGTATGCCTACGCAGCGCGAGGGCTGGCGGTGTTCGTTGCCGATACAAACACCGATCTCAAAGGCGCAGTTGAATACATGGCTGCGATCAAGCGGCCTGTAATAGTCGCGGGGACCAGCAATGGTACAATACGTGCTGCGCAAGGGATTACGCGCGGCGCGCGGCCAGATACGCTGGTGCTGACATCCGGGCTTCTCAGTAGTGGGTCGGGTACCAATTACAATGTGATGTCGATCCTCGGTTCACCGGCATCGTTGCCACGCACGCTTGTTATTCATCACGAGGCCGATGCTTGCAGAGCGACTTTGCCTGCTGGCGTGGATCCATTCATCAAATGGTCGGCTGGTCGCGCTCGTGTGACATGGGTCTATGAAGGACAGAGAAAGGTGACCCATGCGAGCCTTGGTCACATCACGGCTTTAACGGCTTGGATGACCAGATTGTCGGGATTACTGCAGATTTTCGCTGAGTTATCATTGGATTTCACGTAAAACAAAACTCCGCGCGAGCGAAGCAGCGGGGTTGGGTCTAACCAGGGGAGCGTAGGATGATAAGGACTATATGGAGAGGTTGTTTTGGAGTCCAGCAATACTTGTTGGTGTTGTTTGCGCTCCGGCGATTGCCGACGAGACAGTGAACATCGGCGGTTCGCGGGCTGTATTGATCAAGCCAAAGGGAGCGCCGCGTGGAAGCGTCATTTTGATGCCGGGGGGAGGCGGCGCTATTCAGCCGGGTGAGAACGGCGAGATTTTGCGGGCTCACCGGAAATCAATTGGTTCGTACACGGCACTCTTATGCAGCTCGTGGCTGGCAGTGCTCGTTGTTGACGCCGGCACCGATCTCAAATTCGCAGTTGAATACATGGCCGCGATCAAAAAGCCCGTGACGGTGGTTGCAACCAGTATGGGCACGCTACGTGCTGCGCAAGGGATTTCACGCGGAGCGCGGCCAGACGCACTGGTGTTGACCTCAGAATTTCTCAGCTCTGGTTCGGCGACAATTACAATGTGATGTCGATCCTTGGCTCACCGGCAGCGTTGCCGCGCACGCTCATCATTCATCACCAATTGGATACCTGCAAGCATACATTGCCGGGTGTTGATCCGTTCATCAAATGGTCGGCTGGCCGTGCGCGTGTGACATGGCTGAGTGGAGGGGACAGCACAGGCGATCCAGTGAGCACTTTTTCCTATCATGGCTTCCACGGCTTGAATGAACGGGTTGTTGGGCTTGCGGCAAGTTTCCGCTGAGAGCGTTTATTGATTTCACGCAAAACAAAACCCCACGTAGCGGGGTTTTGCATGGAATAATCAGCAGCGCCGATCAGTAGTGGCGGCAATGACCGCGTGGCGTAAAAGGTAATAGCCGGGCGGCAGTGGCGCCTAAATAATTGGTGGTGAATGATTCCGGCGTGAAGCGATGGATGACATCTTTCATGAGGCCGCGCGAAAATATCCTCGACCACATCCGTCTGCGACCTGGACGATATCGGCATTAGCGGTTGCACTCGTGGGCGCGAGCGGCATAGCGTTAGCGGCACCGAAGCCAACAAGAGTGGCTGCTATTAAAGCTGCTGCAAAAATTTTCATTATGTTCCTCACTTCTAGCCGCTGATATGGCGGGCATAGCACTCTTGCAACAAAGTCTGACAAGATTGTGTGCATAAAGGCAAACGGTTAAATTTATTTAGCCGAGGAAAATTCAGCGTTAGTTCTTCATAAAACTTCGATTCTGCTTCATAAAAACACGAGGTGACCGACATTCGGAATAACCTCAGCCTTCGCATCGGCATTTTTGAAGCCAATGCCTTCGCCAGATCTGCGTTCTGGCCCATTTTCGGGCGGAGAGCCTCCGGGGCGTTCGGCCTGCCCGGCGCGTTATGGTCATCCGCGCCCATCACGAATAGCGTTGGCTGGGTGATGAGAAGAATTCATGCACCACAGGTTCGCGGTAGATAAGCTGTGCCGAATTAACGAAAGCGCGCAGCCAGCGGGGATGGTCCAGCGCTATCCTTGATGTTGAAGCGGGCATCGATGTAAGGAGTGATAACCTTCAGGCGGGAGTTTTAATGAGTAATTGGTCATTAGCTGCTTGCGGTAGCCATCTGCAGTGAGCTTGTCCTCGTTCTCCAGAATTTTTTCAGTCGGCGTTGGCGGCACATAGAGGCGATAGTCTTCGAGACCAATAGGCGCCGTAAGCAGAAGGCGCGACACCCGATCCGGATAAGACGGGCGATGCGCGCGCCAGCATGCCGCAAGCGAATGCGCTACGACATCGACCTGTTGCAGTTGCAAGTGATCCAACAGCGCGATGGTATTGCGTGCCAGCACATCGAAATGCAAATCGAATATCGGCTTGGAGGATTTGCCAAAGCCAATCTGGTCCGGCACGACTACACGGTAGCCTGTCTGGTTCAACGTCTTAATGACAGGAGCCCAGTAAGTTACAGATGGAAAATTACGGCCATGGAGAAGAACGACTGTGCGGCCATTTGGCTGCGCGGGCATCACATCCATATACGCCATGCGCACCTGTTCGCCTTCGTTCGTTAGCGGCAACATGTTGACCGGATGAGGGATAGGTAAATCCCTCAAGTCCGATGCCATATGGCTCTTTGACTGTTGTTTCGGCGGCATGTGCTGCGGTGAAGGGCAGCATGGCAATGAGCAATACGCGGAGGCGTTTCATGGATATTTCCCTGGAATGTTGCGGCAGCACTAGTGCTACGGGGCGTGCGATGTAAAGTACCATTGCTTGCTTGTTAAAGTGACATAGCTTGCACCTCGATGGCAATAACGCCAGTAAGGCCCGCCCAACAATCAAGTAGCGGAAGGGAATTCTGAATGCCGATCTCTGTTGCGCAAAAACGCTCTGAATTCCGCCGTTTGCATGAGAGCGGTTGTTTTGTCCTGCCTAATCCCTGGGACATAGGAAGTGCGAGATTGCTGCAGGATATGGGTTTCAAGGCACTGGCATCGACCAGCTCAGGATATGCGTGGTCGACCGGACGGCCTGACAACGGGGTTGGCATCGAGGATGTTCTGAAACATCTGACGGCGTTATGCGAAGCGACTGATCTTCCGGTGAATGCCGACTTTGAGGCAGGCTTTGCACATGATCCTGAGGGCGTGTCCGCGAACGTGACGCGCGCGCTTGCAACCGGAATTGCGGCGCTGTCAATCGAGGATGCTACGGGAAATGCGGCTGCGCCATTATATGAAATGAAACTGGCCACTGAGCGCATGCGCGCGGCGCGCAGTGCAATCGATGCCAGCAAGAGCGGAGTTCTGCTGGTGGGCCGATGCGAAGGGTTTGTGGTCGGTCAGCCTGACTTGAATAATATTATTGATCGTTTGGTTGCGTATGCCGAGGCTGGTGCGGATTGTCTTTATGCACCAGGCCTTCGGTCAGAAAAGAGCAGATTTCAACAATCGTAAAAGCTGTTGGGCCTAAACCCGTGAACATTTTGATGAGCGGATCTGGATTGACGGTCGCTGAACTTGCAGAGCTTGGCGTGCGGCGCATTAGCGTTGGTGGGGCGCTGGCGCGTGCGGCATGGGGTGGTTTTCTGCGCGCGGCGCGTGAGATCGCAGAAAAAGGGACTTTCAGCGAACTTGGTCGGGCTGTGCCTTTTGGTGAGATCAATGAATTGTTTGCGCGTGGCGTGAAAACTTAAGTCAAAATAATTCGCCGCTGACATTGGAGTGTCAGCGGCGCGAGTGTTTAAATTATTGGTTTGATGGTGCAGCCGGTGCTGAAGGAGCAGGTGCCGGTGCCGGAGTGTTTGATGGTTGCGAGGGGGTGTTCGAGGGTTGCGATGGCGCCGGTGCGGATCCTGTGGTGGAAGGGCTGGATGATTTCGTCGTCGTGGTTTGAGTGGTGTTATCCGTGGTCGAACTGTTCATTCCGTAGAAAATTGCACCCAAAATCGCAATGATTGCGATTGCGAACAAGGCAATGCGGCCTCCCGATGCAGGTCCTTCATTCAAATTAGGATCGGCCTGATAACCTTCCTCAAAACGGCTCGCGCGGCGGCGAAGTTCCTCTTGGGTCGGCTCTGATTGATACGGATCATTGGGATTGCGTTCGATAGGCATAATCGTTCCTCCGATTGCATCACCTAACAAGTACGGGCGAGAACGGGAGTTCCCCAGACCCGGATTATTAGCCTGCCTTAATTAGTTGAGATTGCAGGAGGCGCGGGTGGAGCCTGAGCAGGTGCATGCACAGTGGCATGGTTTGTCTCAGTGTGAGGTGCGGTACCACCCTGCCACATGACAAAGCTAATCACGATCAGGACTGTGATACCGATGAGGGTTTTACGTATCTTGTTTCTCTGCAACTGTTCGCAATGCTTCACAGATGAACGTTCGGCCTCACCAGAGTGATACAGATCTGTCCAGTTAACTTCCATGATTTAAATCCTCCCAATTTTACTGCTTTAATCGCTCAGAAGGCATGACGTTCCAATTTACAGGACGTATTGAGCGAAGGCTTTTTTAGCTGCAGGAAGGAACTATTTTGACAGATGGGCTAGTGTGCAGTGCAAAAAGATAAAAGCCACGAAACGCCACGCAATCTCCTTTCGAGAATGACCTAAGCTGCGACACAAGGCGCTGATCTAATCCCTCCGCAAGGATGAAAAATTACTTATACAAAAACAAGAGATTTGGCCGTGCGATTTATGATGCGCATGGAATAAAAAGCGACATACACTAGTTCTACTCGGGTTTACCGAACGCAACATGGCCCGGCTCAAGAGGCGCAGAATGGGAATCAACCAGAGGTCCGATCAGCCTTGATCAAAAATACACTCAAGGCTCAGGCCATATTTTTCTGACAGGCATACAGGCGCTGGTCCGGCTTCCCATGGCGCAGATACGCCGCGATCGCGCCGCAGGATTAAACACCGCAGCATTCGTCACAGGATATCGCGGTTCGCCGCTTGGGGGCTATGATCAGCAGTTGATGGCCGCGCGTGCGCACCTCGCCCAATACAATGTCAAATTTCAGCCCGGTGTGAATGAAGATCTCGCTGCAACTGCAATCTGGGGGTCGCAGCAACTTAATCTCTCGCCCGGCGCCAAACACGATGGTGTCGTCGGCATCTGGTACGGCAAGGGTCCTGGTGTGGATCGATGCGGCGATGTGTTCCGTCATGGAAACGCTGCAGGCTCCGCCAAAAATGGCGGGGTGCTTTGCCTCGCTGGAGACGATCATGGCGCGAAGTCATCGACCGTGCCGCATCAATCCGATCATGCATTTATATCGGCGCTGATGCCTTATCTCTATCCATCGAGCATCCACGAGATGATCGAGATGGGACTACTTGGAATTGCGATGTCGCGCTATTCCGGTTGCTGGGTCGGCATGAAGGTGATCACCGAGACGGTGGAGACCACGGCCGAAATCGACCTCGCCGATGAGATGAAGCCCTTTATTATTCCGAGCGATTTCGAGATGCCGGCGGGCGGACTCAATCTGCGATGGCCCGATGATCGCTTTACGCAGGACAAGCGGCTTCAAGACTACAAAGGCTTTGCTGCGATTGCGTTTGCGCGCGCCAACAAAGTCAACCGCATCACGATGGATTCGCCGAATGCGCGTTATGGCATCATGGCATCCGGCAAGAGTTATGAAGACGTGCGCCAGGCTTTGCGTGAACTTGGCATCACACCGGAGGTGGCTGCGAAAATCGGTATTCGCCTCTACAAGATCGGAATGCCGTGGCCGCTAGAGCCGGAAGGTGTGAGAGAGTTCGCGGTCGGGCTTGAAGAAATATGCATCGTCGAAGAGCGCCGCGAAATTGTCGAAAACCAGGTCAAGCAGGAGCTGTTCAATTGGCGTGACGATGTGCGTCCGCGCATCGTCGGCAAGATGGACAATCATGACAAGCGGTTCCTGTCTTTGTCTGAAGAATTGAGCGTCGCAACCATTGCGACGTCACTGACGGAGCGTCTGCTGCAACTTGATCTCAATCCGGAAATCGTAGCGATGCTGCGTGCGAAGGCGGATTGGTTTAATGGGCAACAGGCATCGCAGGTGCAGGCTGTCACGACGATCACGCGCACACCGTATTTCTGCTCGGGTTGCCCGCACAATACGTCGACCAAAGTGCCGGAAGGAAGCCGCGCGCTGGCAGGCATCGGCTGCCATTTCATGTCGCTGTGGATGGATCGCAATACGGAAACCTTCACCCACATGGGCGGCGAGGGGGTGACCTGGACCGGCATTGCTCCGTTCACTGACGAGAAGCACATCTTCGCGAACCTTGGCGACGGAACATATTTTCATTCCGGTAGCCTTGCAATTCGTCAGGCAATCGCGTCCAAGGCAAATATCACATACAAAATTCTTTATAATGATGCTGTTGCCATGACTGGCGGTCAGCATGTCGATGGCGATCTCTCACCGCAGCAAATCACGTTCCAGCTTCATAGCGAGGGCATTCGCGAGATTTATCTCGTTTCCGAAAATCCGTCTGCCTACTCGGCGAGTGAAATCGCGCCCGGCACCAAGCTGGCGCACCGTGACGAGCTCGATCAAGTCATGCGCACATTGCGCGAAGTTAAAGGCTGTTCAGCGATTGTCTTCGTTCAGACCTGTGCTGCGGAAAAGCGCCGCCGCCGCAAGCGCGGTCTTCTGGAAGATCCTTCAAAGCGCGTGATGATCAATGCGGCAGTTTGCGAAGGCTGTGGCGATTGTTCGGTGCAGTCGAACTGTATTTCTGTGGAACCGCTGGAGACTGAACTTGGCCGCAAGCGCGTCATCAATCAGTCGAGCTGCAACAAGGATTATTCCTGTCTGAAAGGTTTCTGCCCATCCTTCGTGACCGTCGATGGCGGCACGTTGCGCAAGCGCACCTCTGTCGATCTTGGCAATCTTGATGCCTTGCCGCCACCGCCTTCCATGCCGTCGCTTGATCGGCCCTATAACATTGCTGTGGGCGGCGTTGGGGGAACTGGCGTGCTGACCATTGGGGCTTTGCTCGGTATGGCAGCGCATATCGAGGGTAAAGCCAGCATGATCCTCGACATGTCGGGACTAGCCCAAAAGGGTGGTGCTGTGTTGAGCCATGTGCGGCTTTCGAAAAACACCCAGGACGTGACCTGCTCGCGCATCGTCACCGGCACCGCTGATTTGCTGATTGCCGCAGACGAAGTGGTTGCTATTGCCAAGGAGACGATCTCGTTGTGCGAGACCTCCCGTACTCATGGCATCATCAACACACACCTTATTCCGATCGCGGATTTCGTGCGCAACCGCGATTTCGATTTCCAAACTCGCAAGGTCAATAGTGTGCTGGAAAACGCGTTGCGCAAGGATTCCGCGTTTCTCGATTTCACCAAGCCTGCTGAGATGCTGCTTGGCGATTTCATCGCCACCAACATGATGATGATGGGTTATGCCTATCAGAAGGGGTTGCTGCCAGTTGGTGCGGAGGCAATCGAGCAGGCGATTCAGCTCAATGCTGTTTCAATCAAAATGAATACGCAGGCATTCCGGCTTGGGCGGTTGGCGGCGGCAGACCCGGCGCGTTTGACCGCGATGATGAAAAATGAGGTCGCACCCACGAAGACGCTGGAGCAAATGTCGCTCGATGAGGTCATCGCTCATCGCACGAAACTGCTGACGGATTATCAAGACGCAAAGTATGCGGCCCGTTATCGCAATCTTGTAGATCAGGTGAGAGCCGTCGCCGCGAATGGCGGTTATGACGAAGCATTGCCGCGCGCGGTTGCGATCAACTATGCCAAGTTGCTCGCCTACAAGGATGAATACGAAGTGGCTCGGCTTCATACCGATAGCGCGTTTGAGAAAAGTATCCGTGATCAATTTGAAGGCAATTTCAAGCTGAGCTTCAATCTTGCACCACCGATGTTGCCCAGTGTCGATGCTTCCGGTCGTCCGCGCAAGCGGGTGTTTGGTCCGTGGATGATGAGTGTCTTTCGTGTGCTGGCGAAGTTCCGGTTCTTGCGCGGGACACTATTCGATCCATTCAGCTATAGTAAGGATCGCGTGACGGAGCGTAATCTGATTGCCGGGTATGAGCGCGATGTTGTGACGGCCGTTAGCTTGTTGTCACCGGCGACAATCGATATTGCAGTCGAACTGTTGTCATTGCCCGACAAGATTCGCGGCTACGGACCGGTCAAGGAAAAAGCAATTGTGGATGTGAAAGCGCGATACGAGCAGCTTGCCCGGGACCTTGTTAATCCGCCGCCAATGATAGCGCCTCAAATTGCTGCGGAATAGAAGGCTTTGTTCGCCCTGCGAAACTTAAGGCGCTTGCCAATCCTGCTTCGACAGGCGAGATAATCCGCTGGAACGAAGTGCCAGCGGAGATACCTTTTGACCATCAAGGGAAAAGCCTACATCGCCGGGATATTTGAGCATCCGACGAGGCATGCGCCTGACAAATCCATTGCGCAATTACACGCGGAATGCGCCAAGGGTGCCCTTGAGGATGCCGGGCTCACAAAGGCCGATGTCGATGGTTATTTCTGCGCTGGCGACGCGCCCGGCGGCGTCATGGCAATGTCCGATTATCTGGGCCTCAAGCTGCGCCATCTGGATTCCACGGAAACCGGCGGATGTTCTTATATCATCGCCCTTGGCCATGCAGCCGAAGCAATCGCGGCTGGAAAGTGCTCTGTTGCGCTAATCACGCTCGCCGGAAAACCGCGTACCGGCCCAATGCCGCAGCGTGCGACTGGCGCGGAAGTCGATTTTGAGATGGCTTATGGGGCGACAACGCACAATGCTTATGGCATGTGCGCCATGCGTCACATGCATGAGTTTGGCACCACCAGCGAACAGTTGGCGTGGGTCAAGGTCGCGGCTTCTCATCACGCGCAATACAATCCACACGCCATGTTGCGCGATGTTGTCACGGTGGAAGACGTTCTCAATTCGCCGATGATTTCCGATCCGCTGCATCGTCTGGATTGCTGTGTTGTTTCTGATGGTGGTGGTGCATTGGTAGTAACGACGCCGGAGATCGCGAAGTCGCTGAAGCGTCCTCTTGTGCGGTTGACTGGTCACGGCGAGTCCCTGAAGGGGCCGAATGGCGGCAGGAAACTTGACCTTACGTATTCCGCAGGCGTGTGGAGCGGACCGCCGGCATTCGCTGAAGCAGGTGTGACGCCGAAGGATATCAAATACGCCTCGATCTATGACAGTTTCACCATCACGGTCATCATCCAGCTTGAAGACCTCGGCTTCTGCAAAAAAGGCGAGGGCGGCAAATTCGTTGCCGATGGAAACCTGATTTCTGGTGTCGGCAAGTTGCCGTGGAATACAGATGGCGGTGGCCTGTGCAACAACCATCCCATCAATCGCGGTGGCATTACTAAAATCATCGAAGCAGTGCGTCAGTTGCGTGGCGAAGCGCATCCGAAAGTGCAGGTGCCGAACTGCGATCTTGCACTGGTGCATGGCACCGGAGGCTTGCTCGGTGTACGCCATGCCGCCTCGACCGCTATTCTGGAGCGTGTGTCATGACAGCAGTGAAATATCCTGCACCTGTGGGCAATCCTGAAACGGCGCCATTCTGGGATGCCGCGAAGCAAGGAAAATTTCTCATCAAGCGCTGCACTTCCTGCAAGGAGCCGCATTACTTTCCACGCTCGATCTGTCCGTTCTGCTTCTCGGATGCGACAGTGTGGGAAGAAAGCAAAGGCGAGGGCGTGATCTACAGCTACAGTCTGATGCGCAAGTCGCCGACAGGGGCTTACGCCATCGGTTACGTCACGCTCGACGAGGGGCCATCACTTCTCACCAATTTTGTCGATTGCGATCTGACCTCGCTGAAAATCGGTCAGCGCGTGAAAGTGGTCTTCAAACCGACGGATGGGGCGCCGTTGCCATTCTTCACACCGCTTGATTAGCGCCACAAGGATTCAGGGACATGCCTATCAAATACGATGACGTGATGGCGCTCAAAAACGTTGGTCAGAAATACTTCTGGTCCGATCGCGAGGTGATGCTTTACGCAGTCGGGATCGGCATGGGTGCTGATCCGATGGACGAGAAAGAACTCTCGTTTGTCAACGAAGGTTATTACACTCCTCGTGAGCTGAAAGTAGTGCCCACATTCGCTTCTGTTGCAGCATGGGGTGCAAATGCTGGCCAGATCGATGTTAATCGCGTGATGGTTGTTGATGGTGAGCGCGACATTACGTTTCACAAACCGCTTCCTGTCACTGCAAACATCACTGCCGACTCGAGCATCCTTGGTGTGTTCGACAAAGGTAAGGACAAGGGCGCGGTGATCCTGCGCAAGATCGTGCTGAAGAGCGACAAAGGCGAAGACCTTGCCACGCTCATTGCATCGCAGTTCGCGCGCGGCGATGGCGGGTTTGGCGGCCCATCCGAAGGCCAGCCTGAGCCACACAAGATACCCTCACGCGCGCCCGATAAGACAGTTGATATTTCGACACGTCCGGATCAAGCCTTGATTTACAGACTGTGTGGCGATCGCAATCCGTTGCACAGCGATCCTGAATTTGCCAAACGCGCGGGCTTCGATCGGCCTATTCTGCATGGCATGTGCACTTATGGTTTGAGTTGTCGTGCGGTGCTGCAAACGTATGCAGATTATGATCCTTCCGCATTCAGGCAACATGTCACGCGTTTTTCTTCGCCAGTATTTCCGGGAGAAACCGTGTCGTTCGATCTCTGGAAAGATGGCAATGTCATTTCGATCGAAGGCCGAGTGAAAAGCCGGGGCGTTACTGTCATCAAAAATGGCAAGACTGTACTTGCTTAAAGGCGAGAACAATAAATAGTTGTCCGCAGATTTTAGATAAAGAAAGAAACTCCCTGATATGAAACTGACCTCCAATGCGAGCGGCACTTTTGCCATCGCACCCACTCCGTTCTTCGATGATGGACGTGTTGACGATGCTTCCATCGACCGCCTGACAGACTTTTATGCTGAAGTCGGCTGTAGTGGAGTGACGGTGCTTGGCATTATGGGGGAGGCCCCGAAACTCGAAGGCAATGAATTGCTTGAGGTTGCAACTCGGTTCATCCGCCGTGCGAAGAACATGCAGATCATTGTCGGCGTGTCCGCGCCGGGCTTTGCAGCGATGCGTACATTGGCGCGGGCCTCCATGGATGCAGGTGCTGCCGCAGTTATGATCGCGCCACCGCCGCATCTGCGCACTGATGAACAGATCGTTGGATATTTCCGTCAGGCAACCGAGGCTATTGGTGATGATATTCCGTGGGTGTTGCAGGATTATCCGCTGACGCTCACGGTGGTCATGACGCCATCTGTCATCAAGCGTATCGTCATGGACAGTCCATCCTGCGTGATGCTCAAGCATGAAGATTGGCCGGGCCTTGAGAAAATCTCGACGTTGCGCGGTTTCCAGAAGGATGGATCATTACGACCATTATCGATTTTGACTGGTAATGGTGGGCTATTCCTTGATTTCGAGATGGAGCGCGGCGCTGATGGGGCCATGACGGGTTACGCTTTTCCGGACATGCTAGTGGATGTGGTGAAACTGTCTAAAGCAGGTCAACGTGAAGCAGCGCATGATTTGTTCGATGCCCATTTGCCGCTTATTCGCTACGAACAACAGCCGGGTGTTGGTCTCGCAGTTCGGAAGTATGTTTTGAAAAAGCGCGGCAAGATCGCCTCCGATGCACAGCGCAAGCCGTCATCTGCTATGAGTGCGCTTGCACGCAGCGAAGTGGATTATCTCCTGTCGCGTGTCGGCAGGACCGACAAACGTGCCAATCTTGCATGAGCATCAATGGAAGATGATTGAACCGGACAAGAAAGCATTGCGAACCGCCGCCACTGTCTTGTTGCTGCGAGATGGTAAAAGCGGCATGGAAATTTTCATGGTGCAGCGGCATCATGCGATAGAGTTCGCGTCTGGTGCCTTGGTGTTTCCGGGCGGCAGCGTCGATCCCGGCGATCATGAAATCGCAGCGGCTGTTGATCTTTCTCCCAATCGCGAAAGTTTCGATGTCACTGCGGCCAGCATCCGCATCGCTGGTATTCGTGAGACATTCGAGGAAAGCGGCATTCTGCTGGCGCGACCACGTGGCTCGGATGCTTTGGTGTCGGCTAAGCAGCTTGCCGCTATCGAACCTCAGCGTTCAGCGCTCGATGAGGGCAAGGTCACCTTCGCGGAAATTCTTCGTGAGAGTGCGCTGGTGCCTGCGACCGATCTTCTGGTGCCGTTCGCGCACTGGATTACGCCTATTAATCTCCCCAAGCGCTTCGACACCCATTTTCTGGTTGCCATGGCGCCCCCCGATCAGATCGGCAGACATGATGGCAAGGAATTTCTCAACTCGATCTGGTTGTCACCAAAGGAAGCGCTTGATGGCGCAGCATCTGGTCGCTTCACGCTGCCGTTCCCAACAATCCGAAATCTGGTCAAGCTCGACAAATTGCGCACCGCTCAGGCAGCACTCGACCATGCGCGGATGACACCCGTTGTCACTGTGCTGCCCGAGATGACGAAGCGGGAAGACGGTGGCGTTCGTTTACATATTCCTGCCAAGGCCGGATACGACGGTGAAGTGTTTGATGTCTGACATGCAAAGCTTTCTTCCCAGCCGGATCGTCTGCCTCACCGAGGAGACGGTTGAGACGCTCTATCTTCTTGGCGAACAGGATCGCATTGCCGGCGTTTCAGGCTATGCCGTGCGCCCGCCGCAGGTTCGGCGAGAGAAGCCGCGTGTGTCAGCTTTCATCTCCGCCGACATTCCAAAAATTCTCGCGCTCAAGCCTGATCTGGTTCTCGCATTCTCCGATTTGCAGGCAGATATCGTTGCTGACTTGGTGCGGGCAGGGATCAGTGTGCACGTGTTCAATCAACGCGATGTGGCTGGGATTTTGGCGATGATCCGCACTGTCGGCGCATTGGTGGGAGCATCAGCGAAGGCCGAAAGTCTTGTGCAGCAGTTCGAAGAACTCTTGGCCAAGGTGGCCGCAGATGCGCGCACGCGCACCACGCGTCCAAAAGTCTATTTCGAGGAATGGGACGATCCGCTGATCAGCGGTATCGGTTGGGTGTCGGAACTGATTACGATTGCCGGCGGCGATGACATCTTTCCACAGTTGGCAAGGGAAAAGTCCGCGAAGGACCGGATTGTAACGCCTGATGCCGTTCTCGCGGCGCGTCCCGATGTGATCCTTGCATCATGGTGCGGCAAGAAGGTTGTGCCTCATAAAATCCGCCAGCGCCCCGGCTGGGACGATATTCCGGCGGTGCGCAACGACCGTATTGTTGAGATCAAGTCGCCGCTGATCCTGCAGCCGGGCCCGGCGGCGCTGACAGATGGACTTGATGCCATCGTTGCTGCGCTATGGGCGGATTGATGATTGTAAATGCCAATAAATCCAGTAATAAGCACCCATGCGCTCGTAGCTCAGCTGGATAGAGCATCGGATTTCGATTCCGAGGGTCGGGAGTTCGAATCTCTCCGAGCGCGCCATGCAAAGTATTGAAAATATGTTGTTTAGTGCAAGTTCGCATTTGTTCTTTGTAAATTTTCGTGTTGCGCTCTGTGTTTCATAAACCCCTTAATATCAGGTAATCCCGATACGTACCGACTAGCTTGCGCAACACGGACGCACATAGCGTTTCGCTTTTTGTTCTTGTTCGAGTGGAGTTAGCGGTGATCACGCCAACAAGTCTCCTTAATCCGGTTGCTGGTCGCTCCTGCAGTTCATGCACATTGTGCTGCAAGGTTTTGGGTATTGAAGAAATACAGAAGCCTGTTGGCCAATGGTGCCCACATTGTAATCCAGCCCGCGGGTGTAAGATTTATGATCAACGGCCTAATGAATGCAGTACATTTCATTGCCTTTGGCTTATGGACGAGCAGTTTTCAGATGATTGGAAGCCGTCGAAATCCAAGATGGTCCTTACCTCTGGCCGCGATGGAAATAGTATAGAAATTCGGTGCGACGCTGGTGCTCCAACAGCTTGGCGTGCACAGAAGTATTATGATGAAATAGTTCGAATGGCCCGCGCCGCCGAACCACATGATGGGAGCGTCTATATCATCGTCGGCAAGCATTCGAAACTAGTCACGCCGGACCGCGAATTTGATCTGGGTGAAGTCCAGACCGACGAGATCATCGTTAAAGAAATGGTTGGCCAACGAGTTGTCGGCGTTCGCGTTATGAAAGCAGCGGAGGCATACATGCTGCTGAATCCAAATAAATATGCCATTGTAATGGACCTGCCGGCGTGAACCGGCGGGCTATATCCTGAAAGCCGTAAAACTCTTGCATTCGGCAGTGATCGACGCAAATCGATGTGCTACCTATTTGAGTTTAGGTTCCTATTTGCTTAAAAATCCACTCCCGAGAGGGAAGATTTATGCGAGCCGCCGAGTGCCCGATTTTTCAGACTGGTCCCGTGCAGACATAATTTCGGCGATTGCGCTTCTGGTTTCGTGCCTCGCCTTTGTTGCGTCGGCGGCAAGCGCCGTTGTTTCTTGGCTAGGCTACCGAGCGAGCACAATTGTCATAACTCCTACTGCCCGAGGATATTTCGAACCTTTTGAAAGTGGTTCAGATTGGTGGATACTTCATCTCGAAATTAATAACCGATCACACTTCATCTTAGAGCTTCAAGTGATCGCATTCCTCTTCCCCATAGGATCGCGTTTTACAAAATATTTTGGTGGTTTTAGTGGAGTTGCAAGCGGCGGGGGACCGATGATGTATTCGATTCCTCCCGAAGTGGATTCCGAAAAGAGCTCACTGGTCGTTACCGGACCAGAAATCGAGCAAATTGTAGATCTAGAAATTCCAGCTCAAACTAGTTCGGCGCTTGCGCCGCTAATCGTTAAAATGCCCAAGGCTAGGTTCTGGCGAAAGAATGTTTGGCTGAAAGTTGCTTTAATCCAACATATGACCTTTCCTCGCCGAATGAATCTCAATGTATTTATGACCTTTCCAACTCGCGCAACGGTCAGGCACCGCTTTTAAATTTCTTCATTTTGCTGTGGAGGGATAGCGAGGATTTAGAGGGCATCGATCTGTGGCCAATTTTCATTCTTCATTCCGGCAGTGCCCTTACGCAAGCTGAGACTTGCCATGCAGATTTGATGATTGCCCGATAACGCAAATTCAGGCATTCCAACGGTGTCATGAGCAAGCCTGTTTATCAGCCACTTGAAGGGATCGCCGCGCGCGCAGCGCCGGCGATTTTTGTGGTGCTGTGGAGTACCGGTTTTATCGGCACCAAGTATGTGCTGAGCGGTGCGGAGCCGCTGACCTATCTCGCGATACGGATGGTGCTGGCTGTGTTGCTGATGGCGATCATCGCTGCGATCTATCGCCCCGCATGGCCAAATCGTACTGGCATTTTCCATAGCGCGATTGCCGGCTTGTTGGTGCATGGCTTTTATCTTGGTGGTACTGCCATTGCCATTTTTCATTCGGTGCCTGCCGGGTTGTCAGCGCTGATCCCGGGACTTCAACCAATTCTGACCTCAACGTTGGCTAATCGCTGGCTCGGTGAGCGCGTAACGCCGATCCAGTGGCTAGGCTTGTTACTGGGATTGGGGGGAACTCTTCTGGTCCTGCATGGTCGGCCGATGACTGGAGAAGCGGGTTTGGGTCTGATTGCATCAGGCGTTGCGCTGATAAGCATCACGCTGGGGACGCTCTACCAAAAGCGTTATTGCAGCGAGATTGACTGGCGCGCGGGCAATCTCATTCAGTTTGCTGCAGTTGGTATGTTCTTCGCTGCGGGCGCATGGCTTTTCGAGACGCGTGTGGTCAACTGGAATCGCGAGTTTGTTCTCGCGCTGTTGTGGTTGACAGTGGTGCTATCGCTTGGATCGATAGGCCTGCTGTATTGGCTGATCCGTCATTCTGCTTCAACGCGGGTGGCGAGCCTGTTTTATCTGGTTCCGGCTGTTACGGCGGTGATGGCTTACATTCTTTTTGATGAGCGGCTCGATCTTGTGTCAATTGTTGGCATGACGATTTGTGCAGCGGCAGTGCTTTTGGTGAATCGGACAGCGCTGGCGCCGAAATAATTATCGCTGTTTTCAATTGCGAATTTTGGCGTAAGCCGCAAGCGCTCGCTCTCGTGCTTTCTTATGTTCGATAATTGGATTTGGATAGGTTAGTCCTAACTTCACGCCGGCAGCGTTCAATTCTATTGGCGTTGCTTCCCATGGCTTGTGTATCAACATGGATGGCAAGCGCGCGAGTTCCGGTACCCAACGTGAGACATACGTTCCATCCGGATCAAACTTTTCTCCTTGCAGAACAGGGTTGAAGATTCGGAAGTAGGGAGCTGCATCCGCACCGCTGCCTGCCACCCATTGCCAGTTTGCAGGGTTGCTGCCGGGATCGGCATCCACCAGCGTATCCCAAAACCATTTTTCACCTTCGCGCCAATCGATCAGCAGATGCTTGACAAGAAATGATGCTGTCACCATGCGCACACGATTGTGCATGACACCGGTATGCCACAGCTCTCGCATGCCAGCATCAACAAGTGGATAGCCGGTTCGGCCTTGTTGCCAGGCGCGCAGGGCTTTGTCGTCATGACGCCAAGGGAAGGCGTCAAAGGATGGTTGCAAATTGTGTTCTGCTAACAGAGGCTGATCGAACAGAAGATGTCTTGAAAACTCACGCCAACCGAGTTCGCTCAAAAATTTAGCAACATCGCTGGCGATAGCGGGATTACGAGCGGCAGCAAAATTGGCAGCGTGCCAGACCTGACGTGGACTTATCTCGCCAAAACGCAAGTGTGGTGACAGGCGCGAGGTGTCGTCATGGCCAGGATAGTCGCGCTGCGTGGAATAGCTGGATATTCTGCGCTCAAGAAAATCCGCAAGTTGTGCCTGCGCTGCGGTTTCCCCAACGGTCCATGTTCCGCGCAAACCTGCCGCCCAATCTGGCTGACCAGGTTCAAGTTGCCAGGATTCGAGGATATCACTCGTAACAGATAGCGGTTGGGGCAAAGTTGTTGGCGCAGGTAGCGGTTTCGCTTGATCACCTAGACCAAGAACACGTTTCCAGAATGGCGTGAATACCCGTAAGCCGCGCCCATCCTTGTTGCGCAGATTTTTGGGATGAGCCAAAAGATCGCTTGGGAAACTTTGTGCCCTCACATCCGCGCTATTGAGCGCCTCGGCAACATCATTTTCAAGTGCCGCGCGCGCGGGGATGTCGCTGCTGATCCAATAGACATGCGAGGCATTAATTGTCCGCGCGATATTGGCAAGGACCGTAGCGGTCGCGCCCTTGCGCAGCACCAATGTTTGTCCAAGAGCGTGAAGGCTTTTCTGCAAGGCACGCAGCGATTGCGCTAGCCACCACCGCGATGCCGCGCCGAGCAAACGCGCTTGGGTTTGCAAGGCTGTACTTTGTTCATCGAGCACATAGATGCAGACGAGAGCAGTTCCTCTTTCTGATGCTGCATGTAATGCCGGGTGATCCGACAAGCGCAAGTCATCGTTAAACCAGACGATAACGGGTCGGGTGGAGGACTTGTCCATATACGTTGTAATTCTTCCTTTCCGCTGCGCAGTGTTATTTTGGATGCGGGACGATCCGGATGTACGGCTTCGGAGATTTCCAGCCTTGCGGATAGATCGTCTTTGCTTCGTCGTCACTCACTGAGCCTGCGATGATCACGTCCTCGCCTTGTTTCCAGTCGGCTGGCGTGGCCACCCGATGCTTTGCAGTCAGTTGAACAGAGTCAATCACGCGCAGGATTTCATCGAAGTTGCGGCCAGTGGTCATGGGATAGGCCAGCGCTAGCTTTATCTTCTTGTCCGGACCAATGATAAAGACGGTGCGCACCGTCGCATTGTCGGCAGGAGTGCGGGAATCGGAGGTACCCGTCGTGTCGGCTGGCAGCATGTTATAAAGTTTGGAAATAGAAAGATCTGTGTCGCCGATCATCGGGTAGTTCGGTGCATAGCCCTGCGTTTCTTTAATGTCGCTGGCCCACAGTGAGTGCTTGGCCACAGGGTCAACGCTCAGTCCGATGAGCTTGATGCCACGTTTGTCAAATTCAGGCTTGAGCCGCGCCAGCACTCCCAATTCAGTCGTGCAAACAGGCGTGAAGTCCTTCGGGTGAGAGAACAGCAAAACCCAGCTGTCCCCAATCCAATCATGAAAGCGGATGCGCCCTTCGGTGGTTTCGGCTTCGAAGTCCGGTGCCACCGCACCAATCTGGAGAGTCATGTTCAGCCCTCATTCTGTAATGATGCACTCAATCAAATATAATGAGCGACCGACAGGAACGGAACGGCAGGTCAAAAAGGACAAAATCCTTTCAGGGGCTGAAACCAATTTAGAATTCTGTCCTAATTTAGCGTGTGCCGCTGAAAGAAGTGCGCCCCGTGTTGCCATTTTTACGCTAGCCGGTGCCTCGAATTTGGCATGGTTGCGCTGTATGGCCCCCCGGCATCCTGTTGCCATCTTTCCAGAACCAGTTCGGTATTATCTGCGTGGATATTGCAAGATCCTGGCACATTGGCCTTAGGTATTAACGATTCATTTACGCGCTTATGGAAAGGGTGCGGCATCCAGAAGAGAAAGCTATGCCTGTCCTTTCCACGAACATGACTGCTAATTTGTCCGATCTCATCCGCGACATCGAAACATCGCCCACTGCAGACCGAGAGATTGCAGCGCGTGCACTCGGAATTGTACGCGATGGTGTCATCACAGGTGAGGGGCCTACAACCGCCGGGCGAATTCATTTCTCCCGCTCTCTCGATGTGGACGATGCAGCATGGTGCGCGCGCATTCTTACCTCGATGGCGGTTGCAAATTTGCCTGTTAGCCGTGCGGAAGTCGAAACGCTTTTTGAAATAAATGACGCTGCATCCGAGCGTGTGGACGACGGCCGCTTTGATGATCTTTTCGCTAAAGCGGTTATCCATCATGCTGTATCGGCGTCTGGTATGCCGGTCCCACCACGCTCGGTGGCATTGTCGCCTGAAACATCCATCGAAAGCTGGGGACCCACTCAGGCTGTCGCAATCAACGCCGAAGTTCTCAAATGGATCGCTGATCAGATGCGGGGCAAGCGCCACGGCAATCATACGCTGAAAGCGCTTGTGGCATCTTTGATCGGCGCTGCCGCATTGCCAATCGCGCAGACTTTGCCACATTTGTTTGACGTCGTTGGCCTCTAATAAATAGCAAACGCTATTTCGCGCCTGCTATCCTGGCTGCTTCAAGTCCAGCCGTTCGCCCAGGAAATCCCGCGACACCGAAATAACGCCGACTCAGAACACGCTGAAACCTGAGAACGGTAGGCAGCCGAGCCCCGTGTAGGCTACCCGGCACGAATGAGGTCCCTTCTGGAAGCAAAAGGAAGGGTGGGCTCATTATTCAATACTGTTCGCAGATACAGTTTTTGTCCGCGACAGAATTGTTACAATCCACTGCGCATGCCACATTGCGGTTGAACGCTCACCCAGCCCACCTGCCTTTGAAGGTCCAAACCACCGTATGTTCAAAAAGATTTTGATCGCCAATCGCGGGGAGATCGCCTGCCGGATCATCAAAACTGCGCGGCGCATGGGGATTAAAACGGTTGCCGTCTATTCGGAGGCTGACCGCGACGCCCTGCATGTTGAGATGGCCGATGAAGCTGTGCTGCTGGGGCCGCCTCGGGCTGCTGAGAGCTATCTGGTGATTGAGAAGATCGTGGAGGCCTGCCGCAAAACCGGAGCCGAGGCGGTACATCCAGGGTATGGATTTCTCTCCGAGCGTGAGGCCTTTCCACGAGCACTCGCCGCCGCCGGAATTGCCTTCATTGGACCAAACCCTGCCGCCATCGCGGCGATGGGTGATAAAATCGAGTCGAAGAAGGCGGCTGCCAAAGCCAAGGTCTCCACGGTGCCGGGTTATCTCGGCGTGATTGATGACGATGTCCATGCGCTCAAGATCGCAGAGGAGATTGGATATCCGGTCATGATCAAGGCGTCCGCTGGCGGTGGCGGCAAAGGCATGCGCATTGCGCACGCGAAGTCAGAAGTTGCGGAAGGCTTCAATCTTGCCAAGGCTGAGGCGAAATCATCGTTCGGCGATGATCGTGTCTTCATCGAGAAGTTCATCGTCAATCCGCGCCACATAGAAATTCAGGTGCTTGGCGATAAGCACGGCAATGTCATTCATCTCGGCGAGCGTGAATGTTCGATCCAGCGCCGCAATCAAAAGGTCATTGAGGAGGCGCCATCCCCGCTGCTTGATGAGGCTACACGCCGCAAAATGGGCGAGCAGGCCGTCGCGTTGGCCAAGGCTGTGAATTACGATTCCGCCGGCACGGTTGAGTTTGTCGCGGGGCAAGACAAGAGTTTCTATTTTCTTGAAATGAACACGCGCCTCCAGGTTGAACATCCGGTGACGGAGCTCGTTACGGGCATCGATCTGGTCGAGCAGATGATCCGTGTCGCGGCTGGTGAAAAGCTTGCGCTCGTGCAGAAAGATGTCGCGCTAACCGGCTGGGCCGTCGAGTTACGTGTTTATGCCGAAGATCCATTCCGTAATTTCCTGCCCTCGATCGGGCGCCTTGTGAAGTATCGCCCGCCAGCAGAAAGCGTGGTTGATGGCGTCACGGTTCGTAACGATACCGGCGTGCAGGAAGGCGGCGAAATCTCAATCCACTACGATCCGATGATCGCCAAGCTCGTCACTCATGGCCCCTCGCGCGCTGCAGCTATTGAGGCGCAGTCGCATGCGCTTGATGCATTTTACGTTGATGGTATTCGCCACAATATTCCATTCCTCTCTGCTCTCATAAATCATCCTCGTTGGCGCGAGGGTAATTTATCGACGGGCTTCATCGCGGAGGAATTCCCAAAGGGCTTTGGTGTTCACGCACCAGAAGGTGAAACGGCTCGCCGTATCGCTGCTGTGGCGGCGGCCATTGATCACATTCTCGGCGTGCGCAAGCGGCAGATATCGGGCCAGCTGAAGGGTCGTATGGTTTCACGTGAGCGCCGCCGCGCCGTCTGGCTTGAGCGCAATGAAATTCCGCTCGATGTGTCGCGCGATGCCGATGGTATTGTCGTGCGTTTTGTCGGTGCTGACGACGCGCTCGGCCAGCCACACCATCTTGTATCAAACTGGAAACCCGGCGATCTGGTCTGGGAGGGCACTATCGATGGCCGTCTGTTGGCAGTCCAGGTGCGGCCAATGCCCAACGGATTCAAGCTAACTTACCAAGGCTTCGAAGTGCCGGTGCAAGTTTACACTGAAACCGAAGCATTTGCCGCGCGGTTAATGCCAATCGGCGCAAAGAGCGACACCGGCAAAAAAGTGCTGTGTCCTATGCCCGGTCTCCTGGTCTCGATTGCTGTGAATGAAGGGCAGGAGATCAAGGCTGGCGAGACGCTTGCGGTGATTGAAGCGATGAAAATGCAAAACGTTCTGCGCGCCGAGCGTGATGGTGTTGTGAAAAAAATTCACGCTGCAACAGGCGCAACGCTTGCAGTGGATGCATTGATTCTCGAGTTCGCCTGAGAATAACAGGCGAGTATCAATCGATGGATAATGTCACGCGTCACATTTTTGTTCGCGGCCGCGTTCAAGGCGTGGGCTACCGCGCCTGGGTGGAGGGCGAGGCCATTGCGCGCCAGCTTGAAGGGTGGGTGCGAAACCGCAGGGAGGGTGCTGTGGAAGCTGTGTTCGCCGGACCGGTTGATGTCGTGGCCGCCATGATCGCGAAATGCCATTACGGCCCGAGCATGGCGAAAGTGGATGCCGTCGATGAGCAGCCCAGCAGCTCTGATGAATTGAATTTGCGGATACGTGGCGAACGATTTTCGGTTCTGCCTTCGATATAGTGGCTCTTCGTTAATTTGTGCTCACCACCTTTCGGAACGTCGCAGCTAGTGTACGCAATGCGGCAAGCTTTCCGGCGTCACTGACGCGCGAATAAAGCATCACTTTTGACTCGCCAAGACGTGGCAAAGCATACATTGATCCGACATCAATCAGGCCCGGTGGGGCAATGCGCTTTGCGAGCGGCGCGACGGCAAGTCCTGCAGCTGCCGCGGCGATAACGGCGCTCACGCCTCCGCCAATAAAGGTTTCAGACCATTTGATTTTAGATTTGTCGAGCGCGCGTATCGCAATTGCTCGCACGCCGCAGGGGGCCGCAAGTGAAGCAAGAGGCAGATTCGTTCCGCGTCGCCATTGAAAACGCGGTGAGGCGAACCAGCCAAATTCATCTGTGGTGAGCTTTTCACCGCCGCGTCTGCTTCCTTCCTGTCGGACGATCACGGCATCGAGCGCGTTCGCATCGAACCTGTCCAGCAATTCGTGCGAAAAACCAATCATCACGTTGATTGTCATAGACGGTGCTAGAGCATGCATCCTTTCAAATAGTGACACGAGTTCGGCGCCGGCGGCATGATCGCTGACACCCAATGTCAGTTGTTGGCGTGCGACCTGGGTTCCGGTCAGCGCGTGTTCATGCGCGTCCATTAGGCGGCGAGCGCTTTCGCGGAACGCATCGCCATCAGCGGTGAGTTGCACAGCGCGCGGCGATCGTTCGACCAGGCGTTTGCCGAGTATGGCCTCGAGGCGTTGCAGCTTCATGCTGATGGCAGCCTGCGTGGTGCCGAGGGCCTCAGCGGCGCGGGTGAAGCTCTGCAATTCCGAGACAAGCAGAAAGGCTTGCACGGTAGGAATATCGAGGGCTATCATGGTTATCATCACCAAATCTTATGATTGATATAACAAAAGATAAGATACTATGATGATGGCGGCAAGTCTATGCTCTTGTGACCAAGTGCATTTAAAGGAGAAGACCATGCCCCTGATTACTGTCCAGTACACAACGAAACGCCTTTCACCGTCGTTGAAGGCTGATATCGCATCAGTCACCAGCAAGTTGTCGTCCGATATCCTGCATAAAGATCCTCAGGTGACGGCCGTGATTGTCCAGCCGGTGGATGCGGCCGATTGGTTCGCGGGTGGGCGCTCACTCGCCGAACAGGGGCTCGCGAGCGTGTGGTTGGACATCCACATTTCCGACGGTACGAATAGCAAAGACGAGAAGGCAGAGTTCATCGCTGCGGCGTTCAAGAAGTTCGGCGAACTGCTCGGGCCGCTGCACAATGAAAGCTACATCCACGTACATGATGTTCGCGCGGATGCTTATGGCTTTGGTGGTTTCACGCAGGAGCGGCGTTATATTGCAAACAAGCTCGCGCTTCCGCTGCATAGTGCTGCGTGAATTTCCGCCTAAGGAGTTCGATCAAGTGCCGGTGCTTTCGAGGAACCAAAAACTTCCTCGAAAGCTTGCTTCAGCGCGATGTCTACATCTTCCATCGTAACCGGATGTCCAAGATCAACAAGACTGGTGACACCATAGCGCGGGTCTGCCACGCCACAGGATACAATCCCTGAAAAATGCGTCAGATCTGGTTCAACGTTGAGGGCAATGCCATGCAGCGTCACCCAGCGCCTGAGCCGAACGCCAATCGCGCCGATCTTGTCTTCATGGCCTGGACCTTTGTCTGGCCGGGCTACCCATACGCCAACCCGGTCCTCGCGTCTTTCGCCCTGCACGTTGAAGGCGGCGAGGGTTCGGATCATCAGTTGCTCAAGGGTTGCAACGTAGGCCCGTACATCAGGACGCCTGCGCTTGAGATCGAGCATGAGATAAACAATCCGCTGACCGGGGCCATGATAGGTGAATTGCCCGCCGCGGCCGGTCGCGAAAACCGGAAACCGTGCGTCGAGTAAATCTTTTGGGAGAGCGCTGGTGCCAGCGGTGTAAAGCGGGGGGTGCTCAAGCAGCCAGACTAGCTCCGGGGATGCGCCCGCCGTGATAGAGGTCACGCGCGCCTCCATAGCATCGAGGGCATCCTGATAGGGCACAGGCGCGCTGGATACCTGCCACTCCACATCGGGGCCCTGGGAGAGCAGGAAGGGTGTTAAAGCGAGGTCGGTTCGGCGGGGCTGGCCATTAATCATTCGGTAACCATACCGTGGTCATGATGAATCCACTGTCATTTGTGAGTTTGGGTTCAAAGTGCCGCATCTCGATAAAGTTTCTGTCGACCTGACGATCGTTCTCGGGACCACCAGTATGCCTGTGCATCAGGTCATGCGGCTTTCCCGAGGTGCCATCATAGAACTTGATGCAACGGAACAGGACGAGGTCAAGGTCCTGGCCAACAACTTGCCGATCGCAAGCGGCGTAGTCATGGTCAACCGCAACCGGATTGCCGTCGAAGTCAAGCAAATGCTGCCTCGCGCCCCTGACCGCAGGTAAGCCTCGCCGAGGCGTTCGAGGCCTTGTCCCTCCATCATTGATTTGTTACATGGGCACCCTCAATCCATGCCTTGGATGCGAATCCGGGGTAATTTCCAGAACATAATGTCGAACATCATGTTCTGGCTTAAGAGAACCCATCAGGCCCATGATTTGGATTAAACAATCCAGATTGCGGTCCTTGCGCTCGTGGCGGAATTGGTAGACGCGCTGCCTTGAGGTGGCAGTGAGTAAAATCGTGGGGGTTCGAGTCCCTCCGAGCGCACCATTCAGATTAAATAAATTTTGGCTCGAACAGCTGAAGAGGTTACATTGCTGAGAATTTGGCCGGTATATTCCTTTGATATCAAAACCTCTTTTTCACCTGAAAAAGTTCTCAGCATACTTCAACTAAACACCGAGCCCAAAAATTGGCTTCGTATGGCGTGCGATCATAAGTATTTTGAAGGAGAGTTTTTTCAGCAAGGATTTAAAATACAGCGTATTATTCGTTACAGAAATTCATTTGCTCCAGTGATTACTGGGCTTATATCTCACGAGGGGGCAGGTTCCATTGTGAAGATAAAAATGAAGCTGTCTCCCTTCGTTATCGCGTTTCTTATGTTTTGGTTCACAGGTGTAATTGTTACATTTGTTGCAGTGGCAGTGGTTGTCGTTACAAACCCAGCTGAAGCAAACTCAAAGATATTAATTCCTCTTGGGATGTTTGTTTTTTTAGCTGCTCTTGTTTGCGGTGGATTTTGGTTTGAAGCTCAAAAACAGCACGACAAATTACTCGCACTTATAAAAGCCTAGTTATTCTCAGAGTCCGTGCATTTAGCTATTTGGAAATTCTTTATTCTTGTGACTTAAAGACGATAGATCAAAACTGACCGAATGCGGAGAAGAGGCCTGGGGAAGGGTCTGCGGTCTGAGGCTGCGAGTGCAGTGAATTTTTTCGTGAACGGGCAGTCCGAAGCGTAAGCCCCTTGCTGGGCAGTTTTGCTTCTTCCTGAATATGAAAGAGATCCATATCCGGTGCCGGAAGGCTACTCGCCGTATTGACCGAAAGTGTCATGGGAGATGGCCAAAGTATTCGCTTCCGGGGAAGCGTGTCTCTTGATTGGCCTTCAACCATAATGGTTTCAGACTCTCTCATGGCAGGAACCGGCATCGTTTCGGTGGCTGCAAAGATAAAATTTGGAATTTTTGGCCATCTCGCGACGGGGATGACCTCGGGCGATCGTTGCTTCAGCCACGCCTGCGATTTAGTGGGAGTTTTAGGCCTTTCTGGCGTTGCTGCTACGACATGCACAATGCGATAGCCGCGGACTTTCAACTCATGCAGGAGTGTGGGGAGGGCCGCCTGGGTGCGAGGTTGAATGTCGTGCAGGAGCAAAACGCCTTTGCCCCTTGCTTCGAGCCGCGACAAAGCCGTGCTGATGACCTGTTTGGATGAAATGTGCAGCCAGTCATCGGCAGGGAAATCCGCGCTCCAGGTCATGATACCGCGCGACGCCAGATAACTCTCCATAGCCTCTGTGCGCCCCAGTCCGGGAAAACGGAAGAATGGCGCCATCGCAGCGGGATCATTCAGTGCCTCAGCGGTATTTTTAATACCGTCTTCGATTTCAGCTTTCATTCGCTCGGGCGGCATGTTCCCAAAATGGTAAGGATGAGTTTGGCTATGGGTGCCAATGGTATGACCCAGATCACGAACGCGACGAACGGTGGCTGGAAAATTCCGGGCCATCTGTCCTACGATGAAGAAAGTTGCCTTCACGCATTGCGAGGCCAGAACATCCAGAATGGGGTTGGTATGTGCGGGGATCGGCCCATCATCAAAAGTGAGCACCACCTCGTGATCTTTTAGCGGTAGCGTCTCCGGATATTGCATAGTGCCGATGCGCAAATGTTCTGTAGGATCGACCACGAGTGTGCGCGACGTACCAAGAACGTCCGGCTTGCCAGAACAGTCAGAGGCGTGCGCCGGCGTACCGGCCAATAGGATTGCCGGGGTACCAGCCAATAAGATTATGGTGGTCAAATTGGCCACCAGGGCCGGGAGAGACAATCGTTGCGACCTATGCCGCTGGAAAAAGCCCTGCATCACGTAGTGCATCCAATTCCTATCTTCCCCAGCGATAGCATTGTGCTCGTGAACGTGGCCTTAATTGCTGTATTCTGCAGCTTCAGCGAATGTCTGTTGTTGTGCGCAATGGTGGGATTATATGGACGACCCGATAGCCGTTTTGCTTAAGATAGCGCAGGAAAGTGGGCAGCATCGTGGCTGTCTGCTGTTTTGTGTCGTGAAACAGGATAATGCCTCGTCTCATTTGCTCCAGTCGCGCCGTCATTAGGTGGAGTTGTTGATCGGGAGTCATTGGCGTCCAGTCTGAGGCCCAAAGATCGGCCCCAAATACTGTGATGCCGCGCGACTGAAGCTGTGCCAACAGCGCAGGGGTCGATGCGAACCCGGGAAACCGGAAGAAGGGCGTTGAAGAAGAAGTCTTGCTGGCAACTCCATGCAGCGCGGTCTCATCTGCAGCAATGCCGCGATTGATCTCTTCCAGCGCCTGAGGCTCCCGGACACGGTTGAGAATCCGGTGCGACCACGTGTGATGCCCAATGGTATGGTCGGCGGCTGCAATCCTTTTCACTATGGCAGGATTGGCTTCGGCGCTTCGGCCAATCAGGAAAAACGTCGCCTGGACGCATTCTGCCGCGAGCGCTGCAAGAACCTTAGTCGTCGTCGGTGGGAAGGGGCCATCATCGAAGGTCAGGATCACCTCCTTGTCGGCAAGTGGCAACGTTTGAGGAAAGCTTTTTAGCCCGACGCGAGGGTAGGTCTGTGCATCGACTGTCAGGGTACGTGATGTGCCGAGGACACCCTGACGCGGGCAGTCCATTGCGTGTGCCGCTGACAGAGAAGTCAGCAGTGCGATCAGGGCTATTCGTAACGTCATCATTATATTCATAATTCAGGTATCATTCTTCACTCAGCACACATTTAGCATTGCAATCGGCTATGTCGATTGGGTAATGGCTGACGAACAACAAATCAGTAACCTTCCATGAATAGCGAGGCACAGGATGACCGATCATCACGACCTCGCTGGATCGCAAGCCCCCACGATTCCGTGCTGGATCGCCACCCGATGCGGGATGAAGAGGGGGAAATTCGCCCTGAATTTGTCAGCCGGATTTCAGATGCGATTCATGAAGGCAATTCCGCGTTTCTGAGCGAAATTGTTGCTGAACTCCATGAAGCCGATCTGGGAGATCTCATAGAGGCATTGGAGCCTGATCTGCGGCCGCGCCTGGTTGAGCTGACCGCCACAGAATTTGATTTCTCCGCGCTTAACGAAGTCGACGATGCGGTCCGCGAGGAAATCCTCGAGGAGTTGGAGCCTGAAACAGTCGCCGAAGGTGTCCGCGAACTGGATTCCGATGATGCGGTCGAGTTGCTTCAGGGTCTCGATGCGGAGGACAAGGAAGAGATTCTCGAAAGGCTGTCGCAATCAGAACGCGTAGCGATCGAGCGCAGCTTTGAATATCCTGAAAATTCTGCTGGCCGTCGTATGCAGACGGAATTCATTGCCGTCGCGCCGGATTGGACAGTGCTGCAGACGATTGAATATTTGCGCGACACTTCCGAGCTGCCGCACCGGTTTTACGAAATCTATGTAGTCGGCAAAGATCAGAAGTGGCGGGGGGCAGTCCCGCTCGATGCTTTGTTGCGCGCGCACCGTTCCGATCCGATAACGAATCTTGTCGACGAAGACCGGCGTCATGTTTCGGTGCTTGACGATCAGGAAGAAGTCGCCCGCATGTTCGGCAAGTACAATCTTGTCGCGGCGCCAGTCATTGATACGCATGACCGTCTTGTTGGTGTCATTACCATCGACGATGTCGTTGATATGATCGAGGAAGAGGCGGATGAGGATCTGAAAGCACTCGGCGGCGTGACTCGCGATGAAGAACTCTCTGATAGCTTCTGGACCATCGCCAAAGGCCGCTTCAATTGGCTGCTGGTCAATCTTGCTACGGCGTTTCTGGCTTCAGCCGTTCTGGGACTATTTGAGGGACAGTTGCAGCAAATGGTTGCGCTTGCAGTGCTTGCTCCCATTGTCGCCAGTCAAGGGGGCAATGCAGCCACGCAGACTATGACAGTGGCGGTTCGTGCGCTTGCCACACGTGAACTCGGTGTGAGCAATGCTTGGCGGATCGTCGTGCGTGAAGGCCTGGTTGGTCTCGTCAATGGGATAGCGTTTGCGATTATCACCGGCGTGGCCGCGGTGGCATGGTTCAAGCTTCCAGGTCTTGGTTTCGTGATTGGTCTTGCGATGATCTGCAACCTGATTGCAGGCGCGCTCGGCGGCATCCTCATACCTATAGTGCTTGAACGCGTGAAGGCAGACCCTGCTGTTGCATCCGGCACCTTCGTGACAACAGTGACCGATGTTGTTGGATTTTTTGCGTTTCTCGGAATCGCAACGCTATGGTTTGGTCTGAAATAGATTTGGCAGTTGCCACATTTCGCCTGACAATTTTTGACGCAATATCGCCACATCCCCGCCCAATAACCGCCGGTTCCATAAGATGGAACTTGAGGTTCCGCCGGACTGTCGTTTTTTGCTCTTTCAGTTAGGCAGTTCAAACGCCGTCTTGACCTTGAGAGTGTCAACGTAATGGCAATGGCATCCGATAGTCGTTGTTCACGACAATCCCAACAATTGGAGCAATCACGTGGTGCGAACACTTTGTGTTGTAGCAGTCTTAGGCGTGCTTTCATCAGTGGCCGTCGCGCGGACAAGTGCGCCTGCCAGTTCGCCTGAGTGCAATGTCACTATGCCTTGTATTGGTGTCGATAAACCTAACTGGTTACGTCAACCCATGCCGGTGACATCGGACTTCAGCCGGTATTCGTCCGGCTCTCTTTCGATGTCTGGCATCGTAGCACCGCTTGCTGCGAAGCTTGCCTCGATCCAAGCTGCATGCCCCGGTACGCAGATGATTTCCGGAGTTCGTCATACAAAGATCGCAGGAACAAATGTCATGTCGTTGCATGCGCAAGGCAAGGCGGTGGACGTTCGCGGTCCTTATAGCTGCATCTACGCGCAACTTAGAGACTGGAGCGGGGGCTATTCGATCGACGCGGTCCGTATGCGGCACATTCATATTTCGTATGACGAAGCAGGAGGCCGCGAAATGGGGCTGCGCTTTACTCATGGTTTGGGCCGGCCCAATTATTGGCGTCAGGCTAATACATGAGCCTCGTGAGTGCTGTTCGAATCAGCGTCCAGAAATCTTTGTAGTTCAGGGGCAGTCATCAGCACTTTGTTAATCCGTCGTTAGGCATGCTCGATTTCGATTCTGGGAGGTCGAGCATGCGGCGGTTACGGCTGAAGGCGGATGGACGAATTGTCGAATTGCGGGACGGGCAGGAATCTCCGCTGGTCCGAACCGTGTCAGCCGTTCCCTTGTCGGCCAAAACCACTTCGGTGCCTGCCGTTCGCGACCTTCGCTCGCGTGCTCGATTAACACAGACCGAATTTGCCGCGCGTCTGGGTGTGCCTGTCGAGACCATCCGCAATTGGGAACAGGGCAAGCGCTCTCCGCGTGGTCCTGCGCGCGCTTTACTAGCTGTCATTGCCCATGCACCCGATACCGTGTTTGCTGTACTAGGTGACGATAGTCGCTCAGTTTAAACGGATGTCTTGCGTCGGAATTTTGGTAGGCAAGGTGAAGCTTGCTTCCTGCGGATTAAGTGATTTATGTTTTTTGCAATTTCAAAAATCCTGGGATTTTTCGCTACGCCCTCGAATGCAGTCGCGGTGCTGTGCGTTCTCGGTCCGATACTTATGTTGATGCGCTGGCAACGCATGGGCAGGAGCATTTTGGCGCTCGGTATCGTCCTGTTGTTGGTGTTCGGCTATTCACCACTCAGCAATGTGTTGTTGCTGACGCTTTCGGAACGGTTTCCTGCATGGCAGGAGAATGGCCGCGCGCCTGATGGAATCATCGTACTTGGTGGGGCTATAGACCCCGACGTGACAGCGGCGCGAGGTTCGCTGGAACTAGGTTCGTCTGCGGAACGCGTCACGGCGATGTTGAGCTTGCGCGTCGCTATCCAACCGCACGTATTGTGTTTACCGGCGGCAGCGGAAATCTCATCCATAATTCGCTCTCAGAGGCACCAATCGCAGGCAAGTTGCTCGAGAACTTTGGTGTCGCATCAGGGCGTATCACTCTGGAAGGTGCGTCACGGACAACGTACGAAAATGCAACGCTTTCCCATGCCCTTATTAATCCCAAACCAGGTGAACGATCGGATTCTGGTCACCTCGGCGTATCATATGCCGCGCGCGATGGGTGTTTTCCGCAGGGTTGGATTTGATGTCGAAGCCTATCCGGTTGATTGGGGGACTCGCGGTTGGTCCGATGCATGGACGCCATTTGCCCAACTGAGTATGGGATTGGCGCGTACCGACACAGCGATGCATGAATGGGCTGGATTGGTGGCATATTGGCTCACAGGGCATAGCAAGGAATTGTTACCCGGCCCGCGCTAGCGGGACCTGTGCTCGCACTGATCTCAAGAACGATTGCCCATCGAGCTGAACGAGTACATCAGTCGTGCCGCGGAAGTCCCAACCGATATACGCCGCGAAAATCGTTGGGATCGACAGGCTTGCCTTTGCGATAAATAATGAGCCGGCCAGATTGGGCCATTTTTATAGCTGCCTTGCGAATTGGCACCAGGAGTTCATGCCAGCTGCCTTCGGCTGCGATGGCGCAAGCAATTTCTGGTGCGCTGAGGGTTTTTATGTCTGCGGGCATCAATACTGCTAGAATGGCCTCCTCAAGAGGCAAGACAGCAAGATTGCTCGAATCATGATTGGACATGCCTTATGCCATGGCGCATCGCACGTCGTGCGGCAAGAGTGCACGACATGTCATGATGATCTAACAGGAGACTCTCAATGGCATTGACGCTTGCCATCGGTAATAAAAACTATTCATCGTGGTCATTCCGGCCATGGTTAGCATTGAAGGCGAGCAACATTTCTTTCAATGAGATGTTGATCCCGATTAACAACGGAGATGCTGACAAGCGTCGGATATTGAGCATCACCCAATCGGGTAAAGTGCCTGCGCTGATTGATGGCGATATCACAGTTTGGGATTCGCTTGCGATTATCGAATATATAACCGAACGGTTTCCTGAAGCACGGCTGTGGCCCGAGGATCGGGCGAGCAGGGCGCATGCCCGCGCAATTTCGGCGGAGATGCATTCTGGCTTTATGCCGCTGCGTAACGAATGTGGCATGAACATTCATAGGCCTGTGCGCGCCAAGGCGCTTTCTGACGAAGCGCGAGCCAACGTTACGCGCATTCAGCAAATCTGGACGGCTTGCCGTGAGCGTTATGGCAGCCTCGGCCCATTTTTGTTCGGGGCATTCAGCGGTGCCGACGCCATGTATGCACCGGTTGTTCATCGCTTCCGGACCTATGCTATCGAGGTCAAACCTCCAGTGCGCGAATACATGGATACGATGTTGGCATTGCCTGCATTTCAGGAGTGGACCAACGCGGCTTTGGCTGAAACTTTGCTCATTGAGAAATTCGAGATCGATTGAGTAGCCTGGCGAAATGAAAGACGTGAGGCCGCCACACTCTTTGATCGTCATCACCTGGCATAGCCGTCGAAGGACGGCGCCGCTTCGCTCGCCTATGTTCCCCGGTGATCCCGACTGATGAGGCACTGTGCTCTCCTCATCGAGATGGCCGGGACAAGGCCGGCCATGACAAAGTGATAGGAAGACTGGGTCCCCGTGCAAACGGGGACCCCAGCAAGCCGTAGCCCGGATGGAGCGAAGCGCAATCCGGGATTCAAGTGAAGAGCCTCTTGCAAGAAAGCGCCCCGGATTTCGCTGCGCTCATCCGGGCTACAAACGCCCATCGCTTGACATTTCCCGCATTAGGATTATATTCCTCTCATCCCGTCTCACATGAGGGGCGGCTCGCGACGTCACAAGACGCGAGGCGGGATGCGGTGGACGCAGCAGCGTTAGGCGCAAGTGGGGAATCAACAAAGCGGACGCCTTACCCAAGGAGTCCGGGAATTGCTTCTCGCTTGTGCGGACGACGATGGTGCTGCGGACGGCCCAAGTTGCATGATCCTGGCGCGGCGGCCCGTGCCTTCGACTACGGTGGTGCCAGCACCGGACACCGGGGGTCATGCAAAGCAAGCCGTAAAACCATTGCGTGCGGAACGCCGGATGTTTGTTCGGCGTATTCGTGGTGATTACGCTCGTGTGCTCACTTCACTTTTGCGCACGAGGCTGCGGATGCGTGGCGCATCCGGCGTTCCGCGCGCCCTCATTTAGGGCGAAGGAATGGACTGAAGCCTGGGCGCCCCCGCGCCGGCACAACAACAGGGGCGATGACGCACGTGTGGAGGTTGGCGAGGCGGTGTGTGATCAAGGCTGGATCCCCGCTTTCGCGGGGATGAGCGGAGAAGGAAACGTGGCTGTTTGAAAATTGAAACGGGAGTGGGATGCGTACCCCGCAATCGTCATCCTGAGGTGCGAGGGCATAGCCCGAGCCTCGAAGGATGAGGGCAAGGTAAAAGAGAGCATTGCAACGCGCCATCCTGAAGAGGCTACAAAAGCAGCACAGGGCGCGGAAGCCAGGGACAAGGAACTGGGCGGGCAGTAACCTGGCTTTTATTCCAGTATGTTATTGAAAAAACTTCAAAATAAACACATTAAGGGTATGCGGGTTTAACTGGCCAAAACCGGGGTTGCCGTGCTATATGCCCTGCGCGTCAGATGGCCTGCAGGGTAAAGCAGGCCGCAGTTTTGCGTATCGCCTGGAGAGCAGTGTGTTGAAGCACAAGTACTTGGTCGGAGAGACCGTTTTTTTTACCGCTAGCAATGTGGCGCGTCCTGCAGCGAGTGGGACCTATGAGGTGATCCGTTTGCTCCCTACCGAGGGGGAGGATTGCCAATACCGTATTAAGAGCTCAACCGAAGCATTTGAGCGTGTTGCCAAGGAAAGCCAACTCGTAGCTTCTTGATCAAGATCCCCTGCCAAAGTGGGGTCAGCTGCGTCTGGTTCGCCTGAGAGGAAAATTTCCCTATGGACCGGGGCTGGGCCGTTCTCATCGAAAATTTCGGGCATTCGCCGAATTTTCCAATGTGGCTGACACTTGCCGCAGCGGGATTTTTCACAATCGTTCTTCTCATGACGTTATTTCGCGCTGAGCAATCGGTAGCGAATGTGACCTTGGCCGCTATCACGTTGCTTGCCGTTGGTATTGCAGTCACAGCAATGTCGTCGTCGCACCCCCTTGGCGCGATCCGCCCTGATCAAGACGATGCGAAATCAAGTCTGAGCGTGTCATTGCCGGCCTTGTCGTGCCTTGATGGTCTTGCGGGTGAAAGCGTTGAGATCGCTTGTGAGAAAGTGTTGTTTGCATCTCCGGATTCGACCGCGGCGGCCGTATCTTACTCTGCTGCGCAAATCCTGAGACTTTCGTCATTGGCAAATACTGCAGCCGCAGATGAAACAATGACCCCGGACTTGCAGACGCTGCGCCGGACAATCGAACGCGACCGCTTCGGTTTGATTGCCCAGGTATTAATGGTGCGCGAAGGATGTACCTCCCAGTCGTGTCCGTTTTTTCAATCCCTGACGAACAGCACGCAAATTTCCGCGAACATGAGCGAGCAATTCTATGATGGCTTGATTGGCCGCTATGCATCGATATGGAATATACCTGTTGGCTCGCTACAGGCAGGCAATGCACCAGTTGCTATCCTTGGAGGCATAAACCTGCCAAGCGGCAAGCCAGTGTCTGGAGACTTCCCAAGCTCGGCCTCCATTCCGCCGGTCAATATCATGACACCTGAATCAGTTACGTCTGGCGTGCAATCGGCACCACGTAATCTTGAGACCGCAACTCCACCGGCGCCACGGGCTGCGCAATCTACACCTGCTCCTGCACCACGACCTACATCAGCCGCTTCAGTAGCACCGAAAAAACCGCCAGCGCCAAAAGCCCGTGCACAAGCGCCAGTTCCGCTTGCTCCGCCGGAAGAGGGCGATGATAACTGAGCGTGTCTCGGCATGATGTCGTGTAATATAGCTCCTACGTTATGCCAACGAGCTTATAAAAACGATCTCTGTAATATGCCCCTTCATCTCATTAAACTCAGCGTCGGTGCTGGTTCGCTCAAAGAGCTGAAAGGCTGGATTGCTGAGCGTGTGCGGCAAGCAAAGTTGAAGGGATTGCCACCCCGCCATATTCACATTACCCGGATGACGCCGAAACGCGATGAGGAATTGCTTGATGGCGGATCCATCTATTGGGTGATCAAGGGCGAGATTGCCGCGCGTGAAAAATTGTTGGCGATTGAACCGTTCCGCGATCGCGATGGAATTGGCCGATGCCGTCTTGTGATGGAGCCAAAATTGATTCCGGTTTCGCCGCGTCCAATGCGCGCATTTCAGGGTTGGCGTTATCTCGATGTCAAAAGTGCGCCACCCGATCTTGGCAAGGCCGCCGGGAGCATTGCCAAGATGCCCGAGCCGATGCGGCGGGAGTTGCGTGACCTCGGTCTTCTTTAATTTCGGGCTTCTTTGCGCGCTTGATCAAACCTTGACGTTATCGATCAGGCGGGTTGTTCCGATTTTTGCAGCAACCAATAGCCGTACTGGTCCCTCTTTGAGAGAGAAAACTGGAGCAAGGGTTTCTGCGTGACGTGCTTCCAGGTAATCGAGCGCAAATCCCGCTTGGGTGATGAGTTCCGCGCCGCTCGTTAGCGTGTTTTTGAAGTCGTCTCCGCCGCGTAGCCGTTTTGCGGTTTCTTTTAAAGTGCGAAACAGGATCGGCGCTATTTTTCGCTCGTCCGCAGACAGATAAACATTGCGCGATGACATCGCTAAACCATCGCGTTCGCGCATGATTGGTGCGCCAATCACCTTCACTCCCAGATCGAGGTCACGCGCCATGCGCGTTACGACCCGAAGCTGCTGAAAATCTTTCTCACCGAAGAATGCCATATCCGGGCGAACCTGGGTGAAAAGCTTGGTGACGACAGTTGCCACGCCACCGAAGAAGTGCGGACGGAAACGATCCTCAAGTCCGACAGTAGCGGGTCCTTCCGGTGAGACCTTAGTTGCAAAGCCATCCGGATACATCGTTTTCGCGTCGGGGTTCCAGACAAGATCGACGCCTTCGGCGGCAAGCTTGGCGATGTCGGTTTTCCAGGTGCGTGGATAGGAACCGAGGTCTTCATGTGCGGCAAATTGAGCAGGGTTGACGAAGATCGATACCACCACCTTTTTCGTACGCCGTTTGGCGAGCCGTACCAGCGACATATGCCCCTCATGGAGGGCGCCCATGGTGGGCACGAGGCCAATGGTGGCGTTGCGCTTGCCTAAGGTGTCACGGGCGTGAGCGAGAGACGAAAGCGTGCGGGCAATAATGGGCGAGGGGGCCATTTGTTTCGATATTCCGGGAAGAGCCAAGTGGACAATCGTAAATATCTTGCGCTGCAACAAGGCTCGGCAGGGTTTTTATTGGAAATAGCATAATGAAAATGAAGCTTTGTTGTCACACAAGTTTGATAATTTGGCTTGGTAAGTGAAAGTTTTTATAAAACATTATCTTAAGAGCGGAATTGTTGGAGGGAACAAGGCTTGGTTCTTGTTCTGGCTTCTGTATCCTTGAGGACATTATGAAGCGCGGATTAATCATCTTGCTTTCGGTGTGTGTGGTGGCCGTTGCCGCCTATTTCACTGCGAGCAAATGGGCGATCCGTCATGAGACGTTATCGTTCTACGATACCGCGCGAGGCCGTCCTGTCGAAGTCGAGATTGCGGTGCGTCGCGACAAAGAGATGAAGGCGAATGCCGGCATGGATCACATGCCAGTCGCGATCATCAACCACGGTAATACTGTCAGGTTCACCGAATATTCTTTCCTTGCGAATGTGCTTGCGGCGCGTGGCTATATGGCTGTCAGCATTCAGCACGATCTCGCCACCGATACGCCGCTTGTGACACAGGTTGGTGAACTCTATGTGGGCCGTCTTCCGGTGTATGAACGTGGCCTCAGCAACATTCGTTTTGCTGTCGATCAGATGCGGAAGATTCAACCGAACGCGGATTACGATCACTTGACGATGGTCGGTCACTCCAATGGTGGCGACATCTCAATGTACTTCGCAAAGATGTATCCTGATCAGGTGAAAAAAGTTGTCACCCTCGACAATCTGCGCGTGCCATTCGTGACCGACGGCAGGTTCAAGATTCTCTCATTCCGCTCCAAGGACTCTGAGTTTAAACCTGATCCGGGTGTTGTTCCTGATACTGATACTTGCGACCAGATGGGTATTACAGTCGTCAACACGGGTTATCAGCATACCGATATGAGTGATCGCGGCCCGGAAGATGTAAAGACGAGCATCCAGGGCACACTCGACAAGTTTTTGGATGATAGCAGCGAGCTTGCGCCGGTTAACACGGATAAGATTGCCGTGCCAAAGCCCTGATCGTGGCGTGGGATGTCTCCGCATCCCATTCCGATCCTCGCGCTTACTCTCTCGAATTCAAATTTCAAACAGCCACACCTTCGCGATCTCGCGACGCAAATGCGCCCGAGTTTTGAGGAAACGTCCCACCCTCGAGAAATGAGGGCGCGCGGAACGCCGGATGCACCACGCATCCGCAGCCTCGTGCGCAAAGTGAAGTGAGCACACGAGCAAAGTCACCACGAACACGCCGGTCACATCCGGCGTTCCGCACGCAATGGTTTTACGGCTTGCTTCGCATCACCCCCGGTGTCCGGTGCTGGCACCACCGTAAGTCGAAGGCACGGGCCGCCGCGCCAGGATCATGCGACTTGGGCCGTCCGCAGCAACATCGTCGTCCGCACAAGCCAGAAACCAACGCACGGACGCCTTGGGTAAGGTGTCCCCTTTATTGATCCCCACTTGCGCCTAACGCAGCTGCGTCCACCGCATCCCGCCTCGCGTCTTGTGACGTCGCGAGCCGCCCCTCAGGTGAGACGGGATGAGAGGAATATAATCCTAACGCGAGGAAAGTCAAGAGAGCGGGCGTTTTGTAGCCTGGATGAAGCGAAGCGAAATCCGGGGGAGGGGCGGCTGCGGATAGTGTGGTCCCGGATTACGCTTCGCTTATCCGGGCTACGGCTGGCTGGGTCCCCGCTTTCGCGGGGACGAGCGGGAGGGATGACGGTTTTTCCTTCGTCCTCAGATTGGGCCGCTATGCATCACCATACCCTGTCGTCATCACCGGGCTTGACCCGGTGATCCACGTCTTGGCTTGGCTATGCTGAAAAGACGTGGATGGCCGGGTCAAGCCCGGCCATGACGGGAGCACAGTGCCTCATCAATCGGGATCACCGGGACATAACCGGGACATAGGCGACGCCGTCCTTCGACGGCTATGCCCGGCCATGACGGAGAGAGATTTCCCGAACAGGACGAAAGGAAAAGAGCATCGTCATCCTGAAGTGCGCGCGACAGCGAGCCTCGAAGGATGAATCGTGGATTCCGGTCATTGACCATCGACTGGCCCGCCTCCACATAGACTTGCACCATAGACTTGCATCAACCGCGAGCCTGATATGAACCGCGATCCGACGCATTCGAAGCCATCGGTCAAAGCGCCCACCACGGACGACAATTCGTCATTGCCTGAAGCTAAGCCATCATCAGCGTCTGAGATCGCTGATTTTGTCGCCAAGGTGCGTGCCATGGCTCCTGGCAGATCAGGTGCTGGGCGTCTGATCTTTGCTCTTGATGCCACGATGAGCAGGCAGCCCACCTGGGATATGGCTTGTGCATTACAAGCTGACATGTTTCGCGAAGCGGGCGCCATCGGCAGCCTCGACATTCGACTTGTCTATTATCGCGGCTTGAATGAGTGCCGGGCCAGTCCGTGGATTTCCGATGCCGCTCATCTCGCAAGACTAATGGGCAAGATCGATTGTCGTGGAGGGCAAACGCAGATTGGAAAGGTTTTGTTGGATGCGCGCCGCGAAGCAACAGCCTCAGGTGTGCGTGCAGTGGTGTTCGTCGGCGATGCCATGGAAGAAGATATCGATGCTCTCTGCGCCAAGGCGGGTGAATTGGGTCTTCTGAAGGTTCCGTGCTTCATGTTTCAGGAAGGGCAGGATCCTGTGGTCGAGCAGGCGTTTCGCGAAATCGCACGGCTTACCGGCGGTGCATGGTGCCGCTTCGATACGGGATCGGCGGCCCAGCTCCGTGAATTGTTGCGTGCGGCTGCAGCCTATGCGGCGGGTGGACGTGAGGCATTGATGCGTTTGGCGACATCCGCGCCCGGCGCTGCCCATCTCTTGGAGCAGATGAAGTAACCCCATCCTCACAGGACTGGCGATGCGCGGCAAAAATTCATGAAAGGCCACGCTTAACAGTGCCGTGTGAATGCATAGATGATAGAAATGAAAAGGTGTCATGAGGACGCGGATTCTCGTGTACCTAGAAGTTCATTTTTGCACGAAGAATGATCTGAAATTATGCCAACCCTGATCGCAGGTATTGTCGCCGTCGCGCTTCTCTACGTCGCACTGAACATTATCAAGGGCGCCGATCCGAAATGGCTCGCGCGGGTCATTAAAATTGGCGGCGGTGTGGTGACGCTGGCAGCCGCGCTGTTTATCGGCGTAAGGGGAGAGCTTGCGGTTGCCATTCCGCTCGGCATTTTCGGCGCGGGCCTTCTTGGGTGGTCGCCGTTTGGTACGTCGCTTGGTTCGGTGTGGGGTAACTGGGGTATGAATGCGCGCAAATCAGGCGGGCAGCAGTCCCATGTACGATCTCAGTTTATCGAGATGACGCTCGATCATGATACGGGCGCGCTGGAGGGACGGATTCTGGCTGGCCCCCAAGCTGGGCATAGGCTGGATGAATTCACGCTCGATGATCTGATTAGTCTCGCGCGCAGCTTCGACGGCGAAAGTTGGTCTCTTCTGGAAAGCTATCTGGATCGCAGGTTTCCCGCCTGGCGTGACAACGTGCAGGACGCAGGGGCAGGGCAACGTAGCCGCGAGGATGGCCGCATGGCGTCGCGTGGCAAAATGACGGCGGAGGAGGCCTATCAAATCCTTGGCCTGGAGCCGGGAGCGGGGCGCGAGGATATCAGTCGTGCTCATCGTGGGCTCATGAAGAAACTTCATCCCGACCAAGGGGGTTCGACGTACCTGGCGGCTCGAGTCAACGAGGCCAAGGATGTCCTGCTTCGCACGCATCACAACTAACTCCACGCAACAAAACGCTACTGCGAGCAGCCGTGCTTCTCTGTTTTGGTCCGAACCCTGAGCGTCCGCCGTTAGCCAGCGTGATCGATCTTGGATTAAGGCTTAGAGACTAAATCTTGAAAAATGGTTAGGAGGATTCTGCATGCAAGCCGGGGATGGCTCGCGAGTCCGCATCGCCTTCTTGAGGCGTCAATTTTTGATTGTGATGCAGGAAATATCGGAGCGTTTCAGCTTGCGGCACACGGCCTCGGCGGAGTCCTTATCAAGCCCTGCAAAGCGGGCGCGATAGAGCTTTTGTCACCTTTGGCCACGACCTCGGTGAAGGAGTTGGCACGGCCGAGTAGGCTTTGGGCACTGCCGCGCGCGGCTTCTATCCGCTGGCGGGCTTCATTTTCACTGTCGAGTGCGCCAACCTGAATAATCCAGCCTGAGCGGACGGCGGATTTGGTGATGGCGCTCTGCTGCGTGGGCGGAGTGGATGGTGGATGTTGCACCATAGCCTGCTGTTGCTGCACAGCGGGCTTCAAAGATTCTGGCGATGACATGGCCGGGGCGGGGGTCTGTTGGCCCGATGTTTGAGAGGTCACAACTTGCAGGACTTGGGCTTGGGCGGCCAGAGTGGTGGGTGGCATGCCACGTGGCGATGGATCAGCGTAAGCCATTGCACTCGAAGAGATGACACTCGAAGAGGTGGCAGCTGAAGGTACAGCCGCAGGTATGGCGGTCGCAGGCACGACAGTTGAAGGCGTAGATGGAAGTGAAGAAGAAACGATTCCGATTGTGCCCTGACCGATGCCGCTGATGATGTTGGGTTGTTGCGATGGTAATGGCGCAGGAAATTCCGTGAGCCTGTTGCGCACGTCTGATGTTTTGACTTCAGTAGCAATGGCTGGAGTAGCAACTGCTGGCTTCGGTGTCGCAGTAATGTCAGGCGCGTTGTTTGGAACAGATACAGAGCTGGTTACGGCAGGAGCAGGAGCTGCGGGTTCGGCAGCGGCACCCTTGGTCTGCGCCATACGAACCTGAACCGTCTTCACACGCACGGGCGACATTGGCTCGCTGGAGCCAGGAATAACATCAAGCGGTTGTGTCGTGATCACGCCGCTGGTGAGAGGTGCAGGGGGTGATTTTGATGAGTTTGATGGCAACACGGCAGTTTGTGTGGGCGCTGCAGATTCGCTCGACGATGCAGGAGTTACGGAGATAAGCTGTGCAGAACCTTGCGATTGAATGATTTGGGTTCGTTGTGGCGCAGCCGTCGTCTCGTCCTGACGTTTGGGTTTGGCTTCCGCTATCCGAGTGTCTGGATTGCGAGTGTCTGGATTGCGTTCAACAATGGCCGCGACGGTGCGCTTAGAAGCACCTTTCTCAAGATGTTCGGCCAACAGGTTGCGCATGATGGCATCGCGCGAACCGCCGCTGCGTCCGCCAAGCACGACGCCGACGAGATGGCGGTTGCCGCGCCGCATTGAGGTCACGAGATTAAAGCCGGAGGCCTGGGTGTAGCCAGTCTTGATGCCGTCTACGCCCTCGACATGGCCCAGAAGTTTGTTGTGATTGCGGATGACGCGTCCACGATAGTTAAACGCGGCAGTTGCAAAGTAGCGATAATATTTCGGGAAGCGATCCTGAATGGCGCGCCCCAGCGTTGCCTGGTCGCGCGCGGTGGTGACCTGATCGTTGTCGGGAAGACCGGATGCATTTTTGTAGACGGTCTTGCTCATGCCGAGCGCACGAGCCTTGCGCGTCATTGCCTTGGCGAATTCTCCTTCATCACCTGCGAGGGTTTCGGCGATGACGACCGCGGCATCATTGGCGGAACGTGTGACGAGGCCTTTGATCGCATCCTCGACCCCCAGGGTTTGCCCCTGCTGAAGCCCGAGTTTGGTCGGCGCTTGTTCGGCAGCGTGCGAAGAGATGTTCATTTGGGAATCGAGTTTGATCTTGCCGCTCTCGAGACGCTCAAAAAGCATGTAAAGCGTCATGATCTTGGTCAAGGACGCTGGGTGGCACAGGTTGTCTGAATTGGTTGCCTGCAGCGTGGCACCTGAGTTCGCATCGACGATGATGGATGCAAATGCAGGACTGTCGTTGCTGCTGCGTTCTGTGCGATGAGAACGGCGCGCATCAGCGCGATCGGTCGGGAATAAAACGCCAACCAAGGCGATGGCCAAACCGACCAGACTGTAACGTGCCAACCCCTTGGACGCTGAAGCGACCCCAAACATGAACTTCCTAGTCCCCAATTCCTATTCTGGATCACCCTGTTCTGGGGCCAAATTAGGTCGGCTCGCTGCAATTTTTGGTGCTGGCCAGTTCCCCCAACGATGCGAAGGCCCGCATAGCGCATTGCAAAGATCGTCTGGCATAGAAAAAGGTTGAAATACCAACGATTTTCTCGCCCCGGATCCGAGATTACGCAGGCAATCAGGGTAGGTCTCCAGGGTTTCCAAAGGATTAACTAAGGGTTTCTGAGAAACCTGGCTTTTCCCGAAATTGTGCGTCGCACAATATCCTTGACTTTCATTGTGCACTGCACTATATGGAGGGATGTGGTTAGGGAAGCCGGGACCCCCGGCAGATCAGTTTTATAGTCCTCGAGTCTGGGAAAGGCCCAATCATGGTCAAGGTAAAAGTAGAAGAAATCCAGCAGTTCGGCAAAGAGCAGTTCGATACGGCGGTTGCTTCGGCGAATAGTTTTTCGCAAGGCTTCCAGGCGATAGCGACTGCCTATGGCGACTACACCAAGAAGTCGTTTGAAGATACCAGGTCATTTGTTGAGAAACTGTCCGGCGTGAAGTCGCTCGAGAAGGCTGTTGAAGTCCAGACCGAGTTTGCGAAATCGTCGTACGAAACTTTTGTTATGGAATCGAAGAAGATCGGTGAACTTTACAACGATCTTGCCAAGCAGGCTTACAAGCCTTTCGAAGGCATTGTGGGCAAGCTGTCGTACTAAATTTTGTGGCTGTCTGAAAAATAAAAGCCCGGCTGTTAGCCGGGTTTTTTGTTGTCAGGTCATTCGGGCGCAATTATTTCGCCACGCGCAGTTTTGAAAGTTCGGTTCCGATGGCCTGGAAAGTGGTGATGATCTCAGCGCCACTTCTGAGCATGAAGAAATGTCCTTCGCTCGCGCAATTCCTGAGCAGCTGAGATTCTGGGGCGCCAGGAGTGGTTTCAACGTGGATGGTATAAAGCGTAAAGTTGGCATCCTTGACGTTCTTGCATGTACCTCCTCCTGAGGAGTTGAGCATTCGCAAGTCCACGCGTGGTTCTTGGTTTACCGGGGGGTACCATCGATCGTTGGAGTTCAGGCCATCCGACAGTAGAATGATAACTTGCTGGTACTGAAATGCGGGATCAAGGGCTGGCGCTGGAAGCAGCGTTCCACCACTCGGGAGCGGTAGTCCAACGCCGCCGACGAGCGACTGCCATCCCCAGACCAAACCTATTGGTTGATTAGTCTGTCCACTCGGGACCAAGTTGTCCACGTAGGTGTTCATTGCCGTCCAGTCAAAATTGAGTTGCATCATTTGCGGTGGACATGGAGTGAATGAACTCGTTTCCGCGGGCACAAAGCTTTCTATTTTAACAATGGGTGTGAGTATTGGTGGATCGATAGTCTGATCGAAATCTCTTCCCGTCGTGGTCAGGCTGCTTTCATGTAGAGAGTCAGGGCCCCGGTCCATGACACAGCCGTTAAATGTGCTATGGCTTTTGAGGGACCATATTTTTCCCTTACTTAAACACTTAGCTTTCGTTGTCGAGGTATTATCGCTGCAACGGCTGTTGCTTTCGTCTTTTTCCCACTCGGTCCAATCGATCCAACTGGCGTTAAAATTGCTCGCTCCTATATTGACGGCCTTGTTGAAGGGGATGATCGAAACATAAACATCACCATCGTGCGCAGCGGCGGCCTTCAACTGTCCCAAAAGATTTTTGGTCGCCGTTTTGAGGGCCGTCATCTTCTCGTTGTTGTTCTCCCCCATCGATCCCGTAACGTCTAGGACGAGCGCGACGCGCAGCCGGGTGTTGCCCCATTTGGCCGTTGAGGCGGTGCCCACATCTAGGGTCTTGGGGCCAACAACTTTCAGAAGCAGGGTCTCCATTGTTGTCGAGCCCTTCAGCTCGATAGATGAGGCGCCTGTATAATTTATATCAAGGTGGACGGGGGCGGTGTCAGTACGATGGTAAAGCGCGTTGAAATACTGCTGTGCCCTTGCTGAGATCTGCTCATTTGTCAGGCCCGCCACATCCTTGGAAATCATCAAGGCGGTCGTATCGAGCGCCGCTTGCATGGCGGTACGTGCACTGTTAGCGCGTGTGAAGTCGATCGCGGCGCCGGCCAGGCCCAGGATTGGAATAACTGCAACCGTGAAAATCACGGCAACGTTTCCGCTTTTGGCGTGGGCAAATCGATTTAAGAGTTCGCGGGCTTTATTCCAAAGAGACCCATGCTTCATGGCGCTACCAGACAATTCAGATTATAATGAATGTTGGAATAGGATGTAGAGGACAGGCATGAAGAGGCGGTAAAATGCACCGATGAATGTCGGGTCCAGCTTGTAAGGGGCACGCAGCCAGGGTCTGCGCGGAGCTTTATGCTTAAAACGGGCTTGCACCTTTCGTTCAAATTTTATTAAATCGCCATGGAAGCAAGGTGGATTACGCCTGGGACCATCTTTCTGTTATTACGGCGATGGGAGCATCGCCTCGCAGTTGGGGGATGTCGACCGGCGGTTTTGCGGTAATTTTGATAAAAGGCTGATGATGGGGTTATTCACGCCCTCAACCATGCCCCAGATCGGTCTCTCCGGGCATGCTTGCGAAGAGATGGCTGTTAGCCCATATATTTTGCACAGATTCCTGTTCGCGTTTCAGCGTTGGACATGAGGAACTTCGGGGAATTCGAACATTCAAGCCATGCTGTACGTGTCGTCAAACGTCGAATTGATCGAGGCGCCTTTCAGTGTCGCCCAAAAGGCCGGGAATTTTGCGCTTCATGCGGGCTTTATAGCGAGAATGAGCGGGGAAGATGATCGCGCCGGTGGTGGTCGTGGCCCTGGGACGTCCGTTATCACCAAGGTTAAGCCGAAAACGAAGCGTCCAAATCTTTATCGCGTTCTCATTTTGAACGATGATTATACGCCAATGGAATTCGTCATCCACGTGCTGGAAAAATTCTTCCAGAAGGATGTTGAAGCAGCAACGGAGATCATGTTGCATGTGCATCATCATGGGATCGGGGAGTGTGGCATTTTTACATACGAAATTGCCGAAACCAAAGTGACGCAAGTCATGGATTTTGCCCGCAAGCATCAACACCCTTTGCAATGCGTTATGGAAAAGAAGTAACATGCAGTGTGACCGGATGAGAGCAGGGTTGGGAACCATGTTCCCGTCTGTATGTTGATACTAAGCGGTGCGATGACCTATAAATGGCGGGGGCCATAGAGGACGCGAATGCCAACTTTTTCTCAGAGTTCTTGAGCAATCCTTGCACCGCGCGCTCGCTGTCGCTAATGAGCGGCATCATCAGTATGCGACGCTTGAGCATCTGCTGCTAGCATTGATCGATGATTTTGATGCCGCCGCGGTTATGCGTGCGTGCAGTGTCGATCTTGATAAGTTGCGCGGCAGTCTCGTCAATTATCTTGAAACCGAATTTGAAAATCTTGTGACGAATAGCTCCGACGATGCCAAGCCGACGGCGGGCTTTCAGCGTGTCGTGCAGCGTGCGGTTATTCACGTCCAGTCATCAGGCCGGGAAGAGGTCACAGGCGCCAATGTGCTGATCGCGATTTTTGCGGAGCGCGAAAGCCATGCAGCCTATTTCCTGCAAGAGCAGGACATGACGCGCTATGACGCTGTCAATTACATCAGCCATGGCATTGCCAAGCGTCCCGGTGTGTCCGAAGCGCGGCCGGTGCGGGGTGTCGATGAAGAGGCCGATACCAAAGGTAGCGACAACTCCAAGAAAAAAGGTGAGGCGCTTGATACTTATTGTGTGAACCTCAACAAGAAGGCGCGTGACGGCAAGATCGATCCGGTCATTGGCCGTAATGCCGAAATCAATCGCGCCATCCAGATTTTATGCCGCCGCCAAAAAAACAATCCACTGTTCGTGGGTGATGCAGGTGTTGGCAAGACCGCGATTGCGGAAGGTATTGCTAAGCGCATTGTTGATAGCGAAGTACCGGAAGTTCTTGCACCGGCGACCGTGTTTTCACTCGATATGGGCACGCTACTGGCAGGCACGCGCTATCGCGGAGATTTTGAAGAGCGCCTGAAGCAGGTCATCAAGGAGCTGGAAGCGCATCCGAATGCCATCCTGTTCATCGATGAAATCCACACCGTCATTGGCGCGGGGGCTACATCCGGTGGGGCAATGGATGCGTCGAATTTTCTGAAGCCGGCGCTGGCTTCAGGGACCATCCGCTGCATGGGTTCGACGACTTACAAAGAATACCGCCAGCACTTCGAAAAAGATCGTGCGCTGGTGCGCCGGTTCCAGAAGATTGATGTGAACGAGCCAAGCGTTGCGGACGCCATCAGTATCCTCAAGGGCCTCAAGCCGTATTTTGAGGAATATCACAAACTCAAATACACCAATGATGCGATTGAGGCGGCTGTGAACCTGTCCGCGCGCTACATTCACGATCGCAAGTTGCCGGACAAGGCTATCGACGTGATCGACAAATTCGGTGCGGCGCAGATGCTGCTGCCGGAGCACAAGCGCAAGAAGACCCTTGGTATAAAAGAAATCGAAACGACAATCGCGACGATGGCGCGGATTCCGCCCAAGTCTGTCTCAAAGGACGATGCCGAAGTTCTCAGGCATCTGGAAACAACCCTCAAGCGTACCGTGTTCGGTCAGGACAAGGCTATCGAGGCACTCGCTGCATCGATCAAGCTCGCACGCGCAGGCTTGCGTGAGCCTGAGAAGCCGATTGGCTCGTACCTATTCTCCGGGCCGACTGGCGTTGGCAAGACGGAGGTCGCCAAGCAATTGGCCGCCTCGCTTGGTGTCGAGCTCATTCGTTTCGACATGTCGGAGTACATGGAGCGTCATACGGTATCGCGTCTGATCGGCGCGCCTCCGGGATATGTTGGCTTCGATCAGGGTGGGTTGCTTACCGATGGCGTGGATCAGCATCCACATTCCGTCGTGCTGCTCGATGAAATCGAGAAAGCGCATCCCGATCTCTACAACGTGCTGTTGCAGATTATGGATCACGGCAAGCTGACCGATCATAACGGCAAGCAGGTCAATTTCCGCAATGTCATTTTGATCATGACCACCAATGCGGGTGCAGCGGATCTCGCGCGTCAAGCATTCGGATTCACGCGCAACAAGCGTGAAGGGGATGATAGCGAAGCGATCAATCGCCAGTTTGCACCGGAGTTTCGCAATCGACTCGATGCGGTTGTGTCGTTCGCTCATCTCGATACCGAGGTGATCGGAATGGTGGTGGAAAAATTTGTGCTGCAGCTCGAAGTGCAGCTTGCGGATCGCGATGTGACCATCGAGTTGTCCGAGCCTGCTAAAGCCTGGCTGGTGAAAGAAGGTTATGACGAGCAGATGGGTGCGCGGCCAATGGCGCGCGTGATCCAGGAGCACATCAAGAAACCGCTCGCGGATCAGGTGTTGTTTGGTCAGCTCAAGGGTGGTGGCCACGTCCGTGTTGTTCTTGTCAAGGATCAGGCGGATCTCGATAAAATCGGCTTCGAGTATGTCGAGGGTCCAGTCATACCAAAACCGGAAAAACTGCCGGGCGCTCGTAAACGCGCTGCACCACGCAAGCCAAGGGAATGGTCCCAAAGGCCAGCCAAGGGTCCGCTTGTGAAAGCGTGACGCATGAGTTGCGTGAGCATGAATTGAACATCAAAAGCCGGCGGGTATCTGACCCGCCGGCTTTTTGATTAGGCGCGTGTTGTGTCCTTCAAAATCTTCGCAAACTTCGCAAAATCTTATTGTGCCGTCGCACGTTCCAGAAATTGGACCAGCGCCTTGCGGTCCTCGTCCGAACCGATCCGCTGTTCGGGCATCTTGGTGCCTGGCGTATAGGCGGCTGGGCCGATCTCAAATAACTTCGACACAGTTTCCGGCGTCCATACGATATCGAGTTTCTTGAGCGGTTCGGAGAAATTGTAGCCCGGCAGTGTCGCGATCCGCCGTCCGAAAATTCCGGCCAACGTCGGGCCGGCCTTGTTACCCTGACCCTGCGTGAGCGTGTGACAGGCCACGCAGGCGCGGAAGATTTCAGCGCCACGATCGCCGGCATAAGCGGCGAGCGGGTCATTTGAATTTTTCTGCGAATTTTCCTGAACAGTTGCACCGACCGGCTCACCGGTGAGTGCATTCCAGCGCCGGATCATGTTGTCCGTGCCGCCGGTGAGAAGTGTGCTGTTGTCTGGCATGAATGCGACCGACCAGACCGGAAGTCCTGATCCCGTCAACGTGCGGGCGACATGGCGCGTCTTGCGCTCGATGATCGCGACGGAGCCGCGAACGTCCGCAGCTGCGATCAGTGCGCCGTCTTTCGAGATCGTCATCGCGATCACCGGAACCGGCCCCGCAGCGACGTTGCCGTCGAGTTTGCCTGCGCTGGTCAGGAAATAGATTTTACCATCCGCGCCGCTTGCAGCGATTTCGCCATCATCCGCCACGATGACCGAGTTCAGCGGTGCGGGCAGGGTGATGATTGACGGTGCGCCCGCGCCATCAATCGGCCAGATGCGGACGGAGAGATCGTAACTCGCGGTGACGAGTGAATGGCCATCCGGAGAAAATGCAACGCCATTGACGTTCTGCGTATGCCCTTCAAGCATGCGCGGTGCGCCACCGGCGACAGGCCACAGCCGTACAGTATGGTCCCATGCCGCTGACGCCAGTGTGGCGCCATCGGGGGACAACGCAAGCGCCACGATAGGTGCACTGTGGCCCTCAAGCACGATATCGGGCTGCTGCTTGCCTGGGGTCCAGATCGCGATGCGTCCGTCGGCGCCCGCAGTCACAGCGCGGCCATCTTTGAGCAAGGTGGTGGCGTTGACCGCATCGGCATGAAATCGCAGGACCTGTTCGGCGTTGTCGCGGCTGAGCGACCAGCGGATCGCGCTGCCATCAAAACTGCCGGAGAGTAACGTTTGCCCATCCGTGGAAATCGCCAACGCCCGCACTAATCCACCATGACCGCGCAGCTGCGCCTGCACGGGGGCTGGTGAAAATTGCAAAACCGAAAGGATGATGAGGACGAAAAACGCGAAGAGATTCCTGCCGCGACAGTGAAACTTCAGCACGAGCCGCTCCCTCGTGTTACTCCAATAAAATAAGGTCTTAAAGTAACATCGAAGCACGAATTTGATGATCAATTAAATGCCAGTGGTGTGATGCGCGGTTCCTTTCAGCTCTGCATTTGCGCGGAAGTGCCCCGCGCTAATGGCGCCCCGGTTTCCCTTGACGGCGGGGCTTTTCACCTGCGTGATGGATCTCATGATTCATGTGATGTGCGACATTTGGCATTCCTCTTGACCCTTCCTTCTATCGATTCCCAAAAATGGAAAAACGGAGCCGTGGCGTTCGCGTTTGGGGTAAAATCCGCGTTGTCTTCAATCCTCACTTTGGTGCTGTTTGGAACCTTCATTGGAGTGGGTGCATTCGCGCACGATTCCGGATTTACATTTGGCTGGGCCTTGGCGAGCACGGCGCTTATCTGGGCGGCACCTGCGCAAATCATTCTGATCTCCACAAGCCATGCCGGGGCAACATTGGTTGAATTTGCACTCGCGGTCACGATCAGCGCGATCAGGTTGCTGCCGATGGTCGTCGCGGTGCTGCCGATGATGCGAACGCCGCAAACCAGATTGCGTCACCTCGCGCTGCCCGCGCATTTGACGGCGGTCACTGTCTGGGTCGAGAGTTTTCGCTTGCTGCCGCATGTGCCGCGTGAGCGACGCATTATTTTTGTCAACGGACTCGGCTGCGGACTGGTCACGATAAGTCTGATTGCAACCGGGATCGGCTATGGTCTTGCAGCCAATCTGCCGCAGATTCTTGGCGCAGGAATTCTGGCGTTGACACCGCTGACCTTTTTGCTGTCCACCGCACATAATGCACGTCAATTGGTTGACAAGCTGGCGTTGGGATTAGGTCTTCTGCTCTATCCGTTATTGTCGATGTTGCATACGGGCGTGGATATTCTGATCAGCGGTGTAACAGCAGGAACTATCGCCTATGGCGTTCACTGGTGGCGAAAGCGCACACCATGATGGATGTTTTCGGCAGCTGGTACGCGATCGGTCTTCTGGTGCTTGCAGGTTTCATGTCCAATGAGATCTGGCGCGTGCTCGGACTATGGATCGGTGGTGGGATTGAAGAGAGTTCGGAAATTCTGATCTGGGTACGTGCGGTCTCCGCCGCCATTCTCGCCGGCGTCATCGCGCAAATTTTGATCGCGCCGCCTGGTGCTTTGGCCAGTGTGCCTGCGATTGTGCGTTATAGTGCGGTCGTTGCCGGTTTTGCGATTTTTATCGCTTTGCGAAAATCGGTTTTCGCGGGAGTTGTCGCTGGCGAGATTGTCATTCTTGGCGGGAAATGGTGGCTGGGTTAGTCCTGCAGCGCTGCAATCAATTTCGTTGCATGATCTTCCAGCACTTTTGGGTCTTCCTTGCGACTGGCGGGAGGCAGCAGCGCAACACCTTCGGTACGCGGCATGACATGCATGTGCAGGTGAAACACAACCTGGCCACCGGCGGCTTCGCTAAATTGCTGAACGGTCATGCCATCGGCATGGAAAGCTTTCATGCTTGCGAGTGCGATCTTCTGCGCGGTACGGGCAACATGGGCAAAATCTTCCGGCGCAATGTCAAGAATGTTGCGTGCATGAGCTTTCGGGATCACCAGTGTATGTCCCACCGAGCGCGGCATGATGTCGAGAAAAGCGATGGTGTAATCGTCTTCATACACCTTGTAGCAGGGTAGTTCGCCGCGCAGAATTTTCGCAAAAATATTATTTGGATCGTAAGTCGCCATGCGCTTTCCCAAAATGAGCTACCTTAAAATTTCAATACGTTACATTCGTCGTGAAGCGAAGTGAGGTCAAGCGTCTTGAGGCTATGGATGCGAATGAATCAGTCGTCCGTCACTTTGCGGAACGGCCCAGCATCCGTCAGTTCTCGCACCGCCTCCCGCACATAGGCGCGCTCATGCTGAAGATAATCTTGCACCGCGCGGCGTAATGAGGGATCAGCGATATAATGTGCGGAGTAGGTGGTTTGCGGGAGATAGCCGCGCGCGATCTTGTGTTCGCCTTGCGCACCGGCTTCGACCCACTCCAAGCCATGCTGAATCGCAAAATCAATCGCCTGATAATAACAGATCTCGAAATGCAAAAAAGGATGATGCTCAATCGCGCCCCAGTGGCGGCCAAACAAAGTGTTCGAGCCAATAAAGTTGATGGCGCCTGCGACCCAGCGTCCATTGCGTTTGGCCATGATCAGCAAGACATTGTCCGTCATGGTTTCGCCGATCAACGTGTAGAATTCGCGAGTCAGATAGGGGCGGCCCCATTTGCGCGAACCAGTCTCCATGTAGAAGGTGAAGAACGCGTCCCATACATCCGGTGTGATCTCGCTGCCGGTGAGGGCATGAATTGTGATGCCGTTTGCCAGTGCGTCGCGACGCTCGCGGCGAATGGCTTTGCGATGACGCGAGGCGAGCGTGACGATAAAATCCTCAAACGTTCTGTAGCCCTGATTATGCCAGTGAAACTGCTGATCCGTGCGTTGCAGGAAGCCATGCTTGCCAAGAAGTTTCCATTCGCTCTCACGCGCAAACGTGACATGCACCGATGAGGCTTGCGTCACTCCGCACAGTGCGACGAGGCCGTTGGCAAGCGCTTCTGAAACAATAGCTGCATCAACATCACGGCGGATGAGCAGGCGCGGGCCGGTTGCGGGCGTGAAGGGCACGGTCGCTTGCAGCTTTGGATAATAGCTGCCACCAGCGCGCATATAGGCATCAGCCCAGCTATGATCGAAAACGTATTCGCCTTGCGAATGGTTTTTCAGATAGCAAGGTACGATTTCCAGCCGCCTGACCACCAATCCTCGCAAGGAGATGATGTGGCGCCCAACCAGTGCGGGCCGTGGCCGAGCCGGAAGCCTCCAGTGCGGCGAAAAAGGCATGTGAAATAAATGGATTGTAGCCGGATGAGGACTCAAGGCATGAGCTGTTTTGAGAATCTTGAGCGGCTTTCATAACGTCAGGATTGGCGCATGCGTTCCATTCGCTGGCCGGAATTTGGTCAACCGATGGAACCGCTTCGAGAGTGATGCTGGAACAATCCATGGGTCACATACTGCTGAGTCAAAAACATAACGCCGGAAGGTGGAAAATGATCGAGTAATTCATGAGTCCGATCAATTCCATAAAATCATTTTTTGCATAGACGACTTGAAGTAAACAAAGAAGACCCGATCAATATTTCAGGTGTCAGGACGGAAGCCTTCAAAAATAATTTGATCGGCATGGCGCGCGCCGCGTGCACGTTGCTCCGGCGTGCGGACAGTCCAGGTCAGAAGCGCGCATCCAAAAATGTTGCGCGCGATCCATGGTGGTGGAGCAGGCAAGTCATCGACACGGTAAGCGACAAAGTGAGGTTGCGTGCGGAAAGCATGTCGCAAATGACGCATGCCGTCGATTTTGTCGTGTGGCAGTTTCGCCCAATAATCGTTGTCATAGCTTCGTTCCGCAACAATGCCGCGCGGCAGATGCGGCATCAACTCACGGATGGCCATCACCTGATCTGGATCGAAGGACATCGCTGCTGCGGGACCACGATAGGCCCCCAACACTTCGGCTATCCTGGTCAGGAGCTTGCGGTCGCCATTGAAACGGCTTTTCACTTCCAGCACCAGCGGCACACGTCCCGCCACCAGCGAACACAGATCGCTGAGCGTCATCATGCGATCAGCCGTGTCCTTGAAGATCGTCTGTTTCAGCTGGGCCGCTGTCAAAGTGAGAAGATCGCCGCTGCCCTCTGCCAGGCGGCCAAGCTCGTAGTCATGATGGACCATGGCCTCGCCATCTGCGCTTAACTGCAAATCGACTTCGATGGCGAAGTTTCCGGCGACTGCGGCGCTCACCGCCGCGGGCATATTCTCGATGATACCGCGCGTACGATCGTGCAGGCCGCGATGAGCGATGGGTCGCGCGGTTAACCAGTCGGGTGCACGCATGGCTGTGTTCTTAGGCAACTTCAAAGATGCCTTCGACTTCCACCGCGGCATCTGCGGGGAGTGCTGCGACGCCAACGGTGGTTCGGGCATGGCGGCCTTTGTCGCCGAAAGCTGCGACCATAATATCTGACGCGCCATTCATGACCTTGGGGCCATCCACAAAATCCGGGTTAGCATTGATGAAGCCGCCGAGGCGCACAACACGTGTAACCTTGTCGAGATCGCCGAGTGCCGCTTTGACCTGCGCCAGCAAATTGATTGCACAGCCACGGGCCGCTGCAACGCCTTGCTCGAGAGTTACGCCAGCGCCGAGTTTGCCTTTCGCGATCAACTTGCCTTCGGGGCTGTAGCAAACCTGACCGGAAACAAACAGCAAATTGCCGGTGCGTACAAAACCCACATAATTCGCAACTGGAGCATTGGGTTCGTGCAGTATAACGCCCATCGCACCCAATTTCTGTTCAACCGTTCCTGTCATATTGTCCTCGATTTGATTGCATCCAGATACGAAGTCATTTCAAGCCGACGTGACTGCGCGCGAGCCATATTTCGCCTATCATGTTATCATATGCAATAACCGTTTCTCCTTACCGGCTATTGCCCCAGTTGCGGCGCAATGCTGCGATGGTTATTGTCAGATTCTTAGTTTTGCAGGAGGCACCATGCGTTTTTCGCGTTGGAATGTGATTTCCCAGTTTTATGCCGTGGCGCCTTTGTCCCTCTTATTGGTGTCAGGGAGCATGGCGGCGCCTGGTGACAAAGTAGGTAGCGTCGCATTTCTCGCACATCAGGCGGTCTACGAGTTGAGCCTGCAAAAATCGCGCGGTAATGCCAGCATCAACGCAGTGCACGGGCGCATTCTGTATAATTTTACAGGCAGCGTATGCGAAGGTTACAGCACTGAATTCCGGCAGGTATCGCAGCTTGATACCGGGGAAAGCAAAGGAACTTACAGCGACCTGCGTTCGACGACATGGGAAGACGGTGAAGGCAAGGGCTATCGCTTTAAGATTCAGACCCGCATGAATAACGATGAGGCGGCTGATGTCGATGGCATCGCTGAACGCGCGGGCAAGACCATCACCGTCAAATTGAAGCAGCCTATGACCAAGACGTTTACGATTGATGGCGAGGCGGTGTTCCCGACGGAACATATCAGGCGCATCATCGAAGCGGGACGAGAAGGAAAATCCCTGCTTGAGGTTGCTGTCTATGATGGTTCTGACAATGGTGAGAAGGTCTACAATACGCTCACTGTCATCGGTCAACCAATTTCTGGCACTCGTGCACCCGCTACGCCCGATGCAGTGACCGGTCATGACAAATTCAAGTCGCTGACGCGATGGCCCGTGACAGTCAGCTACTATGATCGCAATACACCATCGCAATCTGGTGAGCAGACACCAACCTATGCAATGTCATTCGAGCTTTATGAAGACGGTGTGTCACGCGCGCTGATGCTGGATTACAACGATTTTGTCATGGCTGGAGCCATAGGCAAGATCGACATCAAGGACAGCAAGCCTTGTAAATGATCTTTCGCGACGCGCATCCTTCGGGGCTCGCCGTAGGATGACGCAAACGCTTATTGTAGCTTCGGCGGTCCATTGTAAGCGATGCCACGGATGAGGGACGCGCTGCCGAACTTCTTGCGCACGTCGTCTATCGCGCGTTCCGCATGCGCGCTGCGCTGGTCAAGTAAATCCGAATCGCCAGCATCTGCGCCGGGTTTGAGAGCGCTGACGCCGGCCCCAATCAGCCGGAAGACTGTGCCATCGATCTCGCGGCCAAGCATGTCGCGCGTGATGGCAAATATCTTGCCTGCAAGCTGTGTCGGCGCCTGAATAGACTGCGACCGGGTGCGCTGTTTGAAGTCAGCGGTCTTCAATTTCAGTGTGATGGTTGAGCCGGAAAGATCGCCGCTCTTGAGGCGCTCTGAGACTTTTTCGCACAATCGCCACAGCACTTTTTCGAGAGTTGCGAAATCGCGAATATCGTTCTCGAATGTAGTTTCACTCGAAATGGTTTTGGCATCGCGATCCGGAACTACTTTGCGATCATCAATTCCGCGCGCGAGCCGCCACAGCCGCCGCCCTTCGGAGCCGAATTGCTTCATCAAATCGCTCTCATCCGCGCGTTGCAGGTCAGCAACGAGTTGAAAGCCGCGCTGCGCCAGCTTGTCCTGCGTGGCGGGGCCGACACCATAGATAAATCCTACTGGTTTATCCGCGAGCAGCGTCCGCGCTTGCTCCTGATCGAGCATTGCAAACCCGCGCGGCTTGTCGAGGTCTGACGCGATTTTGGCAAGAAATTTGTTCGTCGATAAACCCACGGACACACTGATGCCGATGTCGCGTTCAATCTGAGCAGCAAATCGCGCAAGTGCTTTTGCAGGGATCATGCCATGGACGCGCTCGGTACCGGTGAGATCAAGAAAGGCTTCGTCGATAGACAACGGCTCGACGAGCGGTGTGAGTGCCACCATTCTCTGACGTACCTCACGACCCACGCGGACGTATTTTGTAATGTCTGGCCGAATGACGACAGCGGACGGGCAGAGTGAAAGCGCCTTGAACATCGGCATCGCCGAGCGCACGCCATAGGTTCGTGAGATGTAACAGGCCGCCGCAACGACACCGCGTTTGCCGCCGCCGATAATGACTGGCTTATCGGCCAGGTTTGGATTGTCGCGTTTCTCCACGGTGGCGTAAAACGCATCGCAGTCGATATGGGCCAAAGTCAGAGCGGGCAGTGTGCGATGGCGAATAAGACGAGGGGAGCCACATTCCGTGCAACGCCGCTCGCTGCCCGCGATGTCAGTCAGGCAGTCGCGGCAAAATCCTGTCGAATGCGTGGGCGCATAATCGCTCACGGCGCATTACTCCCATCGTGGCTCCAAGACCTCACGCGCATTGGCAATCGCTTGCGGCGTGAGCTGTGAGGCATCGGCAAATGCCTTCACGGTATCATCATCCCGCATGATAAAATCGAGCACACCAGACAGGAATTTAGGGTCTGTGGCAGCTGTTCGCAGCATTTCCGGACCCATTCCGGTTTCGCTCAGAAACAGTCCCAATCGCTCAGGTTCGCCAGCCAGGAAGGAAAGCGCCTGAATCGCCACGATTTCAGCGACTTCGCGGGGGTCGTGTGAACGCTTAGTCATTGCCAATATTTGCCTTTCCGTAACCTATCGTCTCTACTTTGAGCCCATCATGCCAGAGTCATTATGGCGTGGCGAATTTTGATTTAGGGAGGACGGGATGGCCAAAACCGTCCTAATCGTGGAGGATAACGAGCTCAATATGAAGCTCTTCCGCGATTTGCTGGAAGCCCATGGATACAAGACCGTCGGCACGCGCAACGGCGTTGAAGCTCTCGTTCTGGCGCGCCAGCACAATCCAGATCTCATTCTGATGGACATTCAGTTGCCCGAGGTCTCTGGCCTCGAGGTCACACGCTGGATCAAGGGCGATGCCGCCTTGCGCTCCATTCCGGTTGTGGCGGTTACAGCATTTGCCATGAAGGGCGATGAAGAACGTATCCGCGAGGGTGGATGCGAAGCGTATTTATCCAAGCCTATTTCGGTTGGGAAATTTATCGAAACCGTTCGGCATTTTATTGGTTAGGAGTATCTGAATGTCCGCGCGCGTTCTGGTCGTTGATGATGTTCCCGCTAACGTCAAGTTGCTTGAGGCGCGGCTGTCGGCCGAATATTTTGACGTAGTCACCGCCAATTGCGGCATGCAGGCATTGGACATTTGCGAACGGGCCGAATGCGACATCGTGCTGCTTGACGTGATGATGCCCGACATCGACGGATTTGAAGTATGTCGCCGGCTGAAATCGAATCCCCGGACGCATTTCATTCCCGTGGTGATGGTGACGGCGCTGGACAGTCCCGCCGATCGCGTGCGTGGGTTAGAGGCTGGCGCCGATGATTTTCTCACCAAGCCAATTTCCGATATTGTTCTGACAGCGCGCGTGCGTTCGCTGACCCGATTAAAGATGATCGCAGATGAATTGCGCTTGCGCGCAATCACATTGCAGGGAATCGGTATTCAGACGCCTGAACGTGATGCCATCGCGGATGCAGGGAAGAATGGACGCATTCTGCTGGTCGATGATCGAGCGTCTTCCTATGAGCGTCTGGCGGCTGTGTTGGGCACTGAGCATGCTGTCGATGTCGAGTCCAATCCAGCTGAAGCTGTGTTTCATGCAGCGGAGGGAAATTACGATCTGATGATCGTTTCGCTCGGTCTTGAGAACTATGATGGGTTGACGATTATGCAGCCAGGTTCGATCGCTGGAGCGAACTCGTCATATGCCTATCCTTGCGATGTCAGATGCTGATGACAGTATACGCTTACTGCGCGGACTTGAGGTCGGCGTGAACGATTATCTCCTGACACCCGTAGACGAAAACGAGCTGCTTGCGCGTACACGCACGCAGGTCCGCAAGCGTCGTTACACGGATCGTTTGCGCGATACCATGCAGAATTCTGAAGTGACGATTACCGATCAGCTGACCGGCCTGCATAATCGCCACTACATGGAAAGCCATCTTGATACGCTTGCCGAGCAGGCAGGACTGCGGGACAAGCCATTGACGTTGATGGTTCTCGACATCGACTATTTCAAATCAATCAACGATGCTTACGGTCACAATGCCGGCGATGATGTGCTTCGCGAATTCGCGATCCGGATTCGCAAGTCGATCCGCGGTATCGATCTGGCCTGCCGTTACGGCGATGAGGAATTCGTCGTCGTGATGCCGGAAACCGATTTGCATATAGCGGGCATGGTGGCGGAACGCCTGCGTCGCTCGATTGCAGGCAAGTTGTTTGCCATCGACAAGGGGGCCAAACAGATCGACGTCACCATTTCGGTTGGGATAGCCACTTTGGAAACCAAAGGTGAGGCTGTCAGCGATGTCCTCAAGCGCGCGGATCAGGCGCTCTATCGTGCCAAGCATGATGGCCGTAATCGGGTGGTCGCGGCAGCGGCGTAGACCTCAATCAGGCCTCGTGGAATCAATATTTTTGCGGCCCTGAGTAATCAAGCGCGCGCTGCGCTGATCGCGCGTGTAATTCCACCACCAGCTGATTGCGACGCTGAGCCGATTGCGCACGCCGATTAGAAAGTAGATATGGGCAAAACCCCAAATCCACCACGCAAGTGCGCCGCGCAGCTTGATGCGTCCGAAATCGATCACCGCCAGGCGTTTGCCGATTTGTGCCAGGCTGCCGGCATGTTTGTAGCGGAACGGAGCGGATGCCATATCCCCGCGTAGTCGCGCTTTGATGACATCAGCGACGTAACGTCCTTGCTGTTTTGCTGCCGGTGCAATGCCAGGAACGGGGTTTCCATCGGGGGCAGCGATCGTCACTGTGTCACCAATGGCAAAAATGTCTGGATGGCCGGGGACGGTGAGGTCCGGGCGGACTATTAATCGCCCAGCACGGTCGAGTGGTGCGCCGAGCCATTCCGCCGCAGGCGACGCCCGCACGCCGGCAGCCCAAATAATGGTTTTTGATTCCAGTTTTTGTCCGCCGTAAACGACGCCATCGGCGGTGCATTCGGAGACGGGTTGACCCAATATGACCTCTACACCGAGCCTTTCGAGCGAACGCTGCGCATAGGTCGAAAGATCCTCGGCGAAACCTGCCAGTACACGCGATCCAGCCTCGATGAGGACGACGCGCGTTTTTCGCGTATCAATGTTGCGGAAATCTGGCGGCAGCGTCACCTGGGCCAATTCGGTAATGGTGCCTGCAAGCTCCACTCCGGTTGGACCAGCGCCGATGATGACAAAGGTCAGCAGTGCAGCCTGCAATTGTGGGTCTGTCTCACGCTCCGCCAGCTCAAAGGCAAGCAGGATGCGGCGGCGGATGGTGGTCGCGTCTTCAAGCGTCTTCAAGCCGGATGCGAACGGCTCCCATTCGTCATGGCCGAAGTAGGCGTGGTGAGCGCCGGTGGCGAGAATGAGCGTATCGTATGATAATGCATCGCCACCATCGAGCAGAACACGGCGCGCTTCTACATCCACGCCGGTCACTGTTGCGAGCAAAGTGGTTGTTTCGGGACGTCCGCGCAGCAGATGCCTGATCGGCCAGGCGATCTCTGAGGTTGCGAGTGAGGCGGTAGCGACTTGATAGAGTAGCGGCTGAAAGAGATGATGGTTACGCCGGTCAATCAGCGTGATGCTGACGGGAGCTCCGGCAAGTCTGTGGACCGCCTCAAGCCCACCAAAACCCGCTCCGACAATGACGACGCGATGCTGCCTTTCGATTGCAGGCTTCGAGTCATTTTGGAGTGAAGAGTCCATGCACCGCTGACTTTGAATATTGGAACCGCAATACGCATAAAGTGTCTTCGATGGACGTAGCAATTCCTATCATCCTTGACCTTGGCCCAAATAGCAAAGGGTGGTGGTGCGGAGACTGTAAAGAAGCTTCGAACAAAAAAAACGGAGCCAAAAGGCTCCGTTTTTGTCATGCATATTTGAACTGATTACTTGATCTTGGATTCGCGGAACTCGACGTGCTTCTTCGCGACCGGATCGTACTTCTTCTTCACGAGCTTGTCGGTCATCGTGCGAGAGTTCTTCTTGGCGACGTAATAGAAGCCGGTATCCGCGCTGGAAACGAGCTTGACCTTGATGGTGACCGCTTTGGCCATGTTCAGAACCTCGAATATCTGGAATTGCGAGCTGGCCCCATAGGCCGGGTCGCGCTTGGGCGGCAACCTAGCCGCCGGACGCCCAAAGTCAAGGTTTAAGGCCCCTTATTTGGCTTTTTGACAGGGTTAAGGACCGTGAAAATCGGTTTTTGGGCCTTTGGAAGCCAAAATTCTCTCAAGCTTATCCGCCGATGAAATCCTGGGGGGTAAAGCTGAGATCGAGCACTTTCCACTCATTGTATTGGTCCGCTGGCAGCATGGCATAGGGCTGGCAGGCTTGCAGGGCCTCGATCGCGCTCTGCATCAAGGCTGGTCCCTTTGCCGATGCGCTGGCTTCAATCAACGCAGGTGGGGCTGCAAACCTCCCATCCGGTCGGAAAACGACGCGCAGAATGATTTTGACCTTGTCCCCGGGGGCGATGGACTTGGGCAGCTTTGAACAGGTCTTCAAATGCTCACGCATTGTCGCGGTAACGCTGGAAGGGATATTGGCTTTATCGGATGCGGGCGAGCCGAAGTCACCGCTTGGCAGGCCGAAGAGGGTGCCGAATTTTTCCGTAAGATCGGGTTCAACAACCGGTGGTCCCGATAAGGAAGCTAGAGTTGGCGCTGGAATTATCGGAGCCACGGATTGGGATTGAGGTGGTGGTTGAGGTTGAGGCGGTTGAGATTGAAACGCTGATGCCGCTGCCAATTCAGGAGGTGATGCGTCAGATGATGGGGGTGTGGCAGGGTTTGAAGTTTCTTCAGCCGAAGATGTTTGTTCGCTTTGCGATGACGGCGCAGACTTTTTGGCGGCCTCTTGGGCGCCGCGCTTCATCTCATTGGGCGGAACAATCTCGACTGAAATTGCTGTAGAGGTCGCCGGCTCGAATGGATGTCCATCGGCAAAGACAAGGCTCCAGGTCAGCAGGGCGACATGGCCCAGGACGGATACCACCACGACGCCCGCGCGGATGATGAGCCTTGTTTCGATGATGGGTTTTGGTTCGATCATGTTTATCAATGCGTGATGCTATCCTGTCAGCATAGCGGCAGAACGCGGAAGTATGGGCAGTTATTTGATTGATAGCCCCAATTCCATCAACTGAATTAAGCCGCTAGATCGTATCCCGCTGCATTTTGCCGCCATAAAAATGGAAGAACGGCACCGACGCGGTATGCGACAAAGGCCCAGCCGCGAGCCGAGCGTCCAGCTCCCGCAGCACCATTTTTGTCATTTGGTGCGCGTCCGCCAATGGCTGCGATCCAAGTTCGACCCACACCAGTTCGACAAGCTCGGCGTCTGCATGCACGACGCCTTCGATCCGATGAGCAATGCTTGATGCATCCGCAGTGAAGAAGCGGGTATCGAAACGCCGCACCCGGCCAGGAGGTGTGATGGCGCGTGCGATCAAAAACAGACCCGATGGATCGGGCAAGAGGCCTGCGTCGGCAAATGGTTTCCACTGGCCAATGAGTTTTGCCGCGCCGTTTGAACGTGCCACTTTTTTGCCGAGACACAGTCCGGTTTCTTCGCAGGCTTCGCGAATGGCTGCAACCGCAAGGGCACGGGCACGCGCCGGTGTCGTCTTGGGCGTGCCGCCGACGAGTTTTTTCTCGAGTGCTTTCGGAAGTTCGGCCGCCACCGGAATCCGGTTATCGGTTGAATCGACGCGCCCGCCAGGAAATACAAACTTGCCCGGCATGAACACGACCTTATCGTGCCGCCTGCCGACGAGAACCTTTGGAATGCTTCCGTTGCGATCCACCAGGATCAGCGTCGCTGCATCCTTTGGGCGACGGTAGGGATGGCTGTCGTCTTCCTTTTCGTTTTTTTCAGGCGTGCTCATTTCGGAGTGGTGGCCTTCAATCTGGCAATGCTGCCTTCTTCAACGCCGGTTGGACGGCTCTCGTCAAAACCGTGCATGCGGAATGCCCATTGCAGCCCAACCACCGCACCTTTAATCGGCTGTAGCAGCAACAGCGACGCTATGAGCGTGAACGGCAGATAGAACGAAAGCTGCAACAGCATGGAAGGGGCATAGTTGGTTTCGATCCACAGCGCGATCGGCACAACAATGTGGCCGACTATAACGATCACAAGATAGGCTGGAAGATCATCTGCACGGTGGTGGGTCAAATCCTGTCCGCAAGCCGAACAGGTATCTGCAGTCTTGAGGAAGGCGCGAAACAGCTTGCCTTCACCGCAATTGGGGCAGCGGCAGCGCAATCCGCGCCCCATCGCAATCCAGACATCACGCTTCGGCAGGGGTCTACGATCCGATTTTACGTTTGGTGCACTTAGTCCTTCCATAAAAGCTAACCCTTCTTCGGCTTGCGTGCTTTTTTCTTTAGACCTTTGGGCGGTTTCTTTTTATCCGCGCGACCTGGACGCGCCATGCCACGATTTTCGCGTTTAGGACCAGAACCCCATCGCTTGTGTCGTGGCGCGCTCTGACCATCTGACAATAGCTCAAAACGCAATGCGCCCGCCACTGGGGCTGCTTCTATCAGACGAACCTCGACGACGTCTCCCAGCCTGTGCATGGCACCGCTGCGAGAACCGATCAAAGCGTGGCGGGTTTCATCATAGTTGTAATATTCCGTTCCAAGCGTTCGCACGGGGATTAATCCGTCGGCACCGGTGTCCTTTAATTTGACAAACAAACCGGCGCGCGTGACGCCGGAAATCCGTCCTGCGAAAGTCGCGCCAATGCGGTCAGCGAGAAAGTGCGCGATGAGCCGGTCAGCAGTTTCGCGTTCGGCCTTCATGGCGCGGCGCTCAGTGAGGGAAATTGCTGCGGCAACTTCGCTCAGCGTTTCAGCGGTGTCCGTGTCCGGCAGGGCACCTTCACCCAGCCCCAATGCGCGGATCAATGCGCGGTGCACGATGAGGTCCGCATAGCGTCGGATCGGCGAGGTAAAATGCGCGTAGCGGCGCAGGTTCAGGCCGAAGTGTCCGTAATTTTCGGACGCATATTCTGCCTGCGCCTGCGAGCGCAACACGACTTCGTTTACCAGCGGTTCGGAATCGTGGCCTTTCACCTGCGCCAGCACGCGGTTGAACAATGCGGGACGCAGCGCTCCAGTTTTTGCGAACGGAATTTCGATGGTTTTCAGAAACTCCTGCAGGTTGTGAACCTTCTCCACGGTTGGTTCATCGTGCACCCGATAGATCAGCGGGAAAGTCTTCTTTTCAAGTGTTTCTGCTGCCGCGACATTGGCAAGGATCATGAATTCTTCGATCAGCCGGTGCGCATCCAGACGCTCGGGTGTGACCACCCGGTCAACCGTGCCATCAGGTTTCAGAAGAATTTTCCGCTCCGGGAGATCAAGATCGAGCGGATCGCGTTCATCACGCGCCCGCTTCACGAGCGCATAGGCAGCGTACATCGGCTTGAGAATAGAAGTGAGCAGGGGGCCGGTGGTATCGTCAGGGCGGCCATCGATGGCTGCCTGCGCTTGCGCATAGTTCAATTTCGCAGCCGAGCGCATCAGCACGCGGTGAAAGGTGTGCGAATGTTTGCGGCCACCAGGTCCGATAACAAGGCGGACAGCGAGCGCGCCGCGCGCTTCACCGGGCTTTAGCGAACACAGATCGTTGGAGATGCGCTCCGGCAGCATCGGCACGACACGATCCGGAAAGTAAACTGAATTGCCGCGCTTGAGTGCCTCGCGGTCGAGTGGCGCTCCGGGACGCACATAGAACGCAACATCCGCAATGGCGACGTGGACAATATATCCGCCTTTGTTGTTGGGGTCGTTATCCGGTTCGGCATGCACAGCATCGTCATGATCCTTGGCGTCCGGCGGATCGATGGTGACAAGCGGGATGTCGCGCCAATCCTCGCGGTTGGTCAGGGTCGCGGCTTTCGCATCGGTGGATTCCCGCAAGACGTCTGCGGGAAACTCCTGCGGGATTTCATGGGTATGGATCGCGATCAGGCTGACCGCTTTCTCTGATTTCAGCGAACCGAGGCGTTCCTTGACCCGCCCAGAGGGAAGCCCAAAACCGCGTGAGCGTGTCAACTCGACGCTGATAAGATCGCCATCCTGCGCGCCTGCATTATCTGAAGCCGCAATGGCAAGCTCTCGCCCAGCCTGCTTCTTGTCGACAGGCACCAATCGTCCTTCGCCGTTTGGCAGCGTGCGGAATATCCCGAGAATGCGATGCTTGGCATGATCAAGCAGCTTGATGATGCGCCCGTTGTAAACGCCGCTGTCATCGTGGCGGCCTGGCCTTTCAATGCGCAGCAGCGCGCGGTCGCCGACGCCAGCGGCAGTGCCGCGCTGCGGACGGCGTGGAACATGAATAACGATCTTCGGTGGTGTGCCGTCGTTCTCATCCCATTCCGCAGGCACCGCGATGAGTTCGCCATCGCGGTCACGTCCGGTAATATCGGCGACAACCGTCGGAGCGAGGGTTTTTGGCTCGGCGAGTTTTTTTCCACCTTTGGCGATGAGGCCTTCATCGGCGAGTTCGCGCAAAATGCGTTTCAGTTCAATGCGAGCTTCATTCTTGAGGCCGAACGCGCGTGCGATCTCACGTGTGCCGACATGCCCGCCCTCGGCGCGGACAAACGCGACAAGCGTTTCCCGATCAGGAAAAGGTGTCGTCGCGTCGTGTTGCTTCTTCATTATCCTCGTGCTTTGCCGGCACTCGTTTTTGCAGGGACTTTCGCGGTTTTGGCCGCCGCGACCTTGGATGGTGCAGTCTTCTTCGCCGGTGCGCGAGCTTTTCCAACCGCTTTCACCGGCGCAGATGCCGCTGGTGCCGTATCTTTCTTGAGTGTCTTTTTGGGCGCAGCCTTTTTCGCAGGCTTGTCAGCGGATTTCATCGGCTGCCTTGTCATCGACAGCTTTGGCTGGCTTCGCAGCTTTCTTTACAGTTTTCTTGGCGCCACGCTTGGTCTTGCCGCCGCCCTTGGTGGCGCGCTCCTCGATCAGCGCAATGGCTTCATCGAGTGTGATGGTTTCGGGTGTCTTGTCGCTTGGAATTGTGGCGTTGACGCCATCCACGGTCACGTAGGCACCGTAGCGTCCATTCTTGACGAGAATGGTGCCGCGCTGCGGATGCTCTCCGAGAGGCTTGCCGGGATCGGCCCCGAAGCGGCGGCTCGGTCCTTTGGCGACTTTCTCCGCAATCAGCGTGATTGCGCGGTTGAGGCCGATGGAGAAAACCTCGTCTCCAGCTTCCAGGCTTGCATAAGTTTTCTCGTGCCGAACAAACGGGCCGAAGCGACCGATACCAGCGGTGATCGGCTCGCCGGTTTCGGGATGCTTGCCGATGTCACGTGGCAGCGACAATAGTTTCAGCGCCAGTTCGAATTCGATATCGCCAGGCGACATGTTTTTGGGAATGCCTGCGCGTTTTGGCTTTTCGCCTTCGGCATAATCCTTAGTTTCACCAAGCTGGATATAAGGGCCAAACCGTCCAGCCTTGACCGCGACTTCGAGGCCCGACTCCGGGTCCTTGCCAAGCGCGCGGTCGCTCGCGCCGGTGCCGGAGGCGAGGGGGCGCGTATGGCGGCATTCCGGATAATTCGAGCAGCCGACGAAGGCTCCGAATTTTCCAGCCTTGAGATTGAGTTTGCCGGTCCCGCAGCTCGGGCATTGGCGGGGATCGCCACCGTCAGCGCGCGGTTCGTAGATGTGCTCGCCGAGCATTGCATCGAGTACGTCAAGCACTTCGCTGACACGTACATCTTTAATGTCGTTGACCGCGCCGATGAAGTCGCCCCAGAACTCGTGTAAAACCTGTTGCCAGGCGATTTCATTGTTGGAGATGCGATCAAGCTTCTCTTCCAGATCGGCGGTGAAGTCGAATTCCACATAGCGGCTGAAGAAGTTTTCGAGGAACGCGACCACCACGCGGCCTTTGTCTTCGCCATAGAGCCGCTTCTTGTCGAGCCTTACATAGCCGCGATCCTTCAACACTTGCAGGATCGACGCATAGGTTGAAGGCCGGCCGATGCCGAGTTCTTCCATGCGCTTCACCAGCGAAGCTTCCGAGAAACGTGGCGGTGGCTCGGTGAAATGCTGGGTGACGCTGAGATCCTGGCGCTTGAGAGCTTCGCCTTCGCTCATGGCGGGGAGGCGGCGGCTATCCTCATCTTCCGGATCGTCGTCGCGGCCTTCCTGATAGACGGCAAGAAAGCCATCGAACTTGATGACCTGACCGCTAGCACGGAGTTCTAAAACGCGAGCGCCAGCTTTCGCTGTGATGTCGACGGTGGTGCGCTCCAGTTCGGCGGATTCCATCTGGCTTGCGATGGTGCGCATCCAGACCAACTCATAGAGCCTCGCCTGATCGTTATCGAGCCTGCTGCGTATATCGGCAGGACGGCGTGACAGATCGGTTGGGCGAATGGCTTCGTGGGCTTCCTGTGCGTTCTTGGCTTTCGCCTGATACTGACGTGGTGCATCCGGCACATAGGCATTGCCGTATTCCTCGCCAATGACCTTGCGCGCCTGTGTAATGGCTTCGTTTGCGATCTGAACACCGTCAGTTCGCATATAGGTAATGAGACCTGTCGTCTCGCCGCCAATATCAATACCTTCATAAAGGCGTTGAGCGATCCGCATGGTATGCGCCGGTGCGAACCCGAGTTTGCGGCTGGCTTCCTGTTGCAGCGTCGATGTCGTGAACGGCGATTGCGGGTTGCGGCGTGCCGGCTTGGCCTCCACCGTGGTCACGGTGAAGTTCGCGGTTTCTATCGCCTTCTTGAATTCTTCAGCCTGGGCACCGGTACCGATATCCAGGCGCTGGATCTTCGTGCCATCGGCGCCGACCAGACGTGCCTCAAAGGTGTCGCCGCGTGGTGTCGCCAGCGTTGTGAGCAATGACCAATATTCACGTGGTATAAATTTCTCGATTTCGAGTTCGCGATCACACACCAGGCGCAGCGCGACGGATTGCACGCGACCGGCGGAGCGCGCGCCAGGTAATTTGCGCCACAGCACAGGAGAGAGTGTAAACCCGACCAGATAATCCAATGCGCGGCGGGCCATGTAGGCATCGACCAGTGCGCCATCGATCTGGCGTGGAGTTCTTCATCGCTTCAGTCACGGCCTGTTTGGTGATGGCGTTGAAAACAACGCGCTCAATTTTCTGGTCCTTGAGCGCGCGTTTCTGTTTCAACACCTCCAGGACGTGCCAGGAAATTGCTTCGCCTTCGCGATCAGGGTCGGTCGCGAGGATAAGTTTATCGGCACCTTTCACGGCGCGCGCGATGTCATTCAGCCGGCCAGCCGCCTTGGGATCAATTTCCCAAATCATCTGGAAATTTGCATCCGGATCGACCGAACCATTTTTCGCAGGAAGGTCGCGAATATGGCCGTACGAGGCCATCACCTCATAGGAGGAGCCCAGATATTTGTTGATCGTCTTGGCTTTCGCAGGCGACTCGACAATGACGATATTCATGTGATTCCAGTAGCTTATGGGAAAATACACGCTGGAATCGACGGGATTCGCGCGGGCAGGCTTGGTCGATATGGGTAAAGTGTCGATCCCTGTCAAATCGATAGATTTTGAACGCAAGGGTGCAACTTTACGATTTTAGTTGCACTTAAGGTAAAAAAATACTCAAGGTTGCGCTCTCATAGGATGTAATATTAAAAGAGTGCTACCTATAAGATATATGAGCGGAGTGTCCTCATGGATGAGAGTGAAGATCAAAAGGGCACAAAGGGCACCCGGTCAGCAGAGTTTTCGCTCTCTCGGCAAAATGATGGTTCATCGGAGGAGGCTGCAAGCTTTGTTGCAGAGGCAATTGGCGATCTCCTTATAATTGCGAAGCGTCACGGCCTCGATACACTTTGCTATTTATTGGATATGGCGCTGCTCGAAGCCGAAGAGGCAAGGAAGCGGCCTCGCCGATAAACACTCCGCTTTTTCCCTTGGTGTCGATTATTGAGTTAATGACACCATCCCGCCGCCGTGGCGTTCCAACCGTCCTGCAAGATCAAGTTCAAGCAAAACTGTGCGCACTATGGCGGCTGAAGTATCAGACATGCGCACGAGATCGTCGATCCCGATTGGCGAGGGGCCGAGGAGATTAACGATGCGTGCGCGCTCATCAGCTTCCGGTTCGCCATCCATGTCGCCATCCATGGGCGAAATGTTTTCGCTCTCGTTGAAGGGGAGTTCGATCTGGCGCCCCATGATCGGCTGAACAGCATTGATAATGTCGGCGGCGCATGTGGTGAGCGTCGCGCCCTGCTTGATAAGATCGTTGGTGCCCGCCGCACGTGGATCGAGTGGGGAGCCGGGCACCGCGAACACTTCACGGCCCTGCTCGTTGGCGAAGCGCGCTGTGATCAGTGAACCGGAGCGGTGCGCGGCCTCAACAATGACAACGCCGAGCGACAAGCCAGAGATCAGCCGGTTGCGCCGGGGAAAATCCCGTGCGCGCGGGCCGTGCCCCAGTGGCATTTCCGAGATCGCGCCACTACCAAATTCGATAATCGCCGCGAGCAAGTCCTCATGTTCGGGTGGATAAATTTTATCGTGTCCTCCGGCAAGCACGGCGACAGTGCCGCTTTTCAACGATACGCGATGTGCAGCCTGATCGATGCCGCGCGCCAGGCCTGAAACGATGACGAAGCCTGCATCGCTGAGATCCCTCGTCAATGTCTGTGCGAATTTCAATCCGGCGCCGGATGCATTGCGTGATCCGACAATGCCGATCATTGGCCGCATCTGAATTTCAGGTACACCGCGCACCCCAAGCAAGGGTGGCGCATCGTCGATCAATGCGAGACGTGGAGGATAACCGAACTCACCAGGTGCGATCAGGCTGATACCGAGCCTTGAAGACCCATTGATCTCGCGCTCGGCTTCGGCTTGCGTGCAAATATGTCCAACACGGGCAGCGCCGCCACGTCGCGCCATATCGGGCAGGCGTTCAAGTGCGGCCTGCGCGCTGCCGAAATGATTAATTAATGAGCGGAACGTTCGTGGTCCGACATTTTCACTGCGGATCAGCCGCAGCCAGTCGATGCGCTGCGCGTCGCTCAGCTTTTGCGTATTGTTCTTTTGAATATCCACACCGCCCCCTGAGGACGGAGTGTTGCTTAATTGAAGGCGGGGGACAATCGGAAGTTGGCTGGCCGGATCACCCCTTCGCGCCAATTTTTCCCTCGGTCCCTGCCATCAGCCGCTTGATGTTCTCGCGGTGCATGATCCAAAGGGCGATTGACAACACAGCAAAGAGAGCGGCCAGCGGAGGTTGTTGAGACCACAATAGCATCGGCGGAATGAGTGCGCTGGCGATGAGGGCTGCCAACGACGAATAACGGAAGATGGCCGCAACCGTGATCCAGATGCCGCAGAACACCAATGCCGCTGGCCAGAACAGCCCAAGCAGCACGCCAATGTAGGTGGCAACACCCTTGCCGCCTTTGAATTTCAGCCACATGGGGAACAAGTGGCCGAGGAACGCGCCGAGGCCGGCTGCAATGGCCGCATCGCGACCGGCAATTTGGCCGACGACGACCACGGCGAATGTGCCTTTCAGCATATCGCCGAGCAGTGTGGCCGCCGCCAAGCCTTTGCGGCCGGTGCGCAGCACATTGGTCGCGCCGATATTGCCCGAGCCGATTGAACGCAAATCCTGCGTGCCGGCGAATTTAGTCAGGATCAATCCGAACGGAATTGAGCCGCAGAGATAACCGAAGGCGAGAGCGAACAGGAGGGTGATGGTCATATGATCTTATACACGTTCAAAAACGGTGCGTCCGCCGACGATGGTGCGAATGACACGACCTGTGAACCGCGCTTCGTCGAACGGGGTGTTCTTGCATTGCGACTTCAAATCGGATGGATCGAGAATCCATGGCGTGTCCATGTCGATGACGATGATATCGGCATGGCTGCCGGGTCGCAACGTACCGCCGGGCAGGCCGAGAAGTTCGGCAGGGCGCGTCGACATCGCGCGTATCAATGATGTCAATTTAATCTCATCATTGTGCACAAGGCGCAATCCAGCTGCCAGCATGGTCTCGAGACCGATGGCGCCTGTTGCTGCTTCCGCGAAGGGCAGGCGTTTCACTTCGACGTCCTGCGGGTTGTGATCGGACATCACCACATCAATCAGGCCCGACGCGATAGCAGCGACCAGCGCCAGACGGTCATCTTCACTGCGCAAGGGCGGCGACAGTTTCAGGAAGGTGCGATAAGGCCCAATGTCATTCTCGTTCAGCGTGAGATGATTGATCGAGGCTGACGCGCTGACATTGAGGCCTGCATCGCGCGCTTTCTGCAGGATCGCGAGCAATTCCGCGCAGGTGAGCGACGCGGCGTGATAGCGCCCGCCTGTCAGTGTCACAAGGCGCATGTCGCGTTCCAGCACCACGGCTTCCGATGCGCACGGAATGCCGAACAGGCCGAGCCGCGAGGCGAGCTCGCCCTCGTTCATCACGCCTTCGCCGACCAGATTAGGGTCTTCAGTGTAATGCACGATCAGCGCGTCGAAATCGCGTCCATAGGTCAGCGCGCGGCGCATCACTTGCGCATTCATGACGCTGTGGGCGCCGTCAGTGAAGGCAACGGCACCGGCGGCTTTGAGCAGACCGAACTCGGTCATTTCCTCGCCGCGCATACCCTTGGTGAGTGCGGCCATCGGATGGATGTTGACGATCGCGGTGTCGCGGGCGCGGCGCATAACGAAATCGACGGTTGCCGAATTGTCGATGATGGGGTTCGTGTTGGGCTGACAGACAATCGTGGTGATGCCGCCCGCAGCTGCAGCCTGACTGGCTGATGCGAAGGTCTCGCGATGGCCCGTGCCCGGTTCGCCGACAAAGGCGCGGATATCGATCAGTCCGGGTGCGACGACCTTGCCGGCACAATTGATAATTTCAGTGCCTTCGGGCACGCCAGCCGCGCCGATGCCGCGCCGTGCATCACGGATCACGCCATCAGCGATCAACACATCGCCGTGACTATCAAGATCGCGCGACGGATCGATCATTCGGGCATTGGCAAGCAGGATGGGGCGGCGTTCAGTTAGCATAATGTCACGCGTTGGGCAGGTTGCGGGCGAGGGCTTCCAGCACCGCCATCCGAACTGCCACACCCATTTCAACCTGTTCACGGATCAGCGATTGTGCGCCGTCCGCCACCAGCGAGTCGATTTCGACGCCGCGATTCATCGGCCCCGGATGCATCACCAGTGCGTCCGGTTTGGCGTATGCGAGCTTCTTTTGGTCGAGGCCGAAGTACTGGAAGTATTCCTGGCTTGAGGGCACAAACGATCCGTTCATGCGCTCGCGCTGCAGCCGCAGCATCATTACAATATCCGCGCCTTCGAGGCCCTCGCGCATATCGCGGGCAACCTCGACACCCATGCGCTCGATGCCAGGTGGCAACAATGTGGAGGGTGCGACCACGCGCACGCGCGCACCCATGATGTTGAGCAGCAGAATGTTCGAGCGTGCGACACGTGAATGCAGCACGTCACCGCAGATCGCCACCAGCAGGCCTTCGATCCGGCCCTTGTTACGGCGGATGGTCAAAGCATCGAGCAGCGCCTGTGTGGGATGTTCGTGGGCGCCATCGCCAGCGTTGATGACGGAACCATCGACCTTGCGCGCCAGAAGTTCGACCGCGCCGGATGCATGGTGGCGAACCACCAGAATGTCTGGGTGCATGGCATTCAGCGTGACCGCGGTGTCCATCAGCGTCTCACCCTTGCGCATCGAGGACGAGGACACCGACATGTTCATGACGTCCGCGCCGAGACGTTTGCCCGCGATCTCGAACGACGATTGGGTGCGGGTGGAGGATTCGAAAAACAGGTTGACCTGGGTGCGTCCGCGCAGATTGGTGCGCTTCTTGTCGACCTGACGGTTGAGTTCGACGTACTCTTCGGAAAGGTCCAGCAGGCCGGTAATATCGGCAACGGAAAGGCCCTCGATGCCCAGCAAGTGCCGGTGCGCAAGGACAAAAGACGATTTCGAAGCAAGGGTCATTAAAGCAAGAGCTATAGGCAGACTTGCCTAGAGGGGCAAGGTGGATTCGAGGGGTATGGACTTTTCCCCCGTTGATGTTCCGGGCAGGGTAAATAAGGTGATAGCGGCACAGGTTGCGCCAAGACCTGCGATTGAGCCGGGAAACCAGAATGCGGAACGCACCATGATGCATGCCCCCGCTGACACCCACCAAGTTTTTAACCAGTCACTGCCGTTTGAGGATGTCGATCTGTTTGCGCTCGACAGGCCACTTGTCGAGGCGGTTGCCGTCAATGGTGGCAAGTCGCATGCATCCGAGCTGTCGGCTTTTGGCAAGCATTGGGGTTCTGCGGCGATGGCGCAGCGTGGCCGTCTCGCCAACGAGAACACTCCGAAGCTGAAATTGTTTGATGCTCGCGGTTTCCGGCGCGACGAGGTCGAATTTCATCCAGCCTATCATGAATTGATGGCGCACAGCGTTCATGCCGGAATTCACAATTCGACATGGACGGAAAAAGGTGAGGCGGCGGGTGCGCCGTCAGAGGTAGTGCGCGCTGCAAGATTTTTCATGGCGGCGCAGGTTGAGACCGGACATCTATGCCCGATCACCATGACACGCGCGGCGGTGGGTGCGCTGGGAGTTGATCCGGCGTTGCGCGCACAGGTGATGCCGGTGCTCGGCACGCGGGTCTACGATCCAGCTTTTGCGCCGTGGTGGACCAAGCGCGGCATGACTGTTGGCATGGGCATGACAGAGAAACAGGGCGGCACTGATGTGCGCGCCAACATCACGCAGGCTGTGCGCGATGGTGAGGCCTATCGCATCACCGGTCACAAATGGTTCATGTCCGCACCGATGTGCGATGCGTTTCTCGTCTTGGCGCAGACTGAGCGCGGATTGACATGCTTCTTCATGCCGCGTTTCAGTCCGGACGGCACGGTCAATGCGATTCATTTTCAACGGCTGAAGGACAAGCTCGGCAATCGTTCCAATGCCTCGTCTGAAGTGGAATTTACCAACGCTTACGCAGTTCGTCTTGGAGAGGAAGGACGCGGCATTCCCACGATTATCCAGATGGTGTCGTTGACGCGGCAGGATTGCGCCATTGCATCCGCAGGGTTGATGCGCTCTGGACTTGCGCATGCGTTGCATCACGCGCGTCATCGCAGCGTGTTCCAGAAGCATCTCGCCGATCAACCCCTCATGCGCAGCGTGCTTGCTGACATGGCTTTGCATGTGGAGGCGTCTACAGCGTTGGTCATGCGGTTGTGCCGGTCATTCGATCTTGCACCTATCGACAAGGCCGAAGCAGCCTACATGCGGCTACTGACGCCGGTGGTGAAGTACTGGACCTGCAAGAGCGCACCGGGTTTTCTCTATGAGGCGATGGAATGCATGGGCGGGAATGGCTATGTCGAAGAAGGTATTTTGGCACGGCACTATCGCGAGTCACCTGTGAATGCGATCTGGGAGGGTTCCGGTAATGTCATGTGTCTCGATGTGCTGCGCGCCTTGTCGCGCGAAGCGGAGGCCGCGAGCGCAGTGCTGCAAAGTCTAGCAGCGCAGGCGCAAGGTCTGCCGGGCGTGACCGGGGCGATTGATTTCATCACAAAGACTTTCCGTCAGCCCGACGTTGAACGCATCGCGCGGCTTACGGTGGAAAAGCTGGCGCTGGTTGCAGCTGTCGCCGCACTTAACGATGTGTCGCCTAATCATGCGGAGTTGTTCGCGGCGACGAGGCTTGGAAGCGATCACGGTGGACTATATGGCGCGGTCGATCTCGCACCTGATCATATGCGAAGTATTTTTGAGCGTGCGCTGCCGGAATTCTGAAATTGGTTATTTAGGCGGGACAGTATTGGCAAGACGATCCAGCGCGCCTTGCAGGATGAAAATCGCTGCATGTTCGTCGATCACCTTGGCACGTTTGGCGCGGCTCATATCCATACCGATCAATTCGCGTTCAACGGCAACGGTGGACAGGCGCTCATCCCAAAACCCGATGGCAAGTTCGGTGAGTTTTGAGAAATTACGTGCAAACGCACGGGTTGATTGCGCGCGGGGGCCTTCGCTGCCATCCATGTTGAGGGGCAGGCCAAGGATATAGCCCACGGCATTACGCTCCCTGGCAATGACCAGTAGTCGCGCAGCATCCGCTGTGAACGTTTTACGCTGGATGGTCTCGACGCCAGTGGCGAGTTTACGATCTGGATCGGATACCGCGACACCGATTGTCTTGGTGCCGAGATCGAGCCCGATCAGGGCGCCTCGTGCAGGCCAGTGTGTGGCGGCCTCGGTCAGTGGTAATATATGTGCTGGCGGCATGGGCTTCCGCATACCATGCAGATAGCCGACAATGCAAAGCGGGCGGTCATAATGCGGCTCATCATGGAGATAAATAATGTGGCCAGATCGCAAAATCCTCGATCTCTTCAAGATTGAAGTCCCCATCGTGCAGGCGCCCATGGCAGGCGTGCAGGACGCCGATCTTGTCATTGGTGCATGCGAGGGCGGCGCGCTTGGCTCCCTGCCATGTGCAATGCTGTCCGTTGAAAAAGCGCGTGAGCAGGTCAATATCATTCGCCAGCGCGTCACTGCGCCGATCAATATGAATTTCTTCTGTCATAAGGCAGTCGATGCCGATCCGGCCCGCGAGGCCGGTTGGCGCAAGCGTCTTGCAGCCTATTACAAAGAACTTGGACTCACTTCAGACGCAGTAATTCAAGCTGCCAACCGCGCTCCCTTTGATGCTGCAATGTGTGAACTGGTTGAGGAATTGAAGCCGGCGGTCGTCAGCTTTCATTTCGGGCTGCCCGACAGCGCGTTACTGAAGCGCGTCAAAGCTGCGGGATGTGTGGTCATCGCGTCCGCTACCATTGTGAAGGAAGCGATCTGGCTAGAGAATAACGGCGCCGATGCTGTCATTGCTCAAGGCGCGGAAGCGGGCGGTCATCGCGGCATGTTTTTGACGGAAGATATTGCTTCGCAGCCGGGCACGTTCGCATTGGTGCCGCAGGTGGTGGATGCGGTACGCCTTCCTGTGATTGCGGCTGGCGGCATCGCGGATGGCCGGGGAATCGCTGCGGCGTTCGCGCTGGGCGCAGCTGGAGTGCAAATCGGTACGGCCTACTTGCAGACACCGGAATCCAAAGTCAGCTCTGTTGGACGAACCGCGTTCACAAATGCGACGGATGATGCCACGGTCATCACGAATGTCATGACAGGCCGACCGGCTCGCGGTGTCGCCAATCGTCTGATGCGAGAGGTTGGGCCTATATCGCCCGACGTACCGGCGTTTCCCCATGCAGCGACTGCGCTTGCTCCGTTGAAAACGGCGGCGGAGAAGCTGGGGAAGGCCGACTTCACCAATCTTTGGGCGGGGCAGGCGGTTGCTTTGGGGCGTGATATGCCGGCGGCGGACTTAACCCGGGCGCTGGCAGCCGAGGCGCTGCAACGGTTGCGCAATATGGCCGGATAGTTTGAACAAACTGCCCTGTTTATTAAGGTATTTCTGGCCTTTAAGCGGTTTCCCCTTGACCGGAAAATGCTATACGGCGGGCTGAATGCGCTTACCCCGGAGCTACCTATATAATGTCAGTTGATGCAGCCACTGTTCGCCGGATCGCGCATCTTGCGCGTATTGCGGTTAAGGACGAAGAGGTATCCCACCTCCAGGGTGAACTGAACGCGATGCTGGCGTTCGTCGAGCAGCTTTCGGAAGTCAATATCGATGGTGTCGAGCCGATGACATCGGTGACGCCGATGGAGATGAAGAAGCGCCGCGATATCGTGAACGATGGCGAGATTCCGGATAAGATTCTTGCCAATGCGCCTGTGACCGAGGACCACTTCTTTCTGGTGCCGAAGGTCGTTGAATAGATTTTGTTGAGGCAATGACCATGTGCCTGCTGTGTGATGATGAAAAAGGGTACGCGGCCTATTTGGAGTACCTCGATGCGATGGAACGCCAGGGCAAGACCGCTGATCCTGACAAGGCTCTCGACGCCGTGCTGGATGAACTCCAAAAATCCGATGCCGAAAAACGACTAAAGACGTCTTCTCCTTTCTCCTGCGATCCGGTTGATGAATGACTGATTTGACTGCTTTGACGCTTGCCGAGGCCCGTGAGGGGCTCACCAAAAAATCCTTCACCTCGCTGGAACTGACTGACGCGCATCTCGCCGCGATAGAGAAGGCGCGTACGCTCAATGCCTACGTGCTGGAGACGCCCGATGTGGCTCGCACCATGGCGCGTGCTGCCGATGCCAGTATTGCAAAGGGTGAGGCCGGTTCGCTTGCGGGAATTCCATTAGGCGTGAAGGATTTGTTCGCGACCAACGGTGTGCGCACCACGGCGTGCTCGAAAATCCTTGACGATTTTATCCCGCCCTATGAGTCCACCGTGACCTCGCAGCTTTGGCGCGATGGGGCAGTGATGCTCGGCAAGCTCAATAACGATGAATTCGCGATGGGCTCGTCCAATGAAACATCGGCCTTTGGTCCGGTGGTCAATCCATGGCGGCGCGAAGGTTCGGATGTAAATCTTGTTCCGGGCGGTTCGTCAGGCGGCTCAGCTGCTGCTGTTGCTGCGGGACTGTGTTTAGGGGCGACTGGGACGGACACCGGTGGTTCGATCCGCCAGCCTGCGGCGTTCACCGGCATTGTCGGCATTAAACCGACTTACGGGCGCTGTTCGCGCTGGGGCATTGTGGCATTCGCGTCGTCGCTCGATCAGGCAGGCCCTTTCGCGCGTACCGTGCGCGATACTGCGATCCTCATGCGCTCGATGTCCGGTCACGATCCGAAGGATACGACATCCGCTGATCGCGCGGTCCCTGACTATGAAGCGGCGCTCGGAAAGTCGGTTAAAGGCATGAAGATCGGGATTCCGAAGGAATACCGGATCGATGGCATGTCAAACGAGATCGAAAAGCTCTGGAGCACGGGCGCTGACTGGCTCAAGGCCGCAGGTGCTGAATTGATCGAAGTGTCATTGCCACATACAAAGTACGCGTTGCCCGCATACTATGTCGTTGCGCCGGCGGAAGCGTCGTCCAACCTCGCGCGTTATGACGGCGTGCGTTACGGTGAGCGGGTCAATGGTCGCAACATAGCGGAGATGTACGAGAACACCCGCGCCCAAGGGTTCGGCGCAGAAGTTCGTCGTCGCATCATGATCGGCACCTATGTGCTGTCGGCAGGTTATTACGACGCCTACTATCTGCGGGCGCAGAAAGTCCGTACCCTGATCAAAAAGGATTTTGAGGATTGCTTCGCCAAGGGCGTTCACGCGATCCTGACGCCAGCAACCCCATCAGCAGCGTTCGGCATTGGCGAAAAAGGCAAGGCCGATCCGGTCGAGATGTATCTCAATGACATCTTCACGGTGACAGTGAATATGGCGGGGCTGCCTGGAATCGCAGTGCCTGCTGGCAAGGACGGGCAAGGATTGCCTCTTGGACTTCAGTTGATTGGCCGCCCGTTCGATGAAGAGACTTTGTTCTCGCTCGGCGAAGTCATCGAGCAGGCTGCCGGACGTTTCACGCCTAAGCAGTGGTGGATATAGTAGCTCATGAACGCACCCGTTAAACCGTCAAAACTCATCAAGGGCGCTACCGGTGACTGGGAAATAGTCATCGGGCTTGAGATCCATGCTCAGGTGACCTCAAATTCCAAATTGTTTTCCGGCGCCTCGACAGAATTTGGCGGTGAGCCAAATTCCCACGTCTCGCTGGTAGATGCGGCGATGCCCGGAATGCTTCCTGTCATCAACGAGGAATGTGTTGCACAGGCGATCCGCACGGGGCTTGGTCTGAAAGCCGGGATCAATCTCAAATCAACCTTCGACCGGAAAAACTATTTCTATCCGGATCTTCCGCAGGGCTATCAGATCAGCCAATTCAAATCGCCGATTGTCGGTGAGGGTGAGGTGATCGTCGATATGCTGAACGGTGAGAGCATCACCGTTGGCATCGAGCGGCTTCATTTGGAACAGGATGCCGGCAAGTCGCTGCACGACCAGCATCCGACCATGTCGTTCGTGGACCTCAACCGCTCTGGCGTGGCGCTGATGGAAATCGTTTCCAAGCCGGACCTGCGCACCTCGGAAGAAGCGCGTGCCTATGTCACTAAGCTGCGGACAATTCTGCGTTATCTCGGCACCTGCGACGGCGATATGGAAAAAGGTAGCCTACGCGCCGACGTCAACGTTTCGGTGCGTAAGCCAGGTGCGCCGCTCGGTACCCGTTGCGAGATCAAGAACGTCAACTCGATCCGCTTTATCGGTCAGGCCATCGAATACGAGGCACGCCGTCAGATCGGCATTTTGGAAGATGGTGGCACCATCGATCAGGAAACCAGACTTTATGATCCCACCAAGGGCGAGACTCGCTCTATGCGGTCCAAAGAGGAAGCGCACGACTATCGTTACTTCCCGGACCCTGATCTGCTGCCGCTTGAGTTCAGCAGTGCCTATGTCGAGGAATTGAAATCCAAGCTGCCGGAATTGCCGGACGAGAAACGGGCGCGTTTCATCGCCGACTTCGGTTTGACGCCTTACGATGCAAGCGTTTTGGTCAGCGAGCGCGAGAGTGCAGACTTTTATGAGGCCGTGCTGGCCAAACTTTCCGACAAAGCGCGTGACGGCAAGCAGGCCGCCAACTGGGTCATCAATGAATTGTTTGGACGTCTGAACAAGGAAGGGCAGGACATTGCATCGTCACCGGTGTCAGCCTCTCAGCTTGCCGCCATTGTTGATCTGATCGGAGAAACAACCGTTTCAGGGAAGATCGCAAAGGATCTGTTCGAGATTGTTTGGACGGAAGGCGGCGATCCCCGCGCCCTGGTTGAAGCTCGCGGCATGAAACAGGTCACTGATCTCGGTGCGATCGAGAAGGTGGTGGACGACATTATCGCTGCGAACCCGGACAAAGTCGCACAGGCGAAGGAAAAGCCGACAATGATCGGCTGGTTTGTCGGTCAGGTGATGAAATCGTCCGGCGGAAAAGCAAATCCGCAGGCGGTGAATGACCTGTTGAAGTCCAAACTCGGCATTTAGAGCGCATAATCCGCCAAAGTGTGAGCGGTTTGACGCAAAGATGATGCGCTCTTCAAGAATTTAGAGAATTTAGAGCACCATCGGGCGCAAAACCGGTTTCCATCCTCGGATCAAGTCCGAGGACAAGCCTTTGTTCGTGCTCTGAAGCGTTCGCGCCTGTCATTCTGTCTCGTTTGTATCTTCGTCATTGCCGGATAATGATCCGGCGATCCATCGTTTGCGGAAGGATGATGGATAAGTCACAGGCGAAGCAACGCCGTTCTTCGACGGCCATGCCCGGTGATCACGACGATGTGTTGAGGCCACGCAGCCGAATCAGTTTTTGGAAAATGTTCAAAAACTCGACCGCAGCGAGGTGAGGCGGGACAAAAAGCAAAAAATTTTGAAAATAATTTTATTGCCAAAATTCCCAACTCGGAGTCTGCGAAGCGATGATTTTGGAATGCCGTGTAAGTCACAAACATCTTTGACAAGCACGAGCGCATAAATGTTGCGATTGAAAATGTATCTGCAACACATGGGCTTTTCAAAAACTCTTCGATGAAGTGCGCGGTTGCTTCAAGCAATTCGGATACCGTTGCACACGCGCTGTGTTTTATGCATGCAGCCATCATGCGTGACTTGCCGCGCCTTCGGCGTAAACCATTCCTTAAGCGAGAGGCTGTTTTTTTACGCGCGTTGGTGTAATCCAATGAAGTGCATCTCGAATTCCCGAGTGCACGTAGCAATTAAGCCATCTCATTTAACTTAGGAGGGCAACATGGCCAAGAAAGCGAAGAAAGCGAAGAAGGCGAAGTCTGCAGTAAAGAAGACTGCGAAGAAGACCCGTAAGGTCGCCAAGAAGTCGAAGCGATAAGGCTTTGCCTTATTGAGTGCCGGCAGATTTTTTGATGCCGGTAACGTCACAAGGGTACCAAGAGAGTATTTGCTTATAAGGCAGGTTCTCGATCGGTGGCCCAGTTGACGAAAGAGGGTGTCGGCGAGACATCAGGTCAGGCGGCCAGACCGTAATCTTAGCAGAGAGCTTGCTCTCAGTGAGATCGGTCTGGCAGAAGAACCTTAAGTGTTCTTCGTACGTTGCGGACTTTGTCCTTCTGGACATGGGTTTCCGCAATTTCATCGGAAGGGTTGCAGTTGGCGTATTTGCCTGCGGTAACTGGTTCAGTGAAATCTGTAACCTGACGTGTTCACCGACGCCCTCGTTTTTTGCCACGTGCCTGCCTCTCACGTGCCGGCGCGCCTTGACCTTCCGATTTAGTTTTCAAACGACCTCAACGTTCCTTCCTTCGTCCTCATTGGGCTTGCGGAGTTTCCCCTCGCTCATCACCGAGCTTGATCCGGTGTCCCCCTGTCCCTGCCTACCATCATCTCTTGAGGCTTGGGCTATGCCCTCACACATCAGGATGACGCTTTGAGACTCGCAGCAAGCAACTCTCAAGCCTCACGTCTCACAATTCAATTTCCAGACAGCTTGCAAGACAACCGCTCGTCCCGCGCAAGCAGAAATCCAGCGATGGATACGCAGACCAAGCGCGCATGACGATGGATCATGACGATGGATGATGCATCTCACGCCTCCGCTTTACCAATTCAATTTTCAAATAGCTTCCCACTCGTCATGGTCGGCCATCTCGATGAGGGGAGCACGGCTGCCAGATCAATCGTCATCACCGGCACAAGGCCAGTGATGACGATTGAGCGCGGTGAAGCAGCGCGGAACAAATGTGGGTATGAGGGCAAGCGGGTGAGTGATGAAATCTCAAGCGAGCATGCCAAGCATGTCACTTGATCACTCTAGATCACACACATGAGGGGCCGTTGGTGCCATGGCGGAACATGAGGCCTGTGGCGGAGACGGAGGGATTCGAACCCTCGATACCCTTTTCAAGGTATGCTCATTTAGCAAACGAGTGCCTTCAGCCGCTCGGCCACGTCTCCTTGAGGGTGGATATGCCTTACACATGGGCGTGCCGCAAGTCATCGCGACAAGACTTTTATCAAGACTTTTATAATGGGCGCTTTTGCAACGGGCACTTTGAACACTTTTCTCGTCATGGTCCGGGCAAAAGGCCCGAAAGCGCCGCCTTCAATCCATAAATACTGGCTACAATACTGGCTACCCCATCCGCACTTTCATCGCCTTGGGAGCGTAGTCCAGATGAGCGCAGCGACATCCGGGGCTGACTTTAAGGGGTATGAAACCCGGATATCGCTGCGCTCATCCGGACTACAGGCCTCACGTGCGGTGCGTTCAACGGTTCACAATCACTGCAGCGATCATCGCTAGAAATTCGGCAATGGTTCTTCGATTCGTCGGAATTCCGAGCGAGTTTTCCCCGTTGACGAAGCTGCAAGCATGGAATGCGTGAACCATGATCTTTTTGCAGTCATATCAAATAATACTTTAAAATCAATTACTTAAGGTTGTTTTGCGATTCGTTGTGCGTGTTATTTGTGCAACACCTCCCGGAAAACAACTAAGCGTGGGCTGCTTAATGGCGGTCCTTTGTTGCCTGTTCATAAACGTTGGGTAATTGTTCATGCAGCGACGGAGGGGGGCATCCCGAGGTCGTTCCGTTTGGGAGTTTTGCTTAAGTCGCTCGCGTTCATGCGGGAGTGTTCCGAAGGCGCGAAGCGAACAGGCGGTTAGCGGGGATTAAGGGGACCACTACTTTGAATGTGCTCACGCCAGTTCTGGTGTGCTCACATCAACGGGCCGGAACCTTCCCTAACAGAGCAAACTTTGGAGGTTTTATGAACAAGATTAAGAGCCTTATCCTGGGTTCGGCAGCGGGTCTCGCTGCTATCGCTGGGGCACAGGCAGCTGATCTCCCCGTCAAGGCCAAACCGGTCCAGTACGTGAAGATCTGCTCCCTTTATGGCGCTGGCTTCTATTACATTCCTGGCACCGAAACCTGCATCAAGCTGGGCGGTTACGTTCAGGCAGACGTGAACTTCAATGGCGGCAACTACGACAAGCCACCATGGGATAATAGCGGCGGTACGGTCGTTGGTAACCCTGCCTACCTCGGAAACTTTCAAGCTAATCATAGCCGTGATGCCGAGTTTTTCACGACCCGCGCACGTGACGAGCTGAATATCGACACCCGTGCCGCCACTGAATACGGTGTTGTTCGCTCTTTCTTTGCGGGCAAATTCGAGTTCTCGACGGGTCTTGGACCATCGTCAGGCAACCTGACGACGGACTACGCGTTCGTTCAGTTCGCGGGCTTCACCTTGGGTAAGGCAGTCTCCGGCTTCCAGACCCCCTGGGGTGCTTACGGCGCCAACAACAACACGTCATACCTGGTCGGCGGCTACGATAACGCAACCGGCATCACGCAGGCTGCTTATACTTGGCAGTTCGGCAATGGTGTATCGGCTCAAATCGGCGTTGAAGATAACCGCATCATCAACCGTGCCCCGATCTTTAATGCTTTCGGGTCACCGGCAATCAGCTCAAGTTCGTTCGTCAACGCTAATTTTGGCGGTTCTGCAGCTAATACCGTAGGTACTGGTGGCAACGTGTCTCCGGATATTGTCGGTAATATCCGCATCGATCAGGCAGCCTTTACCGCGCAAGTGTCGGGTGCGGTGCATAATCTCCACGCGACCTACTATGGTGCGTCTGAATTGACAGATCACCCGACGGATGAGTGGGGCTTTGCAATAGCAGGTGGTCTGCAGCTGAAGACGCTGCCGACCGGACCAGGCGATAAGCTGTCATTGGACTTCACCTATACTGACGGTGCACCGAAGTATGTCCTTGGCGGCGTGACCGGCAATAGCTTCCTCTCGTTTGGTGGTTCGGTGGATAATCCAAACAGCTATCAAAGCTTTGCGACAGCCGCGCTGTTCGATGGAGTATATGGTGCTCCTGGAACCAGCATTGAGAAGACCAAAGTTTGGGGCTTCCGCGGTGGTTACGTGCACAACTGGTCCCCCACAGTGGAAACAGACGTGTTCGGCAGCTACACTCTTGTCGATTACAATGCTAATGCATCAACTTTCATCTGCAATAAGATTGCAGGTAGCACTACTGTAGTGTTCCTTACTGGTTCGACCTGTAATCCAGACTTTAATATCTGGCAGGTGGGTACTCGTACAGCCTGGACTCCGGTTCAGAATTTGACGTTCTCGGGCGAGGTTTTGTATACAGTGCTCGATTTATCCCATAGTGGGACTGTGGCCTTAGGAGCTTTCGCTTTCAAGCCAACTGCTTTATATGACTTGAAAGACCAAGGCATGTGGACTGGCAACCTCCGCGTCCGCCGCACCTTCTGATTGGTGTAGCTTCACGGCAGTTGATATCTGAACTGTAAACTGTCTGATTTACGAAACCCTCGGCAGGAAACTGCCGGGGGTTCTTCTTTTCATCTTCTTTGATGGAGGTGATTACTCATCCCTACCCAAGAGAGGTGAAGAGGAGTTATTTACCCCCGCTTACCCCCGCTCATCCCCGTAAGCGGGGACCTAGTATGGTTTGGTTGGCTAGATCCCCGTTTACGGGGATGAGCGGGGGGTAAGCGTAGCCCGAATGAAGCCCTCGGGTCGCGCCAAAGGCGTGCCCAAGGGTAAACTCCAATCACACCGTGCGCAAAACGAAACGATGTGCCTGATCGTGGTGGCATCTGCGAGCAGGGGCGCATGGCCTTCATCGGCCACCTCCACCAGATCGATATCGGGCCGCCGGGCCATTATGTCTTGCACACCTTGCGGTGACAGCAAATCGGACAGCCCGCCATGAATGAGCATCAGTGGCTTGCCGGCGAGTTTATCGAAAAGCCCCCAAATCGGTGGTGGCGGATTGGCCTCATCGAGATTTTCCAGTGTCTTTGCCAGTTTCAAATCGTAAGTACGCTCCAGTCCGCCAGCAGGTTTTTCGCGAAAAGCCCGTCGCGCCCAGGCCATCCATCCTTCGTCGGTGAGCGAGGGAAAGAAATTTCCGAACAATTCCTTGAGGCCTTGTGCCGCCTCGTCCCAGGTTTTGCGCAAAGGTGGGTCGGCGATATAGTTTTTGATCTTCATCAACCCGCCAATCTCAAGCGAGGGGCCAATATCGTTCAGGATCACGCCAGCCAGAAATTGCGGTTGGGTCGCCGCGAGCAGCATCGAGATCATGCCACCACGTGAGGTACCCAGCAGAATTGCACGTGTGATGCCGAGCGAGGCCGCGACCGCAAGCACATCGCCCATTTCGTTCGGCACGGCATAGTTGGCGGGATCAGGATCGTAATCGGATTGTCCACGGCCCCGATAATCGATGGAAACAACGAGGCGTGGCGTGTGTAAATCTGTCGCCAATGCCCGCGCCACTACGTCAAAATCTTCCGTGGTTCTGGTCAGGCCCGGCAGGCAAAGCACCGGCAGGGTGATGCTTTTGTCCTCGCCAATGATGCTGGCATGCAGCCTTAAGCCATCGGCCGATTGACAGAATACGTCGCGAAACTCAACGGGCATTGGACACCTTTGATTGCGATAAATTTGATGAAGAGTTTTTATGAGATGAATACGCGGGTCAAGTTCGGTGAGGACGTGAAAACGTATCCTGATTTGAGCACGTCTTCTTCCTCAACGTCATGGCCGGACTTGTTCTGGCCATCCCGATGAGTGGAGCACCGCGCCTCATTAGTCGGGATCACCAAGACATAGTGCAGCAAATGGGCAAGGGAAGCGACGCCGTTCTTCGAACGGCTATGCCCGGTCATGACGGGGAAACGTCATCCTGAGGTGCGAGCGATAGCGAGCCTCGAAGGATGGGATGAGACACATTGCACGCGCATCCTTCGAGGCCTCACTTCGTTCGGCACCTCAGGATGACGCTACAGTAAACTACAAGTGCCGCAGCAGATTGTCCTTGTCTGCAAAGCAAAAGAGAAGAAGTTAGCAGCGATCTTATTCCACGCTCGCGCCCCGGCGCAAATCCGCCTCGATCAGGAGTTTTGTGCCGCCCCCGAAGCGCGCGCGATAGACTTGCAAGTTTTCCATGATGCGCTGGACGTAGTTGCGTGTTTCCGCAAACGGGATCAGCTCAACCCAGTCCACTGCATCGACTTTCGGATCGCGCGGATCGCCGTAACGCTCGACCCATTTTTTGACGCTGCCACGGCCTGCATTGTAGCCGGCGAACGTCATGATGTAGGAACCTCGGTAATCTTCGAGCAAACCACCCAGTTCAGCCGCCCCCAATGTGACATTGTAGGGAGAGTTGTTTTTCATTCTGTTCAGGTCGAAGGTTGCGCCATGTCTTTTGGTGACGTAGCGGCCAGCATCCGGTGTGACCTGCATCAGGCCATAAGCATTGGCCGGGGAGACCACTGCGGGATTGAATGCGCTCTCTTGCCTGGCGATAGCGAAAATGACGGCTTTATCGACTACAGGCCCAATATCTTTGTAGGGCGGAATACCGGAGAGAGGATACGCATAGTGGTCAAATGGCATGCCGCGATTAAGCCCGCCCTTGCCGGCAAGCAGCAGGCCGCGCGCATCGTTGTTGCGCTGGGCCAACTCACATAGCGCCTGAAGTGCGTCTGCGCCGGCGCGTTCGCCCATGTCAGCCAAAATCGGAATTGCCAGTTCACGCTCATCGAGTGCGTACAACAGTTCGACGGCACGGACGACTTCAAGCCGCTCGGCACCACGTGTATGAACGGGAAGATCGTTCAGTGCGATTTGCGGCAGTTTCAGCTTCGCGCGCGCAAGCTGACCATAGTAACTCGTCGATTGCCGGGCGGCAGATTTGTAAGCCGTGCGCGCGTCTTGCATGCGGCCAGCCGCTTCCGCAGCGCGGCCCTGCCAATAACCCGCGCGGGCGAGGGCGGTCGGATTGACACTCTCCACACCGATGCGGGCGAAATGCTGTGCGGCGGTGTTGGCATCGTCCAGGAAACGCAAAGCGATCCAGCCCGCGGTAAACTCATGTTCGGTCCTGTAAATATCGCGCGCAGGCAGTGCTGCATCGCGCACGACGATATAAGCGGACTTTGGATCCCCAACATCGAGCAGTTTGCGCGCGAGCAGCCGCCGTTCAATCCACCATTCATCGACATTGATAAGACGTGCCGGATCGCGCGTTACCGCCATCATCAGTTGGGCGGCCTCAGCGAATTTATCTTCCCGGCGAAGGAGTTGGATTTTGCTGAGCATGTAGACAGGTTCACCCTGCAGATCGCGAGGCACAGCATCGAGCAAAGCCTTTGCATTCGGAACTTTTTTGTTGACGCCAATCCGTGCTTTGGCGAGTGCGAGTTGCTCAGCGCCGAGCCGTTTGGCGGAGCGCAGCGCGGTTTCGGCGCCATCGCTCATATACAGATACAGGTCCATGCGCGCCTTGTAGTCGCCGCCGGACAACAGGCTGCCGAACTGCTCGAGAACGGCCTCTTCGACTTCGGGGGAAAACGGATCGTTGCGCCAGCCTGAACGCACGAGACGTTCCGCGCCTTGCCGGTCGCCGCGACCGAGCAACGCGCGCGCCAGCGTGAATTTTCCTTTCGCTGAAATCGGCTGCTCTTTTTGGAAGAACGCGAGCACGAATGCGTCGTTGCGTTTGTCATCCCAAAGTGCGGCTTCGGCCCGGCGGCGGAAGGTGGTGGTGCTGGGCCAGCCTGGATTCTCCGCAATGAAATCGCGATAGCGCTCAGTAGGTGCGCTATTGTCATCGCTGCGCAGAATGATCCATTCGGCGAGCTTGCGCGCCACCGGATCGGCAATCGATGCGGTGAGCTGGACTGCCTCGTCCGGCTTTTTGTTGCGCACCCGGGCGATGACCTGCGCAAGCAGCATCGATATCAGCCTTCGACGTTGAGGTTGTCGCGGCCATGGCGAGCGGCAGCGGAGGTTTCTTCGACGATGGCGCGGGCCGCGCGACAGCTTGCTCGGATGCTTTGGGGAGGCTGGTTTGTGGGGCAGCGTTGCGGGAAATGGGCCGTGGCTTGGGCAATGGGGCCGCATGCGCCATATGTGACGCCAACGCCATCATCCCGGTGCCGAACATCAGGACGGTCCATTTGCGCGCAGCCGGTGCCACAGTGGATGAGGGGGCAATTGGGGTCACGACATTCCCTTGAAGCGAATCATTCAATCGCCTGCATCCCTGGGGTCTAGTTTATTGATAATGTGGATAAAACACTAAATGTGCCCCGATGATGGCGCTAGCGCATTTACCACGGAAAAATCAAGACTGCAGCAGCCCACAAAAGGTGTTCATTCATACTCTTTCGGATACTGGGTCTTTCAACCCAGCATAGGTTTCGTTATCAATTCACCGGAATAATCAACAGCGTAGCTACGCCTTTTCGGAGACAGACCATGGCCGCCAAGACGAATTTCCGGGGATCCTATACCGCCCTGGTGTCGCCGTTTAAAAATGGCGCCCTCGATGAGGCTGCCTTTCGTGATCTGGTGAACTGGCAAATCGATCAAGGGTCTCATGGCCTTGTTCCGGCTGGAACGACAGGGGAAAGCCCGACCTTGAGTTATGAAGAGCATCACAAGGTCGTTTCATGGTGCATCGAAGAAGCAAAGGGCCGGGTGCCGGTTATTGCCGGCGCCGGTTCAAATTCGACGCGCGAAGCAGTTGATCTGGCAAAGCATGCGGAAAAAGTTGGCGCCGATGCCCTGCTCGTGGTGACGCCTTATTACAACAAGCCCACGCAGGAAGGGATGTATCTTCACTTTAAAGCGGTGAACGATGCAGTCGGTATTCCGATTTTTATCTACAACATCCCGCCGCGCTCGGTTGTCGATATGTCAGTCGAGACCATGGCGAGGCTTTTTGAGTTGAAGAACATCGCTGGCGTCAAGGATGCCACGGCCAATCTGGCTCGCGTTTCGCAGCAGCGTCACGCCATGGGGCCGGATTTTATCCAGCTCTCCGGCGAAGACATGACGGCGCTTGCCTATATGGCTGCAGGTGGACACGGCTGCATTTCTGTTGTCGCCAACGTGGCGCCGAAGCTCTGTGCCGATCTGATGTCGGCTGTCCTGAAGGGTGATTACGCGGCAGGACTTAATATTCAGGATCGGCTTGTGCCGTTGCACGATGCAGTCTTCAAGGAGCCAGGTGTTGCGGGTGCCAAGCATGGTCTCGGATTGCTGGGCCGTTTGGAAGAGGAGGTCCGCTTGCCGCTGATGCCGGTGACACCTTCTACCGGAAAGATTATCCGCAGCGCCATGGTGCATGCAGGACTCATCAACTGATAGCCGGATCCTTCCCAAACCCCAGGAGGTTGCCGATGCTGAAAGAGTTTCGAGAGTTTGCAATGAAAGGCAATGTTGTCGATCTCGCCATCGGCATCATTATCGGGGCAGCCTTCGGTGCTATCGTTAACTCGCTGGTGAGCGATCTCATTATGCCGATCATTGGTGCGATCACCGGGGGACTCGATTTTTCCAATTACTTTACGCCGCTATCAACAAAAGTGACTGCGGACAATCTCGCGGATGCCAAGAAGCAAGGTGCGGTCCTGGCTTGGGGTCATTTTCTGACGCTGACAATTAATTTTCTGATCGTGGCTTTTGCGTTGTTTATTGTCATTCGTTTTATCAACAAATTGAAGCGCAATGAATTGCCGTCTGCTTCCCGCCCGACAAAAGAGCAGGAGCTGCTCACTGAAATTCGCGATCTCCTGAAAGCGAGATAGCGATTTGCCCCGATCCAGCGTAAGTCCCATGCGGAATGTGCACTTAAGGCATTGTGTCGATGGCTGAGAAAAAAAATATACGGCCTATCAAGGTCGTTGCAGAAAACCGCAAGGCCCGCTTCAACTATGCCATCGAAGATACAATCGAGGTGGGCGTTGTGCTGACCGGCACCGAGGTCAAATCAGCCCGTAACGGCAAGACGACCATCGCGGAATCCTACGCCGATTCGAAGGGTGGCGAGATCTGGCTCGTGAACGCGAATATTCCGGAATATCTGCAAGCCAATCGCTTCAATCATGAGCCGAAGCGTCCACGTAAATTGCTCTTGCACAAGAAGCAAATCAACCGGCTGGTTGGTGCCATCGAGCGCGAAGGTATGACTTTGATTCCGCTCAAAATGTATTTCAATGAGCATGGAAAGGTTAAACTTCAGCTTGCCTTGGCAAAGGGCAAGAAGTTGCACGACAAGCGCGAGACCGAAAAGAAACGAGACTGGGCGCGCGAAAAGGGTCGCCTGTTAAGGGCAAGAGGTTAAGTCCAAGAGGGTAAGTCAAATGAATCAGAATCAACCAAACTTGGTGGACGTAGACTGGAGCAAGATTCCGGCACCCGTGGATGATGGGGCTGCGAAGCATCTTGTCGGAATGACATTGCCATCCGTTAGTCTCAAAGCGACCGACGGTTCGAATGTCGTGCTTTCAGCTCTGCGTGGCCGCACGGTGCTGTTCGCATATCCGAGGACAGGTCAGCCCGGTCAGGTCAGTCTTATTGACAATTGGGACATGATACCCGGTGCACGTGGTTGTACGCCTCAAACTTGCTCGTTCCGCGATTTGTTCCAGGAATTGGCGGCTGCAGGGGCCGCTTATGTATTTGGCCTCTCTACACAAGATACAGATTATCAGCGCGAACTGGTTGAACGGACCCGCCTGCCGTTCCCGATTTTGTCGGACAGCGATCTGGCTTTGACCCAAGCATTGAATTTGCCGCGAATGGACGCTGCGGGTCAGACATTAATCAAGCGGCTCGCCATGATCATTGATGACGGCAAGATCACCCATGTGTTTTACCCGGTGTTTCCGCCTGATCAGAATGCCGCCGATGTTTTGGGATGGCTGCAGGAAAATCCGATTTAGGCTCGCGATGTCTATTTATCGCACCTAATTGTTTATGGAGTGAGTGGAACGTCTTTCGATTCCTTTTGTTGGTTCTCCAGTTATTTTGGAGGATTCACATGAAAAGTATTTATCTTATGGGAGCAGCGGCCCTTCTCATCGCTGCGCCAGTTCTCATCAGTTCAGCAGATGCCCGAGTAGGCGGTGGAGGAGGACGAGGCGGTGGGGGTGGTGCAAGAATGGGCGGAGGTGGGTTCGGCGGCGGGGGTATGAGGGCAGGCGGAGTTGGCCGCGTAGGCGGAGTAGGAGTAAATCGCGGGATGGCAGGCCGCGGAGTCGGTGTTGCCGGTGTAAATCGCGGATACGGTGGATACGGCCGTGGAGCAGCACTGGCTGGCGGAGCAGCGTTGGGAGCAGCTGGCACGGCAGCGTTGGCAAATCGCGGTAATTTCCGAGGTCAGAATCAGAACTTCGTCAATAATCGTCCAGGTTGGGACGGTAGGCGTTGGGCTGGCGGCGTTCGTCCAGGGTACGGTTATGGGCGGTACGGATATGGGCGCAATTGGTACGGACCAGGCGTCGGGTTCGGTACCGGTCTCGCAGTCGGCGCGCTTGCAGGCTACCCCTATTATGGTGGCTATGGTGGCTATTATGACGACAGCTACGCCTATGCTCCCGATTACGGATATGATGAGTTAGTAACTGTCTCAGGTGGTGACGACACTGGTTACTGCGCGCAGCGATACAGGTCGTACAACCCGGCAACCGGGACTTATCTTGGCTACGACGGCAGACGTCACTCCTGTCCATAAATATTTTATAACGCAACATTAAAGCGGCAGCTTTTGCTGCCGCTTTTGTTTTGTCAGGTCGCCAAATGTTCTTGGACATTTGCGAAGACGGATTTGAACGTCGCGGACGTCAATCGTCGCGTGTTCGTGTTGTAGCGCGAGCAATGGTAGCTATCGAACAGGCGGAATTTTCCGGCTTGATGTATGGCACCATGTGCGAACGGTGCTTCGGATGCCCGAACGCCTAGTGCCTTCAATGTTGAATCGTGAGAGACACGTCCCAGCATGACGATGGCTCGTAGCCGAGGCATTTCTTCAAATGTCGCTTCCAGAAACGTACGGCAGGTATTGATTTCAGCGGGCTGAGGTTTGTTTTGTGGCGGAACACATCGCACCGCGTTGCTGATGCGACAATCGACCAGTGTTAGCCCATCATCCGGTCGTTCATCGTAAGTGCCGGTGGCATATCCGAACTCAAGCAAGGTTTCATAGAGCAGGTCACCTGCGTAGTCGCCCGTGAATGGTCTGCCGGTTCGATTCGCGCCCTGCAAACCCGGCGCCAAACCAACGATCAGAAGTGCCGCATCCTGCGAGCCGAAAGAAGGAACAGGCGCATTGAACCAGGTGGGTTCGCGTGACTGCGTGGCATGGCGGAAAGCCGCCAGTCGCGGGCACAAGAGACAATCGTGATCAGGACTTGAACGGAGAACACCCGGGCTGGCATGTTGCTGGCCCGAGGCAAATTGTTGCTCATTCGTCAAAATCTTCGTCATCGCCCCTGGATGCATTGGTCGTCACACTTCGCTGCAAGAATTGCGGCGTTTGCTGACGCGGTTCGCGCAGTGTCGCTGGCCGTTCGGCTGGGTCACGCCCAATCTTGGATTGTAATTGCACCAAATCTGTAAAGACATCCGCCTGCCGACGCAATTCGTCGGCGATCATCGGAGGTTGGGTGGCAATGGTTGATATCACGGTGACGCGGACGCCACGGCGCTGCACGGCTTCAACCAGCGAGCGGAAATCGCCATCGCCGGAGAATAAAATCATTTGATCGATGTGATCGGCAAGTTCCATGGCATCGACTGCGAGTTCGATATCCATATTGCCTTTGACCTTGCGGCGGCCGCTTGTATCAATGAATTCTTTCGTGGCTTTGGTCACAACGCTGTACCCGTTATAATCAAGCCAATCGATCAAGGGGCGGATGGCGGAGTATTCCTGATCCTCGATAATGGCCGTGTAGTAAAAGGCGCGCACAACCGTTCCACGGCTTTGAAATTCCAATAGCAGACGCTTGTAATCGATATCGAAACCAAGCGATTTCGCTGTTGCATAGAGATTTGCGCCGTCAATAAAAAGCGCGATCTTGTCGGAAGCAGACATAAATTTGTCTCGTAATATTTATTTTCATAACCTTTTGGCGCGCCAATGTAGTCGTTGCGCGCTGTCAGTATTTTTCAGCTTTCCGCGACTGGCGGGGTGGGGGAGCGGCTTTCACTTCGGCACTCATGCGCAAAGGGCGTTCACAACCCCCAAATCGACTGTGATGGCGTAATGAAGCGATTTGTTGTCCTTAAGGTTTAAATTCTTGTCCCTTTTGGCAGATAGGGAGCGCCTGGGCCCATTAAAACCCGCAATTCGGTACCCTCGAGCCTAAATTCCTTCTTGCGAAAAGGCCCCCGGTCGCTATACCTAGCCCGCATAGCGGTACATTTTTCGAGCCCAAACGGAGCGACAGCCTATGGCGCGCGTCACTGTGGAAGATTGCATTGATAAGGTCGACAATCGGTTCGATCTCGTATTGTTGGCCGCGCATCGCGCCCGGATGATTTCCTCGGGCTCGCCGCTCACCATAGACCGTGACAACGACAAAAATCCGGTTGTTTCACTCCGTGAAATTGCCGATCAGACCATTTCTCCTGAGGATTTGAAGGAAGAGCTGGTTCATTCCCTCCAGAAATTTGTGGAAGTGGACGAGCCGGAAAGCGATACAGTACCTCTGATTGGTTCGGCTGGGGCGAGTGTAGACGCCGATGATACCGAAGTGTCCGTCGAGCGCATGACCGAGGAAGAACTTCTCAAGGGCCTGGAAGGCCTCGCTCCTCCGGAAGAGCGGCCTGAAGAGGACGAATAAGACGGCTTTATTGCGCGGTTGTGCGCAGCTGGTGAAATTGCCGGTGGAGAGCCAAGGATAATCAAGAATAATCAAGGCCCGGATGTATGTCCGGGCCTTTGCATTTACTGAGATTTTTAGCAGTTTCCTTGCGGTTGCCGCATACAACAGTCAATATTGTGACAGGTGGTCTGGCGCGAGTCCCGACCCGTCTGAGGCACAATTCGATGGCGCTTTGGCACCATAAACAACATCAGGTTCAGGCAGCGGCTGCGGTGACTCCCGTTGTGCCAGCGGCTGCGGTTGTCAAAAAAACGCCACGCGCCAGGATGATGCGTCAATACGATCTCGTGGATCGGGTGAAGGCCTATAATCCGAACACCGACGAGGATCTTCTGAACAGGGCCTATGTTTACGCCATGATGGCGCATGGCGAGCAGAAACGCGCCTCTGGGGACCCTTATTTTTCCCATCCGCTTGAGGTCGCGGCAATTCTGACTGACCTGAAGCTCGATGATGCCACGATCGTTGCTGCGCTGCTGCACGATACGATCGAAGATACGAAATCGACGCGAAGCGAAATCGATCAGAGTTTCGGGCAGGAGATCGGCGCGCTTGTCGAGGGGCTGACAAAATTAAAGCGGCTTGAGCTGGTTTCGCGCGAGGCCAAGCAGGCGGAAAATCTGCGCAAGCTGCTGCTTGCCATCGCTGACGACGTGCGTGTCCTGCTGATCAAGCTTGCCGATCGTTTGCACAACATGCGCACGCTTGAGTTTGTGCCACCGGCATCGCGGCGCCGGATCGCCGAGGAGACCCTCGATATTTATGCGCCGCTTGCTGGCCGCATGGGCATGCAGGAAATGCGCGAGGAGCTTGAGGACCTGGCATTCCTGGTGCTCGATCCTGATGCGCATGTGGTCGTCACCCAGCGGTTGGATGTGCTTGAGGAGCGCGATCGCAATCTGATCGGGGAGATCGAAACGCAACTCTCAGCCAATCTGGCCAAAAATGGAATTGAGGCTCAGGTTAAGGGACGGCGCAAGCAGCCGTTTTCAATCTGGATCAAGATGGAACGCAAGTCAGTTGGTTTCGAGCAGCTCTCCGACATCTTCGGGTTCCGTGTGATCGTTAAAAACATCGAGGCGTGCTATCGCGCCGTCGGTATCGTGCACACGACATGGCCGGTGGTGCCGGGGCGTTTCAAGGATTACATCTCGACCCCCAAGCAGAACGATTACCGCTCGATCCACACCACTGTGATTGGGCCCGGTAAGCAGCGTGTCGAGTTGCAGATTCGCACCGAAGAGATGGATCAGATCGCAGAATTCGGTATCGCGGCGCATGCTTTCTATAAGGATGGCGTTGGTTCTCCAACCGAAGTTCTCAAGCGCGAGTCGAATGCGTTCGCCTGGCTGCGGCATACCGTTGAAGTGCTCTCGGAAAGCGCCAATCCGGAAGAATTCCTTGAACACACCAAGATGGAATTGTTCCACGATCAGGTTTTTTGCTTCACGCCGAAGGGGAAACTGATAGCACTCCCGCGCCATGCCAATGTGATCGATTTTGCTTATGCAGTTCATACCGACGTTGGCAACAGTGCGGTGGGATGCAAGATCAATGGCAAGTTCGCGCCGTTATCGTCCGAACTTCAAAATGGCGATGAGGTCGAGGTTTTGACGTCGCAGGCGCAATCCGCGCCACCGAGCGCATGGGAATCCCTGGCAGTGACAGGCAAGGCACGCGCCGCGATCCGGCGTGCCACTCGCACTGCCGTGCGCGATCAATATGCAGGTTTGGGGCGGCGGATCGTTGAACGTCTGTTTGTGCGTGCCAAGATTGTTTACGCCGACGATAAATTGAAGGGTGCTCTCCCGCGGCTGGCGCGCGTGTCGATCGACGATGTGATGGCGGCTGTCGGGCGCGGCGAAATGAAAGCATCCGATGTCGCCCGCGCCATGTACCCCGATTACAAGGAAGAGGCTCGGCAAGGCAGTAAAAAGATAGGTTCAGGACGATCAAGGAAGGTAGGTAATCCCGGGAGTTCGAGTGCGATTCCGATCCGTGGAATCAACGCCGATTTACCGGTGAAATTTGCGCCGAATGGCGGTGCCGTGCCTGGCGATCGCATCGTCGGTATTGTCACGCCAGGCGAAGGCATCACCATCTATCCCATCCAATCGCCCGCCCTGGGAGAATTTGAAGAAGAGCCGGAACGTTGGGTGGATGTGCGCTGGGATACTGATGAGGCCGCGCCGCAGCGTTTTCCCGCGCGGTTGCTGGTGGAGAATGTCAACGAGCCAGGCAGTCTCGCACAGGTCGCGACCGTGATTGCCGAACATGATGGCAACATCGATAACATTCACATGAGTCGCCGCTCACCTGACTTCACCGAACTCACCATTGATCTTGAGGTCTATGACCTCAAGCACCTTAACGGCATCATTGCGCAGTTGCGGGCGAAGGCAGTCGTCGCGCGTGTCGAGCGCGTCAACGGGTAAGCTTATTTTCCAGTCAGTTTTTTCAAGTTTCTTAACAGGTCTTCCATGGTTGCAGCTCCTCCGCTTCGCCTCGGCGTGAACATCGATCACGTTGCCACCTTACGCAACGCGCGGGGCGGGAAATTGCCAGATCCCGTGCGTGCGGCACTGCTTGCCATTGAAGCAGGCGCTGACGGCATCACCGCGCATCTGCGTGAAGACCGCCGGCATATCCGCGATGATGACATGGTTCGATTGAAGCGTGAGCTTTCAAAACCGGAAATCGCCAGACCGCTGAATTTTGAAATGGCAGCGACCGCCGAGATGCTTGAGATCGCGCTTGCGACCATGCCCCATGCTGTGTGTCTGGTGCCTGAACGCCGTACCGAAGTGACAACTGAGGGTGGGCTTGATGTGGTGGGACAGCACAATTCTCTCGCGCCGTTCATTGCTCGTCTCAACGATGCGGGAATTCGAGTGTCCTTGTTCATTGCTGCTGATCCGAAACAGATCGAGGTAGCGGCCATGCTGAAGGCGCCTGTTATCGAAATTCATGTCGGAGCATGGTGCGATGCTGTGATGGAGGGCAATACCGGCAAGGCAGAGGTTGAGTGGCAACGCATTGTTGCCGGCGCGGCGCTTGCGCATTCTGCGGGGCTTGAGGTTCATGCCGGTCACGGCCTCGATTACGTGACAGCTGAGACTATCGCGACTTTGCCGCAGGTCGTTGAGCTGAACATCGGCCACTTCATAATGGGTGAGTCGATATTTGTGGGACTGGCGCAAAGCGTTCGCGACATGCGCGCCGCCATGGATCGTGGACGCAAGACCTTGCGGACTCGCGCATGATCATTGGTATTGGCTCGGATATTATCGACATTCTCCGTATCGAGAAGGTGATCGGACGTCACGGAGAGCGTTTTCTCGATCGCATCTTCACCGATGCTGAACGCGCCAAGGCTGAGCGGCGCGCCAAGAATCCGAAAATGGTGTGGGCGACCTATGCCAAACGCTTTGCCGCCAAGGAAGCTTGCTCCAAGGCGCTCGGCACGGGAATCAGGCAAGGCGTGTGGTGGCGTGACATGGGCGTGGTCAATCTGCCGACCGGGCCGGCCGACCATGAAATTAACCGGTGGTGCACTGGCGCGACTGGAATCGCTGACCCCCCCGGGGTATGAGGCGAGGATTGATCTGACGATTACTGACGATTGGCCGCTTGCGCAGGCTTTCGTCATAATTTCGGCGGTCATGCCCGGCAAAGCCTGAGCCAATGCGGGGATGCCAATTCTATCTTCCAGGCAAAAATCCACTGGATGGTCAAATAATTAGAAGAATCCTCGGGGCGCTTGGATTGCACCCTTTTCCACAACAGTCTAAAAATCCCAAGGGCTATAGATCCCAAGAAATCCCAAGGGTGGCGGTTTACACGGCATTTCGGCAAATCGGCAGGCTGATTTTCACATAAAACTGGCGCACTTGTGACGTACACGAGTGACACCTCAACGGATATATCAGGATACACAAAGAGCAATGAGCGTGACATCTCCGGCCAAATCAGAAAGCGGTATCGGTGAAACCATCCGGGTGATTGTCCATGCGCTCCTGATCGCGCTGGTGATCCGAACTTTCCTGTTTCAGCCCTTCAACATCCCCTCGGGATCGATGAAGGCAACACTGCTGGTCGGTGACTATCTGTTTGTCTCGAAATATTCCTACGGTTACAGCCATTATTCGATCCCTCTCTCACCGCGCATTTTTTCCGGCCGCATTTTTGGCTCGGAGCCGGAACGCGGTGACATCGTGGTGTTTCGGCTGCCGAAGGACGACACGACCGATTATATCAAGCGCGTGATTGGCCTTCCGGGCGACCGCGTCCAGATGAGAGAGGGGCTGCTTCATATCAACGACAAGCCCGTGCAACGTGAGCGATTGCAGGATTTTGTCGGTGAAGATCCCTGCGGGTCCGATGCGACTGCGCGCGTGAAGCAGTGGAAGGAAACACTTCCAAACGGCGTGACGTACAAGACGCTGGACTGCCTCGATAACGGATTTTACGACAACACCGCCGTTTACACGGTTCCGCCCGGGCATTTCTTTATGATGGGCGATAACCGTGACAACTCCACCGACAGTCGCGTTCTGTCCGCGGTCGGGTATGTGCCGTTGGAAAATCTCGTCGGTCGCGCGCAGATGATCTTTTTCTCCATTGCCGAAGGCGAACAGGCCTGGCAGTTCTGGCGCTGGCCGGTGGCGGTGCGCTGGAATCGTATTTTCTCAATAGTGCGATGAGCGACGATACGTCCCTTGCGAAATCTTCTCCGGCTGTTGACGGTACAAGCGTAAGTACCAGCGCCGAAGACGCCAAGCCTGCGAAAAAGGCTACGCGAAAGCGAAGTACGAAAGCTGCGCTCAAAGTCATTGCACAGCGCATTGGACATACTTTTGCCGATCCAGCGCTGCTGGAGACAGCGTTCACGCATGTATCGGCATTGAAATCATCACGCAGCCGCGCTGACAGTTATCAGCGTCTCGAATTCCTTGGCGACCATGTGCTGGGATTGATTGTCTCCGACATGCTGTACCGCGCATTTCCAAAAGCGGACGAAGGTGAATTGTCCAAGCGTCTCGCCGATCTCGTTCGCAAGGAAGCTTGCAGCGATGTCGCGAAATCGCTCGGGCTGGAGGAGGGTATCAAGCTTGGAGCGGTTGGGGCAGGCGCGGGTGCCCGGCTGCGCAGTTCGGTGCTTGGAGATATTTGCGAAGCGGTCATCGGCGCGGTGTTTCTCGATGGCGGCTATGCGGCAGCCGCGCAATTTGTGGAACAGAACTGGACTGAACGAATGCGCAAGCCGGTGCGGCCATTGCGCGATCCAAAAACGATTTTACAAGAGTGGGCGCAGGGCAAGGGTTTGCCAACACCGGTCTATCGCGAGGTTGAGCGGACAGGTCCGCATCACGATCCGAAATTCCGCGTGGCGGTGGAATTGCCGAAGCTGACGCCGGCAGAAGGCGTCGGCAGCAGCAAGCGTGCTGCCGAAAAGGCAGCAGCCATGGCGCTCCTGAAGCGAGAAAACGTGACAGGCGGTAGTGGCGATGACTGAGGTTGCGAATGTGTTGTCACCGACCCGATGCGGATTTGTCGCGCTGATCGGTGCGCCGAATGTCGGCAAGTCCACGCTGGTGAATGCGCTGGTCGGCTCAAAAGTCACCATTGTGTCGAGCAAGGTACAGACCACCCGCGCATTGATCCGCGGCATTGTCATCGAGAACAATGCACAGATTATTCTTGTCGATACTCCGGGAATTTTTGCACCCAAACGCCGTCTCGACCGCGCGATGGTCTCCACCGCGTGGAGTGGTGCGCATGATGCCGATCTTGTTTGCGTGCTGATCGATGCACGCGCGGGTCTTAATGATGAAGCAGATGCCATTCTCTCCAAACTTGAGACAGTCAACCATCCGAAAATTCTGGTGCTGAACAAGATCGATCTGGTTCCGCGCGAAAAATTACTGGCGCTGGCGCAGAAGGCCAATGAGCGCTTGAAGTTCACAGAGACGTTCATGATCGCCGCGCTGTCAGGCGATGGTGTGGACGATTTGCGCCGCGCGCTGGCGAGTGCTGTGCCCGAAGGGCCATTCCATTATCCTGAAGATCAGATGTCGGACGCGCCAATGCGGCACCTTGCAGCCGAAATCACGCGCGAAAAGCTCTTTCAACATCTTCATCAGGAGTTACCCTATCAATCGACCGTCGAGACGAACTCCTGGACTGAACGCAAGGATAAATCGGTCAGGATCGAGCAGACGATTTTTGTCGAACGTGACAGCCAGCGAAAAATTGTGCTGGGCAAAGGTGGCGCAACGATCAAATCCATCGGTGAGAAATCGCGAAAGGAAGTCGCGGAGATTCTCGGCGTGCCCGTGCATCTTTTTCTGTTTGTAAAAGTGCGCGATGGGTGGGGCGACGATCCCGAACGCTACCGCGAGATGGGCCTGGAGTTCCCGAAGGATGAGCGCGGCTGAAGATAATCGCTAAATCAGCTAAGCTCTGATCCATGGAATGGACGGACGAGGGCATTGTTTTGGGTGTGCGGCGGCATGGTGAGTCCAGCGCCATTGTCGAGTTGATGACCCGTGCCCATGGCCGTCATCTGGGGCTGGTGCGTGGCGGTGCCGGATCGCGCATGCGGCCATTGCTGCAGCCGGGCAACTCGGTGAGTGCGGTGTGGCGCGCGCGGCTTGATGAGCATCTTGGATATTATCTGATCGAAGGCACGCGGTTGCGTGCGGCCACCATCTTTGCGTCGTCACATGCGGCCTATGGCGTCACGCATCTTGCCTCGCTGGTTCGATTGCTGCCTGAACGCGATCCCCACGCAGATATCTACGATATGCTGCATGGCATTCTGGATGATTTCGACAATGCGGCGGATGCTGCCGTGCATGTGGTGAAGTTCGAACTCGCGATGCTGGCTGAACTTGGCTTCGGTCTCGACCTGGCGAGTTGCGCTGCCAGTGGCGCGACTAATGATCTGATATATGTGTCGCCGAAATCCGGTGGTGCGGTGTCGCGGCAGGCCGGCGAGCCATGGCGCGATCGCTTATTGCGGTTGCCGCCATTCTTGCGCGAGACCGAAGATGAAGTCCAAGGCGGCTGGCCGGAACAGGATCTGCTGGACGGCTTCCGGCTGACCGGATTGTTTCTGTTGCGTCATGTGCTGGAGCCGCGCGGCCAGACGCACTCAGACGCGAGGGAGGGCTTCATCGCAGCTGTGACACGGCCTCGCCTGGACTACAAATTTGGCAGTTGATCCGGCTTGCACCCCGGAACGTCATCCTGAGGTGCGAGCCGCGTTTGCGGCGAGCCTCGAAGGATGGGCGTCACCAGTGTGTATTCTCCATCACAGCGCGCCAGAAAGTGCGGGTGGCTGGTCCGTGTGACGTGGGGCATGCTGATTTGGCTGGGATTTTTCCACGTTCTCCTTTGCGGATACTGGGTGATGTTTCGCCTTACAGGTTGCAGGTTTTGCCCCCGCCATGGCACAAAGGCAGTGAATGTCGGCAACTCGTGGCTTGGTCCTGTCGAGTGTGCAGATCAAATGAATTCAAGTGGGGATGAGAGAAATGGCGAAGCTGATCAATCAGGTGATATCTGGCAAATCCCGGATCGCACGGCGGGGCATTATGACAGGCCGTTTAATGTCACACCGATTGAGTAAGGGGCGTTTCGCCTCAAGCTGCGCGCTGACGCTGATACTGGCGCTGTTGTTAGCGCCGTTTGCGGCAATCAATCCCGCCCAGGCAGCGTGTAACCCGGCGGTGGTTGCCGACGGCGGCACCGTCAACTGCACCGGCCTGACTGATAACCAGCAGGGTGCTGGCACCGGTTACGGCACCGCTAACAACGACAACGTCACCTATAATATCGGTTCCAATGGTGGACCAGCCGCGTCGGTGATAGGCACGTCGATCGGTATAGAGAGCGGTGTAGGAGGAACATTCAACAATTTCGGCACCATTCAGGGCGATGACATTGGCATCAATGCTGGTGATATCCACGTCAACAATGCCGGCACTATCAGCGCGGTAAATAATCTCGCTATCCAGAGTAATGGCACCGTTACGATATCCAATAATGGCGTGAACAGCCTCATTTCGGGAGATGCAGGCATCTCTGGAAGCACTGTTATCGTGACCGGCAACGCTGGCACTATCGAGGCAACGGGCAATAACCAGAGCGCTATCTTTGGCAACATCGTCAACATCATTAGTAACAATAACCTTATTCAGGCGACGGGCACTGGCATCGGTGCTGGCATAGATAGCGGTACTGTCAATATTACCGGCAATGCTGGCACTATTTCGGGTACGGCGTTCGGTATTTCTACTAACGGGGGTGGCGATGCCGTTAATATTTCCAGCAATTCTGGCACCATCTCGGGTGGCCGGATAGGCATTGTTACTCAAAACTTGGACATCACCAACCATTCTGGCACCATCTCGGGTGGCCAAAGAGGTATTTTCGCCACTAACGTGGATATCACCAATAGCTCCGGTACCATCTCGGGCGGTAGTATTGCAGGCATCGACGCCAGTACCGTGAATATCGGTAACAACACCGGTTCCATCTTGGGCATCTTGAACGGCAGTAGCGGCATCAATGCCGGTACTGTCACCATCAATGCCAACACCGGAACTATCTCGGGCGGCAGTAACGGTACCGGCATCCTTAGCAGTGGCATCGCGGTGAATATCGGCAGCAATTCCGGCACCATCTCGGGCGGTTCTTCGGCCATCAGCGCGGAGACTGTCACTGTCGCCGGCAACACCGGCACCATCTCTGGCGGCATTGTTGGCATCGTGATGGGTTCCGGCACTATCACCAACAACAGCACCGGGATCATTTCAGGCACAATCGCAATTCAGGCGGCTGACCCGAGCCAGGGCTCTGTGATCATCAATTCAGGCACTATCAGAAGCACGGATGGTGCGCTCGGTACCGCAATCAAGCTGACTGCTGCCGCAGATACGCTGACTCTGAGGGCGGGCTCCATCGTGGGCAAGATCGATATGGGCGACGTGGGCGGCGTGCTTCAGAACGACGTCATCAACGTTGAGGGCGGCGGCAGCGCGGTGGCACGCGGGTTGTCATCGCTGTCGGTGAGCGTGAATGCCGCGGTCGCTGCGTTGCAAGCACAACTTGTCAATTTCGGTGGCGTCATTAACGCAATCATCAGCTCTTCCCCCGGTGGCCAACCGACGGTGACGGCCAATGGTGTGACCGCAGCGCTGGACCCCACCGCGCTGGCGCAGCAGGATCGCGTGCTGATGGATTTCACCGGCGGGGTGTCATCGATGGTCCGGGACCGGCTCAATGCCTCGTCCACTGGCTCGAACGTGCGGATGATGAGCTACGCCATGGACAATGCCCATGGAGCGGAGAACGCCAACACCAGCGCTGTCAATGCCGCCAACGCTCAAGCGAAAATGTTCACAAAAGCGCCTGCGGCAGGCTGGGATGCTGCACCGCTCACAGTGTGGACCAGCGGCTTTGGTGGTGTGCGTAACCAGAACGAGACCGAACTTACTCTGAGTACCGACTCTACCGTGTTCGGTGGCGCTATCGGTGTGGACCGCCGGGTGCGTCCGAACTGGCTGCTGGGCGTGTTCGCTGGCGGTGGCAGTAGCACGTTGTCGGGCGATCTCAATTCGCAGACGGTGGATACTGACTATGGTTTTGGCGGTGGCTATAGCCGGTTTGAATGGGCGAACCAATTCTTTGACGCTACGGTGCAGGTCGGCACCGCCCGCAACAGGTCGGACCGTCTGGTCCAGAACAACATCACGAGCAGTCTTGAACATGCGACCGCCAGCAACAGCGGCTGGTTCATCAGCCCGGAGGTGGCCTATGGCTATCGCATGAACATCGGCAACGGCTATGTTCTGACACCGATGGCGCGGGTGCGCTATGTCGCTGGCGTCTTTGATGATTACAGCGAAACGGGATCTGCGCAGACGCTGTCGGTGGGTAGCCGCACTCTGCAGAACTTCGAAGAACGCGGTGAACTTGAAGTTTCAAAGACGACGGACTTCTTCGGCGGCGCGCATATACTCAAGACCAACGTGCATGGCGGCGTGATTGCGTTGCAGCGGGTGGGCGATGCTACCATCAACGCGGTGCTGATCGGGCAGAGCCTCAGTTTTGTGACACCAGGCGAGAACAACGCAGTGGGCGCGGTGCTGGGGGCGGGATTTGATTATCACACCAGCCAGAACGTTGCGGTCTTTGGCGCGCTGGAAGGCACGGCAATGTCGGACCATAGCGTGGTCGGCACTGCACGCGGCGGGTTGCGACTGGTGTGGTGAGCGTGATGGTCTGAGGATGGCGCGTGTTTCCTCTCTCGTCTTGAGAGTTTGAAACACAGCCCCATAGATCAGGCTTATTGCATGCGTCATACGCGGGCTTGCCCGCGTATGACTTTTTTGCAATCAGGGCACTTGAAAGCCTAATATCCGGTCAGATTTCTCCTGGTGCTGGTCTGAATTAAGATCAGATGATGGCAGCTATTTCACTGGTTGTTCATCATGCCAAGTGGGGTTAAGGCGTAGCCCATGGGCAAAACACTGATTCCACCGGAACCGAAGGACGTGCAGGAGGTCGCGCTTCGCGAGGCGCTCGAGGAGCGATATCTCGCTTACGCGCTGTCCACCATCATGCATCGTGCGCTGCCGGATGCGCGTGACGGTCTCAAGCCCGTGCATCGCCGCATTCTTTATGGCATGCGCCTCTTGCGGCTCGATCCCGGCGCGCCGTTCAAGAAGTCCGCCAAGATTGTCGGCGACGTGATGGGCAGTTTCCATCCGCACGGCGATCAGTCGATTTACGACGCGCTGGTGCGTCTTGCACAGGATTTTGCATCACGCTATCCGCTGGTGGACGGGCAGGGTAACTTCGGCAACATCGACGGCGATAATCCGGCGGCATATCGATATACCGAAGCGCGCATGACCGAGGTCGCGCGTCTGCTGCTCGATGGTATCGATGAAGACGCGGTTGAATTCCGCGCCAACTACGATGGCCAGTCGAGAGAGCCGATCGTGTTGCCCGGCGCGTTCCCGAATCTTTTGGCGAATGGCGCACAGGGAATCGCGGTCGGCATGGCGACAGCGATTCCGCCGCACAACGCAGCCGAACTGTGCGACGCCGCGCTGCATCTGATCGATAAGCCCGCGACCAAGACGCGCGGCTTGCTCAAATATGTCAAGGGTCCGGATTTCCCAACCGGCGGCGTGGTCATCGATTCCCACGATATGATCGCGGAAGCCTATGTCACCGGACGCGGGTCGTTTCGCGTGCGCGCGAAATGGCATCAGGAAGAGGGCGCTCGGGGCACATGGGTCATCGTCGTCACCGAGATTCCATGGCTGGTGCAGAAATCGCGCCTCATTGAGCGCATCGCCGAATTGTTGAACGAGAAGAAATTGCTTCTTGTTGGCGATATTCGTGACAAGTCCGCCGAAGACATTCGTCTCGTCATCGAGCCGAAATCACGCAACGTCGATCCTGAAGTGTTGATGGAGACGTTGTTCGAGCAAACCGAGCTTGAAAGCCGGATATCACTGAACCTCAACGTGCTGGTGAAGGGACGGGTGCCGAAGGTGCTTGGCCTTGCCGAGTGCCTGCGGGAGTGGCTGGATCATTTGCGCGATGTGCTGTTGCGCCGTGCCAATTACCGCAAGGTCCAGATCGAGAACCGTCTCGAGGTGCTGGGCGGTTATCTGATCGCCTATCTAAATCTCGACAAGGTCATCAAAATCATCCGCACCGAGGATGAGCCGAAGCCGGTGCTGATCAGGACGTTCAAGCTAACTGATGTGCAAGCCGATGCCATCCTCAACATGCGTCTGCGCAGTTTGCGCAAACTCGAGGAGATGGAAATTCGCGGTGAGGACAAGGCGCTTCGCATTGAACTGAAGGGTCTCAAGGAAGTCATCGCTTCCGAAACCGAGCAGTGGAAGAAAGTCGGCGAGCAGGTCAGGAAAGTGCGCGACACGTTCGGGCCTAAAACGCCACTCGGTAAACGTCGCACGCAATTCGCTGACGCGCCGGAGCACGACCTTGCTGCTATCGAGGAAGCGTTGATCGAGCGTGAACCGATCACGGTTGTGGTGTCTGACAAGGGGTGGGTCCGCACGCTCAAGGGCCACGTCACGGATCTCTCGAGCCTTGTCTTCAAGACAGATGACAGCCTCGGCTATGCGTTCTTTGCCGAGAGCACATCGAAACTCATGCTGCTCGCGACCAACGGACGTTTTTATATGCTCGATGCGCAGAAGCTGCCCGGCGGGCGCGGCCATGGCGAGCCGATCCGCATGTTCATCGACATGGAGGGTGACGCAAACATCGTCTCGCTATTCGTCAGCAAGAGTGGCCGCAAATTCCTTGTCGCCAGCCGTGACGGACAGGGCTTCATCGTCAACGAGGATGATTGTGTCGCCAATACGCGCAAGGGCAAGCAGGTTCTCAATGTGACTGCGCCGAACGAGGCTGCTGCGCTGGCCACTGTGAATGGCGATACGGTCGCGGTCATCGGCACGAACCACAAGATGGTCATCTTCCCGATCGATCAGGTGCCCGAGATGGCGCGCGGTCGTGGCGTGCGGCTGCAGAAATATAAGGACGGTGGACTGTCGGATGTGACGACGTTCGTCTCAAAGGATGGCATGACCTGGAGAGATTCCGCAGGGCGCGAGTGCAGTTCCACGGCAAAGGAGCTGAAGGACTGGCTTGGTAACCGCGGTGACGCCGGGCGGCTCGCGCACGGATTCCCGAAGTCGAACAAATTTGGCAAGGTGATTGAGTAGGAGCCGGTATAAGCCGCGTTTGCAGTTCGCTCTATCCTTGTAATCATCCCTGCATTGCCGGACTTGATCCGGCAATCCATCTTTCTCAAGATGATGGATCACCGGGTCAAGCCCCGGTGATGATGGCAATTGTGTTGGCGTCTTCGCGTCTCCCATTTCACATCCCAAATTCAAATTTCAAACAGCCACACCTTCGCGATCTCGCGACGCAAATGCGCCCGAGGTTTTGATCATTCCTCCGCCCTAAATGAGGGCGCGCGGAACGCCGGATGCGCAACGCATCCGCAGCCTCGTGCGCGAAAGTGAAGTGAGCACACGAGCAAAGTCACCACGAACACGCCGGACACATCCGGCGTTCCGCACGCAATGGGTTACGGCTTGCTTCGCAAGACCCCCGGTGTCCGGTGCTGGCACCACCGTAAGTCGAAGGCACGGGCCGCCGCGCCAGGATCATGCGACTTGGGCCGTCCGCAGCAACATCGTCGTCCACGCAAGCAACAACCAATGCATGGACGCCTTGGGTAAGGTGTCCCCTTTATTGATCCCCACTTGCGCCTAACGCTGCTGCGTCCACCGCATCCCGCCCCGCGCTCGTGACGATCGCGAACCGCCCCTCATGTGAGGCGGGACGCAGGCAACATAACCGCGCCACCAAGGGCGGGGATAAGGATTCTGCAAATTTAATGTTGATGAACGCGGGAAGGGAGATGAAGGGGCGGGCTGTGGCATTTCCATCACGATGGCCCGGTCTGCAAGATCGAGATTTTCGATCCGTGGGTGCCGGCCCTGAAGGGGCTCGACAAATTTACCGAGGTCGAAGTGATCTACTGGCTGCATCAGTCGCGTCGCGATCTTGTCCATCAAAGTCCCGCGAATGACACCACGACACGCGGTACGTTGCCTTGCGGTCACCGGTGCGGCCCAATCCGCTCGGCACGTCGGTTGCGAAACTCGTCGGCATTGAAGGCAATACGGTTCTGGTGCGCGGCCTCGATTGCCTCGACGGTACCCCGCTGGTCGATCTCAAGCCGGACCGCTGCCAGTTCACGCCGATTGCCCCGCCGCAGCCGGGGGATTTCGAAGTCGGGTGACAGCGGGATTGAATGAATTCCAGGTGTGATTTCATCTCTCTATCTTTGGCGTGATTTGTCCTCTATTCGTCGTGATTGGGCATTTCGCATTTAAAGCGGAGGCGTAGGGTCTAATTATATCCACGCCAAGGGAGACATAAAATGTCCGCTTCCGATACCGCGCTGATCGTCATCGATGTGCAGGAATCCTTTCGCCATCGTCCCTTTTACCGAAACGACGATATGCCCGCTTTTATCGCGCGACAGCAGGCTCTGATCGACGGCGCGACGGCGGCGGGGATGCCTATCGCCCAGATTTTCCATGTCGCAGACAGCGGTCCGTTTGCCGAAAGCTCGGGTTTCGTCAAAACACTCGCAGAACTTCGGATTGCGCCGAGTGCGGTTTTCAAGAAGCGACGGCACAGTGCGCTGATCGGTAGCGGTCTCGATGTCTGGCTGATTGCAAACGGCATCAAGCGGGTCATCATCTCGGGTATTCGTACGGAACAGTGCTGTGAGACAACGACGCGCCATGCATCAGATCTTGGCTATCCGGTCGATTACGTCAGTGAGGCAACGCTGACTTTCCCGATGATGGACGCCAATGGCCGCGAATGGAGCGTGGCTGATATCCGGGCGCGGACGGAGCTTGTTCTCGCGGGCCGCTTCGCGCGCATCGCCACGGTCGAGGAAGCTCTGGCTGGTCCTGCGCAGAAGATTGCTGCGTGACGCCCGGCGCAGCAAACCAATCGGTCGATATTCCGGTCTATGTCGTGGTGCCGCCTCGCGTGCTGCTGCTCGACATAGCCGGGCCGATCGAGGTGCTGCGCAAAGCCAACCTCGAGCAAAGCGCCATTCAATTCACGGTCAACTATGTCGGCCCATCGCGGACCGCGGGCAGTTCCATCGGTCTGGCCGTTACCGGGATTGGCCCTCTGCCGGATCGGCTGCCGGAGCGAGCGATCGTGCTCATCTCTGGAAATGCGGATGCGCCGCTGGGCGTGCCGGTATCGGATCGGGATGACGATGCCGTTCGTGAAACGGCCATTGTCGACTGGCTGAAGCGATCGATCCGGCCGGGCATCCGCCTCGTGTCGATTTGCTCCGGCGCGCTGCTTGCGGCGCGTGCGGGTCTTCTCGACGGTTATGATTGCACCACCCATCACGCGACGACCGCTCAGTTGTCTTGCCTTGCACCCGCCGCGCGCGTCCACGAGAACCGGCTCTATGTCGATGACGGGGAGCGCTTGACCAGCGCGGGCATCACCGCCGGAATAGATCTGATGCTGTACATCGGGCGCAGATGGCGGGGCATGCCTGTGCGGTTGCGGTTGCGCGATATCTCGTTGTGTACTTGCGGCGGGGCGGGGGCGACCCGCAAATGTCCCCTTGGCTCGAGGGCCGCAATCATATCCATCCGGTGGTGCATCGGGCGCAAGACATCATCGCGGCTGAACCCGTGCGTGACTGGTCGGTGAATTCCATCGCGGACGCGGTCGCGACCAGTTCTCGCAACGTCTCGCGGCTCTTTAACGAACATACCGGAATGAGCGTGACCGAGTATGTGAACCGGATGCGCGTGGCGCTTGCGCGCGAGTTGCTGATTGGTTCCCGTCTTGACATGGAGAGCGTGGCGCAGCGCGCGGGCTTCACATCGACCCGCCAGTTCAGGCGTGCGTGGGGACGGCTGCACGATCTGCCGCCCAGCAAGCTTCGACTGGAAATGACCGGGAACTCCGCGGGCTGAAATAAGCTCGGTGGGCCGGTCTTCGTTGCTGTTGCAAGTCACTTGCAACTAGTTTCGATCCATGCATAGTAGTGGCATGGATATGAAAACGCGTTTTCTGCCCGATCCTGTGCCCGCCAGCCCCAACACACCAGTGACGGGTCGTGGTTGGCGGACGCCGCGCGGAGAGCCGTCTCTGGCGAACGTGTTTGCCACCATCCGGGTTGCCAAGAATGGTTCCTTTTGGCGTAAGCTCACCGCCTTCCTGGGGCCAGGTTATCTGGTCGCGGTTGGCTACATGGACCCCGGCAACTGGGCGACATCGCTCGCGGGCGGTTCAAAATTCGGTTACGCGCTGCTCGCCGTCGCGTTGATCTCGAACATCATGGCCATTGTGCTGCAGGCCCTGTGCGCTAGGCTTGGTGTCGGATCGGGGCGTGACCTTGCGCAGGCGTGCCGCGATGCGTTCCCGAAGTGGGTGTCGTGGCCGCTTTGGGTGTTGGCGGAAATTGCCATCAGCGCCACGGATCTCGCGGAAATTATCGGCACGGCCATCGGTCTCAATTTGCTGTTCGGGATTCCGCTTGAGCTTGGCGTGCTCATCACCGCCGCCGACGTGTTCCTCATTCTGGCATTGCAGGCTTTGGGATTCCGCTGGGTCGAAGCCTTTGTGGTTGCGTTGCTCGGTGTGATCGCTGCCTGCTTTGCCGTGCAGATTGCTATGGCCCATCCGGACTGGAATGCGGTGATCCGCGGTTTCGCACCGACGGTTGAAATCGTTGCCAACCGCGACATGCTTTATCTCGCGCTGGGCATTCTTGGCGCGACCGTGATGCCGCATAACCTCTATTTGCATTCCGGTCTGGTGCAGACGCGCGGCTACGGAGATAGCATCCCGGAGAAAAAGGAAGCGATCAAGCTTGCGACGATCGATTCGACGGTCGCGCTTTGTCTTGCGCTGGTGATCAACGCATCGATCCTGATTTTAGCGGCGGCGACATTCCACAAAAGCGGCAAGACCGATGTCGCTGAACTGGATCAGGCGCATTCGTTCCTTGCGCCATTGCTGGGTTCAACGATGGCGCCGACACTGTTCGGGATTGCGTTGCTTTGTTGCGGCCTGAATTCAACCGTCACGGCGACGCTGTCAGGGCAGATCGTGATGGAGGGTTTCATCAACATCAAGATCGCGCCATGGCTCCGCCGGCTCACCACACGGGCCATCGCCATTGTGCCGGCGGCACTGGTGACGATCTGGTATGGTGAGAAGGGCACGGCGCAACTGCTTATTCTCAGTCAAGTCATTCTCAGCCTTCAACTGCCGTTTGCGATCATCCCGCTGGTGATGTTCACGGCGAGCAATGCCAAAATGGGCGCGTTCACTGCTCCGCGCTGGCTGACTATTTTTGCTGTGGTGATAGCCGCAGTTGTGGTCGCTCTTAACGTGAAGCTGCTGATCGATGTCGTGGCAGGTTAATCCTGCGGTTCCGGCGCCATGATTCCCGATGTATCGACGCGAATCCAACCGCTGGGCGCAAGCCGCTGCTGAGGCAGGAAGCGGGCCTTGTAATCCATTTTCCTTGAACCTTCGATCCAGTAGCCGAGATAAACGTAAGGCAGGCCAAGCCGCCGCGCGCGGGCAATGTGATCGAGAATCATAAAGGTGCCGAGCGAGCGGCTTTCCTCAGACGGTTCGAAAAATGAATACACCATGGATAGGCCGTCGGTGAGAATATCCGTCAACGCTACCGCAACAAGCTGCCTGTTGTTGCCTGCAATCCCAATGTCTGCGCCACGACGGCGATATTCGATGATGCGGGTCTCGACATGGCTGTCCTCAACCATCATCGCGTAATCCAGCACGGTCATATCCACCATTCCGCCGCGGTGATGCCGCTCGTCGAGGTAGGCGCGGAATATAGAATATTGCTCGGATGTCGGAACTGCGCTGCGCAACTCGCTGACGATGTCGGCATTGCGGGCCTGAACCTTGCGGAAGTTGCGCGAGGGACGGAATTCATTGGCGATGACCCGCACCGAAACACAGGCGCGGCATTGATCGCAGGCGGGACGATAGGCGATTGATTGGCTGCGGCGGAAACCGCCATGGGTAAGGAGATCGTTGAGATCGCCGGCCTTGTCACCAACCAGATGAGTGAACACCTTCCGCTCTTGCCTGCCTTCGAGATAAGGGCAGGGTGAGGGGGCTGTCAGGTAAAACTGTGGTGTATTGCGCGAGTGCTGTGTCACGACTGCCGTCAGCCTCCGGCCATAGCGTTTTTCGGCACCATCCTCCACGTAGCATCGCGCCTGGATGGCTAATGGTCAACGTGATCTTTTCGTCAGCCTCTTGTTGGCTGTGCGTGAAGCTACTCTCGTATGCATCAGCCCTGCGATGTCTCGGCGAGTGGCATATAGGCCCTGCTGTTGATGATGACGGCCCCGAGCAGGATATCGTGCAACAGGCGACGCCGATCATTGAACAAACCAACCAGCAGGATCAGCGGTGTCAGGATCGATACCGAGAGCCAATAAAGCACGGCATGCACGGCGCCGAGCAAAAAATACGGACGTCCGCCGGTCCAGGTGCGCATTTCGATATCCATCACGCGCATACCGATTGTTGCGCCGTGCGGTCCGCCCAGTGAGGAACCGTAATAGATCAACGCCCAGATCACTGAGAATGGCGAAATCAGCCAGAACAGGAACCATCCCAGCCCCAGCGTGAACAAGCCAAACAAGGCAATGAAAATAATCGCGAGGATGATTGGAATCGCCAGCACCACGAGATCGATCAGAAAAGCAAAAAAACGTTTGGTCAGTACCCCGTGGAACAATTCCGGATCGAAGGTTTGTGAAGCCTGGTCCCAGCAGACGGGTCGTGACGCCAGGCCGCTCCACCGGTATTGCGCGTGTCAGACATGGAATTTCTCCCTCTACCGGTTCCACCAAGTCTTGTGCGCACATGGCGATGTCGCTTTGGCCATGCAAGATGCTACAGGATGACGTCAGGGCTACGTTATTGTTCCGCCCTTAGCTTCTCCGCGGCCTGGGCTGCGAAATAGGTCAGCACACCGTCGGCGCCAGCGCGTTTGAAAGCTATCAGGCTTTCCATCATCGCCCGTTCGCCGTCGATCCAGCCGTTGTTGGCAGCGGCGGCAATCATCGCGTACTCACCGGAAACCTGATAGGCGAAGGTCGGCATCGCAAAAGTGTCTTTCACCCGGCGAACGATATCGAGATACGGCATGCCGGGTTTGACCATCACCATGTCGGCGCCCTCAGTGATATCGAGTTCGACTTCGCGCAAGGCCTCGTCTGAATTCGCCGGGTCCATCTGATAGGTGCGCTTGTCGCCGGTAAGCGTTTTTGCCGAACCGACCGCATCGCGGAATGGACCATAAAACGCCGAGGCGTATTTCGCGGCGTAAGCCATAATCTGGACGTCGAGGAAACCGGCGCGGTCGAGCGCTTCGCGAATAGCGGCGACACGGCCGTCCATCATGTCCGACGGCGCAATGATGTCGCAGCCTGCTTCTGCCTGGACCAGTGCCTGCTGCGCGAGAACGGCGACGGTTTCGTCATTGAGAATTTTGTCGTCATGCAAAAGGCCGTCGTGCCCATGACTGGTGAATGGGTCGAGCGCGACGTCGCAGATGATTCCGAGATTGGGGAATTCTTTTTTGATGGCGCGTACCGACTGGCAAACCAGATTGTTGGCGTTGAGCGCCTCCGATCCGGTTTCGTCGCGAAGTGAGGGGTCTGTGTACGGGAAACAGGGCAATGCACGGGATGTTGAGCTTCACGGCCCGTTCAGCATCGCGGACGGATTGATCGACACTCAAGCGCTCGACGCCCGGCATGGATGAGACAGGCACGCGCTTGTTGATGCCGTCGACAATGAACAGCGGCCAGATCAGATCGTCAGTGGTCAGCACATTTTCGCGGACCAGCCGTCTCGCCCATTCGGCCTTGCGGTTGCGGCGCATGCGAATAGCCAGATCGAGCGGCGCGGAGGAGATTGTGGTGTTCCGCGGCCCGTCACGCATCTCGATGGGGCGCCCAAATTTGATCGCCATTCCCGTATCTCCTGATCACCTGTATTCTTTACAGAATCATACGCGGGCTTGACCCGCGTATCCATCGTTTTGAGAAGATGGATGCCGGATCAAGTCCGGTAATGACGAAAAAGAGCAAACGCATTGATTTTATGCACCCAAAGGACCAAACAGGCGTGATGAAAACGCAAGCTCAAGAATCGATGAAATCGACGGAATTGAGCAAAGCGGGAGCGGCGCAATCCCTCAAACAAGCGCCCTCGCTCAAGCAAGAGCAATCCCTCAAGCAAGATTTGGGGCGGCACGATGTCACGCCGATGTCCACGGCGGACGGCGAAGCAGGTGCGCACGTCTGGACTGATCGTCTTGTTCTGTTCCTGCGCATCATGGCGGTATTGTCCATGATCAAGGGACTTTATCATTGGTCTGAAATCACGGGTTTCGTCGGCGGCGAAGACGGGTGCTTTTGAAAATCAGACAACACAGTGGCAGACCGCGACTGTTTATTTCGCTGTGATTGAACTTGTTGCTGCCGTAGGTCTTTGGCTTGCCACGCCTTGGGGCGCAGTGGTGTGGCTCACCACTGTTGTCTCGCTGGCGGTGGTGGAGCTGATGTTTCCGGCTATTTTTGGCGGCAATCTTTTTGTGGTCTTTATCGCGTAATCCTGCTTGCTCATAGCCTATCTGATGTTGGCGGGAGGTTTTCCGTCGCGGGAGCGGCCTCAATGATGATTGACGAAATCTTTCCAATATAGTCGGCTATTGTTCTGTAATGCGACAGATCGTGCGACGAAGCGTGAACATTGCCCCTGTGTCGTGAATAAAAAGTAACAAAAAGCCCTGAATTTGCTGGGTAAATCGATCGTTCACTGTTTTAAATAAACCCTCTATTTTATTCTGTTATTTAAGCTGATCTTCAAAAGCTTCCCTTAGTTTGTGCCTATCAGGCGGGACACAAGTTTCGTCAAATAAGTCGTAAAAAACGACAATAGGGGAAGTGTCATGAATAAAGCCGCTACTTCGACGATTGAACCGTCGTCACGAAACCGGCTGCACCAGTGCAGCCGCTTTATCTTGAAGCTTGACGTCTGGTTGAACGGCTGCATCGCCGTTTGCTCGACGTCATCAAGGATGAATTCGATCGTCGCGGTCGCGCGGACATCAACTCGGTACAGGCGCTGCTGCTGTACAATATCGGCGACAAGGAATTGACCGCAGGCGAGCTGCGCACACGCGGCTATTACCTTGGCTCAAACGTATCCTACAATCTGAAGAAGCTTGTCGAGATGGGCTTCCTCGATCATCAGCGCTCGCGTGTCGATCGCCGCTCGGTCCGGATCCGCCTCACCGCGCAGGCCAGGAAATCCGCCAGATCGTCGACGCGCTGTATCAGAAGCACGTCAGGACGGTGGAGCAGGTGGGTGGCATCTCGAACGAGGAGTTCGCGACCCTGAACAAGTCGCTGCATCGTCTCGAGCGCTTCTGGACCGACCAGATCCTGTATCGGCTCTGAGCTTATTTCTGGCTAGCTGACGTAAGATCAGCGGCCGTTCACTTGGCCAGATTAATCCTTTTGCGCATCGCTCCCAAGTATCTAGGGAGCGGTGCGTTTTTGTTTGGCCACGAAACCTGTCATTTTGTTTATCTAAGTGTTCAGGCTCGGTTCATGGGCCGGTCTCTAAGACTGTCACCAATGGCCGTGGGTAATGAACTTGCGGGTGAGGCAACAGCTTCAAAAGACAGGAGACCGACATGACCGCAATCAAGATGAAGACAGTTCCGATGCTGGCACTCGCTGCCTCGCTTAGCGCCGGCTTGATGATGAGCGCAGCGGACAGCGCCTTCGCGCGCCCCCATAATGGTAACAATAACAACAGCGGGAATAACAGTTTCAATAACAACAATAACAACAACGGGAATCACAGCTTCAACAACAACGGCGGTAATTTCAGTTTTAATAAAAGGGATTACAACAAGTACTCCGACAAAAAGAAAGACCAGAACCAGACCGGCACCACGGCTTCGCAGGGCACGACGCCACAGGGCACAACACCACAAGGCACGACAGCGCAGCGCACGACACCTGCGGTCACCGCCAAGAACACGGTTCAGGGCAAGACGGGCTTGCAGTCAGCCGCCCTCACCACGACGCCGCAGAATGCGGGCGCTGGTACCGCTGGCGCAACACCCAAGGTCGGCGGCACTGGCCCGGTGACCATCACCAACGGGGTGAGAACAGCTACAATAGAGAACGGCCCGGGCGGCATCGCGGTCTCTTACAACAAGGCGACCGGCCAGACCACTGTCACCAACGGCACGCAATCGGAGACCTTCAATGGCTCGATAACGTGTCCGGCAATGTCACGGGGATTGGAGCTACGGGCGTTCAGGTTGGCACGCGTAACAGCGCAGGCGTTATCCCGATTGTCGGCAATGGCAACGGCGGGCATTTCGATGGCAATGGCAAACCGACTTCTTATGGGAACCCTGCACCCAATTCCGGCACCCCGCCATCAGCTCCATCTGCCGGAAGTCCGATCGTTCGCGACCATCGGCATGGCACCCCTACCGTGGGATGCCGCCGCGTCGCGGCCCGCAGCCCGGAACTCCAGTGGCTACCCGGTGCCGGCTCGGCGGGCAACCAGGTCGCGGCGAGCCGGAACTCCCGCCGGCAGCGATCGATCCCGTCGGGGTCGGCGAACATGCCTTCCGCCCGGCGGTAGTCCGCGGCCGCCTCGGGCAGCCGACCGTGGGCCAGGTGCTGGCGGGCCCGCGCGTACACCAGCCACGGCTCGGCGTCGACCAGCGGGCCGGGCAGCTCGTCGAGGACCCCGGGCCCGCCCAGCACCGCGTCGCGGCCGACCTCGGCCAGGAGTTGCCGGACGGCGTCCCGGTCGCCGGCCCGGGTGTACGCGCCGAGCGCCTCCGGGTACGCCCCGTCGGCGGCCAGCAGCCGTCCGGCGCGACGGTGCAGGCGGGCCGCCTCGGCCTCGCCCAGCTCGGCCACGAGCTCGGCGGCGAGGTGGGCGCGCAGGACGGGGTGCGGTTCGGCCGGCGACAGCCCGTGCCGCTGCGCCAACTCGTCGAGGAGCCGCGCGCTGCCGGTCGTGTCGAGCAGCCGGTCGCACCGCTGCGCGGTCGGCACGGTGAACACGCTGGTCCGCACCAGGAAGTCGCGAAGCTGCGCGCTGACGTCGGCGAGCATCTCGGTGGCCACGTATCCGCGGGCGGCCGACCACCAGCCGGCCGGACCGGTGACAGCGGCCCGGCGCTCGGCCAGCGGGCGGCCCCGGGTGTCCTGCTCGAACAGGTGCAGGCCGTGCACCCAGCCGCCGGTACGCCGGGTCAGCAGCGCGATGTCGCCGGGCGGCAGCGGGTCGGCGTACGCGGCGTTCACCAGCGCTTCCACCTCCCAGGTACGCATGCGCAACTGGTCGCTGCCGAGTGCGTCGAGGCGGCCGGTGACCGGGCCGAGGGCGGGCAACCGGCGCCCGGCGATCACCACGCGTACCCCAGCCGGCCGCTCCGCGACCAGCCGGGCCAGCACGGGCGTGCCGAGCACCCGGTCGGCGTCGTCGACGAGCAGCAGGTTCAGCCCGGGCGTGCGGGCCACGTCGAGAAAGGTCCGCCGCATCGGCGCCGACCCGGGCCACCCGCTCACCGCGATCCCGCGCGTACTGCTCGAGCAGTGTCGTCTTGCCGTAACCGGCGGGCGCGACCACCAGCGCGACCCCGGGGACGAGCGCCGCGTCGAGGCGGGCGATCAGGCGTGGACGCACCGTTTCCCTTCCGTGCACCGGCGTCCAATGCGTCCGTCATTGTGCCGCACCCACCGGGGCCTGACTACGGTCAACGGCGGGTACTGCCGGCGGCAGCCGGCGTTCGTCACCCCCTGGCGCGGCTCACCGGCAGGTCACGGTGCGCGGCCAGCCGGGCGAAGGCGACCGCGTCCGGATCGCCGCGCCGCCCGGGTCGTTGTTGAAGTACACGTACACCGGCCGCCGTCGTCGTACGCGTCGGCGAGCCGGTCGACCCAGGACCAGCGCGCGTCCGGCCGTACCGCGGGCCGGGGCTGCGCCCGGCCCTCGTGCAGGCGCAGGTAGCCGAAGTCGGCGGTGCGCCACAGCGGGGTGATCGGGCGGCCGCGCCGGTCGGCCCAGCACAGCGCGGCGCCGTGCGCGGTCCAGCACGTCGCGGACCTCGTCGGTCCACCAGGACGTCGTGCCGCGGCTCGACCGCCACCCGCACCTCGCGCGGGAACAGCCGCCAGCGTCGCGTCCAGCGCGTCCGGCGTCGGCCCGCAGGGTGGGCGGCAGCTGCAGCAGCACCGGCCCGAGCTTGCGGCCGAGCCCGGCGGCCCGCTCCAGGAAGCGGGCGACCGGCTCCTCCGGGTCGCGCAGCCGCTTGATGTGGGTCAGGTAGCGGCTCACCTTGACCGCGACCACGAAGTCGTCCGGGCGTGCGGGCGCGCCAGCGCCTCGAACGTGGCGCGCTCGGGCAGCCGGTAGAACGCGTTGTTGACCTCGACGGTGGCGAACGCGCTCCGCGTAGTGCTCCAGCCACAGCCGCTGCGGCAGCTCGCTGCGGGTAGAACCGGCCCGCGCCAGTCGCGGTACTGCCAGCCGGAGGTGCCGACCAGGATCACACTCCGTGCGATACCCCGGAACCGGCCGCCTCATGCGGCGTGCCGGTGAGGTCGAGGACGCGGCGCACCAGGCCGGTCGCGTTGGTGACCACCAGCTCGCAGCCGTGCCGCCGGGTGGTGCGGTGGGCGCGTTTCAGCGCCGCCGTGCCGGCCGAGTCGATGAAGATCAATCCACCGAGATCGACTTCGAGGCGGTCGGTGGGTTCGGACTCGACGAGCCGGCACAGCGCGGTGCCGAACGGCCCGGCCGCGGCCACGTCGATCTCGCCGGCGGCCACCACCGACACCGTGCGACCCTCGCGACTGACGGTATAGATGAACGTCATCGACATCTCCATTCCCCCGTGGTTGTCGACATAGTCATTTTTGGCCTCGGATGGCCGATTCGTATACCCGCCATCTAGCTGATGCGAAATCGTGCACCCGGGTTCCACCGGATTGCTGGATTCCTCGACGATCACCGGGCACTATTGCGGTCTTGCCATCGTGATCACCCGGAGGGGCCATGTTCGACACTATCGCTGGCCTGCCAATACACCCTCTCGTGATCCACGCGGTGGTGGTTCTGCTGCCGCTGTCGGCAGTGGGGGTCGTCGCCATCGCGGTGTGGGCGCCGTGGCGGGCCCGATTCGGCGTACTCGTCGTCCTGCTGACAGCGGCCGCGACGGCGGCTATTCCGGTCGCCACCCAGAGTGGTGCGAAACTGGCCGCCCGTGTCGGCGAGCCCGCCGATCATGCCGCGCTCGGCGGAACCCTGCTCTGGTACGCGCTGCCGCTGCTCCTGGTCGCCATCGCGATCGTGGCGCTGGACCGGCGGGCCACCCGCTCGGGTACGTCGGTGGCGTCGGGCCTGATGATCGGCCTGGTCGTGCTGGCCGTCCTGGCGGCCGGCGCCAACGTCTACCAGGTCTACCGGGTGGGCGACAGCGGCGCGAAGGTCGTGTGGGGCAACCTCCCCGAGCCCAGGTAGCCGCGCCGACTCGGGCCGGTTTGCAGTGGATCTCCGACCATCGCGACAACTCCAAGATCGACGTAACTAGACCGCGCTCAGGCGGTTCGCTACCTGGATCGCCTTATTGCTGGGGATGGCGAAGCCGACGCCGATGTTGCCCGGCGCCGTCGCCGTCGTCGCGATCGCGGTGTTGATGCCGATCACCTCGCCGGCCACGTTGACCAGCGGGCCGCCGGAGTTGCCCGGGTTGATGGCCGCGTCGGTCTGGATGGCGTCGGAGATCGCGACTCGGCGCCGGCGGCCTCGCGGCCCGATGGTCGCGGTTGACGGCGCTGACGATGCCGGCGGTGACCGTGCCTCGAGCCCGAGCGGGCTGCCGATGGCCAGCACCGTGTCGCCGACCTGCACCTGGTCGCTGTCGCCGAACGTGGCGGCGGTCAGCCCGGACACGCCGTCGCCTTGATCGACCGCGAGGTCGTGCCGGGTCGGTGCCGACGACGCGTGCGCGCTCGCCGTCCTGCCGTCGTTGAAGCGTGACCTGAACGGTCCGCCGTGGCCGCCGGCGACGACGTGGTTGTTGGTGAGGATGTACCCGTCGGCGCTCAGCATGACGCCGGAGCCCTCGCCGTTGCCGGTGTCGATCGACACCACGCCTGGCTCCACCTTCGCGGCGACCTGCGCCAGGTGCGGTATCGGCGGACGACGCTCTGGTCGAGGTGGACGTGGTGGCGCGGGCGGTGGAACGCGCGACGGTGGCGGCGTAGCCGCCGGTGAAGTCCTCCGCCGACAGGGCGATGGCGAAATGGCCGCCACGCCGGTGCACGACGGCCGGTGCGCGCGTGCCGGCATTGTCCACCAGTGCGAGCCCACCGCCAGTGCGCGGTGCGGCCGGCGGCTGGTACGGCGCCTGGTGTGACGGTGGCGGGTAGGACGGGGCCGGCAGCGGATCCACGGAAGTCATGGGACAAGCGTGGCCCGATGGCCTACGCCGGAGCTGAGGACCGGCTGGCGGGAGCTGGCTGTGACCCGTTGTTGACGGGTTGCAGACGCGCGGCCACGTCCCGGCACACCTGCGCCCCGTAGTCGAGGCCGAGGCCGGCGGGGTAGCGGGTCAGCACGGCCAACGAGTACCGGTCGACGAGGCCAGGCAGTTGACGTGCACAGCCGTCGTCGTCGCGCTGGACCAACCGTTCTTGATGAGGTGTTCGCGGCGACGTTCGGTCGGGAGCGCGTCGATGACGCCGAACCGTCCTCGCCACGGACCTGGCGCATCTCCGTCAGGATCCAGTGGTCCACGGCGGCCGGCGGCGCGGCCGTCGGCGACACACGGCGCCCAGCCGGGCCGCGTCCCGGGGCGATGATCGTGTTCGGCTCCACCGGCCGTCGAAGGCCCTGGTATCGGTCAGGCGGCAGGTCCGGATCATTCGCTGGATCAAGGCGGTGCCGCCGCCGGCCGGAAGGTGTCCTCGGCCGCCTCGTTGTCGCTGTCGCGGATCATGATGCTGAGTTGCTTAGCACGGCCGTGCTCGGTTTGGTGGAGCCGAGCCCGGCGCAGGTAGTCCGAGGCGATCCACGCCTTGATCATCGACTCGGTCGTAGTCGTGCCGGTGCTCATGTTGGCCGAGCCGGACACCCGCCCCGTACCGCGGTCGACCAGCGTCCACGCCATGAACCCGTCGACGTCGAGGTCGACGGTGGCCGGCGCGAAAGACCAGGCCCGGGGCCGGTTGTGGGGCGGTCCTCGGCACGCGTGCCGGACCGCCGGCCCGGGGAACGGACGACCCCTGCTGCTCCGGCTGGACGACGGCGCTCGCCAGGTCGTGGATCCCGACACGGTTAATCCAGGACAGGTACGAGGCGGCGGCCAGCATGGCGACCAGGGTGACGGCGATCGCCACCCGGCTAGCGCGTGGACCGGGGGTCGGATGATCGACGCCGCGGCGCGCGGCGGTACTGTTCACGACCCATACGATTCAGCGTGCCTCGCAGCGCGGCGATCGACACTGGGAATAACCTGTGAATCTTGACTCCGGCGCGGCATGACGCTGACCGGTCGTCGATCGGCTGCGCCGGTGCTCCGCGTGCCGCTGTCGGCGTCCTGCGGAGTCGCCGCCGACCTCGTCGTCGGGCGGCGACTCTTCCCCAGGTCCCCTTTGGTGTGGGGAGTCTGTCCGCACCTGTCATCGGCAGCCGGACCCGCCGCCCGAGAGAAATGGGGTTCGAATCCCGGGCCGCCCGTACGCGCCGGTAATGACCACCGCGCAACGCGCCGCCGCAGGTCAATGCCCATCGATGAGGTGGTGGATCGCCCGCTGTATCGGCTGGGAGCGCCTTGTGTCACCGTCGCGACCGTGGCGCGCACACGCGCCGCTGTGGCACGATCACGCTCGTTTGCGTTTCGGGATCGCGGATGAGGCGCGTGGGACCGCGCCGTTCGGGCAGTCCGCCGAGTGGGGCGCCACAGGGGATGGGACGACCTATGAGCAAGGCACCAGCCGGCCTCGACAGGGGCAGCCTCGGCACAGCCGGCATGAGCTTCTTCACCATCTCGGCGTCGGCGCCGATGACGGTGCTCGCCGGCAGTGTCGTGGCGACGTTCGCTGCCACCGGCGTCAAGGGCGTGCCGCTGTCGTTCCTCGTTCTCGCGGTCGCGTTGTGGCCGTTCACGGTGGCCTACACGACCATGAGCCGGCACGTCTCGCAGCCGGCGTGTTCTATGCGTACCTCGCCCGCGGCCTGGGCCGCATGTGGGGTGTCGCGGGTGGGCTGGTCGCCGTGGTCAGCTACAACGCGATCCAGATCTGCCTGTACGGGCTGCTCGGCGCGAGTCTCGAAGGGCTGCTGCCGCAGGCCGGCCTCGCGTGGTGGGCGTGGGCGGGCATCGCCTGGGCGGCGGTCGCGACGCTGGGCATCCTGCACATCAACATCAACGCCCGGGTCCTGGCGGTACTGCTGATCGCCGAGGTCGGCGATGATCCTGCTGTTCGACATCGGCGCGTTCACCCACCCGGCCGGGGGCAGCATCTCGCTGGCCGGCCTGGCGCCGAGCAACTTCTTCGTCAGCGGTATCGGTGGTGTGCTGGCCTTCGGCATCGCGGCGTTCGTCGGCTACGAGTCGGGCCCGGTCTACGGCGAGGAGGCCAAGGGACCCGGCCCGGTCTCCCGGGCGACGTTCGGCGCGCTGTTCTTCCTCGGCCTGCTGTACGCCGTGTCATCGCTGGCACTCACGGTCACCACCGGTCCGGACAACGTGGTCGACGACGCCCAGCGCCAGGCCGAGACCGGCATCCCGTTCTCGGTACTGTCCAATCTGTACGGTGGCTGGGCCTCCGGGCTGGCCAACCTGCTGCTCATCACCAGCATCTTCGGTGCGCTGCTGAGCTTCCACAACACCGTCGCGCGGTACGTGTTCGCGATGTCGCGGGAGCGGGTCCTCCCGCCGTGGCTGGGCCGGATCGGCACCGGGTCGGCCGGCGGCGCCCCGATCGGCGGCTCGCTGTTGCAGTCCGTGATCGCGGTGGTCGTGTTCGGCGCGTTCGCGTGACCGGGGCCAACCCGGTCATGACGCTGTTCACCTGGCTCAGCTACGTCGCCGCCGTCGGCGTGCTGCTCCTGCTGGTCGGCACGTCGCTCGCCGTCATCGGCTACTTCCGGCGCAACCCGCAGGCCGGTGAGACCGCGTGGCGCAGCCGGGTCGCGCCGGTGCTGGGCGCGGTCGCGCTGACGCTGGTGCTCGGCGTGACGGTGTGGAACAGCGGCTCGATCCTCAACACCGAGTCGTTGTCGGTGCTCACGATCGTGCTACCCGCCATCATCGCGCTCGCGGCGGTGATCGGCGTGCTGTGGGGGATGGTGCTGCGGGAGAACCGGCCGGCCGTCTACGAGGCGATCGGGGCCGGGCAGACCAAGCCGCTCGCGGTGCTGTCCCACGCGTTCTCCGACGTCGACGTCTGACCGGTACGACAAGGACCCGGTGCCGTGGCACCGGGTCCTTGTCGTCACTGCCTAGCGGCGGCGCTCACGCCCCGGCTTGGTGTACTCCTCGACGAGGTGGCACAGCTCGCTCAGCCAGTGCTCGGGGCTGCCCTGGGTGGGCACGAACCCCTGTGCGGCCAGCGTCCAGCCGTAGGTGGCCGGCCCGGCCAGTCGAGGTGCTCCGACGACCGGATCCGCATCTGCACGTCGCCTGACGGCCGCACGGTCGTGATCCAGGTGCCGTCGATGAGCTTGATGAGCCCCCGTCCCGGCAGGTTGAGCCCGGGCAGCCCGCCCATGGACAGCGCGTCCATCCGGGACCGTGACCAGTCCGTCCCCGGCTCGCCCAGCGAGGAGACGGCGATGCCGACGAACTCGGCCCGTGGTGGCATCGGGTCGGCCCGGTCGGCCATCGACGTCCGTGGGTCGTAGCCGCCCTCGCGGATGCGGTCCCACGCGACGTCACCATGCCGGCCAGGAACAGGGCCAGGTCGCGCACGTTGTGGCCGGGTTGGGTGGCCTCGTTGTCGTCGACCACGCGGGTGGCGCCGGCGATCTCGTAGCGCGGACTCTTCGCCGTGCTGGTGGCCCCGTGGTACGCGTACAGGAACGCCATCGCGTGCGGCCCGGGCACCCGCCCCTTGGGCGGCTCGATGGCGAGGGTGCTGTGGCCGTGGCTGAGTTTGCGGAGCCGGCCGATCGCCGCGTTGCGGATGCTGATCCAACCGAGGACGTTGGCCTCGGTTGACGGGTCGACGGTGGCGTTGCTGGTGTAGCCGGTGCCGGGGTCTGGTGCTGTCGGCTGGCGGGCGTAGCTACCAGCCGACCACTCGGACGTGGCGTAGCTCACACGAACCCTCCCATGCGTACCGTTCGGATTGCTTAGAGTAATCCGTCTATGTTTCCGACGTCTGCCCCTACCGCGAAACGGAACAGATTTTTCTTCTTGCTTCCGGCGTGTGAACTCTCGTTGACTCCCTGTCGATAGACATTTATGGTCACCGCTGAGCCCAACTCGATCACATTCGCCCCCTCCGCCGCGCGGAGGGACGATCCGCCGGGCAGAGCATGACTGGTGCCTGAGTACGGTGATGACGACCATTTTTCTGCGAGGGGGTTGGATGTGAGCGGCGACCCAGGTGACGGCAGCCACCAGGGAGCCCTGGCTGCGCTCCTGCACGAGCTGGAGCAGGCCCGCGGCCGAAGACTCGGCTTCCCCGGGATGGAAGACATCGACTACGGTCCCTTGGCCGAGTTCGCCCGGTTCGAGCTGAACAACATCGGCGACCCGTACGTCGACCCGGTCTTCACCCACCACACCAAGGAGCTTCGAGCGGCAGGTCGTGACCTGGTTCGCCGATCTGTTCCGCGCCCCCGCCAACGACCGGTGGGGCTATGTGACCAGCGGCGGCACCGAGTGCAACCAGTTCGGCCTGCGCCGGGCCCGCAACATGTACCCCGACGGCGTGGTCTTCTACACCGCCGCCGGGCACTACAGCATCAAGAAGATCGTCGAGGACTACCGGATGCCGGCGGTGCAGATCCGCACCGACGCCCGCGGCGAGATGGACTACGCCGACTTCGCGCGCGCCGTGGCGCCCCGTCGCGGCCGCCCGGCGATCGTCGTGGTCAACGTCGGCACCACCACGACCGAGGCGATCGACAACCTCGCGACCATTCAGGACGTTCTGGCGGCGGCCGGCGTGCCCGGCCACTACATCCACGTCGACGCCGCCCTGGGCGGGCGTGCCGCTCGCGTTGCTGGAGGAGGACCGGCCGCCGTTCGACTTCGTCGACGGCGCCCACAGCATCGGGATCTCGACCCACAAGTTCTTCGCCACCCGCGATCCCGGGGGAGTGGTGCTGGCCACGACCGGCCGGTGCCCGATGGACGGGCGCGCGGTCGCCTACACCGGTTCGCCCGACACCACGATCAGCGGCTCCCGCAACGGGATGACGGCGCTCGAACTGTGGTACAGCCTGTTCGTCCTCGGCGTCGACGTACACCGCGAGCGAGCCGCCCCGGCAGGCCCGTGAACTGGCCTCGTACGCGCTCGGCCAGCTCGACGGCGTCGGCTGGGAGGCATGGCGCGCCACCCGGCACGCCTTCACGGTGAGTGTCTCAAGCCGCCGCCGCCGGAGTTGATGGTCCGCTGGGAGTTGTCGCGGGACACCGCCGGCTGGAGCAAGATCGTGTGCAAGCCCGGCCAGACCACCGACCTGATCGACCAGTTCGTCACCGAACTCACCGGCCGCCGGGCGTCGGTGTTCGGCCGCCGCACCGCCGGCCACCGGGTCGTGGTGCCCAGCCAGCCGATCCGCAACGCGTTGCTGCAACCCCAGACCGGCTGATCGCGCCCGCGGGGAGATCCGGTGAAGACGTCGTGGCGCGGATCGACAGCGGCCCGACGTGACCCAGCATGGACAGCATGGTGAAGCGCTGGACTGGTGGGTGCCGTCGTGGCCGTCGTGCTTGGCGTCCGCGCACTGTTCGCCGGCGGGCCGATGGTGCTGCTCGAGGACGGCGGCTGGCCGTGGAACGGGTCGTCGACCCACTGGCCCGGGACCGACCGCGCCAGGTCCGAAGTGGTGCGACGACAACGGCAGGTCGAAACCTTCGAGGGTACGCACGACGAGGTCTCGCCTGGCGCGCGCGGCGGGACGCGGGACTCGAAGCGGGAGTACGGCCTCGACGCGACGATCGCGGTCGGCCGGGCGCTGGTGTGGACGGCAGTCGTCCTGGTCAGCACGGGAGTGGCGATCCTGGTGGGCGTGCCGATCGCCAGACGCGTTCGCCGTCGACCGATCCGGTGTGACCTCAGGCCGGCCCGCTCGGCGACCCGGCCGGACGCGTGGTGGTCGGGATGAATATTGGCGCTGATCGGGTCGGCGCCGCCGGCGCGCAGCCAGTCGACGAGGGCCCGGGCCGCCTCGCCGGCGAAGCCCCGGCCCTGCCACGGCGCACCGATCACCCAGGCGACCTCGGCCGACCAGCCGTCGCCGTGTGCCATGACCGTGGCCTGCACCGTGCCGACCGGGGTGTGATCGGTCCGCTGTGGCATGATCCAGTTCAGCCAGATCTCCTCGGCGTGGCCCGACCCGGCGGCCAATGCGCGTACCGGGAACGCAGGTCGTCCGCGTCGGCCGGATTCCGCCGATGAACCGGTGCAGCCGCTCGTCGCCCAGCACGCGCCATGGCGTCGGCGTCGTCGACCCGCAGCGGGGGAGCAGCAGCCGGTCGGTGGTGATGGTCGTCTCGCCGAACGGTTGCACCGCGCCCGGACTCCCAACGGCCGCGGCGGCCACGGCCGGCTGCCCAGCCGACCATGACCGCCGTGTTGGTTCGGGCTCAGCTGTAGGCCGGCGCCTGCTCCTGCTTCGGGTCCGGACCGTACTGGTTCGGCCCGGCGTTCCCTGATCGCCCAGAAGATCAGCAGGACGATCGGCCGATCACGGCACCAGCGCCGGAGGAGCCACACCCGTACGCCCGGTGTCGTGCAGTCGCCGGACCGGACCGCCAGGTGGGGAGCAGAACCGCGAGGGCGTAGATCGCGGACGGAGGGTGTGTGTCGATGAATCGCCCGATGATGGTGAGGACGATGCTGATGAGGATGTTGAAAAGGAAGAACATTTCCAGGAATTCGGTGCGCCGCGCCCGGCCACTGAATCCGACATAATTCTTGAGCACCGCGATATACCAGTTCATGGGACTCCCCAAGGTTTTCGTCAAGAGACGGCCCTCCATTTCGGATCGGGCCGGTCGAAAACGTAGTGCCCCTGGTCAGCGGCCGTCAAGATTGTTTACAGACACATCGCCGACAGCCGTGATCCGGTTTGTGATCCCCTCGCGATCTTGGATTCTGAGGCACCAATTTCGGGGCCGGATCCTCCATGATCGGGGTGTATGTCCCAGCTCACCAGCTGACGAGGCAGAACGGGTGACCGGCGGGATCGGCGTACACCCGGAACCGTTCGCCGCCGCCGGGTAGCCGCCGCGCACCGGCGGCCACCACCTTCTGATCGGCTTGGTCGAGATCGTCGACCCTGACGTCGAAGTTCCCATCGTCCTGCACCCGCACCATGCCCAGCTCCTCGTAGAACGTGGCGAGGGATGAAGGGTCGGGGCAGTCGATCACGAGTCCGTGCGAGCGTCCGATCATGCCGGTCATCCTGCCTGAGTAACCGGAGAGTGCGGTGCCGACCAGGTCCACCCCACGGCTGGGGGCGGATCAGCCGGAGGTCGTAGCGCGACGCGAGATGTTCGGTCGATCGGCAGAGGCGTCGGCTCGCCGCACGCCGCAGGATTACGGCATCGCACCGGGGCCGCATCCGACGCGGTCCCGCCGACAAGGAGAGAACATGTTGCGTGCATTGACTGCGGCGATTCTGTTGGGATCGACGCTGGTGCTTTCTACCGGTTGCTCGCTCGGCCCAACGAAGTTTGAGGTGGTGATGGAGGTTGAGGGCTCGGGCGGTCCGCGAAGGAGGTCAGCTACTCGCTCCCATCCGAGGAAGAGGGCAAGGAAGCGATGAAGGATTCTGCGACGGCGGTTCCGTTGCCCTGGAAGGCCGCGCGCATTCCTCGGTCGGGCAAGGCGGTGTTGAAGGCCACTCCGGGCACGGGCGGCACCGTGACGTGCAGGCTCACCGTCGAGGGAAATCGAGTTGCCGAGACGACGGGCAAGATCGACGAGCCCGTGACGTGAAACAGCCATGCAGGGCTGACGTCCGGCGAAACGGCGGCCATGTCGGCACCGGCCGAGCATGACCGCCGTCCAGCGGGTTGTACCCAAGATCGACGCTTAACCTGGTCACCCAGGTCAGCGGCTGCCCGGCTCCGAGGGCGGGTAGCCCTGGCCGCCGGAGGCATCGGACGGGCCACGATTGGCGGACGCCCGCCCGGGCAGCGTGGCTGGTGGGTCGGTTCCGTCACGTGCCGACGGTTATCACGAGCCGGCGAGCAACTGAGCCAGGAACGCCAGCCCGATCCTCAGCGCAAGGATGGCGAACAGGAGAGCGAAACCGGCCACCAGGACGCGGGCTGTGGTGATCGGTTTCTTCGGGCGCTTCGCGTGTGGCCAGTAGTTTGGGTCGGATCCGTCCTCGGGCGGCACCCAGGGCGGCGGCGCCGGCGGCGGTGTCCATGGCTCCGGTTCCGGAAACTGCCGGGGAGTGCAGCCCATGGTGACATTGTGCGTGCCGTTGTCGAAACCGCCGAGCGATCGAATTGGGGCGCTGCGGTGCCGATAAGGTCGGAGCCCGAACGGGATCATGATTCGCCGAATCTGCAGCATAGGCCGGACACGATCGTAGCCAAGATCGTTCGGACCTACCTTGCAAGCCGCAGGCCAGCGTGCTCGGCGGCCTACGTCGACTACTACGCGACCGTGCTGATCCACGCCGGGGCGTCGGTCGAGGACGGTCCAGTCGGCGCTCGGACACAGCAGCCCGATCATCACGCCCAACACGTACGTGCACGAGTGGCCGGACGCGGTGGACCGGACCCGGTCGCTGATCGACGGGGCCCTCGGCCAACGCCAACCGGCGGCCACGTCGGCGCGGAGCCGATCGTGACCGCCGTCGAGCGGGTTGTACCCGGGATGTTCACAGAGATCGGGATCCGACCCGTCAGTGCAGGTCATCGGCCTGATCAGAGCTTGTCGTACTGGTACAGGTTGTACTGCTTCATCAGGCTCTTGACGTTCTCGACGTAGGTCGGGCTCGTCGCGTAGCCGGCCTTCCAGGC
>CAWESR010000004.1:0-52340 GCA_963811795.1 uncultured Alphaproteobacteria bacterium
GACAAGATCGGGGGTCCATTCCTTCATCCGGGTATCGGCATCATCGCCGCGCGACACGGTTTCAACGTCATAACCCTCCGCATCGAGATTATAACGAAGCAGCGTGGCCAATGCCTCTTCGTCTTCAACCACCAGAATGCGCGCACTCATGATTGGTCTCCCAATCCGCGGTCAGGCGCCGCGGCAAATGTGATCATGTCGCCTTTCGGACGCTGATTTAGCAGCGGCTGCCCCTCGATCATATAGAAAACCGTCTCCGCAATATTGGTGGCGTGATCGCCGATACGTTCGATGTTCTTGGCGCAAAACATCAAGTGAATGCAAAAACCAATATTACGCGGGTCTTCCAACATATAGGTCAGCAATTCACGAAACAGCGAGGTGCAAATCGCATCGATCTCTTCATCACCTTTCCAGACTTTCATCGCTGCCGGCAGATCATGCGCGGCATAGGCATCCAACACCGACTTCACTTGCGATTGAACCAGATCGGTCATGTGCTCAAAGCCACGAATAAGCTTCAAGGGGTGAAAATCGCTGTCGAGAGCAGCTACGCGCTTGCCGATGTTCTTGGAGAGATCGCCAATACGCTCAAGATCGGTTGCAACGCGCATCGCACTGACTATCTCGCGCAGATCTACCGCCATCGGCTGACGGCGGGCAATGGTCAGGACTGCACGCTCTTCAATGACATGTTGCAGCTTGTCGATTTCAACGTCAGTAGCAATAACCCGCTGGCCTAACGCCACGTCACGCCGGATCAGCGCATCGATCAAATCGATGATCTGGCGCTCCGCCAGCCCACCCATCGCGGCCACGAGCCTGGTCAATTCCTGGAGGTCTTCGTCAAAAGCTTTGGCAGTGTGCTCTGAGGCCATATCATTCTCTCCGGGAATAATGCGTCAGCCGAACCGGCCAGTGATGTAATCTTGCGTGCGCCGGTGGGCCGGAGATGTGAAAATCTTGCTGGTATCATCGAATTCGACCAGCTCACCGAGATACATAAAGGCCGTTTTGTCGGAGATACGTGCCGCTTGCTGCATATTATGGGTAACGACCGCGATGGTGTAATTCTCCTTGAGCTCCTGGATCAATTCTTCGATCTTTGCGGTCGAAATCGGATCAAGCGCAGAGCACGGCTCATCAAACAAGATAACTTCTGGCCGCACCGCGACCGTGCGAGCGATGCAAAGACGCTGCTGCTGGCCACCCGACAGGCTGAGGCCACTCGCATTGAGCTTGTCCTTCACCTCGTTCCACAATGCACCATTGCGCAGTGCGGCCTCGACACGATCATCCATTTCGGATTTCGAAATCTTTTCATATAACCGAATGCCGAATGCGATGTTTTCATAAATCGTCATGGGGAACGGTGTTGGTTTTTGGAACACCATACCAATCCGCGCGCGTAGCAGATTGAGATCAAGCTTTGGATCGAGAATGTCGCTCGAGTCCAGCAAGACACGCCCTTCGGCGCGTTGACCCGGATACAGATCATACATCCGATTGAAGGTGCGCAACAGGGTGGACTTTCCGCACCCCGACGGTCCGATAAAAGCGGTGACACGATTAGTTTCCAGCGTGAGGCTGATGTTTTTCAACGCATGGTTATTACCGTAATAGAAATTTAAATCGTGCACGCTGATTTTGGCAGACGTCTCTGGCAATTTGGAAACCACCGATCCATACCCGCTCGAAGCGACATGAGGCGCATAAACTTCACTCATTGCTTTGTCCTCTCGGCACCAAGAATGCGCGCGCCAATGTTCAAGGCAAGCACTGTTAGGGTAATGAGCAAAGCTCCATTCCAGGCGAGTTGTTTCCAATATGCATAAGGGCTCTGGACGAAATTGTTGATGGTCACAGGCAGATTGGCCATCGTCTTGGACATATCGAGACTGAAGAACTGATTGCTGAGCACCGTAAACAGGAGCGGCGCAGTTTCGCCGATGACCCGCGCAGTCGCCAGCAGCACGCCGGTGATGAGACCCGAACGCGCCGCCCGATAAGCAATTTTTTTGATGACAAGGGAGCGCGGCAAACCAAGAGCTGCAGCCGCCTCTCGTAACGGGTTCGGCACCAGTCGCAGCATGTCTTCCGTGGTACGCACCACCACCGGGATAATGATGATAGCCAGAGCCAGCGTGCCGGCAAAAGCTGAAAATCCGCCCATTGGCACCACAACGGCGCCATAGACAAACAGGCCAATGATGATGGACGGAGCGCTCAGAAGAATATCGTTGATGAAACGGATCATCACGGTCAGACGATCATGCTTGCCGTATTCGGCAAGATAGGTGCCCGCGAACAGTCCAATCGGCGCGCCAACGCCGACGCCCAGCACCGTCATGATGGCAGAGCCGACGATGGCGTTCAGCAAGCCACCTTCGGTCGATCCCGGCGGGGGAGTCATCTGGGTGAGAACCTGAAGATTCATTCCGGCCAGGCCGTTATAAAACAGCGTGAATAAAATCGAGACAAGCCAGGTAACCCCGAACAGCGCGGCGCCAAAGCACAGGCCCCTGACCACAACATCCGAACGGCGGCGAGAGACATAGATCGGGTTCATGATTATTTCCCCGCCTTCTTCTCAAGCTGCAACAACATCAACCTTGCTGCGGCCAAGACAAGAAACGTCAACGCAAACAGCAACAGGCCGAGCAGGATGAGACCAGACTGATGCAAGCCGTCACTTTCGGCGAATTCACTGGCGATCGCCGCCGAAATCGTGGTGCCAGGCGCGAACAGGGACGATGAAATGCGGAATGAATTGCCAATAATAAAGGTCACGGCCATCGTCTCACCGAGTGCGCGGCCGAGCGCGAGCATGATACCGCCGATAATGCCAACACGAGTATACGGAATCACCACATTGCGAACGACCTCCCAGGTCGTGCAGCCGATGCCATAGGCGGCTTCTTTCAAAACAGGTGGCACTGTCGAGAACACGTCACGTGAAATCGCTGCAATGAACGGCAATACCATGATCGCGAGGATCAGCGACGCATTGAAAAGGCTGAGATAAGATGGCGGCCCGGCAAAAATGGATTCCAGAATTGGGATGCCGTCGAACATCTTGATCATGAAAGGCTGAAAAGTATCCGCCAGAAATGGGCCGAGGACAAAAAATCCCCACATGCCATAAATGATCGAAGGAATGCCGGCCAGCAATTCAATCGCCGTTCCGATGGGCCTGCGTAACCATTGCGGGCACAGTTCGGTCAGGAAAATCGCAATGCCAATGCCGATGGGAATGGCGATGGTCATTGCGATGAAAGCCGTGACAAGCGTGCCGTAGATGGGACCTAGCGCACCAAGAACCGGCGGGTTGGCAGACGGCGCCCAACGCTGGGTCGACAAAAATGAAAAGCCGAACTCCTTCATCGCAGGCCATGCACCTGCGATGAGGGACAAAATGATTCCGCCGAGAATGAGCAGCACACTGATCGCGCAGGCCCGGGTCGTCCAGTAAAAGGCCTTGTCGCTGAACTTGAATGCGCTCAGAGCCCTGGCGCGATCATAAGGTCCGGCCGTTTCAATCAAGCTACCTTCAGCAACCATCTCTGCCACGCCATTCGCCCGCAACATCATCTCAAATCGCCGCCCATGCATTCGTCACGTTCACGCGACAGATAAAAGCGAGGGAGAGGCGCGCGCACCTCTCCCCCGGAACCAATCAGCTTTTGATGTCGGAGGTCCAGGTTTTCTCAATCAACTTGACCACGGACTCAGGCATCGGAATATAGTCAAGTTCCTCGGCCATCTTGCCACCCTTCTCGAAAGCCCATTTAAAGAACTTGATGGCCTCAGCAGAAGCGGCCTTATCCATCGGCTCCTTATGCATGAGGATGAAGGTAGCTGCAGTGATTGGCCACGATGCATCACCCGGCTGGTCAGTCAGGATGACGTAATAACCAGGGGCCCTGGCCCAATCAGCATTGGCCGCCGCAGCTTGAAACGCCGCAAGCGTCGGCTGCACAGTTTTGTCCGCCTTGTTGATGAGCGCGGTGTAGGTCAGCTTGCCCTGCTTGGCATATGCATACTCGACATAGCCGATTGAATTCCTGGTTTGACTAACATTGCCGGCCACACCTTCGTTGCCCTTGGCACCAACGCCGACCGGCCATTCGACTGCCGTGCCTGAACCAACCTTAGCTTTCCACTCGGCATTCACCTTTGACAGATAATCCGTGAAATTGAAGGTCGTGCCTGAACCATCCGAACGGCGCACAACGGTGATGGCATTCGCTGGCAATGTCAGCTTCGTGTTCAGTTTGGCGAGGGCTGGATCGTTCCACTTCGTGATCTTGCCGAGATAGATATCGCCGAGCACTTCGCCGGAAAGCACAAGTTCACCTGGCTTGATGCCGTCGAGATTTACGATCGGCACGATCGCACCCATCACCATCGGCCATTGTACAAGACCATCCTTGTCGAGCTGCTCAGCCTTCAAAGGTGAATCGGTGGCGCCAAACGTCACGGTCTTGGCCTGAATTTGCTTGATGCCAGCGCCCGAGCCGATCGACTGATAGTTCATGCCGTTGCCGGTTTCTTTTTTGTAGGCATCGGCCCACTTTGAATACACAGGGAAGGGAAACGTTGCACCCGCGCCGATAATATCGGCAGCGAATGCCGACGCCGATGCGGCAACAAGGCCAGCAGCGACTGTTATCTGAACAAAATTCATTGATGCCTCCATCTGGTGAAAGCGCGAATCGCATTCGATTGCACTCACGTCGCTCGTTTAGGGGCGATCCCATGCCAGTTTTATGAGAGTTTGATGACAGTCACATGACACTGCCAAGCATCGGAACATATTGGGATTTATAGCCCGCCAGATGCTTTTGCTTTGGGAAAACAGGCCGTGAAGGTTGCACCCTTCCCCAACATGCTGTCGATCAAGAGCCGCCCGCGGTGCCGGTTCAAGGTATGCTTCACCAATGATAGGCCAAGCCCGGTTCCACCTTGGGCGCGACTGTCGCCAACATCGACTCGATAAATCGCTCAGTCAGCCGAGGCAGATGTTCCGGCGCGATGCCGGGACCGAAATCCTGCACTAAGACACGAACTTCACCGGAGTCATCACCCGTTGTGATTTCGTTTAGAGTGACAACAACCTTGCCACCGGACGCGCCATATTTCAGGCCGTTTTCAATCAAGTTCTCAAACAGACGCAACAATTCCTCAGTATCGCCAGCGATGATAGCAGGCGCCTCGGGCAGCTCGACCTCAATCGCGACCTGACGCTCACGTGCCAGTGGTTCCAGTCCTTCAATCACCTGATGGATAATGGGAATAAGATTGACCAGCGTATAAGGCCGCACATATGCGCCAAGCTCGACCCGCGACAGTGACAAGAGATCATCGATCAACCGCGCCATTCGCGCTGCCTGCGCCTGCATGATGGAAAGAAAACGATCGCGCGCCTTGATGTCATCGCGCGCAGATCCTTGCAGGGTGTCAATAAATCCCGACAGCGCTGCCAGCGGCGTACGCAGTTCATGACTGGCGTTGGCCACGAAATCGGCGCGCATTTCTTCGGCACGGCGGAGCGGCGTCTGATCGTGGAAGGTCATCAAAATACAATATTCCGACCCGCCAAATGGAGTGGGTAACAATACGGGCGTAATGATCAACTCCATCCAGCGATCAACCGGCACGCGGTCGATATAATGCGCGCGTTGCAGTTCACGTGTGGCGATAGCCTGACGAAGTGCGGTAATAACTTCCGGAGAGCGCAGCGCAAACAATGCAGGCTCGTTCTTGCGCAGGGCTGGAGCGAGCTGCGCCGCCGCACTATTAAAATGCAGCACTCGCCCCGCGCGATCCAGAACAACAATCGCCTCGGGGATGCCGGTGATGAGCGCCTGAACCACCGGCGTTTCCACGGGCCGCGTCCCAGGAATGTCGTCGCTGGATGGGGCTGCACGATGCACATGCCATGGCACCAACGCCGCAGCTGCAATACCACCGAACACCATTAAAGCCTGTATCAACAGCAGGCTACTGAATACCACCAGCCCAATTAACCCCAGCGCCGCAACAATCAGAATAATTGCCGATTGCCTGAGCCGATCGGACCAGTTTACAGAACCTGCAGAAGAAGGGTTCGTGATTAAAGCCAACGATCTATCTGTCCGAGTGCGACAAGTTTTAGCATATGAAACTGAAATCTCTAATCATGTCGATTCCAGTGTCGATTTGATTTTTCTGGTGCTGTCGAGATGCTGCAGTGCCGCGGCCACGCGCCGCGAACGGAAACCGATAATAATTTCCCGCACTGAGAGCAACATCACCGAGAGCATGAACGGCACGATGTAATAAAGTACGCGAAACAAAAGCATTCCCGCCAGCAATGCCTCTCTGTTGTATTGAAACAATCCAACCAGCATTGCTGCATCGAACACACCAAGTCCGCCTGGCGAATGGCTGGCAAAACCAAGTAGCGTTGCTGAAACAAAAATGACTGCGACAACCACAAACCCGACCTGAGGCTCGTTTGGCACGAGGATGTACATCGCAAGCGCACAGAACCCGAGATCGACGATGCCGATCGCAATCTGCAGCAAGGTCAGGGGGCCACTTGGCAAGGTGACGGTCCAGTTGCCTCGGCCAATATTCCTTGGTCTCGACCAAACCCACACAACATACACGCACAACGCGATCAGGATGCCGATAGCAGCTGCACGATTAAGCCAGACTGGAAACTTATCGATCGAAGCTGCCGCCTCCGGATGATACGTAACGCCAAGCCCGAGAACCGCGGCGTTGCCTAGCCAAAAAGTTAATCCGGCAAGAAAGCAAACCTTGGCGACATCGATCGCCGTCAATCCGCACGCTGAATAAATGCGATAACGCACCGCGCCGCCAGTGAAAGCGCTAGCGCCAACATTGTGACCTATAGAATAACTTGTGAACCCTGCGAAAGCAGCAATCCAATACGGCACATCTTTGCGGCCAATCGAGCGCAGGGCGAATAAATCATAGAATGTCAGAGTGAAATAACCTGCAGCGACACAGAGCCCCGCCAGCACAATTGTACGAATCTCGGTATGACGCAGCGCTTCGTAGAGCTCATTCACATTGAGATCTTGAAGCATGTGATAGAGAATGTAGCACGCAATTGCGATAATCGCGACACTGACCGCAATACCGAGTTTATGCAGGACTTGTTTCTCGCGAAGAAACGCAATCGTCCTCCGTATCGTTTCCAGCATCCCAAACCTCGAACTTCGTTTTGAGGGCAATGGTCATGCCCTCAAAACTATTTAGAATAAATTTCTCACTAAACTATCTACTGTACGGGCTGTGTCCGGTGACCTTGTCCATCATCGCGAGAACACCGATTTATTCAAGTATTATAAGCTACCGGCCCATCGCACGCCGGAACTCGTTAAGTGGGTGGTCGCTGCTCATCATACGCAATTACAAGGCTACGCAGCCACGATCCAATGGCACATCCGACAAGATAGACTGCCAACATGACAAGACCAAGATCGAGCCAATAACCAGCCCGCCCAGGCACTAATTTCAGAATCGACACTACCACGAGGGCGGCGATCAGAATTGCAATCTTGTTTATGCTGTTTTTCGACAGGCCTTCACTGCGATGCACCACGGCAATCCAGCCCATCGCAAGACCGGTCAACCCGGACAACAGCGGCCACCCCCAGCTGAACATTGCAAGATAAATCATCACTTCACCACAAAATCGATTCGGCGATTCTTGGCCTTACCTTCATCGGTATCGTTGGCGGCGAGCGGCTGTTCGCTGCCATATCCCACTGCTTTCAACCGTTCTGCCGGCAAGCCAGCTTTAACAAGATAATCCGCAACAGCCTGTGCGCGCTTTTCAGAAAGGGCCAAATTGTCGGCATTATTGCCATCGCTGTCGGTATGACCCGCGACTTCGATATTCGCGGTTGGACAACGCAGCGCAGTTTCAATCAGCCGGTCGAGCAATCCTGCTGAGTCCTTGTCGATGGTTGCACGCCTGGATTCAAACCTGATCATACCCTTGCCTAGCAATTCGAAGAACAATTGCTGACATACAGTCGGATCGACCGGACTTGCGACAGGCTTAACCGAAATAACCGCATCGACCTTCCAGCCTTGTGGAATTTCCGTGGTGAGATCACTGCGGATATGATCCGCCGCCACCGCATAAAGCGCATCACCTGATAACTTGATATCCCGATCAGCTACAACGAGCGACCCGGTAGAGACACGCGATAACACTCCCAGCGCCGGGATGACCGCGTTGGAGAATCCGGATGGAGCTCCGGCGCTTGCTTTCAAATTGTCTACTAGCTTTTCGCCGAGAAACTTTCGCCCAACCGCTGCAACAATCGCCGCATGTGTATTGTTATCCGGCACATACCCCGCCAATGTGACCGTGCTGGACACAGGATCTTTGTTGACCTGGAAAATATAGGGCGGCGCTTGAATGGTGTTTTCAGCGACCGAATAACCTTCCGGTAAATTCTTCAAGGCTGCAGCAATCGCTTCACGACTACCGATCTCACGTGCCATGCCACTCAATTTCACGGCAGTATCGGTCAAAGAGATCTTGCCATCTTTCAATTTTCCAACCTGATCGATCAATAACAGTACTGCATTATCAAATCGTGATGGCGCACCGCGTGCCATACCCATGCGATCGACAACCTCGGTGCCTGCGGCAGCAGCGCGGGCAGCTTCCAGTAATTTAGCTTTGACTGCTGGCAACGGCACATTACCCGTGAGCGTGACTTTCACCACATCACGCTCCACGGACCACATAAACGGTTTAGCTTCCGGAATAAGGCTGGTCTGATCGTTAATCAGACGAGCCCCTGACACCGCTTCGACCTGCGCAATTGCACTCAGTCGGCCTTCCTCGGAAAAGGCTTCAGCCGACAACCGGATATCGCGGCCTGAAACGTCAATCTGAGTTTTATCGAGAATATTATTCTTGAGCGAAGCGGCAGCGCGGCCGGCAATATTGTTCTCAAGAGGTAAGGTGGTAGCCCATATCGCGATGAGCCAAAAGAAGGCCAGAGGGATGAGCCCTGGCCACCATTTACGGCTCCATTTGACAACCTCGCGCATTCCCATCCCTTGCCTCTCGCAACAAAGACAAAACAAACCCTGGAGAAGGTGTCAATTTAGAAATGGAATAGCCGGGCTTTATCGATCTAAACCCGCATCTCGAAACTCACATTAAGTGATTAAGCGTCAAGTGATTAAGCGTCGCCTAACCCAGCTCCCACATACTCAAAACACCGCACATCTACGTCTTTTTGTACCTTGTGCTTTCTTGACTTGGTCTTTTCTGCTCGTTCTATATTGGGCCAAAGCAACAGGAGGATGCATGTTCAAGGATCTGTTTTCGCTAAAAGGACGGGTTGCTCTCGTCACTGGCGGCTCACGTGGTATTGGCAAGATGATCGCCAGTGGCTTTCTCGCCCACGGCGTTGCCAAGGTTTACATCACTGCCCGCAAGGCTGGGCCTTGTGAGGCAACCGCCAAGGAATTGACGGAAACATACGGCGGTGAATGCATCGCACTGCCGATCGATATTTCAACGGTCGCAGGCTGCGATAAGCTCGCATCCGAAATCATGAAAGCCGAGCCGAAGCTCGATATTCTCGTCAACAATGCAGGGGCGGCGTGGGGCGCGGACTTTGACGAATTCCCGGAGAACGGCTGGGACAAGGTGATGAACCTCAACGTCAAGTCGCCATTCTTTTTGACCAAAGCTTTGGCAAAAGCTTTGCGAGCAGCGGCGACACCCGAGCGGCCTGCCAAGGTTATCAATATCGCTTCGATTGACGGTATCTTCGTAAATCCACTCGAGACCTATTCTTACGCCGCCAGCAAAGCGGGCCTGATCCATTTGACGCGCCGGATGGCCGTGAAATTGATCAAGGACAATATCGTCGTCACGGCAATCGCGCCGGGCCCATTCCGTTCCGACATGAATACCGCCGCACGCGATCATGCTGACCAGGTCGCCAAACGTGTCCCTGCGAAACGCGTCGGCACCGATGAAGACATGGCAGGTGCGGCAATCTATCTGGCCTCACGTGCAGGCGATTATGTGGTCGGCAATACCATCGCAGTTGATGGCGGCATCGTCTACGCGAGCGCCGGAGCCGAGATCGCAGGTTGAGGCAACTGGATATGACTATCACCTCTCATGAGAAGAGGTGATAGTCGCCAGCTCACTACACCATGAGATACTGCTCCAAGAAGCCCGGATTTGGCGGTTATTTTAAGATTCGAATTAAGTGCAATCCGTCACGTTGTCTGCGGATATAGTTGAACTATAGTGCTGCGGTTGCGGAGATCTGGATTTTGCTATCATGAAAATGCACGGCAATTTGCCACAATCAATTTACGGCTTTCTCTCTTGGCGGATGGCCATGGCCTCATTCGCAATAGGCGTGCTGGCGCTCCTGCCAAATATTGCAAATGCCGCGACTCCGTCGGGTACATTGTTGCCGCGCGATCTGTCACCATGGGGCATGTTCGTGAATGCGGACCTGGTCGTGAAAGCAGTCATGCTCGGATTGGCGTTTGCATCTCTGGTGACGTGGACAATCTGCGTGGCCAAGTTACTGGAGCTACGCACTGAAACCGGGCACGCGAAAAATCGTGTGAAGATGCTTGAAAACGATGTCAGCCTCATCGAGGCTGAACGCAATAGCAAAGACGGCACTGACGCGGTCGCACAACTCATTCACTCCGCCGCACGGGAAGCAAACCTCTCCGGCGGCATTTTCGACGATGGTTTCAAGGAACGCATCACACTCCGACTTCGAACGGGTTGAGGCTGCAATGGCGCGGCGGATCGCGCGCGGCACTGGCGTGCTTGCAACCATTGGCGCCACCGCACCATTCGTCGGCCTGTTCGGCACGGTGTGGGGCATCATGAATTCTTTCATCGGCATTTCGGAAGCGCACACGACCAATCTTGCTGTCGTCGCACCTGGAATTGCCGAAGCACTACTCGCAACTGCCATGGGGCTGATCGCAGCCATTCCCGCCGTTGTCATCTACAATCATCTGGTCCGAATGATTTCCGCCTATCGCGCCCTGCTGAGCGATGCGTCGGCACAAGTCATGCTGATGATCAGCCGCGATCACGGTCGTCATCTATTACGCGCTTCGCGCGCTGCGGAGTAAAATCATGGGTACAAAACTGGGTGGCCGTACCGCCCCGATCGACGATGATCTTGTCGAGGCCCACGAGATCAACGTCACGCCATTTATCGACGTGATGCTGGTGCTCCTTATTATCTTTATGGTGGCTGCACCGCTGGCGACGGTCGATATTGGCGTCGATCTGCCTGCCAGCACGGCAACGCCACCGACACGCCCGGATAAACCGGTCTTTATTACCGTAAAACCTGATCTTTCGATTTTGGTCGGTGAAAAGGTCGTCGCTCATGATGCGCTTGGCAATGCACTCAATGCCGCAACAGAGGGCAAGAAAAACGACCCTGTCTATTTGCGTGCCGACAAAACAGTGAATTACGGAGATCTGATGGAAGTGATGAACCTGCTGCGCAATGCAGGCTATCTCAAGGTCGCGCTTGTTGGCCTCGACGCAAGAAACTGAGCATCGGAATTTTCACAAAGTTTATTGAGCCTCCAATATCCATGAACGCACTTACGCTCCATTATCCATCCGGCGAACCTGACATCAGGCGATGGATCGTGGCAGCAGCAATCGTTGCAGCCGCTCACCTCTGTCTTATAGTTGCTGTGCTCTACAGTCATAATGATACGAACACATTCGGCGCATCGGTCCCGGCAATCACGGTTGATCTTTCACTCACATCAGCTTCACCAGAAATTCAGAATCTTGATCTGGCACCGGGGCCAACCATGGAGGAAGCCGAGGCTCCCATGCCAGTGCCTCAACAACAAAACGTTATTGAAGAACCCATTGCGCCAACACCACCGCAAGAGAACCCACTGGTCATTGTACAGGAGCAGAAGCCGAAACCCGAGTCCTCAACCGAGAGGACAAGACCCGCGCGCGAAAAGCCGAAAAATCCAGCAGAGACTCCAGCTCCACGGACAAGCGCTATCCCGCACGCAGACCGCATCGCGACGACAAAACAGGCGCAAGCAGGCACATCAGCTGCTGCAGCTGCGCTTTCCAGCTACCGTCAATCGCTCGCGGCACACTTGCAGCGCTTCAAGCAATATCCTGGCAGCGCGCGTGCAGCGGGAGAACAAGGAACTCCTGCCGTTGCGTTCTCAGTGACTCGCGATGGACAAGCAACTAGCTTACGCTTGGTTCGTTCATCTGGCCACACCTCGCTCGATGCTGAAGCAGTGGCAGCAGTCCGCCGCGCACAACCGCTACCGGCACCGCCACCTGAAATTCCAGCATCGTCACTGACATTTTCAGTGCCGTTCAACTTCACCATGCGGTGAAGCCCGCGGCAACAGTTTCACGAAAACCCTAATCCCAATAGCTTATCAAGCTATCCATTGTTGTAACTTGTAACGATAGGAGTAGCAGGCGTTGCATGCTATCGTAGCTCTCTGAAACGACCATTGTCGGATACACACGATGTTGGATGGTTTCGACGCTATTGTTTTGGCCCGGGCACAATTTGCCTTCACGATGACGTTTCACATCGTGTTTCCCGCCTTCTCGATCGGCCTTGCAAGTTACCTTGCCGTTCTTGAAGCGCTGTGGATGTGGACCGGACGTGAGGTTTTCATCAACCTCTTCAATTACTGGCTGAAAATTTTTGCCATCGCATTTGCGATGGGCGTCGTATCCGGCATCGTCATGTCTTATCAGTTTGGCACCAATTGGTCGGTGTTCGCGGATAAGACTGGTCCGGTCCTCGGGCCTCTGATGGCCTATGAAGTCCTCACCGCATTCTTTCTTGAGGCTGGCTTTCTCGGTGTCATGCTATTCGGACTCGAGCGCGTCGGACGCAAACTGCATTTTCTTGCCACGCTGATGGTTGCGATCGGAACTTTAATTTCTGCTTTCTGGATTCTATCCGCGAACTCCTGGATGCAGACGCCGAGTGGGCACGGCATGAATGCAGCCGGACAATTTATTGCGATGGATTGGTGGAAACTGATCTTCAATCCCTCATTTCCCTATCGCCTTGTGCACATGGTGCTCGCGGCCTATCTGACGACCGCCTTTGTGGTTGGCGCGGTTGGCGCCTTTCATCTGCTGAGTGACCCTCGGCAGGAAGGTCCACGCGTGATGTTTTCAATGGCGATGTGGATGGCTGCCCTTGTGGCGCCAGTGCAGATTTTTGCCGGTGATAGGCACGGTCTCAATACGCTGGAATATCAGCCCGCGAAAATCATGGCCATGGAAGGGCATTTTAAAAGCTACCCCGACGGGGCGCCGTTTATCCTGTTTGGCCTGCCCGATCAGGACAACGCGGACATCAAATATGCCGTGCAGATTCCGAAAGCATCGTCTCTCATCCTCAAACATTCACTCAACGCACCGTTGGAGGGACTGGACACGGTTGCACGCGAAAACTGGCCCCCGGTTCCAATTGTGTTCTGGTCCTTTCGCATCATGGTTGGCATCGGCTTCCTGATGCTGGGCATCGGCCTCCTCAGTCTTTACACGCGCTGGCGCGGAACACTCTACGAGTTAAAATTTTTGCATCGTTTCGCCCTGATCATGGGCCCAGCGGGTTTTATCGCTGTAGTGGCGGGCTGGGTGACGACCGAATCTGGGCGTCAGCCATTCACCATATATGGCCTGCTGCGCACAGCAGATTCCGCATCACCCCTTGCCACACCAGCCATCGCATCGTCACTGATCGCCTTCGCCATTGTTTACTTCATCATCTTCGTCGCAGGCGCAGTCTACATTCTGCGACTGATGCAAATGGCGCCTCACCACGGCGAGACAGGACCACCGAGCGATCTACCAATCCGTACTGCTGGAATACTACCCGCACACTCTACTGTCTCGCACGAATATCGGTGAGGATGCCATGAGCGTTCCTTTCGACATCGCCATTGTCTGGGCTTTCGTCATCGCATTTTCCGTCTTCATGTACATTGTGATGGATGGTTTCGATCTTGGGCTCGGTATGCTGTTTCCGCTGTTTCCCAGGAAACGAGATCGCGACGTCATTACGAATACGGTTGCGCCGGTATGGGATGGCAACGAGACATGGCTTGTGCTTGGCGGCGGCGGATTGTTTGCGGCCTTCCCTTTGGCTTATTCGATAGTGATGCCTGCGCTCTATACACCGATTATCGCCATGCTGATTGGTCTGGTGTTCCGCGGGGTCGCCTTTGAATTTCGTTGGCGCACAGAGCGTGAGCGCAATCTTTGGGACATCGCATTCGCCGGCGGATCTTTTGTAGCGACAATGGCGCAAGGCATTGCACTCGGTGCGATATTGCAAGGCATTCATGTCGCTGACCGGCATTATGCGGGCGGCTGGTGGGACTGGCTCACGCCATTTAGCATTCTTACAGGGATTGCTGTGGTGGCGGGCTACGGCTTACTCGGCGCAACCTGGCTGATCATGAAAACAGATGGCGAATTACGTGATGAGGCCTATCGCCTCAGCTGGTGGCTACTGGTTGCAACGCTGATCGCAATCGTTAGCGTCAGCCTGGCAACGCCGTTTCTGAAAATAGACTACTGGCAGCGTTGGTTTGAATGGCCCAACATTCTATTCACCGCGCCGATCCCTCTTGCTGTCACCTGGGTTACATTCCTGTTGTTAAAGAGTCTTACGAACAAACAGGACTATCGGCCCTTCTTCCTCACGCTTGCTCTATTCGCACTTTCCTTTGCTGGCCTTGGCGTAAGCATGTGGCCTTACATCGTGCCCACAAGCATCACCATCTGGCAGGCGGCCTCACCGCAAGACAGTCTTGTGTTCATGATTATTGGCGTCGCTATTTTAGTGCCGATCATTCTTGTCTACACGGCATGGAGTTATTGGATTTTCCGCGGCAAGGTCCATGTGGGAAGCGGTTATCACTGATGGCCCAACACGATCCATCGCGACCACTTGCACAAAAACTGCTGTGGTTCGTTGCTCTTTGGGTTTTAAGTACCGGAACAGTCGCGGTCCTGGCTTACGGACTACGCCTCTGGATCGCGCCGCACTAACTAACTGGAAAATTTAGTAGCTTTTCAGGCGCGCGAGTTGGTCAGCATGGAAATTGGTGTCGCCAAACAATTCCTGGCAAACACGCGCACGCTTCATAAAGAAACCGATGTCAAATTCATCCGTCATACCGATGCCACCATGCATCTGCACGGCTTCCTGCACCGCAAGCGTCGTGGTTGATCCCGCACGCGCCTTGGCTACAGCAACTGCGGGTCCAGCTTTCTCAAAATTCTCATCGAGCATCTGCAACGCCTTCATCACAGTCGCGCGGGTGATTTCGATCTCGCAATAGAGATGAGCCGCGCGATGCTGTAGCGCCTGAAATTCACCAATTAACTTGCCGAACTGTTTGCGCTCTTTCAGGTATGAGACCGTGCGGCCAAAAGCCTCCTCGCTGACACCCATCATTTCAGATGCAACCGCAGCGCGGCCAACATTGAGAATCCCCTCGAGCAGCGGACCCCCGAGATCAACTTCGCCGAGCACATCATCGGCATTGACCTCAACATTGTCGAACATGATTCGTGCAGCATTATGGGCATCAACCATCGCTGTGCGTTCGATCTCCATCCCCTTGCTCTTCGGATCGACCAGAAACAGCGTCAGACCTTCACGTTCGCCGGGCTTGCCTGCGGTGCGCGCCGCAACCACCAACAGATCGGCGACATGGCCATCGACAACGAGAGCCTTGGTGCCGGTCAATTTGAAACCATTGCCGGAACGAACCGCCTTCATCGCACCCTGCGCGGGGCGATGCTTGGCACCCTCATCGACCGCAAGCGAGGCAATCAGTGAACCTTTGGCGATCTTCGGCAAGAATTCCGACTTTTGGGCCTTGTTGCCAGCACGCGACAGCGCCGTCGCCGCAAGCACTGCCGTAGATAGAAACGGCGATGGCATCAACGTACGGCCAATTTCTTCCATGATGACGCCGGCCTCAACACAGCCAAGCCCACTACCGCCAAATTCATCCGGCACAAGAAGGCCTGCGAAACCCATCTCGGCGAATGTTGCCCATAACTCACGCGAAAAACCGGTGGCATCCTTGGTGTCGCGTAGTTTACGCAAATGCGACACGGATGCCTTGTCGTTGATGAGGCCGCGCGCGCTGTCGCGCAGCATTGACTGTTCTTCGTTGAGGACGAGGGCCATTTTAGTATCCGGAATTTTCTAATTTAAAAAGGACAATTGCGAACGAAAATTATGAGCCGTCATGCACCGGGCAAATCGAGGATACGCTTGGCGACGATGCCAAGCATGACCTCGCTGGTGCCGCCTTCAATGGAGTTGCCCTTGGTGCGCAACCAGGAACGCGCAGCAGCACCGTCATTTGAGCGCTTGCTTTCCCACTCCAGCGCATCGACGCCGCCCGCCAACATCAAGAGTTCATGGCGACGCTTGTTAAGTTCGGTGCCGTAATATTTAAGCGCCGATGAATAGGCAGGATGGCCCTGACCTGATTTCGACAAATCCACCGCGCGCTCGGCAGCGCAGGCAAGTGCGGCTTCATCAATTTCAAACGCCGCAATCTGACCGCGCAACACTGGATCATCGAGGTGGCCATGCTCGTCGGTACCGATGGAGTTCGCCGCCACCTGCCCGAGCGGGCGGTTTCCACCACGATCCCCCATGCCACTGATCATCGCACGCTCATGCTGCAGAAGATATTTCGCAACATCCCAGCCGCGATTGACAGTACCGAGCACATTGGACTTCGGTACACGGACATTGTCGAAAAACGTTTCGCAGAACGGCGATTTGCCAGAGATCAAAAGGATCGGTTTGGTTGAAACGCCTTTGGAAGCCATATCAAACAAAATGAAACTGATACCGTCATGCTTCTTCGCCGCCGCATCGGTTCGCACCAGGCAGAAAATCCAGTCGGCGTAGTTGGCGTAAGATGTCCAAATTTTTTGGCCGTTGATAACGTAATCATCCCCGTCGCTCTCGGCGCGGGTTTGCAGCGAGGCGAGGTCTGAGCCCGCATTCGGCTCGGAATAACCCTGGCACCAGCGAATCTGGCCAGCCGTGATCTTCGGCAAGTGTTCGCTTTTCTGGGCGTCGGTGCCGTATTTCAGAAGCGCAGGCCCAAGCATTGAAATGCCGAAGCTAATGAGTGGCAACCGTGCCGAAATTGCCGCCATCTCCTGCCGAAGAATTTTGGTCTCGTCAGGATCAAGGCCGCCACCACCATATTCCTTTGGCCAGTGCGGCACAGTCCAACCTTTGTCACGCATGCGCTCGAACCAGACGCGCTGCGGCTCGGAAGCAAACTTCGCATTGCGTCCGCCCCAGAAGGTATCTTCTTCCTTCGTCATCGGCTTGCGCATCTCAGGCGGACAATTGGCTTCAAGCCAGGCGCGCGCCTCGGTCCGAAATTGTTCAAGATTAGCCATCGCGGCGCTTCCCTGTCATGATCGCGGAAAATATGTTGGCTGCACTGTACCGGCCACATGCTGAAATTCAATATCCTTCTCCTGCCAAGACCGCATGTGAACTCTTGGACAGGCACGGCAAAAAACAAAGGAAACCAAAAATGCGATTGAAGCAACTTTCGCCTGGCGAAATGAGTGACGATCAAAAAGCAATTTGTGAGGAATCCCTCGCTAGCAAGCGCGGCACGGTGACACCGCCCCTGCGTGCCTGGATTCATGCGCCTGAGCTGGCGCGCCACGCCAACCGTCTTGGCGCATTCTTGCGTTATGATACGACATTAACGCCGCGCCTGTCGGAGCTCGCGATTCTGGTGACGGCGCGCCATTGGAGCGCGCAGTATGAATGGTACGCGCACAAACAAATGGCCCTCAAAGCTGGACTCGATCCGCAAATTATCAAAGCCATCAACCTGCGTCGCACTCCGCAATTTGATGATCCAAAGGCGCAACTGATCTATGAATTCAGTAAGACGCTGCACGAAAAACATATCGTGCCGCAACCTCTTTACATGAAAGCCATCGAAATGTTCAGCGAACAGGGCGTAGTCGAACTGGTCGGTTTGCTTGGCTATTACACGCTGGTGTCGATGACACTGAACACATTCGCGGTCGAACTGCCGGATGGCGAAACATCCGACCTTATGCCCTGAGGACTGATCAACGATACGACGATGCCGCGTAGACTGATTACTCCCAGCTCAAAGCGCCGCCGCTTTGGTATTCGATCACACGTGTTTCGAAAAAATTTTTTTCCTTTTTCAAATCCATCGCCTCTGACATCCACGGGAATGGATTGGCTGTTTCTGCAAACACAGGCTCAAGACCAACCTGAGCGCATCGACGATTGGCGATGAAGTGCATGTATTGCTCGCACAGAGCCGCATTTAATCCAAGAAACCCGCGCGGCATGGTATCGCGGCCATAAGCGGCTTCAAGCTGCGCGGCATCGTGCAGCATCTGACGGATCTCTTCCTTGAAGGCAGGCGTCCATAGATGTGGATTCTCGATTTTGATTTGATTAATGACATCGATGCCAAAGTTCAGATGGATCGATTCATCGCGCAAGATGTACTGATACTGCTCGGCGATGCCGACCATCTTGTTACGCCGTCCCAGCGAGAGGATCTGCGCGAAGCCCGTGTAGAACCACATCCCTTCAAACACGACGTAGAAAGCAATCAGATCACGCAGGAAGGCTTGATCCTTTTCAAGCGTGCCCGTGGTAAAGGACGGGCTTTCAACGTTTTGGGTATGCTTCAGCGCCCACGCTGCTTTCTCGGTGATACTCGGCACCTCGCGATACATATTGAAAAGCTCACCCTCATCGAGACCAAGGCTCTCGACAATGTACTGGAAGGTATGGGTGTGCACCGCCTCTTCAAAAGCCTGCCGCAGCAGATATTGACGACACTCCGGATTGGTCAGATGGCGATAGATCGCCAGCACAATGTTATTGGCCACTAATGATTCAGACGCGGCAAAGAACCCCAGATTGCGCTTAATCATACGTCGCTCATCATCGGTGAGGCCATCAGGCGATTTCCACAACGCAATATCAGCCTGCATCGACACTTCCGTGGGCATCCAGTGATTGTTGCACCCAGCGAGATATTTCTCCCACGCCCATTTGTATTTCAATGGCAATAGCTGGTTCACATCGGCGCGTGAATTGATCATTGCCTTGTCATCGACGCGCACGCGGCCACCACTACGATCGACAGGACCGTCAGCCGTTACAGGGGCCGTCACGCGCAGAATTGGGAGGCCGACTTTAGCAAGCGATGGCGACGTTGGTTCCGACCAATCAAGCATTTTCTATCCTTTATATAATGATTCTCATCGTGCCTGTTGCAGGCAGGATGATCTGTTGTCATTTCAGGCATGATGACCTGTTGTTATTGGCACGCTTCGCAGTCGGGATCGTTGATATTGCACGCCCGCTCCGGCATCAGAATAAGTTCTGGAGCCTGGACGGCGTGAGCGGACACGGCGTTGAGCTTACCGTCGGTACCCTTCAATGTGGATTTCTCGACATGCGTGGCACTGCGTGAACGCAGATAATAAGTTGTTTTCAATCCACGTTGCCATGCTAGCCGATAAAGCTGATCGAGCTTCTTGCCGGAGGGATCAGCCATGTAAAGATTGAGCGACTGCGACTGGTCGATCCATTTCTGCCGGCGGGCGCCGGCCTCAATCAACCATGACGGATTGATTTCAAACGCAGTGGCGTACAGCGCCTTGAGCACATCGGGAACACGGTCGATCTGACCAACGCTGCCATCGAAATATTTCAGGTCCGAAATCATGACGTCGTCCCACAGTCCACGTGCCTTAAGATCACGCACCAGGAACGGATTCACGACTGTGAAGTCGCCTGACATATTCGATTTCACATAAAGATTCTCGTAGGAAGGTTCGATTGACTGCGTGACACCGCAAATGTTGGAAATGGTCGCGGTCGGCGCGATTGCCATCACATTGGAATTACGAAGGCCAGTTGTCTTGACTCGCTCGCGCAGTGGTCCCCAGTCCAGTGTCGCGGAACGGTCGAAGTTGTGAACGCCTCACGCGCATTTGCCAAAAGATCAATCGAGTCGATAGGGAGAACGCCTTTGCTCCACAGCGAGCCCTCGAACGAAGGATAACGTCCGCGTTCAGCGGCAAGATCGACCGATGCTGAAATGGCGTGGAAGCTGATAACCTCCATGCTTTCGTCCGCGAAGGACACTGCGCTTTCGGATGCATAAGGTAGACGCAGAATTTGTAGAGCATCCTGAAATCCCATCAGACCAAGACCAACCGGCCGGTGCATAATATTGGAATTGCGCGCTTCGGGGATCGTGTAGAAATTGATGTCAATCACATTGTCGAGCATTCGCACCGCGATCTTCACGGTCCGCTTGAGCTTTTCCTGATCCAGCCCTTTTGGTGTCACATGCGCAGCAAGATTGATCGAGCCGAGATTGCAAACCGCAACTTCGTGATCCGATGTGTTCAGCGTGATTTCAGTGCAGAGATTGGATGAATGCACCACGCCGACATGTCCCTGTGGCGAACGAATATTGCAAGGGTCCTTGAAGGTGATCCATGGGTGGCCAGTTTCAAACAACATGGTCAGCATACGCCGCCAGAGATCGACCGCGCGTATTTGCTTGAACACGCGCATTTCACCACGCGCCGCCTTCGCCTCATAAGCCTCGTAGGCGAGCGCAAACGGCTTCCCGTAGAGATCGTGCAAGTCTGGGGTTTCATCCGGCGAGAACAGCGTCCATGCACTGTCAGCTTCGACACGCTGCATGAATAAATCCGGCACCCAGTTGGCCGTGTTCATATCGTGGGTACGACGGCGATCGTCGCCAGTGTTCTTTCGCAGATCGAGAAATTCCTCGATATCGATGTGCCATGTCTCAAGATACGCACACACGGGGCCCTTGCGCTTACCACCCTGATTGACCGCAATCGCCGTGTCGTTCGCAACCTTGAGGAAGGGCACCACGCCCTGGCTTTCGCCATTTGTGCCTTTGATATGCGCACCGAGACCGCGCACGCGCGTCCAATCGTTGCCAAGTCCACCGGAGTATTTCGCCAGCAGCGCATTGTCCTTGATCGACTTGAAAATACCCTCGAGTTCGTCAGGTACGCTGGTCAAGAAACACGATGACAGTTGTGGACGCAACGTCCCTGCGTTGAACAGCGTCGGCGTCGAAGCCATGAAGTCGAACGACGACAAAAGATCGTAGAATTCAATCGCCCTCGAATCACGGTCGATTTCGCGCAGCGCAAGCCCCATCGCAACACGCATAAAGAAGGCCTGCGGGAGTTCAATCCGCGTGCCACCGACATGAAGAAAATAGCGATCATACAATGTCTGCAGGCCAAGGAATTGAAACTGCAAGTCGCGCTCCGGCTTCAACGCCGCCGCCAACTTTGCCAGATCGAAGCGGGACAACTCTGGATCGAGCAATTCATGCGCAATGCCCGTCACAATATAGTTTTGGAAATAGTCCACGTAGTGCGCCGCCATTTCTGACTGGCCAAGCAACTGCTCTCGCCTATCGATAAACGATACAGCCTCACGACGCAGTGCATCGAGCAAGAGTCGAGCGCTGACATAGGAATAGTTTGGCTCCTGCTCCACCAATGTCCGCGCTGCCATCACCAGCGCCTGCGACAACTCATCTGCGGTCATCCCGTCGTACAGATTACGGCGAGTCTCGGCGAGCACGGGCTCAACTGAGACGCCATCAAGGCCTTCGCATGCCTCGGTGATCACCCGCTGCAACCGCGCTTCATCGAGCAGTCGCGCAACGCCATCGGAACTACGCACAGTAAGCGCAGGCGTGGCGGGAGCCATTTCGGATTCACGACGCGCCTTGGCGCGCTCCTCGCGGTAGAGCACATAGGCGCGCGCGATTTTGTGATGACCGCCGCGCATCAGTGCCAGCTCCACCTGATCTTGAATATCCTCAATGTGCAGAGCGCGCTGCGCATCGACACGCCGGGTCAACGCTGACACCACCTGAGCAGTCAATTCTTCAATAATCTCATGCACACGCCGTGATGCGGCAGCAGTGTTACCTTCAACGGCAAGAAATGCCCGCGTTACCGCAATTTGAATTTTACTTGCATCGAATGAACTAACGCTGCCATTGCGACGGATGACGTGAAATGCCGGCGCGGAGAAACCTTCCGGCGTACGCGGCGTGACGACCCGTGGCTGATGATCATGCGTGGCAATTTCGACTGACAAAGACATTCGGCAAACCCCTTCTTGGATCAGGGGGCTTGGGCCGAGGGGACGCTGCATGAATGCGGCAGACCAACAACAGGTCAGCCGTCAGCAAGCGACCACCGGGACACCCCGCCCGAGGACGTTTTCTGGTGTCGCGGCAGGTCTCCTGGCTCCGGGTCGTTGCTTCGTCTGCCTTCCCGGGCGCATGCCCAGTGGCTTTTTAAGACTAATGCTCGCCGTTACAGTTGCGGGGGCAGCTCCGGCTTTGATCAATTCCCTGAAGGACTCTGTCGCACCGGCTTCCCTCTTAGCTTCCGAGTCTTGCGACTCAGAAGACCGTGACCGCTACATCTGGTATGAAGTTGGAAACTGCGTCAATAGGTTGAAAATAATTTTGCTGGTGGAGAAACTGCGAACAATTCAAAACTGCAACCCGCGACGCTTTTGCACCGCTTCATCACCAGGAAGGTGACATGCATGAAATACCGTCCTCTAGGCCGCACTGGCCTGTTTGTTTCAGAAATCTGCCTCGGCACCATGACCTTTGGCGGCCAAGGCAATATGTGGAAGATGATTGGCCAGGTCGATCAGGCTGGCGTTAACAGCCTCGTCGAATCCGCACTCAACGCTGGCGTCAATTTCATCGATACTGCTGACGTTTATTCGGAGGGATTGTCCGAACAATTGCTGGGACAAGCGCTGCGCGATCTCAAAGTTCAGCGCGAGGATGTGATCATCGCCACCAAGGTTCGCGTTCGTACCGGACCGGGACCGAACGCTGTCGGTCTGTCGCGCGGCCACATTATGGCTGCCGTGGAAGCGAGCTTGAAGCGCCTCGGTCTCGATCATATCGATCTCTATCAGGTCCATGGCGCCGATCTTGTGACACCCCTCGACGAAACCCTGCGCGCGCTCGACGATCTCGTGTCGCGCGGGATGGTACGTTACATCGGCTGCTCAAACATGGCCGCCTGGCAGATCATGAAAGCCCTCGGCCTGTCGCGCCAACATGACTGGGCGCGATTTGAGACTGTGCAAGCCTATTACACCATCGCAGGCCGCGAGCTTGAGCGCGAAATCATTCCGCTAGCGGAAGATCAAAATCTTGGCGTGATGGTGTGGAGCCCGTTGGCAGGAGGATTGCTGTCGGGAAAATTCGGGCGGCAGGCGGCAACACCAAACGATGCGCGGCGTATTACGTTCGACTTCCCGCCGGTCGACAAGGAGCTTGCGTTTGACATTGTCGATGTCATGCGTCCCATTGCCGAGGCCCATGATGTCTCTGTCGCCCGCATCGCGCTGGCGTGGCTGTTGCACCGTAAAGCTGTCATGAGCGTGATCGTTGGCGCCAAAACCGTTGAACAGCTTAAGGACAATCTGGCGGCGACTGAGATCAAGTTGTCGGCAGAGGAAATGGCAACACTCGACAAGGCAAGCGCCCAACGCAGCGAATATCCTCAATGGATGGTTGAGCGTCAACACGGCGGCCGAATTCCTGCATGATGCGCGCTCTTCGCGGAACTATCTGCTCCCATAAAAAAGCCCGGCTGCAAAGCCGGGCTTTTTACTCAAGTAGTTAGTTCAGGTCAGTTAGTCCAAATCAGTTCGTCTTGGTCAGCGGGCAGCCACTTTCTGCTGCCGTGAAAAAAGCCTTGTCGCCGGGGACAGTGGAAATCAGTTTGTAATAATCCCATGGCTTCTTGGATTCTGATGGCTTCTTCACCTCGAACAGATAGAGGTCGTGGACCATGCGGCCGTTAGGTAAAACCTTGCCGCCTTGAGCGAACAAATCATCCACTGGCAATTCTTTCAGCTTCTTGGCAACAGCTTCGGTATCCTTGCTCCCCGCAGCCTTCACCGCTTTCAGATATTGCAACGTCGCCGAGTATGTTCCGGCCTGGATCATGTTCGGCATCCGCCCCGTGCGTTTGAAAAAACGATCAGCGAGATCGCGGCTCTTGTCATTAAGATCCCAGTAATAGCCTTCCGTCAGCACCAGCCCCTGCGCCGCCTGCAACCCAAGGCCATGAACCTCGGCTGCGGTCAGCAACAATCCGGCAAGTTTCTGACCACCGGCAACAATGCCAAATTCCGCAGCCTGCTTGATCGAGTTGGTGGTATCAAGTCCGGCGTTGGCAAGACCAATAACCTTCGCCTTCGAGCTTTGCGCCTGCAGCAAGAACGAAGCAAAATCAGACGAGTTCAATGGATGGCGAACCGAGCCGAGTACTTTGCCGCCCTTGGATTTGACGATTTTCGATGTGTCTTCTTCAAGCGCATAACCGAACGCATAGTCAGCAGTGAGGAAAAACCACGTATCACCACCTGCTTCCGTAAGCGCGCCGCCTGTGCCAACTCCCAATGCGTGGGTATCATAGGCCCAATGAAAACCATAAGGATGACAAGCATCGCCGGTCAGGCGCGATGTCGCCGCACCCACAACGATATCGATCTTCTTCATCTGCTTGGAGAGATCATGAATCGCCAGCGCAACCGATGACGTCGTCAATTCGGTGATCATGTCGACGCCTTCAACTTCGTACCAGCGACGCGCGATGCTGACGCCGAGATCAGGCTTGTTCTGATGATCCGCCGAAACAATCTCGATGTTTTGGCCGAGTATTGTGCCGCCGAAATCTTCAGCAGCCATTTTCGCCGCTTCAACCGACCACTTCCCGCCGTAATCGGCATAAACGCCAGATTGATCATTGAGAATGCCGATCTTGACACCCTGTGCCCATGCAGGCATTGCGGCAGACAATGAAAGTGCCATGGCGGCAGCGGCCAGAAGTTTCGATTTCATGAAAATTTTTCCCTGATTTTTTATTCGGAATATCTTTTATACCGGCTGGAATTGGCGCGGTCATTGAAACTTTAGCATCGTCCGAGGGCATGAAGATTAATTTTGCAATGCAATAATTTCAGCGGGCAATTGGCAATCGTGCGCAGGTTAGCGTTAAATCGCATCTTGAAGTGCCGCATCAGCAAGGACAATTGAACAATGAAGAGATTGACGTTTGCCATAGTGCTGAGCAGCACTCTTTTTGCAACGCATGTATTGGCGGAAGAATTCCCTTCGCGGCTTGTTAAAATTCTTGTGCCTTTCGGGGCCGGCGGCCCTGCCGATGGCGCTGCACGACTGATCGGCAAGAGCTTGCAAGACAATCTCAAGCAGCCCTTCGTGGTTGAAAATCGGCCAGGCGCTGGTGCCGTCATTGGAACCGTCGAAGCCGCCAAGGCACCGCCCGATGGCTATACCCTTCTGATGATCACAAACGCACAGACTGCCAACGAGTTGCTGCTGCCAACTCGAAATTACGACCTGATGCGCGACTTTGTTCCAGTCGCACCGATTACCATGTCAGATTTGGTGATCGTCGTGCATCCTTCGGTGAAAGCAACCACACTGCAGGGACTGATTGCGCTGGCAAAATCGCAGCCGGGAAAACTGAACTACGCATCTGCGGGTCAAGGCACGCCGTATCATATGGCAAGCGAGTTGTTCAAAACCATGACCGGCACAAATATCGTCCACGTCCCCCATCGTAACAGCGGCGAAGCACGCAGCAACGTTATCGGCGGCCAGATCGAGATCATGATCGATGCCGTAACAACGATGGCACCTAATATTGCTGCAGGACAGGTGCGAGTTCTGGCGACCACAGGCAAAACGCGCTCAAGCATTTTGCCTCTTGTGCCAACGGTTGCGGAGGCCGGTGTTCCCGGCTACGAAGCCACGATCTGGCTAGGCATCATGGCCCCAGCAAACACCCCGCAACCCATCATTGCCAGCCTCAATAAAGAGATCAATAAAGCTCTCAAACAACCAGAGAACACTGCTCTCTGGGAAAGTCAGGGTGCAACTCCCCTGTCGATGACTCCAGCTGAGTTCGATGCTTTCCTCCGCCGTGACATCGTGAAATGGGCAGACGTCGTCAAAACATTCAATACAAAACCTGAATAGAAAATCTTCATGAAAACTTTGAAAATTTTGAGCGGCGGCGCCGCACAAGGCCTGATCGAAAATGTTGCCGAAACTTTTAAAACACTGAGCGGCTACACCATAGACGGCGACTTCGGCGCAGTAGGAACAATAGCAGCTAAAGTGCGCGATGGCGCGCAGGCTGACATGATTATCCTGACACGGTCCATCGTTGCCGATCTGACCCGGCAAGGATTTCTGCGCAACGGATCGGCCCAGGATATAGGGAATGTCGAAACCGCGATTGCGGTGCGGGCTGGCGATCCAACCCTCCCGATTGAGAATTCAGAGGCGTTGCGTCGAACATTCCTCGCGGCCGATGCGATTTTTGTACCCGATACCAAATCGTCGACCGCGGGTATTCACATCGCGAAGATACTTGATCAGCTCGGCATTGCGGATCAAGTCGATGGACGACTAAAGATTTTCCCCAATGGCGCAACCGCCATGCGTCATCTTGCTGCGTCTGAATTCTCACGCCCCCTCGGTTGCACACAATCAACCGAAATTATCAATACGCCGGGATTAACGCTGGTTGGCGCATTGCCGCCCGAATGCGCGCTCGCAACGGTCTATTCCGCCGCCGCAACGACACAAGCTGCTCATGTGAGCGCAGTGGAAACCTTGATTAGACTTTTGACAGCCGTTGAGCAACGCGCGTTGCGCTATCGCATCGGATTTCTGGATCTGCCCTGATCGTTTAATGCCATATCTTGGGGCGCGCGGCGGAAAGTTTGCGAAAGCGAACTCCCTTGCCATCGCTAAGACGCGAGGCTTCATAGCCGCCATCGCGAATGGCATCACGCTGTGGCCGCGCGTTTTCCGGGCTGCGCTCCTTTTCCCACCATGACGCACGTTGAGAACTGCGTGGAAGGGCAAAACCCAAAATCTCTTCGATTTCGCTGAATGTCAGTGCGAATTCCGGCGACTTCTGCTGCAGCAGATATTCTCGAAGCGCGTCGTAGCTATTCAAATTCTGAAATCCTCAAGGTGGGAATCTTGGGTGGCTGTCTTGGATCCCTTGGCGAACCGCGACAGCGGTCCCGCATTAGGTTCAATATGGGTGCGTTCAATTTATACCAGAACTAAATGAATTATTTCCCCTGAAATCACCCTTTATGCCGCTACGTGATGCGCCGCGATGATCTGATCGGCGGTGCGGCCTGTTACTTCGGCCATATGGTCGAACTGTCGCGTGAAACTGCCCACACCTGCCGTCGCGGATCGCAACTCGACAATAAGATCGCCTATTTCGGCTTCGGGCAATTTCGCGCGCACCATATCCCATCCTGTCCAATCCGGGCGACTGTCGAATCCAAGAATTTGCCCACGCCGCCCCGACAGAATTGCATTGATCTTAGCAGTCGCATCAATCGGACAAACAATCTCGACGAGATGGACAGGCTCAAGCAATACCGGCGCACAGTGCGGCAAGGCTTCCGCAATAGCAACGCGGCCTGCCATACGGAACGCAAGATCGGATAAATCCACGCTGTGATACGATCCATCGATCAATGTCACCTCGACATCGATCACCGGAAAGCCAAGCGGCCCACGCAGCAACCCATCGCGCACACCCTCCTCGACTGCACCAATATAATTTTTCGGAACAGTGCCACCGACGATTTTCTCCTGGAAGACAAAACCGCTGCCGCGCGGCAGCGGTTTGACATCAAGCACAACATCTCCGAATTGGCCGTGACCGCCAGATTGTTTCTTGTGACGCCCGCGCTGAACAATATGTTTGCGGATCGTCTCCTGATAACCAACCATCGGCTTGTGCTGCTTGACAGGGATTCCAAATCGATTCTGCAGCCGTTCAAGGGCGACACGCAGATGCATCTCGCCCTGACCCCATATGATCACCTCGTGCGTTCTCGGATCGTGATGGATGGTCAATGACGGGTCTTCTTCGTTGAGCCGCACCAAGGCCTGACCCAGCTTGACGTCGTCTTTGCGGTCCTGTGCTGCAAGCGCTGTGGACAGCACCGGTTCAGCAGGCAGCAGGCTTGCGGCGGACACTGGTGCAGTTTTGCCAGAAGTCACAATATCGCCAGTCTTGATCAAGTCGAGTTTTCCCAGCGCCACGGTTTCACCCGCAGAGGCAGAATTGCGCTTGGTGTCGTGGGTGCCATTTATCGTTGTTAGTCCGGATACGCGTGCTGTTCCTCCACTCGCGGAGAGCACTGTGTCGCCATCCTCAAAATGACCCGTAAGAACACGAACGAGTGATAGCTTGCCCCCATGCTGCTGATGTGTGCTCTTGATGACGTAGGCAAGTGACGCATTGCCGGCGGAGGCGCTGAGACGACTTGCCGCCTTGGAAACGTGGGGCGCCTCATGGCGCAATGCCTTCAACAATCGCAACACGCCGTTTCCATGCAGCGCCGAGCCCAGCAATACCGGGCAAATCAGCCCTTCGCGTAATTCACGAGCGAGATCATCAAACACTGCGTCACGCGGCGGTGGAATATCTTCAAGAAGCTGCTCCATGAGCCGGTCGTCATGATCGGCAAGTTTCTCCAACATGGAAAAACGCGCTTCCTTCTCGCGATCGAGGTCGCCTCCTTCAAGCGCAATCACTTCGGAGGGCATGTGTTCGCGATAAACAAACGCGCGCTCAAGCGCAAGATCGACAAAGCCGCTTACAATTCCATTGTTCCAAACTGGAATTTGACGCAATACCAATGGCGTACGCGATGATTGCTGCAACGCCTGCAATGTCTCGCGAATGCGTTTGCTAGTCTTATCGATCTTGTTGAGAAACAGAAAGCGCGGAATTTTCATATCTTCGAGTTCGCGCATAATGGCCTGCAGCTGCGGTAACTTGCGCTCATCTGTCTCGCAGATGACCACAGCAGCATCGACTGCTGGAAGCGCCGCGCGCATGTCATGGGCAAACTCTACTGAACCAGGACAGTCGATAAAGGTATAGCTGTCACCCATGAATTGGGTGGTCGCAGATGTCAGCTCGACGCTCATACGATGGCTTCGCGCCTGGGCGGATGCGTCACCCACCGTCGTTCCCGCTTCAACATTACCTTGTTTGGGAATTGCCCCGGTTCGGGACAGGATTGCTTCGAGAAGGGTCGTCTTGCCGCTTTGAAATGGACCGATCAATGCAATGCATCGCGGTCCTCCGGATACTCTGCCATCTTGTACCAATGCCGCCTCCCATGTGGAGCTCGGCCCGCATTTCCGGTGGCGTTGAGATCGACTAACCACCAAAAACCGTTCTTAGCGAACCACCTGAGCGCATTTCGCAAGGGAACACCTTTTCCCTTGCTGCATAAGCTCACGCGGGGTCGGCATCACGATGGTCGCAAGGTCACACCGAATTGGCAAGATATGATTTTAAAAGAAACGTTCGATATCTTTCGAGAAAGTTTAGCCAGTGGCCAATTGGCCACTCTCTTTTTGAGATGGTGAGGCGACACACAGATTTATTGCTTTGCAAACCAGCGGCGTCCCAATTCAATTAATTTTAGGTTCTAACAAAATGTACAGCGTGAAGTTGTACAGCAGAGGATACGGCACGTCCCTAGCGAGCAAGTCCCCATCGCAGAACCATAAATGGTTATGTGTTGATCTAAATGTAACGGTGACTATTGCTAAGAATTTTCTTGCGGGATGGCTTTCACGAATACAGAAATATACGGGCGCACTTGTGAAAGTTCTAGTCCGCAATAGAGGTATACACCTCGAACCTAAGGAAAAAAATTCTTGATCCGTGCGTGTTCAGCTCTGGCGTTGGTGGTTGTAATCAATTTTTGCATCATATTCATTCCAGCCAGATCGCATGCACAGTGGTGGAATCTTTACGCGCCAAAAGATTTTGAGGAGTGCGCGGCATATGCCAAGAAAAGCGCACAATCCGAAGCCCAGATCATCGATTGTGATGCCAAATTCGCGGGTCGCCGCAAGCCGGGTGGTGGCTATACATATTTTGATTTTATGCAAAACCGGCATTTCGATATCGCCGGACCCAATCCTAACCCTGAAGAGCAGAAACACATCGACGAACAATATACAGTCTACTTGGAACAGCAGCGACAGATCGCAATTGCGGCTGCATTCTTACAAAGGCAGCGCGAACAGGCACAAGCTGCCCTTGAGAAGGAAAGATTTGACCTAAACGCAAAACAAAAGCGCCCTGAGAATACCAGGAGCGCACAGGGACAATCCAAAGACCAAGATTGCATCAAGCCCTCCTCTTGCAGCTGGTCCAAAATAACAAACCCTATGCAGAATTTTCAGAAAAGCCTTTTCGGCTCTCCTTCAAGGTCTGGGACAACCGCAAGCACCCGCTAAGTCCTACTTAGATGCATTTCAACGTGGTAAGTTGTATTTTATTTCCATTAGGGACGATATAGGCCCCTTTCGCCGGCTGAATTCCCGCACCTGCAATATCATTTTGGTATTGCAAAATCCGAACCGATATCCCCCTATCGATCCTCATTTCCCATATACGGCTCATACCAAATCCCATCAACCGCGCCTTGCAACGTCAAGAATTCAGGAGGAATTATTATGGTCAATCGTATGCAATTCTACATCGACGGTGCATGGGTCGATCCTGTCGTGAAGAAAGCCACACCTGTCGTCAATCCGGCGACCGAAGAAGCGATGTATGAAATCGCACTCGGGTCGAAAGCCGATGTGGATAAGGCCGTGGCGGCTGCACAGCGTGCGTTTGAAACCTATTCACAAACCAGCCGAGAAGAGCGCGTGGCTCTGCTCACCCGCATTATCGAGGTTTATAAAACCCGCATGAAGGACATCGGCGCCGCCGTGTCCGATGAGATGGGTGCACCGCTGCCGTTTGCCGAGAAATTTCAGGCCGGCGCGGGGCTTGGCCATATTGCATCGACGCTCGAGGTTTTGAAAAACTATCAGTTCGAAGAGCCACTCGGCTCTGCCATGATTGTCCGCGAGCCGCTTGGCGTCGTTGGCATGATCACGCCATGGAATTGGCCGCTTAATCAGATCGCCTGCAAAGTCGCGCCCGCGCTGGCGGCGGGTTGCACTATGATCCTCAAGCCATCGGAATTCACGCCCACATCGGCGCTGATCCTGGCGGAAATTCTCCATGAAGCAGGCGTACCGAAAGGTGTTTTCAATCTGATCAACGGTCTCGGCCCTGATGTTGGCGCAGCCATGAGCGAACATCCAGGCATCGACATGATTTCGTTCACCGGCTCAACGCGCGCTGGCATCGATGTCGCCAAACGCGCCGCGCCGACCGTTAAACGCGTCAGCCAGGAACTGGGCGGCAAGTCGCCAAACATCATCCTCGACGATGCGGACTTTAACAAAGCTGTGTCCGGCGGCATCGCGCATGTCTTCAATAATTCCGGCCAGTCATGTAACGCACCGACCCGGATGATTGTGCCATTGTCGAAAATGAAAGAAGTCGCGGCGATCGCCAAGGGTGTCGCCGACAAAACCAAGGCCGGTGATCCGCGCGCAGCTGATACAAATATCGGACCGGTCGTGTCTCGCATCCAATGGGACAAGATTCAGGCATTGATCAAAAAGGGAATCGACGAAGGCGCAACGCTTGTCGCCGGTGGTCCGGGATTGCCAGAAGGGGTCAACAAAGGGTTCTACGTTCGCCCCACCGTGTTCGCCGACGTGACCAACGACATGACCATCGCCCGCGAAGAAATCTTCGGGCCGGTGATTGTGATCATGGGTGCGAAGGATGAGGCTGACGCAGTGAAGATCGCCAACGACACCCCATATGGACTTGCAGGATACGTCTCGGCGGGCAGCATCGAGCGTGCACGCAAGGTCGGTCGTCAACTTCGCGCCGGCAATGTTAACCTGAATGGCGTACCTAATGAGCGGACCGCGCCTTTCGGTGGCTACAAGCAATCTGGCAATGGTCGCGAATGGGGCAAATTTGGTCTTGAGGAGTACCTTGAGGTCAAATCCATTGCAGGCTTCAGCGCCGCTTAAAGATCATTTCCATCTAAAATTCGGCCTTTGAGTATGAACAACTCAAAGGCTGAAATTTTTCAAAGACCTTTTTCAGAGACCGTCAGTCCGTGATGACCATCGCCCAGAATATCCGATAGGGCGATTTTGAATTGCTGGCAGACGCAATGCCAATCTTGCGGGCACCGGCCAGCAAAAGATTTTCGCGATGGCCCGCACTGTTTTCCCATTGCTTCAATGTGTCCCGAAAACTCGTGAAGCCAGCCGCGATATTCTCGGCTGCCCGGGATGCGCGAAGTTTGCCAATACGCGAACTAAATTCACCACCAATGGTATGACTTAAAGTCCCACTCGCAGCCATTGCACGGGCTTGCCGCAGGGCGACTGCATTCAATTGGCTATCTATTTGCACTGCAGATAATCCCTGAGCACGACGATAAGCACTGACTTGCCCGGCATAGTCAGATGCCAGGACAATCGATGGCACAGCAAAAATGAGCCCGATAACCAGGAAAAACATTTTCATTTTAAATCCAAATCGAAAAGCGCGCGTGGTTTTGTGAATGCACTCATGAACCTCAAAAGATTAGCGGAACGCAGAAGCTAGCGTTTAAGCTGGCGACGGACGGCAAGCGGAATACCATACCAAAGAACAATCAGACCGACAAAACTCGTAAAAGCTCCGATAAATGCCGCCGCTTCATTTCCAAATGCTTTCCGAATTACGACGTACATCTCCGCTGATATTCCGGCAGCGAGAAACAGGGGCGCGACAATGACAATCGCTGACGCCATGCGCAAAAATGTCGCGGAATTCTCACCATCAAACGAAAGCCGGTGAAGAGCAGCCGGCGTCATGAGCAGAATGACATTGATTGCAACAAGGCCCAGAGCTGCGGCATGGATGCTTTTTGAAGTTTGCGGCAACCGCTCAAAGCTCGTCGTCAGCATGGCGATAAATTGAAATCCAAACAAAGCCTGCGCCCCGGGAATAATAACCCGGGCTTCAGTCAATAGCTGCTCAATTTTCGTCGAAAGCGATGTTTGGGACACTTCCGCACGTTTCTCTTTGCTGGGGAAACCAACCAATGCTTCCAATCCGAACCATGCAAGTATTGCGAGACCCGTTAGCAGCAATCCAGCTGCAACACCGATCGTCATGCCAAAATGCTGCGCAATGACAACGTAACTAGCAAGACCAAGACTAACTGTGATAAATCCAAGGCTCAAACTTGTATAAAAGCTCGTCACTTTTAAAAGCCGGGTACTTGATATACCGACTTCCACAATCCGGTGTTCCATTGAAGGAACGATGAGTAACCCGGTTGAGATAACGAGAAACCAAAGTCCTGCGACGCAAACGGATTTCGACAATTCTGACAGCTCAGAAAACCCATCCTGGAAAAAACTTTGGAATTGAAATCCCAGCAACACCTGAACACCCAAAATAAGAAGCCGGGTTTCGTTGAGTGCTGCTTTGACCTTCCTATCAAGATATACGGACATTTTTTTCTGCCGACATGACTGAAAATGAACTTCAAAGGCCGACATGCGTTCCCTTTGAAGGCAAAGATGATGAAAGCCATTATTTTTGATGTCGAAGGCACGTTGATTGATTGCGTGCCGCAAAGCCTCCAAAGCTGGCAAGATACCCTTGCCAGCTTTGGCTTCATCGTGCCGACAGATGTTCTGCAACTCTATTCGGGAATGGACGGCGATGAAATGTTGCAACTTATCTTACCTGCAATGGACAAAGCCGAGCGGGAACAAATCGTCAAAGCCAAGGGCCGGGATTATAAAAAACGGTTTCTACGCAAGGTAAAATCTTTTGAAGGAGTTCATGAGTTGTTTCAATCTCTTTTGGTTGCAGGCTACCGATTGGGATTGGCGACCGATTGCGAGGGCGAGGAATTGAATCACTATCTTTCGCTGACAAAAATTAAAAACTTCGTTTCGGCAATTGCATGCGGCGATGATGTGAAGGAAGGCAAACCAAGCGCCGCCTTGGTGAACCTGGTGTTACAAAAATTATCCGCGACAGCAAAAGACAGCATCATGGTGGGAGATACACCTTATGATGCGGAAGCGGCACGCGCAGCCGGCATTAAAGCGCTAGGATTACTCACGGGAGGGTTTTCCCCGGATGCTCTTAAGGAAGCTGGTTGTTATGCCATCGCTTCTAACATTCACGATGTTGGAAACATCTTATTGAACTCACCTCGTTCTGAAATGAGGTTTGGAGATGGCCAATAAAACACCATCTCAGCCTATCGAAAATGCCGTGCATCTTTGCATCGATATGCAGAGCATTTTTAGGCGTGGAGGAGTTTGGGAAACTCCGTGGATGGAGCGCGTTCTTCCTGTCGTCATTCAGATTGCAAGTCAAACAGCCGAGCGCACGATATTTACCCGCTTCATAACGCCGGAAACAATCCAGCAAAGCACAGGGCAGTGGAAAGTTTTTTATAAAAAGTGGGAGCGTGCCACCCGGCAACATTTGGCTGCCAACCAACTTGATTTAATACCAGAACTTGCACGCTTTGTTCCGCCTGCGCTTGTCGTCAACAAGCCGGTTTATTCTGCCTTTGCTGGCTCCGAACTCCTCCACCTGCTTCTTAACAAAAATGTCTCCACATTGGTGATCACAGGTGCAGAAACAGATGTTTGTGTTCTTGCCACCGTACTGGACGCTGTCGATTATGGTTTTCGTGTCCTCATTATCGAAGATGCGCTCTGTAGTTCATCTGATGAAGGGCACGATGCCCTCATGACCCTGTACCAAAAACGCTTCTCTGAGCAAATTGAGCTGGTGAGCGCGGAGACCTTCCGCGAACTGTGGACCTCATCTGAACAAAAATGAGGCTGGTGCAAAAATGAGGCTGTTGAATATGTTCTTGCGAACGTCCCACCTTGGCTGATCCATAGTACCTGCTCGTGGCTCAATGTAGATTCACTCAATGTAGATTCAGAAGGCTAAACACGAGCGAGAGAGCGCCCACCAAGATAAGGCTAATTGCCCAAGTCGCATCCAGATTAAACCAGCTCCGCGACACGAACTTGAGACCCAGGTAGCGGTAGACTAGCCAGGCAGAGGCCCCACCGGTTGCAATCATCGCGACAGAATGGACGATGGAGACCAGGACGGCCATACCGAGATTGGCACTGATGAGCGCGCCTGCCGCCTGGTGGCCCTTATCGGTGTCGGTGACCTGGCAGAGGCCGAGATAGATCGGTACCAACATCAACCCCGCGCCATGAGCGACCGCGACAGTGAAAGACCAGAGGCCAAGTTGCGATGGGTGTATCCGTGCCAGCATCCTTGGATGGCGGCGGTTGACGAACCGGAAGATACCAAACCCGATGACCAGGAAGCTGGCCCCAATCTGGATCTGCCGCTGCCATTCGATGAGGGCAACCAGCAGCGCAAAGGGTAGAATCACAACGAGCATTGCCAGCAGATGGCCAACCGTGAGTGGCCAAAGTGCATGCACGAGAGCGCGCGAACTTCTGTCCATCAGCCCAGCTGAAACTGCGAGTGGCCATCCCATCGCCGGGTTCACCCCGTGATAGAGGCCACTCGCGACGACAGCCAGCCAAAGCCCGCCAAATGTCCAATCCGCTCCGCTCAAATTCAAGCCGATGGGTAACAGAACGAATCCGTCGAGCAATCGCCACCTTCAAGCCGGATCTGATGCGCCCGATATCCGTCGGGAAAGTTCACCCAGTATTCCTTTGCCAGATCAAGGCCGCCGCCTGGGCTCACATTAGCCATGACCTCGGCACCCGGTATGCCGTCTGGATAAAATTGGTCATCCCAAGTCGAGTAGAGCGAGTTGGTCCAGTAGACCCGCTTGCCGTCACGGCTGATTTCAACCATTTGCGGACCACCCGCATACACCTTGCCATTTGGATGGGGCGTACGGCGGACAATGCCTCCGATGTGGACAGAGCCCGCAAGCTTCGGATTTCTCGGGGAGGTGACGTCGTATTGGCGCATCTCGCCAGTCCCCCAGCAAGACACGTAGAGAAACTTGTCGTCCATGGACAAGTCGATGTCGCTCACCAGCGGTGGCACTGCGCCAAACCCCTGCAAAAGCGGCGGAAGCTGCTCTTTCGGCGCGGGCTCGGCTGGGATCGTTGCAGTTTTTTCGATGTGAAATTTCCCGCCTTCACGCCACCAGGTCCAGATCGAGCCTTCAAGGTTCGTGGTGTCGACCACGACACCCAGAAAGCCATGCTCTCGGACAGGATCGTGAGCGGGGCGCACTTCCAGTGCCATTTGATGGTTGGCACCGAGATCGATGGTTTGAACATTCCGTCGGGCCCGGAGATCCCAGAAGTGGATCCGGTGGCCATACTTGTTTGAGAGCAGGTCTTCCGGCACGATCCCGTTCTCGAACTGTGGCGGAAGCGCCCACTCGCTCGTCACCATGTAGTCGCGCGGCAGGTTCCACCAGAAGTCATAGTGCAGGTTCTGGGATCCCCGATCGATCTCCCAGCGACCTAGAACATCAAACGTCTCGCAATCCATGATGAAGACGCCGGGCGGTCCATCGATACCATCCTTACCGCCACCGCCAAGAGTGCTCACGTAAATGCCTTCCGGCCCGCAGTGGACCGTGTGAGGCCGCGAGTAACCGGTTTTTTCGAAAATCTCCTCAGGCTCGATGATCTTGTAAATCTTAGCCTGGGTGGGATCAGGCTTCGTATCCACGACATAAATACGCGAGGATCGGATTCCGGGAATGATCAGGTAGCGCCTCTCAACGAATGCGTGGCCTGTGAGCGGCGACAGCGCTGACGAGCAGGCATTCCAGCCAAAATGGTGGAACTCATCACCCTTGTTGGGCATCGCTACCGTGTGGACGACCTGACTGAAAGTTGGCGAGCCGGGCTTCACATCAATCACCGCAAGCGCGTCAGGCTTGGTGAAGTCCGGACTGAGCAACAGCGTGTAGGCGAAATTTTCCGGGGGAGCTTCCATCGCAAGTTTCGGCGATGCGTGGAAAGTTGGATCTGGCCTCATTGTCATTGAAGTGCCTCCTATTTGAGGTGCACCGCGGCCTTCTCTCGTTTGGACGCGCGCGCCTTCCGAGCGGATCGAACTTATCAGAAGGAGGAGGCAAATCAGACTGACAAAATATCAAACTATCTCTACTGGCGCTGGGTACTGGCGTCCGCGCCATGATCTCTGATCGCGCGCTATCTCCCGCAAGCGCGAGTTAGGAGAGATTCCAAACCTGGCGATAATTGCAATCTTTATGAGCGGGTAGTTCAGCCGGGAGAATATCTGGCGGAGGGAGTGGGATTCGAACCCACGGTACGGTTTCCCGCACACACGCTTTCCAAGCGTGCGCCTTAAGCCACTCGGCCATCCCTCCGGACGCGCTGTCATGAAGGGCCGCGCACGGATTTGCAAGAGACCGGGTGGGTCAATTGTGCGCTTTCCGCAACATATTGAATGATATGTATAATTTTAAAGACTGCGACGTCTTTACAAAGGTATGCGCCTCACATTGCACCGCCAGATGTCCAAGGCAACAGTGCACCAGACACGGGTCGTAGCGACCTGATCACAGGCGCAGGGGCTATGGGCCTTTCCTTTGCGGCCTGCTCCAGCGCTTCGACGAAATCCGTGAACCATTGCTGAATGGTTCCGGCGCGTAATTTTTGCATCATCGCTTCCCACCGCATCCGCCGTTCCGGAGCAGGCATCGCCAATGCAGTGGCGATGGTGCGTGCCATCCCTTCGATGTCATGCGGATTGACCAGCAATGCGGCATCGAGTTCATTGGCGGCGCCCGCGAATTTCGACAATACCAATACACCGGGATCGATCGAATTTTGTGCAGCAACATATTCCTTCGCCACCAAATTCATTCCATCATGCAGTGGCGTTACGACACCTACCTGTGCGGTACGATAAAAACCTGCCAAAATAGCCTGGCTGAAACCCCTGCCAATGTAACGAATAGGGGTCCAGTCAACTTCGCCATGGCGGCTATTCACTTCTGTGACGAGTTTGGTCAGTTCATTACGCAGATTTCCATAAGCCTGTATGCCGTCACGCGATGGCGTCGCAATCTGCAGAAGCGACACTGAGTGTTTCAACGAAGGCTGCATTTCAAACAACCGGTCGAACGCGCGAATGCGGTTAACAAGGCCCTTGGAATAATCGACACGATCGACGCCAATGGCGAGCCGTTCGCCATTCAAGCTTTTGCGCAATCGCGATACCTGCGGACTCGAAACAGCGCGCACTGCCTGTGTCGCGAAAGCATCGACATCGATGCCAATAGGAAATACCGCAAGGCGTGAGCTGCCGAAAGGCGAGACTACAGTGCCGTTCTCGGTATCGAGACCAATATCTGCACGAAGGTATCCCGCAAAATTCTCACAATCTTCCTCTGTCTGAAATCCAATCAAATCAAAGGCAAGCATCGCTTCGACAAGCTGGCGATGATGCGGAATGCCGGTGATTGCACTTCGCACCGGCCATGGGGTATGCAAAAAAAAGCCAATGGGATTATGCACTCCTAATTTACGCAACTCCGCACCAAGCACGAGAAAATGGTAATCTTGGATCCAGAATGCTGTGTCCGGCTTGCGGAACCGTAGTAACGATCGAGCCATGAAAGCATTTACTTCATGGTACGATTGATAATCGTCCGGCGAGATTCGGATCAAATCGCTGCGCGAATGCAACGCAGGCCACAAAGCGGAATTCGCAAAGCCTTCGTAGTACCCCCCATAATGCGCAGCAGGCAGATCAAGCATTGCCAGCGTACCCGCGCCCAAAGATTGGATTTCGGCGAAAGATCTTTTATGTGCGCTATTTCGCACTCGGCCGCTGGAACCAACCCAAATCGCGCCGGATTTTTCAACCACTGGAAGTAGTGCGGCTGCCAAGCCTCCTGTCATGGGCTCGTTGTTAGCTTTCGCGCAAGCCACACAATTCGAGACGACAACAAGATCCACCGAGAACTCCTGTTTCACTTACGCGAAAATAACACTTGTTCATCAATATGGTTCCGGAGCACCTTTCGTTAAATGAATCAAATCGCGTCAGAAAAAGTAATTAGTTCCTTCTGCAACAAAAGTTGATGAAAGATTCAGACCATTCAATGCGCTTTCTGGTTGTACACGCATACGTAGTGGGGCATCGACACCTAACTGCGCCAATAACGATCTTCCCAATTTCGCGATAGCTTCATGCCTGTCAAAATCAATCCGGCCATCGAATAAGTCTGCGGAAAATTTCCAAACAATGCGCCGGTTTTCGGATCAACATCTTCCGACAGCAACCCATACCGATTGCGGTGCGCCAGTGCATCGACAAAAAGTTCACGCGCTTGCTCACGTTTGCCTTGCGCCCACCACGCATCAATCAACCAGAACCTACAGATCATAAAGGCGGTCATCGGCAAACCGAAATCATCCTCCGCAGCGTAACGCATCATATGTTTCTCGCGCAGTAATTCGCGCTCCATTGCCGCGACAGTTTTAGTGAAACGAGGATCATCCACTTCACATACACCGAGATCCGGCAGCAGAAGCACACTGGCATCAAGATCGTCCGATCCAAATGCCGCCGTAAACGCCTCGCGTTTCGGGTTCCACGCCTTCTCAAGCAATTCGGCATGAATTGGGTCGGCGATGGAATTCCAGTATTCCGCGCGTTCCGCAAAGCCAAGCCGGGTCGCAATCGATGCCAGGCGATTGATTCCAGCCCAGCACATTGCCGCCGAATGCGTGTGCACACGCATGCGGCCACGGTACTCCCAGATGCCGGCATCAGGTTTCAATGCAAATTGAGCTGCTTTCTTGCCAAGTGTTTCAAGCAGGTGGAACAATTTCTCACCACCCGGACGTGGCAATCTGCGATCGAAAAACAACGGCATCGCCGCAAGAATGATGCTGCCATAGGTGTCGTGTTGAACCTGAGCAGCCGCCGCGTTTCCAATGCGGACCGGGCCATCATTGCGATAACCCTTCAGATCATTCGCGATTCGTTCATCGAGCGGCAAATTTGGCACAACACTATAGACCGGCCGCAAACCTTCCTCAGAGCTTGCTGCAATTGACAGTGTAAACCCAATGAAATCTTCCATGGTCTGTGTCGCACCCACACGATTGAGGGCTTTCACCACAAAGTAAGCATCACGCAGCCAACAGAAACGATAGTCCCAGGTGCGGCCTGAGCCGGGAGCTTCCGGGATCGATGTCGTGTGTGCAGCAATGATACCGCCGGTCTCTTCGAAATTCGAAAGCTTCAGCGTGATGGCTGCGCGGATAATCGCTTCCTGCCAATCGTAGGAGATATAAAGACGCCGCACCCAATCGAGCCAATAAGCCTTGGTTTGCTCTACGAATGAATGCGCTGTGGATGCAAGATCGCCAGGATACGCTTCATCATGACCGAATACCATATGTATGGGTCGTGCAAGAACGAAAGGCGCTTCATTTACAATCATGGCAATGGGAGCATCCGTTGTGATGCGGATGACGGATTCTTCCTCGACATAACGAATATGGTTGCTGCCAAGCGCACTGCGTTTCAACGGTTTGCCGTAGGAATGCGTCGGACGAATGCGAATCGTCACGCGTGGCAAACCTGCAATTGGTTCGATGGTCCGAAATAATTGCGGCGGACGAAACATACGGCCATATTGCCGAAAGCGCGGGGAGAAATCGGTGATGCGTATGGCGTTGCCGTCGGCATCTTTCATCACCGTTTCAACGATGGCGGTGTTACGCACATAGTCTGACTGAAAATCCACCATGCCGTCGAGGACGACATCGCTAAAACCCTTTTCCTCATCGCCTGCCAAAAGCCGCGAGAATACCGGGTCGGCATCGAAGCGCGGGAAACACCACCACACCAGGCGCCCTGTCGGATCGACCAATGCCGCTGTGCGGCAATTGCCAATCACCGCCAGATCGAGACCATGGTCAATTCCCGGCACAGCCATGCCGGCTTTCGGAACGGTTAGGATTTGAGGAGCAGTCATTGCACCGGGGTTCCTTTTTCATCGAGCAAACGAGAAAGCCAGGACCGGACATCGCGTGGCCGAGCGAAATGACCATCAACACCGTAAGCACGCCGGCCAACCGAAAACGACAAACCATTGAAAGACGGCATGATCGAAAACACCGTTTCGTCCGTGACATCATCACCGATAAATATTGGCTGACGTCCGGTGAAAGGCTGATGTTTCATCAATTCAGCCACACCCGTGGCTTTGCTGAAATCCTGACTGTTTGATCTCGCACACCGATTTACCAGGCAACACATCGACAGGAGCTTGCGGCAAATCGGCACGTATGGCAGAGACCGCGCTGTAGATCGCCTGCTCAAACTGTGGTGCCAGGCGATAATGTAACGCCAGCGAATACCCCTTGTCCTCAAGAATAATTCCCGGGCTGAGCTGCGCAATCGCCGCGAAGCGACGTTTCAAATCTTCATCCATCGGCGGCGCGCGCAACGCCACCGCTTCGCTTTCAAGCGAAAGCCGCATCTCTGCGCCATGGCCGCCAACGCTCGGAAACCGGTTCGGCGTAAATATCAGATCGATATCGGCCAGCGAGCGACCGCTTACCAGCGCTAGGGCACCTGAGGTGCGCTTCAGCAGCCGCTTCATTGTTGTCGTCAGTCCGCGCGGAACGTGAACCTCGCGCGGGGTTGGCGCCAAATCAAGTAACGTACCATCAATATCGAGCAGAAATGCGAGTTTGTTAAGCTCAAGCGTCATGCCTTTCTGCACCAATCGCACATGACGTGCTGCATCTGACGCATCGCATGTAACATTATGGCTCATATTTCATGCTCCACCACGGATAATGAACTCGCCACCGATTCCAACGGTTTGCGCTCTGCATTGACGCCATAGCGCCACGCGATCAAAGCAGCTGCAACCATCAAAACCGACCCGAGCAGATACCCGGCGAAAACACTGTTGCGCGAACCAGTATCAATCAGTACGCCAAACAATGCAGGACCTGCGACACCGCCTATTCCGGTCCCGATGGCGTAAAACATCGCAATCGCCAAGGCCCGAACCTCAAGCGGAAATGTTTCACTCACTGTCAGATAGGCAGCACTTGCCGCCGGCGACGCAAAAAAGAAAATGATCATCCATGCGATCGTCTGTGACTGCGCTGTCATCATGCCTATTGCAAAAAGATAACCTGAGATTGCAAGCAGAACACCAGACACACCATAAGTCAGCCCAATCATCTTGCGCCTGCCCAAGGTGTCAAACAGACGCCCGAGCAGTAACGGCCCAAGAAAATTTCCCGCCGCGAACGGCAAAATGTACCAGCCGACCTGGCTCGATCCGATGCCGAAAAAATCGGTCAATACCAAGGCATAGGTAAAAAATATCGCGTTATAAAAGAATGCCTGTGCGGCCATGAGCGACAGTCCGACAAAAGAGCGCTGCCGATAGGTATGCAACAATGTTCTTGTCACCTCACGAAGCGGTGTATGGCTCCGCATTTTCAGTTTTATTTTCGGAAATATCTGGCCTATCGCCTCAAACTGAGCCGCGCGCGCTGATCGCTCGACATCCAACATGATTTTGTGGGCAAGTTCAGGGCGACCGTAAATCATGAGCCAGCGCGGACTTTCTGGAATCCAAAAGCGCATCACGAAGACGATCAGGCCAAGTGCCGCACCGGTCAAAAATGCCAAACGCCAGCCATACTCGGGGTCGATCACCTGCGGGTCGAGAAACACAATTGCACTCACAGCGCCGATAGCTGCGCCGATCCAAAAACTGCCGTTGATAATAAGATCGGTCCAACCGCGATAACGTGCAGGTATCAACTCCTGAATTGTCGAATTGATGGCGGTGTATTCACCGCCGATACCTGCGCCTGTCAGAAAACGGAATAATGCGTAACTTTCAATATTCCAGGAAAACGCCGTCGCCGCAGTCGCGGCAAGATAGATAGAGAGCGTAATAAAGAACAGTTTTCTACGACCAATACGATCCGTCAACCACCCAAAGATAAGCGCTCCCAAAACTGCACCAGCGAGATACGCGCTATTTGCAATGCCAATATCGATATTGCTCAATTGCAGGATGGGACTGTCTTTCAATGCGCCGGACAGTGCGCCGGCCAGCGTAACCTCAAGACCATCGAGAATCCATGTGATGCCTAGCGCCACAACCACGCGTGTGTGAAAGTTGCTCCATGGCAAGGCATCGAGACGCGCAGGAATATCGGTTTCGATAATTGCCGCCCCGCTCATGTCACGCCCGCCCATGTCACGCGGCTTACTGAGGAATGGCTGTTGATCGTTGTGTCTGGTTTAGCTGGCAAGTCAACAGACATGACATAATGTTGTCCTCGCCTGCCCGTCATCGTTCAAAACAAATGCGAAACAAAGCGGAAAGTTCCTTCGCAACTGCACATGCCGCTATCGCGGGATAGCGGGCGGCAATGCCAACCCATTACAAAATATAATATAAATGGTGCAGTTATGAATTTGTGACGCGCATCATCTCACTCCAAAAGCAGACAATGGTCGATTGACTGCAGTTGCGCAGTGAAGCCGGAACATCCTCCTTTTGTCGCGACACATACCCCATTTGTCATTTGTAATTTCCCTCACACGCGATTCAGAGGGATGCGCGACAAAAATCGTAGTTGCAAAATTTTCCACTCAGGTTGTTAATTGAAAAATAAAACTGGGGAGGTCCACGTGTCGACAGTCAAAATGACAGTCAACGGCAAGGTGGTGTCCGCCGAAGCCGAAGACCGAACGCTTCTCGTCAATCTTTTACGTGATCATTTTGGCCTTACCGGCACGCATATCGGCTGTGACACCAGCCAATGCGGGGCCTGTGTCGTACATATTGATGGTCGCGCGGTAAAATCCTGCACCCTGCTGGTTGGCCAGGCCAACGGAGCGAATATCACAACCATCGAAGGTATCGCCCGCGGCAATGAACTGCATCCGATGCAAGCCGCTTTTCGTGACAATCATGGCCTGCAATGCGGTTATTGTACGCCCGGCATGATCATGTCTGCGATCGACATCGTGCATCGCCATGGTGACCAGCTCGATGAAGCAACAGTCCGTCAGGAGCTGGAAGGCAATATCTGCCGCTGCACCGGGTACCACAATATCGTTAAATCAATTCTCGATGCAGCTGTCCGTATGAAGGTTTCTGCTGCCGCGGAATAATCCGCGACGGCATTGCTGTTGCAATTTTTAATGCGGTTGCCCTGCGCACCCATTTCTCTCTTTGCGCAAGACCGGCAACACGCGAGGAGATCGAAGCATGGATGTCGAAGGCATTGGTGCAAGCGTCAAACGCAAGGAAGACAAACGTTTCATCACCGGCAAAGGTAAATATGTCGATGATGTCCAGCTTCACGGCATGACCTATGCGTCATTCGTGCGCAGCCCGCACGCTCATGCCAAAATCAAGACAATTGACACTGCAGCCGCCAAAAAGATGCCCGGCGTCGTCGATGTATTGACCGGTCAACAGATCGTAGACGACAAAATCGGCAATCTGATTTGTGGTTGGATAATTCATTCCAAGGACGGCTCTCCGATGAAAATGGGCGCATGGCCGGCCATGGCGCCCGAAACTGTGCGTTTCGTTGGACAGGCTGTTGCGGTTGTCATTGCAGAAACCCGCAATCAGGCGCGCGATGCGGCAGAAGCCGTCGAAGTCGCTTACAAAGAACTGCCTGTGGTGGCCGATATTCGCGCGGCTATCGCACCAGGCGCGCCGCAGCTTCATCCCGAAGCCCCTCACAACGTGATTTACGACTGGCATATCGGCGATCAAGCCGCGACTGACGATGCCTTCAAGAAGGCCGCGCACGTCGTGGCGATGGATATCACCAACAATCGTCTGGTGCCGAATGCAATGGAACCACGTGCTGCGGTCGCGGAATATAATGCCGCGGAGGAGCATTTCACGCTCTACACCACGTCGCAAAATCCCCACGTTGCCCGCCTCGTTCTGTCGGCGTTCTACAACATTGCCCAAGAGCACAAGCTGCGCGTGATTGCGCCAGATGTCGGTGGCGGCTTTGGCTCCAAAATTTTCATTTACCCGGAAGAAATGGTGGCACTGTGGGCCTCCAAACGCGTGAACCGCCCGGTGAAATGGACCTGTGATCGTATGGAGGCGTTCCTCACCGACGCGCATGGCCGCGATCATCTCACCAAGGCCGAAATGGCGTTCGACAAAGAGAACAAAATTACGGGCCTCCGGGTGAAAACCTATGCCAATCTCGGCGCCTATATGTCGTTGTTCTCGTCGTCCGTGCCGACCTATCTCTATGCGACGCTGTTGTCGGGACAATACAACATCCCGAATATCTATGCCGAGGTGATCAGCGTTTATACCAACACGACGCCGGTTGATGCCTATCGCGGCGCGGGCCGCCCCGAAGCAAGCTTTGTGGTCGAACGGCTGATGGAAACCGCGGCACGAGACATGAAGATGGATCCTGCCGAGCTGCGGCGCAAAAATTTTATCACCAGCTTCCCGCATCAAACGCCCGTGATCCTGACTTATGACACTGGTGATTTTCATGCCTCGCTCGACACTGCGCTCAAGGCAATCGACTATGCCGGTTTTCCCGCGCGCAAAGAAAAGGCAAGCAAGGAAGGCAAGCTGCGCGGCATCGGCCTCTCCTGTTATATCGAGGCCTGCGGTATCGCTCCGTCAAAAGCGGTTGGTAGCCTTGGGGCTGGCGTCGGCTTGTGGGAATCAGCCGAAGTGCGTGTCAATCCCGTCGGCACCATTGAGATTCTCACCGGCTCACACAGCCACGGCCAGGGCCACGAAACCGCCTTCGCGCAGGTCGTAGCAGATCGCCTTGGAATTTCTATTAATCAGATTTCGATTGTGCATGGTGACACTGACAAAGTGCAGTTTGGCATGGGCACTTATGGATCACGCTCGGCGGCAGTCGGCGTCTCTGCCATCGTGAAGGCGATGGAAAAGGTTGAAGCAAAGGCCAAGAAAATTGTCGCGCACCAACTTGAAGCATCCGAGGACGATATCATCATCGAAAACGGTGCATTCAAAGTCACTGGCACCGACAAATCGATTGCTCTGCCAATGGTCGCGCTTGCTGCCTACACAGCGCATAACTTGCCTGAAGGCATGGAACCGGGCCTCAAGGAAGGCGCCTTCTACGATCCGACCAACTTCACTTTTCCCGCAGGGTCCTATGTCTGTGAGGTCGAAGTCGATTCCGGAACGGGCAAGACATCATTCGTCAATTTCGTCGCTGCCGATGACTTCGGACGATTGATCAATCCCATGATTGTCGAAGGCCAGGTCCATGGCGGCCTCGCGCAGGGTATCGGCCAGGCCCTGCTGGAACACGCGATCTACGACAAGAGCGGTCAACTCATCACCGCCTCCTTCATGGATTATGCCATGCCGCGCGCTGAAGATTTGCCATCTTTCAGCCTATCGCACACCACGACGCTATGTCCGGGCAATCCCCTTGGCATCAAAGGGTGTGGCGAAGCCGGTGCGATTGGTGCATCAGCCGCTGTCATCAACGCGATTACCGATGCCATCGGCAACAACAATCTTGAGATGCCAGCCACGCCCGATCGGGTGTGGCACGCCATTCACGCTAGCGCGTAATTGGATCGTTTTTGCGATTTAAGGCACCGCGCAGCTTATTGAATTGGGAGCAGGTCATGTATCAAACAACCTATCACCGTCCCTCAAGCATCGAAGACGCCGCCGCCCTATTCAAGAAAGCATCGGATGCGAAATATCTCGCAGGGGGTCACACGCTGATCCCGGTGATGAAACAGCGCCTTGCACAACCTTCCGACGTCATAGATCTGGCAAAAATACCAGAGCTGGTCGGCATCTCAGTCAGCATTGACGCTCTCGTGATTAAGGCGGCCACGACCTATTACGACATCCTCATCAGTGCAGATGTCAAAAAAGCAATTCCCACCCTCGTGCATCTGACCTCCATGCTAGGCGATCCTGCTGTGCGTTATCGTGGCACCATTGGCGGCTCAATTGCCAATAACGATCCGGCGGCGGACTACCCTGCGGCACTTGTCGCTCTCGATGCCACAGTGAAAACCAACAAACGCAGCATCAAGGCAGATGATTTTTTCAAGGGCTTGTTCAGCACCGCCCTTGAGGATGATGAGATCATCATCGAGATTGCATTTCCAATTCCCACGAAATCCGCCTACGCGAAAATGCGCCATCCTGCTTCGCGCTTTGCATTGACGGGCGTGTTCGTCACTCAAATGAAATCAGGCGACGTTCGCGTTGCAGCCACAGGCGCGGCGCAAAATGGCGTCATGCGCGTTTCTGAATTTGAAACAGCCCTGAAGGCCAACTGGTCGGCGGCGGCGTTGGACACCATCGCAGTTTCGCCAGATGGTATGATCTCCGACATTCACGGATCATCCGACTACCGCGCCAATCTGGTCAAGGTCATGGCCCAACGCGCGGTCACGGCAGCGGGCTGACATCGAGCCGCACTCACTCATCTTTCCTCTATTGGACAACGGTTCCCGCCGGGCGGGATTATACTGCACGTCAGCTTGACACGCCCCACTCTCCTAAAACATCTTGCCGGTGAGTTCGCCCGGTGAGACTGTATCGCGGTGGCGTGGATGGGATGCCTATTGGAGCGAACTTCACATGATTTCCAAGGCGATTTCAAAGGCGCGAATGGTCTCGTGATGTTCCAGCAACCTATCGGCCATCATGCCACGATCCATCGCAGGCAGGTTTTTCATATCCCCGGCTACGATCCTGCCAATCCGGATACATACTTTCGACGATTTTCCTATCAGCTAAATATTTTCAAACTCACATGGAACATCGCTGCGACAATCACCAAGCCCACCGGGCCGCAGCCTTTATCGTACGATATCGCAGCCTCTGGTCCTGATTGGCACGTTCAGACCACCCATACAATATGGGATTGGCATGATGTGGTTGCGGCCCAGGCGGCAATCCCCATGCTGAAGCGTTGGAGCAAGGCCGCCGCTACTTACCTCGATCTTCTGCTTACGGGCACCCTTTGGCGCTACCTGCAAAGCAGTGTGCGGTATGGTCTGTTCGCGTTGTCACCACTTTTGCAAGTTGGTTTCCTCGCTATCTGTTCGTGGCTCTTCGCATATGGCGGCGCCTCGGCACTTGGCCTAAGCGGCGCCGCAAATTTCATTCTGACAGTTATGACAGGATGCGCGCTGTTTGCTGGTCTCTTGCGATGGCAAGAACGGCGCGGCTTGCAGCAGGCGTTGGATGACTGGATTTTTGCGCGAGAGTATCTTCTGGGCCGTCAACCCAATTTCAAACAAAGGTTAAGCGGCTTTGCCGATGAATTGGCTGCCTGCGCGAGAGATTCTGAATTCGATGAGATTGTCATCGTCGGACATAGTCTTGGCGCCACATTCGCCATCGAGATTGTCGCCGATGTCTTGAAACGTTATCCGGACATCAGTCATGGCAAGACCACCATCTGCGTCTTGACCGTCGGTGCTACAATTCCAAAATTCGCACTTCACCCAGCCGCCCAAGACATCCGCGCAAATGTCGCAACAGTTGCAAACGATCCAACGATCTTTTGGGCTGAATATCATTCACGCGGTGACGCAATCAGCTTTTATAAGTTCGATCCCGTGTCATTGAAAAAAGTTCATGAACGGCTTCATTCATCTCCCGTCATCCGGCGCACGCAAATCCATGACATGCTACGCCCGGAAACATTCAAACTTTACCGTTATCGTGTTTTGCGGTTGCATTACCAATCAGTTATGGCGAACGATCGCCCTGCCCTTTATGATTATTTCATGATGAATTGCGCTCCGATTCCATTTCCTGCGTGGACCGTTGCTCCACAAGGGTTTCTCGATTTTATCGATCCTCGTACCGGCGCACTCGTGCTCAAATCGGAACAACATACATGAGCATGATGCTTGCAAAAATCATTTGGTTTATCGGCGTCGTAGGCTGGTTCATCATCCGCTATCCCCATGACCGCCGCTCGCGACGGACTCCAAGAGCCGTTCAGCGCCATAAGCTTCGTGAGCGCATCTTAATGGCCATCTCCGCGACCGGATTGGGAATCCTTCCCGCGATATATGTCTTTGCCGGCAGCTTCCGATTCGCAAACTACTCTTTTCATCCCTTGCAAGGATGGTTGGGCCTGCTCACATTTGCTGGCGCGCTCTGGCTTTTTTACCGGACTCACAAAGCGCTGGGACGCAACTGGTCGGTCACGCTTGAAGTTCGAGAAGAGCACACGCTTGTGACGAGGGGCCCCTACAACCGCGTGCGGCACCCGATGTATTCGGCATTCTGGTTATGGGCACTTGCCCAGGCCCTGTTATTGCCAAACTGGATCGCAGGCTTTTCCGGCATCGTGGGCTTCGGCACCTTGTTCTTTATGCGCATCGGCAATGAAGAACGTCTCATGCTTGAGACGTTCGGCGACGAATATCTCCGCTATCGGAAAAACACCTGGCGCGTGGTGCCCGGAATCTTTTAGCTGCGATCCATCTAACGGCTGCTAGAGTGCGTCTTTAGCGCGCGCTGACATTTATCGCCCTGGCAAGGGCGCGACCGATACAGCTGTACCCGTCAGCTGAGTTGTGTAGTCCATCCCATGACACAAGGGCGTCAGACGCAACACCTGCGTCAACCGAGCGGCGCATAAGATTGTATCGCGGAAATAACCCGACATGCTCCTGATGCGCTGCATTGACGATGATCGCCTGCATTTTTGAATGCTGTGAAGACGCCCGCACCATTGGCGTATATTGCATGTCCATCAGGATCACGTCCGTGCCGCTGGCCTTCAAGGCGCGCACGCCTTGGGAGACCTGCTCCTTGAGACCGTCGGCACTTCCGCCCCAGGCCACGTCATTGGTGCCAAGCTGCCATATGACAAGATCCGGACGGTGAGCCAGCACATCGCGATCAAACCGAGCAATGTTGCCGGGTATCGTGTCGCCGACCCGGCCACTGTTGATGATCTCGACACGCAGGTTCGGCTTCAACCTTGCAAGTTCGGATTTCATTCTGCCGGGATACGTTGCCGCTGTATCCGTGACCCACAGGCCAACCGTCGAGGATGAGCCGATCGCAACGATTTTCAGTTGTTCACCTGCCCTGAGACGCGCGGCCGTGCGCGGCAACGCTGAGCCCAGTGACAGATTTTGATTTGCGGACAGACAGGCTTCCGCGGGTGACGCTGTTTTCAGTGCCTGCGCGAAACCAATGGTGCTGCTTCCTGCGAGGAGAAGAGCTGCGAAGCCAATCACCCGCACATATGGCAATGCGCACGATCTTGTGCACCCAATACTATCTATCATCAGTCCTAATCTTTGCAAAGAAGTTATCATACACATTTCCTGGCCATCTCAAGGCGAATATGCGGCACATACGCGCATTGAGCCATGGTGTAGCTGAAACTGCGTGACTGAAACGCTTTGCGGCAGTCTCTGAGACTCAGGCAACCCCTTCGATAGAAACGGCATCTTGCGTGCGGGCTTTGCGCAATTCCCCTTCGAGAAACTCATTGGCTATGATCAGAGCCCTCAAGGCTCCGCCCAGATCGCCATCGCAGGCTGCAATCGCATCTTGCACGGCTTCTTCATAAGGATCGGTTTCTGATGACAGGAAATGAATGCTCATGTGATCTCGCCTCTGTGACTTCATCGCAGGCAAGAGCACGGGAGAAACCTGGCAAACTTACTACCGAATTGGGCACCTATGTGGTTGTCCCCGAGATTCACAGCGGCAGTGTCGGGGCGCTGATCGCAGCATGAGGCGACATTCGACTAACCCGTCAGTGACGCAACACCTCCCAAATAACGGCACCAGCCATGACATAGATGATCACCGAGCCAACAGTCCACAGAGCAGCACGAACTTCGTGCGATAGCGCCGTAAGCACGACTAAAAAATGGGCGAACCGCGAGAGCACGTAGGCCGCGAACAGTCCGAGCGCCGTAATATCGCTTGGCGCAGTGCAGACGTAAAGCATGCCAGCGGTGAGAAAGAGTGGAACGTTTTCGACATCGTTTCCATGCATGCGGCGCGAGCGCTCCACATATTCATTGGGCTGCAGTTGCTCTGGGCTGGGGCGGGCATTCGCCAACGATTTCTGTGCATCCTCCGGGTAGCGAAAGCCGCCGTTGACCTTGATCATCCGAAATACGGTGATCCACCCTTGCGACATCATCTTCATAATCATCAGCGCAGCTGCCACGGCATAGTAACGAAACACAGGGTTTTCGAACGTGAGAAGGCTCATGTCTCAGTCTCCGAATCATCCGCATGCCGGGATGGCGCAGCTTACATCAATCGAAGAGCTGTCCCACAAAGGTTCGGGGCCGAATTTCTTTGGCTTGGACCGCTCGATATGGAATGCTTTCCGAGCAAGATCGCGAATGATCTGAAAAGTTGGGCGGGGACGGGATGTTTAACCGTGACACGAAGACGATCGTTGACTGGCTGGTTGACGGCGCGCGGCCCAGTATCGATACGCAGGGCATATTAGGCGAGCTATGCGACCGGCTTCTCCGTTGTGGCATTCCGATTTGGCGGGTGGGCCTGTTCGTGCTCACGCTGGATCCGCTCATCATGGGCCAGCGCTTTCTCTGGAAACCAGGGGCAGACGTGGATGTGAACAACGCACCATTTGAGGCCTTTTTATCCGACGATTTCCGGAATAGCCCGGTAAGGCGCGTCATAGAAACTTGCCTGCCCCTCCGTCGCCGGCTCGCAGACAAGGATTGCCCGATGGATTTTGCCACGATCCGCGAACTGCGCGAACAAGGTGCGACGGATTATCTCGCCGTCCCGCTATTCTCTGCGGATGGCGCTACTCACGGTGTGACTTTCGCAACTCAGGCTCCCGCGGGCTTCAGCGAGGCGCAGATGGCCAACCTGGAAAGCTTATTCGCCCCGTTATCGCGAGTTGTCGAAAACCGAACGCTTCGACGTACCGCCATTACATTGCTGGATACCTATGTTGGTAACCAGGGGGGATCGCGAATCCTTTCAGGACAAATCAGGCGGGGCGACGCCGAGACCATTAACGCGGCGATCTGGCTATCAGACATGCGCGGCTTTACAGCGCTA
>CAWESR010000005.1:0-30969 GCA_963811795.1 uncultured Alphaproteobacteria bacterium
CAGCCTCGAAAAGAGTGGTTGCGGTTTAATCTAAAGCAATCACTCTTTAGGCGGCGCGCATTGCCTCGAGAAATTTGTCGACCTCGCTCTTCAGACGCATGCTTTCCACCGACAAGGATTGCGCCGATGATAGCACTTGGCTTGATGCCGATCCGGTTTCCCCCGCGCCACGGCTGACGTCGTTTATATTGCCTGCAAGACTGTTGCTGCGTTGGGCCGCATACTGGATATTCCGGGAGATTTCCTGGGTCGCCGCATTTGCTCCTCGACCGCGGATGCTATTGTCGAAGAGATTTCCGAGATCAGGTTGATGGTCGAGCCTATCTCCTTGATCGTATCCGCCGAAACCTCAGTTGCCGACTGGATACCTGCGATCTGTAGACGGATTCCTCTGTGGCTTTTGATGTCTGCGCCGCCAGGGCTTTGACTTCCGAGGCGACGACCGCAAATCCGCGTCCGGCATCGCCGGCACGTGCAGCTTCGATGGTAGCATTGAGTGCAAGCAGATTTGTCTGTTCGGCCACAGCGCTGATTAATTTTACGACATCGCCAATTCGTGACGCAGCATTTCATGAGCTCGATAATGTTGCTCTTGGTTATTTGCGCCTGCTTAACGGCCTCTCCAGAGATCCGGCTAGCCTCTTGCACCTGACGGCCGATTTCTTGCACCGACGAGGTGATTTCTTCGGTGGCGCTTGCGATTGACTGCACATTGCCGATACTTCCTGAGATGACCTGCGGCCTCTTCCGAGATTTTCCGGTCAACTCGGCGGTTCTTGTCAAAGTGTTGGCAGCACTTCCGGTTAAGTCGAAGATGACGACAAGGAGCCGATGAGTTCGCTGATCGTCGCCTCGAATTCGCGTGTGATGTTGTCGCCCGTTGCCGCGACGATCTTGGCACTGGCGTCTGCCAATGCGCGGAATTCATCCGCGAATTTCTTTGCAACCAATGCTTCCTTGAACATCTGCAATGTGTCAGCGATAGCACCAATCTCGGTCTTGTTTCCCTGATGTGGTATGACAGCGGTCAAATCGCCATTCGCCAACGCTCGCATTGGCGTTATAATGGACGTGATGCCCTGCATAATATCGCGCACGAGATAGAAGCCGGCGACCGCGGCCAGCAAAATGCTCAGTGCAAAAATGCTGACAATCAGCTTGAATGCCAGAGCATAAGCCTCTTCTGCATCCTGCGTAGCCACATTGGCGCCTGTTTGATTAGAAGCGACATCTTTTTTCAAGACCTCATCTATAATTTGCGCAATTGGAGACGTCTTGTTGACGAGCAGGTTACTGGCCTTTGTAACGTCGTTTTCCTTACCTGCAGCATCCATAACCTCGCGGGCCGCGCTCAAATATCTGCTCCATTCCCGCGTAAGCGTCTCATACGTTTCCCGCTCTTCCGGTGAGTTTACGAACGATTCGTAATTCTTGAGAAAACGCGCCTGATCTTCAGTGACACCGTCGATAGCCTTTGCTGCCGCCGTCTTTCGAGCCGGGTCGGCTTCCAGCACGAACTGCCTTAAGACAGCCCTGTATTTCTGGGTGTTGGTCCGCAAGTCTCCAAGGGCACTTATGCTTGGTAGCCAATTGGTGGCGATATCCACCGTATAGGAATTAATTGTCCGCATCTTGCCAATGGCCAATAGGCCTATGCCTGCCAGGATGACCAGCATAAACGCCATGACAAAGATCATCTTTATGCGGATGGAAATTTTGTAGAACATGAATGCTCCCTACCCTCCGGACAAATTATCCGGCGGTTACCAAATGCAAGTTGAGCAAAATGAGCCCCCCGAACACCGAAGCGTTTGTTTCTGTGTTGATGAGTTCTATTGTTAAGGAAGTGTCTAACTATCGGTGAATGACTCGATGTAAGCGCTGCTCCAAATTTGTGCAGCTTGCAAAAATGAGTGGCGCCTGCCTCGATCGGAGGGCACATCAGGAAAAGAATGCTTGCTGAGAATTTTCCTAAGTTTCAAAAAATTGACGGCATATCGGTCGCCTAGAACATCCAGAAGAAAAGATAGAACGCAACTAAGGATATTCTCAACGATCTCCAGAAGTTCAATATTTCGATAAGCGATGATACGATAAGATATTGGCTGAAAGCCGCAGTGATCATTATCATTATAATGGGTGATCAGCCGAGTTTGAGATGTGAACGCTCTGCTCAACATTTTTCTAACACTGAATATTTCTGATGCACTGGAAAGGCCTAGATTACTTTGATCAATACCGCAGGGGTTCAACCTTAATGTCAGATGGGACGCTCGGTAACCTGTTTCCGATTTTTACTCAGCAGCTTTATTTTTTTGGGCAATGGGTTTTTCTGTTGGTCGGCTGCCTCGGAAAATCGGCTGAGTGGAGGACCAGGTAACAGAATGGAATAGCTGACTTTTTACTTCAGGTTTACTCGGGATCGTGGTCCCGAGTTGCTGAATCTGGTCAATGGCTCTTGGGCGAGTCAAAATTTAGGAAACCGCCGCTCTATCCGGCTGAGCTACGGGACCGGAGCATATTCCGGCTAAGCGCCGCCGGATGCCGCTTCATAGCAGGATGATTTGCAGCTCGCTACCCTGGCGGCAGATCTGAATCAGTCAACCACTCTCTGCGCATCACGCTGCACAGAATGAATTGGAAATGATCACAGGTCCCTCTAAGGACAGAGGACAAGGAGGCAGGGCCAAAGTAACCCGATTTATGAAAGAATGTTGATCGCGACAGACGCGCCCGCGTCAACTGTGGCTAAGCCAATAGCAACGTCGCCAATGGCAACACTGTCCACACTGCCCGTGTCGATCTGCTGAGCATGGATTGCGTCGCCCAGATCCTGAACGGCCTGATCCGTGTCAGATGCAGCACGTTCAGCTTCGGTGGCATCCTTATCGCCAGCATGCTTGGCCTTGAGCTTGCGTACCGCTTCCTCGATCAGACTCTTGACCTCACGCGCAGCCTCTTTGAACTTTTCCAGCACCTCCCGCTCGCCCCGTGCCTGCGCGAACTTGGTTGCCGTCTTCGCTGCAGCATCCTGATAGGCTTGCGCGGTCTTTTGTCGCGCAGCGTCAGTATCGGACTCGGTCGTTGCGCGAGCGATTGGGTTTGCGTCGGAATCCGCTTTGCTGTCTTTACTTTCCGAAGTGGAAACAGGGGATTTTTCATTCGTGGATGTTGCTTCGGCGGCACCCGTTGCAGTTTGCGCGCTTTGACCGGCTGCCGCTTCGGGGGTTGAAACTGCCGATGGCTGGGCGCCTGATGCCGACGAGCCGGATTCGTTTGCTGCTGGTGCCGCCGGCGCCGCCACCGATTGACCGGCAAGAGCAGATGCACCGCCACCCCCTTCGCTCGCGACTGCAGCGCCATATTCCCGGCGGCAGCGCTGATTTCCTGTGCAATCCGCTTTGCCTCGCGAGCGATCGTTTTTGGATCGCCTGTCAATCCTAACGAGCGCAATAATCGGAGTTTTGTGCGGGCTTGTTCAAGCTTTTGTAGAGCGGCTGCTTTGCGGTCGGCCACAAATTGCTTCTTCGCCTGACTGAGCGTTCTGATCGAGTCGTTCGCCTTCTGCTGTTCATCGGATTGCACCTTCGCCTGATCGAGCGTGCGGACCGCATCGCTCGTCTTCCGCTGTTCATCGGAGAGTGGTTTGGCGAGAGGATTGTTCGATGACGCAGCGGAATTCGCCGACAGAACTCCGCGGCCGGAGTTCAAATCCAAAACGGATTTCGTCTTCAACAAAAGCGCATTGGCTTGATTGCTGGTGGCTTGTTTGCCGAAATATGATGTAACAGACACCATGTCAGCCTCACCGTCGATACTTATAAAGTGAGCAAATCAGAAGGTTGTCATAGTCTCATTTAACAGAAGATAAAAACCAGAATATTTTAAAAATGATATATATTTCAATATGTTAATAAAGAGCAGCCGACAAAAAAAGGGGGGCTCTCGACAATACTCAGCTCAGAACAGCGGAACCGAGCACACAAATGCCAGGACACAAACACATGACGTTACAGACGCCGTTTCTTAGCAGGGGGAGACAGATATCTTTCTACCCGGTCTGGATCGCAAATGACGCCGCTGCTCTCTCCGTTCACCGACAGTTTTCTTTTCAGCTTCCCTCCTGAGGAATACCATCCAACTCTTGAGACACCATGACTTGACATCTTTGACTTGGCATCTTTGCGGTAGCACCACTGTTTTGGCTTGCCGCTCTGTTTCGCCGGGGCGTGGTGTCTACTTCAGACCGGGAGGAAACCATGGGACGCAAATTCGTCGATTGCCGTGAAATGCCTGGTGGATGCACGCTCGCGATCAGTGCTGACACCGAGAATGAACTGCTGGAAGCTGCGGTTCAGCATGCCGCCACCGCTCACAACCATCCGGACACGCCCGAACTGCGTGATCAACTCAAACTAGCGATGAGAGACGGAACACCACCAATCGAGAGCCCGCGTCATGCAGCATAACTTTCTGAGTTAGCATCAGTGACGGGTAATAACGACCTCAAGGTACTCGCTGGGCACCACCATCGAGCTATCCCCTGAACGGTTAAATTGATTGATGAGTGCTCTGAGATCGCTCTCAAGAGCGGCCTGGGCTGCCGGTTCGAGAGTGGCAAACGCTTTGAGCACCGGTCCATAGTATGTCTTAAAAATCTCGAGCCAATGATCCGGCGATCGATATCGAAATACGAAGTTCCGTGGCACGGCCTCGATGGAAGAGGCATGCGCTTCGAATAGTTCGCCAATGCGTTCCCGCGTTCCCCACAATGCTGGAGACTTCGTACCTGCAGGCGGCGGCAGGTGCTTTCCGATGGTCTTGAAGAGCTGGCCGATGAAACCGTTTGGCGTCCAGTTGGCCAGGCCGATCTTGCCACCGCGTTTGCAAACACGAACCATCTCATCTGCCGCACGGTTCTGGTCGGGAGTGAACATCACTCCGAAGGTCAGAGGATCACATCGAAACTGGCATCCGAAAAAGGCAATGCTTCTGCATCAGCTTCACGGATCGTGATGTTGAGCCGTTCAGCAGCAGCACGTTCACGGGCGCGTTCAAGTAGTGCTGGCACGTAATCGGTGGCGACGACATCACACCAGCGGCGGGCAGCGGCCAACGAGGCATTGCCATTGCCTGCGGCAACATCGAGTACTTGCTGTCCCGCGCGAATATCCAGGGCTTCGCACAAATCCTCGCCAACAATCTGGAGGGTTGTGCCTACAATGGCATAGTCACCGGACGACCAAGCTCCTTGCTGGCGGGCTTTAATCGTTGTCAGGTCAACCTGACTTTGCTTCGTCTCATTGGTAACGGCCATGTTTCCATCTCCGTGCCAACTATTTTGATCCTGCAATGTCTCTGCTGGCACCGGCGAGGCAAGGATCGCATTTGGCAAAACCTAGGTCCCAAAACTTAGGTCTCATAAGTATTGATTCCAACCGTTCAAAAATAAAAACTCCGGCATCTCAGCCGGCGTTTATTTAATCCAGGAAAACAACACCCCACATAGCTATGCGTAATCCTATTCATCGGCGAATCTCGCACATCAACAAGTGATTACAGTAGTGATACAGTTTCTAAATCGATCCTTGTTAAAGGCGGCAAAGTATAGTTCATGAGCGGTGAAGCGTTTTGAACCACCTATGAAAGGGCTAACTTATGAGTCATGTTGGAGGCTGCTTTTGCGGCGCAGTAAAGGTTGAAGTCACCGGCGATCCGGTAGCTATGGGCTACTGCCATTGCAGTTCATGCCGTTCATGGAGCGCCGGGCCGGTGAATGCCTTCAGCCTCTGGCCACAAGATAAGGTCAAGGTCACATCCGGTACAGAAAATATCGGTACGTACTCAAAGACCGATTTCAGCCAGCGCCAGTTCTGCAAAAAATGCGGCGGCCACCTGATGACCGGTCATGCGCCTGTGGGATTGGTCGATGTGTACGCGGCAACGATCCCAACTCTGAAATTCACGCCTGCCGTTCATGTCAATTACGCCGAGACCGTGCTGCGCATGAAGGACGGCCTTCCCAAGATGAAGGATTTTCCTGCTGATTTGGGTGGCTCCGGCGAGACACTTCCGGAATAACGATAAAGGGTAGTTTAGCCCTTAAATAAAAGGCCCCGAAATTCCGGGGCCTTTTATTGCATTTCACAAAACACGCTGGTTGGAACTGCACCGCTTTCATCAAAAGTGCGTCCAGCACATTCATCAATCTGAACATCAGCCAACAAACGCTTCAGACGGTGTTCAGCCTGCCTCACTTAACGTGATCACGATCATCGGCGCCGCCGAGCCTTCCATATACCAAGGAGATCTTGATGCGTAACTTAAATCAATTCCTCACAATGACTGCCATGACATTTGCTGCAGGCTTTATTCTCTTTGCAGCGACCGAGGGTGCATTCGCTGCGAGCAGCACCGGCCCGCGCGTGACGAGCAGCGGGGCACAAAGTCCTTTTGGTATCAATGGCAATGGCAATGGCAATGGTACCGGTGCAGATAAAAACTCTGGCATGCCCAGCGGTGGCAGCAGCAGTCAGAATGTACCTCCTGCACGAAGGTGGGCTCATCGCCCTTGGGAAAATCACACGCCGTAATAGCTCGGGAATAGCTCGCCATTGCTCATGCCGTAGATGCGACCCATCTCGATCATCTCCTGATTGACGCCCGTAAGTAAAACCCCGGCCCTGCGCCGGGGTTGTCTGTTGCGGAGCTTCTATTTTAAAGGAGTCATCACATTCAAATCTCAGTGCATCACTTTAACGCATAAGCCGAATGCAGAATATCAATTGCCTTGTCACCGCAATGCCCCAGCACTAATCTTTATGCGGGCGGGCCGATGACAGGAGGCAATCATGGGTTTGCTCGATGTTCTCAACGGCATGAAAAACGGACCGCACGGTCAGCCTGATCCGGGCCAGGATGGCAGCGGCGGTATGTCGCCCCTTACCATGGCGATCCTTGCCCTTCTTGCCTACAAGACTGTGAAACACATCGGCGGTAGTCAGCCAGGTGCCAATCCGGCAAGCGTTCCTGCGAATCCGGCCACCCCACCACCAAATCCAACGACGGCAAATACCGAAGGCGGCGGGTTGCTTGGCGACCTCATGAAAAGTCCACTTGGCAGCGCACTCGGTGGTCTTCTCGCTGGCGGTGCGGCTGGCAGCGTACTGAGCGGCGGTCTCAACGATCTGCTCAGGCAGTTCCAACAAAGTGGACAAACCGAAACAATGAATTCATGGGTTGGCACCGGGCCTAACAAGGAGATTTCGCCAAATGATCTCGCCTCGGCTCTTGGGGCCGATCAGATCGATACCTTGACCGCACAAACCGGCATGTCGCGAGATGAGCTGCTGACTGGTCTCTCCCGGCAATTGCCGGATGTCATCAATGAACTCACACCGGATGGGCGCGTGCCTAGCGAGCAAGAGGCCTCACGCTGGCTTTGACATTGTTTGGACGTCATGAGCGTCATGACGTCGTTCTTGATCATCACACACACTGTATGAACACAAGGAATGTCGATGATGGGTACAATTCTCTATATCATAGTGGTGGGTTTCGTCGCGGGCATTATCGCGCGACTGTTGTCTCCGGGACCAAACAATCCGGCGGGCTTCATACTGACGACCGCGCTTGGAATCGCAGGCGCGTTTGTTGCAACATTCCTCGGTCAACTGGTCGGCTGGTATGGTCCCAATCAGGGCGCGCGCTTCATCGGCGCCACCATTGGCGCGTTGATTGTGCTGTTCATCTGGAACCGGCTGGTGGCGCGTCGGATTATTTCCGATCCCGGCACGCGAATGTAGACCATTAAATAGGGTCATTCTGAGGTAGCTGTGCAGTCCGCCTCAGAAAACTGAAAACGCGCTTTGATTTGCGCGATAAAATCATCAGTCTCTCACAATGAGCGGACTTTACGATATCAGGTGGGCACCAGCATCGATCCGAAGAAGTTCACCGGTCATGTTGCGCGATTGCGGTCCGGCCAAAAAGCATACGGCTTCGGCGACATCTTCCGCTGTTGACGCCACCTTAAGCGGCGACCTGTCCGCCACCATGGCGCGGATCTTGGCTGCCTGCTCGGCCCCACGGCCCTTCGTGAACCACGGCGTATCGATGTAACCCGGACAGACGGCATTGACGCGAATAAGCGGTGCCAGCGCCCGCGCCAACGACAACGTGATACTGTTCAAGGCGCCCTTGCTCGCAACATACGCAACCGAAGAGCCGATGCCAGCAATACCAGCGATCGACGATATGTTCACGACTGAGGACGCACGTCCCGATGCTTTTGCACCCGCCTCAAGCAATGAGCGCGCTGCGCGTACCATCTGATACGGCCCGATGGTGTTAACTGCGTAGACGCGCTGAAAGTCCTCTGCCGACAAACCATCGAGATTGCTGTGCTCCATGTGCTTGGTGGTTCCGGCATTGTTGATCAGTGCATCCAAGCGTCCCCATGGAGCGGCAGCCGCGACAATCCGTTTGCAATCGTCATCGCGCGAGACATCACCCTGTACGACCACCACGTCCGCACCGTTGCTGCGACACAGATCGGCCATTTGTTCAGCTTCCTTTTTGCTGGAGGAATAATTGATGACAAGTCGCGCGCCCTGCTTCGCCAAGATCATGGCCGATGCTGCACCGAGACCTGACGCCGACCCTGTAACAATAACCGCCAACCCGTCTTTGGACATTTGATCCCTCATTCTTCTTTGCCATCGGTATTAAGCCGCTTGGGCACAAGCTAGATGTCTATTTGAAACAGAACAGCCGTGACTGCAATAACTTCCATGCTTGTCACAGATGCTGATTTTCAGCATCATCATCCCCAACAACAATGACGGCCCGCGTTTGCATCACCTTGCTGAACGCGCGCATCATCGATGGGGAGCGTGTTGGCGTGAGGGGGAATATCGCATCGGAGGTGGCGGAGAAGATATTTGCAAAACTTACTGGTTTGCAGGCAATCAACAGCCAAATGGATGATAGCTGGAAAACCCCGCTCTGGCGCACCTTGAGCGAAGCCGGTCTACCGCTATCATGGGTGCCGGAGAATTGCGGTGGCTCTGGCGGCAGCCTTGCTGACGGCTTTAGTCTCGCGACATCTGCCGGGCGGTTCGCGGTGGCCGTGCCGCTAGCGGAAACGATGCTGGCAGGTTGGCTCCTCGCACAAGCGGGCATCGAATCACCCTCCGGCATTATGACGGTGGCGCCTGCAAATCCGAGAGACCTCATTACGCTTCATGCATCAGGTACTCTCACCGGGCGCGGTCGTGGCGTACCCTTCGCGGGGTCCGCGCAACATCTTGCCGTGATCGCAACCAGCGCAGATGGTTACGCGATTGCTCTCGTTGAAGCCTCGGCATGTCACATCACCGGGGGCTTGAATCTCGGCAACGATGCCTCTGACATCGTAACATTCAATGACGTGAAGCCGCTGGCGATAAAGCCCGCACCGCAAGGCTTCACACCAACCTCGTTGTTGCTCATGGGATGCGTTGTGCGCAGCCTGCAGATTGCCGGCGCGCTTGAGAGCATGCTCGACATGACAGTGCGCTATGCCAACGAGCGCGTCGCCTTCGAAAAAAAGATCGGGAAGTTTCAGGCGGTCCAGCACAATCTTGCAAAGCTGGCGGGTGAAGTGGCGGCAGCTGTTACTGCGGCAAGCTCTGCGGCAGATACAATTGCCAACGCGGAAACTTTCGACGATGCAGTGTTTCTGGAAGCGACATCAGCCAAGATTTGCTGCGCGGAAGCCGCCGAGAAAAGCGCTGCAATCGCGCATCAGGTGCATGGCGCGATCGGCTTTTCCAAGGAACATATTCTGCATCGATATACGTTACGCGCCCTCGCCTGGCGTGACGACTTCGGCAATGAAAGCTATTGGGCATTGGAGCTCGGCAAATTCGTCGCCGCCCGCGGTGCAGATGAGCTGTGGCCACTGGTCGCTTCGCGCTGAGTGTCAAGGATTATGAGATGACCGCAGCCCTTCGTTTCGATCCGATCCGCCTGCCGGTGGAATGCGATGTCCTGCGGCGCGAGGTTCGCGAATTTCTCGCTGAGGAAATCGCCGCCGGCACCTTCAATCCGCACGAGCCGCAACGGGAAGACAGCGACATTCCTGAATTTAGCCGCCGGGTCGGCGAGCGTGGCTGGATTGGTATGACCTGGCCCAAAAAATACGGCGGCCACGAACGCAGCTTTCTGGAACGCTATGTCGTGACCGAAGAAATGCGCGTTGCCAACGCACCGACGCGGCGCTTCTTTGTCGCCGACCGTCAAAGCGGCCCGCTGGTTTTGCGTTACGCCAGCGAACACATCAAAATGGATATTATCCCGCGTATCTGCCGCGGAGAGATTTGCTTTGCCATTGGCATGAGTGAACCCAATTCAGGTTCCGATTTGTTTGCAGCTCAAACCAAAGCGACCAAAACGAGCGGCGGATGGCTCATCAATGGCAGCAAAATCTGGACCACCTCGGCGCATATCGCCGATTACATGATTGGACTTTTTCGCACCTCACCGCCGACCAAGGAAAACCGTCGTCATGGCTTGACCCAGTTCCTTGTCGACATGAAGACGCCAGGCATTACCGTCAACCCGATCACCCAGATCAGTGGATTGAACGAATTCAATGAAGTGGTGTTCGAGGACGCCTTCATGCCCGACGATCATGTCCTTGGTGAGATCGATGGTGCCTGGAAACAGGCAACCAGCGAGCTCGCCTATGAGCGCAGCGGGCCGGAGCGTTTTCTCGAAACCTATTATGTATTGACCGAACTCGTTCGCGCTTTGGGAAAAGAACCCGACACGCGCGGCGCTGAGGGCATTGGCCGCTTGGTGGCACAACTCCACACCATGCGGCGGATGTCGGTCTCTGTTGCAGGCATGTTGCAGGCCGGTCAGGAGCCCGTCGTGGAAGCCTCCATCGTCAAGGACATCGGCACAATCTGGGAACAACAATTGCCCCACCGGGTGCGCGACCTTGCCGCTTTTATCGATACCGACACCTGCAACCACACAACACTGGAAGATCAGCTGGCTTTCGCGATTAAGATCGCGCCCAAGCTCACAATTCAGGGCGGCACCACCGAAGTGCTGCGCGGAATTATCGCCCGTGGGCTCGGCCTGCGCTGAAATATGGATCAAAACACCTGACCAAGAGGATATGACATGAGCGGCTTCACCGACATCGGCATCGACAAACAGGGCCACGTCACGCTGATCGAAATCCGCCGACCGCCGTTGAATTTTTTTGACCTCGATCTGATCAGGCAAATCGCGGACGCTCTCGAAGAGATCGATAGGGACGTCGATTGTCGCGCGGTGGTGCTGGCTTCGCAAGGCAAGGCCTTTTGCGCAGGCGCCAATTTCAATCGCACGGTACAGCCAGGCGGCGACGCGGCCTCAGGAACAGGAACCACCGGCGATCTCTATACTGAGGCTGTACGCATCTTCCACAACAAGAAGCCAATTATCGCCGCCGTACAGGGTGCCGCCATCGGAGGCGGACTGGGCCTTGCCGTGTCGGCGGATTTTCGTGTCGCCTGTCCTGAGGCGCGGTTCGCTGCAAATTTTACCAAGCTTGGATTTCATCCAGGTTTCGGCTTGACCGTGACGCTGCCGGAGCTGATCGGGAAAAACAATGCAGCATTGATGTTCTATACCAGCCGCCGCGTCACAGGCGAGGATGCCCTCAAGATGGGACTTGTCAACATGCTGGTGCCGCAAGACCAGGTGCGCACAGAAGCCTTCAAACTCGCCCAAGAAATTGCTGAATGCGCGCCACTTGCGCTGATCTCGACCCGCGCGACAATCCGTGCGGGCCTGGCCGATCGTGTCAAGGCGCAAACCGATCATGAACTCACTGAGCAAACCTGGCTGCGCAGAACCGAGGACTTCAAGGAAGGTATCAAGGCTACCGAAGAACGCCGCACTGCGAATTTCAAAGGACGATAATTCGCAAAACGGCTGCTTGCTTTAGCTTGCTGCTGGCCTTCACTTCTTGATCAGTGGACAGCGCGATGAATCGAGCGATTGAAATGCCTGCTCGCCTGGTATGGTCGCAAGATGGCCATTTTCGCAGCCGTTTCACTGCCAACGCCAGTGATGTCCGCATACAGTCCAGACATATCGAGAATGGCGCCAAGTTTCAGCGGTGGGCTGGTCTGAGCTGAGGTTGCACTGACGTTTATAATGGTAGCGGATGCCAGCAAGCCAGCAAGAATGCCTCGCAATGAACTTCTCAACGTACCCTCCCAATGTTGACGCGGCGTTTTGAGACACCAGCAATTGTTGCTTCAATCATGCCGCAACGCATGCCTTGCCACAAGCCAGTTGCGCAGCTTAACTGGCATCGGCAAGTCATGAATTGCATGGATGAAACCGCTATGCGCACACACTTGGCAAAGATATGCAAAGATATGAAGCGCCGATACGCAGGAGCGTGATGCAACGCCGCGTCCATCTCATGAGATTTTTTATGGGCAGCGCAATGCTGCTGACAGCTACGGTTTTTGGCAACGAACCTGCTCATGCATCATGTCACCTCGAACAACAGGGAGAAGGCCGCGTCGCTGCCATTATCGATGCAAGAACATTTCGTCTTGATGACGGACAGGAGGTTCGCCTTGCAGGCATCGAGCCGACCGCAGAGACAACCGCGTCCATTCTGGCAACGCTCATCGATGGTCGTGAGGTGACTTTGCACGGTTCAAACGACATACCTGATCGTTATGGCCGCCTGCCCGCCTTTACCTTTATCGCCAACAGTCAAATTTCAATTCAGAAAATGCTTTTGGCTCAAGGTGCGGCATTCATATCGGCGCCTATCGCGGACAAAGATTGCATGAGCGATCTATTGCAAGCCGAAGCCGAGGCGCGCCTTGCCAGACGCGGCCTTTGGGGAAATCCCGTCGCCATAAAAAAAGCGGAAAGTACCGGCGATATTTTGACCAAGATCGGGCAATTTACCGTCATCGAGGGGAAGGTTGTGTCAGCCCGCCAGGCAGGCGCAACATTCTATATAAATTTTGGCCACCGATGGACACGGGACTTTGCCGTAACTGTTTCAAAACGCATGATGCCTTCTTTCGAGGCTGCGGGGGTTCATCTCACATCATTGGAAAACAAATGGGTCCGGATTTGCGGCTGGGTCGAGCGACACGGCGGGCCAAGGATTGAAGCATCTTACGCCTACCAGATCGAACTCATGGGGAATAACGAAGCGGCTCTCCGACAGCCAGATAAAGATTTGCAGAACGTCCGGTAAGAATTTGGGTTGGAGAGAAACAGGCTACGTGACAAGGCTCGCAGATCAGCAAACCAACTGGGGGTACGGTCGTTTTCTGGCGGCAATTGCGCTGTGCGTGTCACTTGGAGCGTGCCTTGGAGCATGCGCTGACTTAAGCCGCCTGCAAACATCAACGGCGTCGGCCCCACTCAAATCGAACAAACCTGCTGCACCAACTCCGGCAACCGAACGCGAGCATGAGCGCATTTTATCCTCCTATGGTGGCGCATATGACGATCCGAAGCTTGCTGCCCTGATCAATAAAACTGTCGAACGCCTTGTCGCAGCATCGGATCGCCCGGATTTTGCCTACAAAGTCACCATCCTGAATTCAGGTGCAATCAATGCCTTCGCGCTGCCGACAGGCCAGCTTTATGTGACGCGTGGCCTCATCGCACTCGCCAGCGATACGTCGGAATTGTCCTCCGTTCTGTCGCACGAAATGGCCCATGTCCTGGCGAAGCACGCCTCCATCCGCGAGGATCGTGCCAAGCAAGCCACTATCGTCACCCGTGTGGTCGCAGATATGAGCAACGACCCCGACCTGACAGCATTGGCACTTGCTAAATCCAAACTCACAATGGCCAGCTTTTCGCGAGCCCAAGAATTAGAGGCCGATACCATCGGCGTTGGCATTTCCGCACGCGCCAAATTCGACCCTTACGGTGCCGTGCGCTTCTTGACTGCGATGGAACGCAATGCCGCGCTGAAGACGCCACGCATGCCGGCCGACCCACGCTCACTGGATTTCCTGTCGTCGCATCCAGCCACCCCCGAACGCGTACAGAACGCTCAGACCAATGCGCGGCATTATACATCGCCTGACACCGGCGAGCGCGAATACGACACCTATCTGTCAGCCATCGACAATCTGATCTATGGAGAGGATCCGAGCGAAGGGTTTGTGCGTGGCCGCCGTTTCCTGCATCCGAAGCTCGGCTTTGCTTTCCAGGTGCCAGATGGCTTTACGCTCGATAACACCGCTCAAGCCGTTGTCGGCGTACGCGAAGGCGGGACACAGGCCATGCGGTTCGATGTTGTTAGCGTGCCGGCAGAGCAAACACTCGGCGACTATCTGAACTCTGGCTGGATGGAAGGCGTCGAAAAATCCTCGACGGAAGAACTGACCATCAACGGATTTCCTGTCGCGACAGCCTTTGCCAACGGCGAGCAATGGCAGTTCCGGGTGTATGCGCTGCGCTTTGGCAACGACGTTTATCGTTTCATTTTTGCAACGAAAAATAGATCACCCGAATCCGACCGTAGCTTCCGCGAAACCGTCAGTACGTTCCGCCGCTTGACGCGAGCCGAAACTCAGGCCGCACGACCGTTACGTCTGAGGATCATAACCGTACAGCCTGGCGACACGGTTGAATCGCTGTCTCATCGCATGCAGGGAGTTGATCGCCCGCTTGAGCGCTTCCGAACCCTGAATGGACTCGATGCACGGGCAACGCTCAAACCTCGTGATCGGATTAAGATTGTGACAGATGAGAAATACTGACAAGTTCTCAAAATAAGCCCGTCACAATAAAAGCCCTCCAAAGTAAAAGCCCGGCCACAAGGACCGGGCTTTATTATTTGAGACAACAAGAAACCGATCAGGCGGCTTCATCCTCGGCAGCAATCGGATCATCCCCGTCATCGCCATCACTGTCATCGCCGACCGCATCATTTGCTGCAGCTGCAACATCAACCTTTGCACCGCGACGCGGACTCCTGGCGAGATCAGATTCGATTTCCTTCACTGCTTCGGTTTCCGTCACATGCTGCACAACGGCAATTTCACGCGACAGACGATCAAGCGCCGCTTCATAAAGCTGACGTTCACTGTAGGACTGCTCAGGCTGCGACTCCGAGCGATAGAGATCGCGCACGACCTCGGCGATCGCCACGATGTCACCGGAATTGATTTTCGCCTCATATTCCTGCGCCCGGCGCGACCACATGGTGCGCTTGATGCGCGCACGGCCCTTCAGCGTTTCAAGGGCGCGCTTGACCAGAGCAGGGTCGGACAATTTACGCATGCCAACATTGATGACCTTCGCCGTCGGCACCCGCAATGTCATCTTGTCCTTGACGAAGGTGATGACAAAGAGCTCAAGCTTCGCACCTGCGATCTCCTGCTCCTCGATTGAAGAATCTGGCCGACGCCATGCGCTGGATAGACAACGAACTCGTTGGTCTTGAAGCCCTGACGCTGGGTCAGAGGCTTTTTCGGTTCCTCGACGCGCACTGCAACTGCAGGCTTGGCAACACCGGGTTTCACTGCTGCCTTAATGGGCTTTGCCGCAGCCTTGGTAACAGGAGCCTTGGGAACAGCAGCCTTGGGAACAGCAGCCTTTGGAGCTGAGGCCTTTGAAGTACTCTTGGGAGCAGACTTCGTCGAAGCCACGGTCTTCGCTGGGGCCTTTGCAACGGGTTTCTTCGATACAGTTTTGGGAGAAGTTTTTGCGGTTTTTTTGCTGGCCATTGTGCTTTTGTTTTTTGAGGACTTTGCGGATGCACGAGCATCCTTCTTGGGTGCACTACGGCTGGCCGCAGATGCTTTCTTGGAAGCTTTGTCTTTTGCTTTGGAGGTCTTTTTATGACGCGATTTGTCTGACACGGCGCCTATGCGTGGAACGCCACGCCCCCTGTTAATGGTTTCTCGGGGACCTGTCTGGCCCAAATACAGGGCAAAAGAGGATCCACCTCCAGAATGTGTCAATAATATCACATTCTTCCCAAAAATCAACGATTTATACCGCCCCGGCCAAGCCGCAGCAGTACTGAAACCACTAATTGCTGATTAGGGTTAAGCCATTATCGCGTGGCCGCGTCGCCGCGTAAGCAACGGCCATGCGTAAGCCAGCAAACGAAACTTAGGGAAATCAGTCACCAGTCCCGGGATTCGCAGAAAAGTATTTTTCAAACTTGCCGTCAGCCCCATCGAATTCCTTGGCGTCATCCGGAGCGGCTTTTTTCTGAGTAATGTTGGGCCACGTTTTGGCGTATTCGCTGTTCACCTCAAGCCACTTTTCCAGATTTGGTTCGGTATCCGGCTTGATCGCGTCAGCTGGGCATTCCGGCTCGCAAACGCCGCAGTCGATGCATTCATCCGGATGGATGACCAGCATGTTCTCGCCTTCGTAGAAACAATCCACCGGACAGACTTCCACACAGTCCATGTACTTGCACTTGATGCAGTTTTCAGTGACGACGTAGGTCATCCAAGGCTCCGGTTATACAAGGCTCCGAACGGCTTTATTTTGACAGTTGCGTAGCCCAGGAACCGGGCTGCCGCAAGGGAAGGAATAAGGAGATAGTCATTTCAGCGGCCGTTGCAATTCCTCATAAAGGCTTCGTGCGGAGGCTGCTCCACCCCGGCGCTCAGTCAATTCGGCGATTTTGAGAACGCATATGCGATTGTCGAGAGCGATGGTTAAAACATCGCCTACCTTCACTGCGTATCCGGGCGCCATCTTGCGCAGACCGTTGACACGTACATGTCCCTTCGCGACCAGAGTGGCGGCATCGGTCCTGGTTCTCACGACGCGCGCGTGCCACAGCCATTTATCGACGCGCTGACAATTCAAGCCTGTCTTTAATCCTTAATCCTTGCGATTGGCAGCGAGCTGCTCTTTCAACGCAGCAAGTTTCGCAAACGGCGAATTGGGATCGGCGGATCGCTCGCGCTCACGCGGGGCGCTTGTGGCAACGGTGCGGTGCGAACTGCGATCATCTTTACGCCCGTCTCGCCCGCCCTTGTCGAATTTACCTTTGTTCCTGTCTTGATTCCTGTCTTGGCCTCTGAAGCGTTCGCGCGGTGGCCGTCCGCCTTTATCCTCACGCGGAGCATGTCCCGGCGTACCTTCACCGGCAACGACTTGGCCGGCAACGACTTGGGCGGAAGCATCGCCACGGCGGGTACGCCGCCCACCACGGCGTTCCTGTTTGTCCGCACCGGCGGCCTCGCCTTCAACCGTAAGCGCCGGCGATTTGCCACCGCGATGATGACGCTCATGCCGCGGACGACGCTCATCAGTGCGCCCGCCAGGACGCCAGACTTCAATGAGTTCAGGTGAGGCAGCAGCCTCGGGAGCGATGGAACTGGATACAGCGTCTGCGCTCGCAGTTTAAATCACTACTGGATCAGATGTAGACGGCGTCTCAGACGCGGCAGTCTCAGCTATCTCAACTGTTGGAATCGCATCGGCAGCTGACGGTTCGTCGCTCACAACTTCTGCGACAGGCGAGACTTCACTCGTAGCAACTTCAAATTCCACCACGCTCGTCGCATCCGCAGATGCCTCAATGGGCGCGTCAACCGGCGGTGCAGCAACTATCGGCAGCGGAGCACGGCGATCCATTCGGTAGCCCAACGCCCGCAGGATCGACGCGAAGTCTTCACCCGCGGAACCGGTCAAAGACGTCATCGCCTGCGTTACAATGAAGGAACGGCCATCAAACGCCCCTGGAGGTTTTTCGCCGGATATGCCTTCGCGCCACGCCAATGCCGGACGGATCAGATCGGCGAGACGTTCAAGAATATCGACGCGCACAGCACGCTCACCCCCAAGCCGATAGCCCAGAGTCCGATAGGCTTCCTGATTAAGCGTCTTGTCAGCAGGAAACGATGTGCGTCCACTGGCCGCCAGATGCTGAGCGCCTGTTAGTGCCGACATGTCGATATCGTCATGCCGGAGCGCCCACAACAAAGTCGCAAGGCCGCGCGCGGCAGGCTTCAGCAACCCTGGCATGTAGATATGATACGCGCCGAAGCGTACGCCGTATTTACGAAGACTGGCCCGCGAAGGCTGATCCAGGTCCTTCATCTCCGTAGCGATCTTTGTGCGCTCCAGCACGCCGAGCGCCTCGATGAGCTGAAATGCGATGCCGCGCGCAATGCCCGAAATATCCTGGGCCTTCGCCAACTCGAACAGCGGCCCCAAAATCTTTTCGATATGCGTCTTCAGCCAGAGGTCAAGCCGCGCTTGCACGGCATCGCGGGGCGCGCCGCTCAATCGGTCATCAGCAATAATACGAACACGCGGATGCAGTACATCCTCTGCGGCAGCCACCAGCTTGGCGACCGCATCTCCGGTCCAGCGCAATGTGCCATCGGAGGCCAGCACAAACTGATCGTCGGCCGCGTTTGCAAGCTTCTCGGCGCGCGCATCGATTTCTCCGGCCAATGCTTTGAGCGCAGCTGCCTGCAAGGCTTTGGCTTCGGAGCCAGCCTCGGCGGCATCGGGCGCGAACATAAACCCATCGAGACGGCCAATCACATGGCCCTCTACGATCACTTCACCAGTCTTGCCAATTTCAGTGTTCAACATTGTGTTTTCCCGCAAGCGCCGCATCAATACACTGGTCCGGCGATCAACGAAACGTTCAGTTAGCCGTTCATGCAACGCATCGGACAATTTATCCTCAACACTGCGCGATATCCCCTGCCAATGCTCGGGATCGGACAGCCAATCGGGGCGATTGGCGGCAAAAGTCCAGGTCCTGATTTGTGCAATTCGGGCCGACAATGTGTCGAGATCGCCATCCGTGCGGTCAGTTTGTGCCACTTGAGCGGCAAACCAGTCGTCGGGGACTTTACCCTTTTTCATGAGAAATCCGAACAATGTGGTGACCAGCTCGGCGTGAGCGGCAGGCGCCACCTTGCGGTAATCAGGAATTTGACAGGTATCCCATAAGCGCTCGACTGCCGCAGCGCCCTTCGCCATATCGCGAATATCCTCATCCCGTGAGGCGTGATCGAGAACGCGAATGTCCTCGGCAACCGGCGCACGGGTCAATGCCTCATGGTTCGGCGTCAGCGCCAATGACACCTGCAATGTGCCCAATGATGCGAAATCGAGTTTCGAGTTGCGCCATTGCAACGTCTTGATGCTGTCAAAGGCATGATTTTGCAGCGCGTTGACCAGCTCGGGTTCGAATGGTGCGCATCGCCCTGTCGTACCGAATGTGCCGTCACGGGTCGCGCGCCCTGCTCGACCAGCGACCTGGGCAAATTCCGCTGGGTTCAGACGGCGGAACTGGTAGCCGTCATATTTACGATCCGACGCAAACGCGACGTGGTCGACATCAAGATTGAGACCCATCCCAACCGCGTCGGTCGCAACCAGATAGTCGACGTCACCAGACTGAAACATCTCGACCTGGGCATTGCGGGTGCGTGGCGAGAGTGAGCCCAGCACCACCGCAGCGCCGCCATGCTGGCGGCGGATCAATTCGGCAATGGCATAAACCTCATCGGCTGAAAACGCGACGATCGCGGTCCGCCTCGGCTGCCGCGTAATCTTGCGGTCACCTCCAAAAGTAAGCTGCGAGAGCCTCGGCCTCGTGAGAATATTGATGCCTGGCAATAACCGCTCGATGACGGGACGCATGGTGGCCGCCCCCAGCAGCAACGTTTCGTCGCGACCGCGCCGGTGCAAAATTCGGTCCGTGAAAACATGACCGCGCTCCAGATCCGCGGCAATCTGAATTTCATCGACGGCGAGAAACGAGACATCGATGTCGCGCGGCATCGCCTCGACGGTCGAGACCCAAAATCGCGCTCTCAATGGTTTTATTTTTTCTTCGCCAGTGATCAGCGCAACTGCATCAACACCTACCCGGGCCACGATCTTGTTGTAGACCTCGCGTGCCAGAAGACGCAGCGGCAAACCGATGATGCCAGAAGAATGCGCCAGCATCCGCTCAATGGCGAGATGCGTTTTCCCGGTATTGGTCGGCCCCAACACAGCAGTGACACCCGCACCTGGCGCGCGATTGCTGGAAAACAGTGGGGCTGAAGAGGACAGGGACATGGTCAATGAGCCATCAGAGCACACAACGAGAGAACATACGACGTGGCTTGACGCAGGGTTAGCTTCGCCCGGGCCGAGAAGTGTTTCACCCCGAAGTGTTTCACTATGCGACGCTTTTCATGACGCCTTTGATGCTGTGGGTTAAGCATTAGAACGAGTCCGGAACGAAAGAGGCCCGAATTGCTGACTCGTCTCTGCTGGCTTCGCTCACCGCAATATATCGGCAAATAGCTGGGTCTGGGATACAAGATCAAGTTTCAAAGAGTCCGATGCGTGCACGAATTCACGTCAAATCGTTAAAATCGGAGTTGAATCAGATCGCTCTGAAAGTCAACACCGTTATGGTCCAATCATCCCATGACACGAAATATCTCCAGGAACTAACGTCTCCCGGAATTGATTCCACGCCACTGGATTAGTTCGTTTTCGCCGCCTTTGGCGACGAGATGAATTCGGTTGCCTCGATCATACCCAAACCGAGGGGTGTCGGAACCAGAATCCGAAATGGCACCAACACGCGCGTCCCCAGGATCGGCGCAAACCAGACCTCCATATCGCGCTGAGTGGCGAGATATTTAATCGCGAATTGATCCGGAATGTAGCCCGCGATAGGCGTGAAATAGACCGAGCATACGACCGCTGGTCCCAGATAACCTTGATAGCCTTTTGCGGCTTTCACCATGTCCGTGCGTTTGTATTCAAGGTGAAGGTCATATCGCATGCGGCCATCAAAGATCGACGTCAACTTGCGGCACGCCTCCGGACCGACCGGATCGACAGTATCTGGCACGCGCAATAGTGACGCGGTCATCGGATCGAGCACACTGCGGCGATGCGCCTCGGTGACTGGAATGCGCTCAGGATTAATCGGCGGCTCAGGCTCAATCGAGAAGTCCTTAACATTGCCGTTCGACAGCGCAATGTGAATGGTCTCGGCTTTTTTGCTGTAGAGCACGGTCGACGTATAGCTCAAAGGGGCAAACTGGCCCGCGACGATCTTCCCCTGCGATGTGCCGGTGCCTTGACCGCCGCCGATTGACTTCATCAGCCCGGTTGTGCCGCCGCTTACAGTCGCCGAAAACTGATCTCCCGTGATGTCGATGGTCCATGTCCCCTTCCCGATGGAAAGACCGGCAAGGGTGGCTTCGTAGGTCGCGTCTAATTTTCCTTGCGCGAAAGCCGGACTGGCAACCAGCCAGCCCAGCGAAACAGCCAGGATGGCCACTGCCAATGAAATCCGGCAGGGCATTGAAGTACGGGGTATGTCCACGGGGCCGATGGTCCTGTTGTGTGACCCGCCGTTATTGATAGAAAATTCACCAAAGACGGGTCAGAATCCTGAATTCGCAATGCCTCCACTGCAAATCTGTCGATACAGGATTCTCAAAGCGATTACGTCGTTTATATGTTGGGAAATAACTGTAAAAGCAGATGGAATTGCCTGTCCGGACCCATGCGGACCCATCTAAAAACCCGCAATATCCGACCTAAAACAGCCTTCCTTGCCTTGACGCTGCGGGACAGGCCCCTTATACGTCCGCGGTTCCTGGAAATGGACCGGTTTAGACCCCACGTGAGCCCCATAAGGTGAGCTCCGGGAAGACACAAGGATTTCGCTATGTCTCGGCGCTGCGAATTGACAGCCAAAGGCCCCCAGGTTGGGCACAAGGTCAGCCACTCGAAATCGGAAGACCAAGCGCCGGTTTTTACCGAACCTGTGCAACGTCACGCTGATTTCTGATGCGCTTGGCCGCTCGGTGCGCCTGCGCATTTCGACCAACGCGATCAAGAGCATCGATCATCGCGGCGGTCTTGATGCCTTTTTGATCAAGGCGGATGCAGCCGAATTGTCGCCAAAGGCGGTTGGCCTGAAGCGCGAAATCGAGAAAAAGAAGCTCGCTGCAGCCAGCTGATTTTCCCATCTGCATTTCGTTTAAATTTTGAATGGCCGGGCTTTTAGCTCGGCCATTTTCTATTGCGCTTGGCGTCTGACGTGAGCCACCCGACGAGCTTGAGGGATGCGCCGGAAGGCTTACTCTTATGGACCGCCGTCCAGTAGCGTGAACTGCAACAGCAACGTGCGCTGGATCATCGAAAAATTATCATCCGAGATCAGCGTCAGCACAGCATCGCCATTTTCAGCGATATGAAAATCGATGCCTTCCATATTGTCGATCTCATAACCGAGATCGACATCGAAAATCACCGGACCATCGAGCAGTGCATTGCGCGCGAGTGATGCACCGGGAATGCGGCGGATGCGAATTCCCACTCCCTGCAACAGTGAGAACTTTCTTTCCAGCAACAGCAGATCGCCCGTCGGCAACAGCACGGCATCGCTGATATCGAAATCCTCCGTGCGCCGAACGCGAAACGTTCCGGGCGCTGGGCCGCCAATCAAGAACCCCATAATGTTGCCGTCGGAATCAAGCCCACGCTCGGAGATCGCAATCAAGGTTCCTGCCAGAGGCTGACCCTTCGGGACAAACACCAGCGCTTCCACTCCTTTGTTAAAAGGTAGCTTGCTGATCTCAGGCGGCACTGGCACCACCTGACCGCGCGCGAGAATGCCGCCTTTGCTAAAGTCGAATCGCAGGATCTGATTTACGCGCTCCAACGCGACATAAACGATAGATCCATCGAGAGCGATTGCCTCGGTATCGAACCATCCACGCGCTGTGATTTTCCGGCCATCGCTGCCCAGCATCGGCGCCGACACCACATCGGCAAGTCCGGTCATCTCATTGCCACGATACACGATGCGGCCTGTGAACCATGAGCCCTTGTCGCTGATGGCGATAAACTGCTCGCCCTTCTTGTCCAGCCGCAGCCCCGACAAACCGCCAAAGCCGCTGAACGATGACGTGAGTACCAACCCGCTACGAAATTCTAGAGAGCCATACCTGATGTGCGAACGATCGCGCGGATCGAAGGACTCAATCCTGCGCGCATTGACCTCCAGTGGCCCCGGTGGAGCAACAGCCTGCGCGATGGCAGGAACCGGCTTGAAAATCAAAGGCGCCGCGGGAAGAACCACGGCACCTGTCAAAAAGCTGCGGCGGTTCAATCTGAGGGGCATGTATCAGGAATGCAATCTGCGCCGTCGTGAAGGTGACGGAACGGCCTGGGTCTCGCTAAACAATTCAGCGAGCTTCTCGGTAATTGCGCCACCCAATTCTTCTGCATCCACAATCGTCACGGCACGGCGATAATAACGCGTCACGTCATGGCCAATGCCAATAGCAATCAGTTCAACCGGCGAGCGGGTTTCAATTTCCTCGATGATATGACGCAGGTGACGTTCGAGGTAATTGCCGGCATTGACCGACAAAGTGGAATCATCCACCGGCGCACCATCTGAAATCATCATCAGGATCTTGCGCTGCTCGGAACGCCCAAGCAAACGCTTGTGCGCCCAGTCGAGCGCCTCTCCATCGATGTTTTCCTTCAGCAGCCCCTCGCGCATCATCAATCCCAGATTTTTGCGCGCACGCCGCCACGGCGCATCAGCCGATTTGTAGATGATATGCCGAAGATCGTTCAAGCGCCCGGGATTGCCCGGTTTACCAGCGGCAAGCCAAGCCTCGCGCGACTGACCGCCTTTCCAGGCCCGTGTGGTGAAACCGAGAATCTCCACCTTGACGCCGCAACGCTCAAGCGTCCGCGCCAGAATATCGGCACACGTCGCCGCCACGGTGATCGGACGGCCACGCATCGAGCCGGAATTGTCGAGCAGCAGCGTCACGACGGTATCGCGGAAAGTGGCCTCTTTCTCGTGCATGAACGAGAGCGGGTGATACGGATCTGTGACAACGCGTGACAACCGCGCGGGATCGAGGACACCTTCCTCGAGGTCGAATTCCCATGCACGGTTTTGCTGCGCCATCAACTTTCTTTGAAGGCGATTAGCCAGCCGCGCCACGATGTGCTGCAGATGAGCGAGCTGTTTGTCGAGGTAACTGCGAAGCCGTTCCAGCTCATCATGCTCACACAGATCTTCCGCTGAAACCACTTCGTCGAACTTCGGTGCGAATGCATGATATTCCGGTCCACGCGGCTCATTCGTCCCACGGCTCTGGCGGCCTTGTGGTTTCACCTGGCGTTTCATCCTCACCGAGATCGCCCTCATCGAAAGAATCACTGGTTGATGCCTGCGCACTTTCCATTGAACTGTCGGACATTTCCTCGGCGGAAGCCTGCGCTTGATCCGCGCTCATCTCCTCGGCAAATTCACTCTCCGGCGATCCTTCGGCTCCCGATTGATCCTTGTTGCCATCACGGCTGTCGTCCTGAGAATCGTCTTCGTCCTGCTCCGCATTGTGATCGTCAGCGATCTCCAGAACCTGGAGCAGATCATGGATAGCATCGCCGAAGCGCGCCTGATCCTCAGTAAAATTTTTGAGACGATCGAGCCGCGCCCCGATCTTGTCCTCGAGAATCGGTCGCCACAAATCAACGACCTTACGGGCGGCTACCGGAGGTGCGAGGCCGGTCAACCGTTCCCGCACCAACATCGCCAGCGCATCGGCCAATGGCGCGTCCGCGCGATCCGTGATTTCGTCAAATTTCCCGCGATGAAAATGATCGTCGAGCATGGCGGTGAGATTTTTTGCCACACCCGACATACGCTGCGCGCCAATGGCTTCCACGCGCGCTTGTTCAACGGCATCGAACACGCCGCGCGCCTGCGGATTCGCCGGCGCGAGCTTACGATGGATTTTCGGATCATGGCAGGCAACGCGCAGTGCAATGGAATCAGCATGGCCTCGCACGATTGCGGCATCGCGTTTGGTCATCTTGCGCGCCGGTTCTGGCAATCGCGCCTTGCCCGGTGACAGACCGGGGCGCTCGGCAGCAAACGTCACTTCAAGCTCAGGTTGCTTCGCAATGGCGCGCAGACAGGACGTCACCGCACGTTTGAACGGCTCAGTCGGGCGATTCCTTCGACCCATTCTTGAATTTGATGTTGCTTGTCATCGCAGCGTCTTGCACCCTGTTACCCGCTCCCCAAAAGGGGAGAGGGAAAAAGTCAACTCAGCGCGACATTCACCGCGGACTTAGGCAACTCGGCATTGAAACAGCGCTGATAGAACTCGGCGACCAGCGGGCGCTCAAGCTCATCGCACTTGTTGAGGAAGGTAACGCGGAAAGCAAACCCGATGTCGCCAAAAATCTCCGCGTTTTCCGCCCAGGTGATAACAGTACGCGGGCTCATCACCGTTGACAGATCACCATTGGCGAATGCGTTGCGCGTGAGATCGGCGAGACGCACCATCTTGTTGACCGTATCGCGGCCCGCATCGGTGCGATAATGCCGCGCCTTGGCCAGCACAATTTCAACTTCCTCATCGTGCGGCAGATAGTTCAGCGTCGTGACAATCGACCAGCGGTCCATCTGGCCCTGGTTGATTTGCTGCGTGCCGTGATAAAGGCCGGAGGTATCTCCAAGACCAATGGTGTTGGCTGTCGAAAACAACCGAAATGCCGGATGCGGCTTGATGACCTTGTTCTGGTCGAGCAACGTCAACCGGCCTGAAACTTCCAGCACGCGCTGGATCACAAACATCACATCGGGGCGGCCAGCATCGTACTCGTCGAATACGAGAGCGACATTGTGCTGAAGCGCCCATGGCAGGATGCCATCGCGGAATTCCGTGACCTGCTTGCCATCACGCACGACGATGGAATCCTTACCCACGAGATCGATGCGGCTGATGTGGCTATCGAGATTGACGCGCACGCAGGGCCAGTTCAACCGCGCAGCAACCTGCTCGATATGCGTTGACTTGCCGGTGCCGTGAAATCCGGTGACCATCACACGGCGGTTTTTCGCGAAACCGGCGAGGATGGCAAGCGTGGTGGCGCGATCGAAACGATAATCCGAAATCAACGTCCGGCACATGCGGGTCGCCGTTGGAATAAGCAGGCACCTCAAGATCGCTGTCGATGCCGAAGACCTGCCGGACCGATACTTTCATATCGGGCAAACCTGCGAACTCTCTGCGCTGGGCTCATGGCGGCGGTCATCGATCCTCCGTTGGTTCGGATGTTCCCCGAAACCAGACATACTTGCTGCGGGTGGGTATGGTTCAGCCTAGCAGAGAGACGCGAACGGCAGAAGCCCACGCCTCAATGAAATTTTCATCATATTATCATCAGGATAGGCTGCATCGCAACTTTAGCAGGGCTGCCTTGCCAAGTTGCGTCGGATAGGATGCCGCCATGATGCGCATACCCCGTAAAAATAAACAGGCTCAAACTTATCAAGATCCCAAAGTTGCCGCCCTCTTTGCGAGTTATCCCAAAGATCTGCGTGCGAGGCTTATGGCGTTGCGCCAGCTCATTCTGAACACCGCCGCGACCACCAATGGCGTCGGCGAACTGGAGGAAACCCTCAAATGGGGGCAACCGAGCTATCTCACAACAGCATCAGGAAGCGGCAGCACAATCAGGATCGACCGCGTCAAATCGCACACCGGGCAGGTCGCCATGTATTTTCATTGCCAAACAAATCTGGTCGCAACATTCCGCGAACTTTATCCGAATGAAATGGCCTATGGTGGCAACCGAAGCATTCTGTTTAATGCCGGAGAGCCGATCCCGGAAAAAGCTTTGCGCCACTGTATCGGGCTTGCGCTGACCTATCACGCGAGAAAATCTCGAACGGCGCAAAAGTCACCCAAGCCGCCTCAGAAAGGCACAAATCTCAAGTCGCGCCGCGCACGACCGTCTTGAGATAGTTGTAAGCCTTGATGATCTCGATCAGGCGATCCTCGGTGGAGCGATCGCCGCCGTTGGCATCGGGATGATGCTGCTTCACCAGCAGCTTGTACTTCGCCTTCACGCTCTCGAGCGTTGCCTCGGGGCCGAGCCCCATCACCTGCAGGGCCTTGCGCTCGGCATTGAAAATTTTGCGGGTCTCAGGCTTCGGCTCCTCGGCATGAGAGCCCGGGACCCGGCCGCCACTTTCCGCGCCCATTGAGTTCGCTAAACATGTTGAAGGGATCTGCCGCGCCGTCGAGATCGAGGTCTGCCTTGCCCTTCTTATTCTTGGTGCCGCCATTGGCGCCCATTTTCCATGTGGGACGATGGCCGGTCAGCGCATCCTTCTGGTAGCTCGCGACAGCATCGGGCGCCATGCCCTGGAAGAAATTGTAGCCTTGATTGTATTCGCGAACATGATTGAGACAGAAATGCCAGTATTCCTTCTCATGGCCACGGCCCTTGGGCGCGCGATGTCCACCCTTGTTCTTGCAACCGGGGGCCTCGCACATCACAGCTTCCTCGCGCGCAGCCGCCTGCTGCTTCGCGCTCAGCTTGTTGGGCTTGATACGGATGCTATCGAAGAATTTGGATGAGTTGATGGCCATGGGAATATGACGACGCCTTGTAAGAAGCTGCAAATTTCGACGCGAACTTTCGCGACCGCGGATTATACAACGTGACGCGGGTGAACCGCAATTGAAACGGCTATTGACCTGAACGAATAACGCACGATATTGCGCGGATCATGACCGCAAAAGATACCATCATAAAGAAGCTAAGCGAAGCTTTCGCTCCGGAAAACCTCGATGTGGTGGACAAGTTTCACCTGCATAAAGGCCATGCCGGCCACAGGCCAGAAGGCGAAACCCATTTCAGGGTCTATATCGTATCAAAAGCATTCGAAGGAAAGGGCCGGATTGACCGCCATCGCATGATAAATCAGCTTCTGGCCCCTGAACTTGCCAGCGGAGTCCATGCTCTTGCCATCAAAGCCCAGGCCCCCGGCGAGGGATAAGACATAAACCCAAGACTATTCTTGAGTCACATTTAAAACTAAAATGTAAAACTAAAATGCAGTACCCGCTTTCGGACGTTTCTCGGATGACTCATTGTCGCGTGGCAGCGGCACAATCCGAAGCGCGGTGATCCGGTTGCGCTCACGCCGGAGAACCCGGAACCGAAAACCATGAAACGTGAAGCTCTGGCCGCGATCGGGAATCGAACGCGCCTCGTGAATCACAAGCCCCGCAATCGTGGTCGCCTCTTCGTCCGGCAATTGCCAGTCCATGGCGCGGTTGAGATCGCAAATCGGCACTGAACCATCGACCACCACCGAACCGTCGGGCTGAGCGCGCACACCGGCCACCACGACATCGTGCTCATCGGAAATATCGCCAACGATCTCTTCCAGAATATCTTCCAGCGTCACGAGGCCTTCGACCTCACCATATTCATCAACCACCAGCGCGAAATGAGTTTTGCGGCGGCGGAATGCCTTGAGCTGCTCGGATAGCGGACGCATCTCCGGCACAAACCACGGCGGCAACGCAATCGCGCTAACATCAATCTTCGAGATATCGCCAGCAGTACGAATCACCCGCAGCAAATCCTTGGCATGCAGCACCCCAATAATGTTTTCGGGTTTTTCTCGCCACAGTGGAATACGGGTATATTCAGTGGCGAGCACCTCGCGCACCAGTTCTTCCGCCGGCAGATCGGCATTGATCATCACCATCTCGGTGCGGTGAACCATCACATCAGAGACTTGAAGTTCCTGCAGATCAAGCAGACCTCCGAGCATGTCGCGGTCGTGTTTTTCGACACCACCCTCGTGATGCATAAGTTCAACGGCGCCACGCAATCGTTCCGTTGGCGACAGGATCGGCTGATTGGCTCCAACCGGAATTCGCAGCAGCTTGAGCAGGCCGCGGATGATAAATTCGATCACCGTCAACACGGGACCAAGCACCGCAACAACGAACCGCATCGGCCGCGCGACCAATAGTGAAACGCGATCCGGCGCATTGATCGCGATGGTCTTGGGAAGCACCTCGGCAAAAATAATGACCAGCACCGACATCACGCCGGTGGCGTACAACACACCAACTTCGCCAAACCAAGCCGTGAAAACGCCGGTAGCGAGTGCGGACGCGCCGATATTGGCGAGGTTGTTGCCGACGAGCAGCGCGCCGATCATGCGCTCCCGGACGCTGAACAGGTAGGCCACGATGCCTGCTTCGCGGCTGCCCTGTTTCTGCAACCGCAGCATGCTGGCGCGCGAGGACCCGGTCAGCGCGGTTTCGCTCGCCGAGAAAAATGCTGATGCCAGAAGGCACCCCATCACGATTGCGAATGAAATCCAGTCCATGTTGATGCCATTCTCACTTGCGAGCGAGTTTCTGCATAAGAAAATTCCGGACTGCCGAAGGATCGACATCGTTGGCGATCACCGCCTGTCCAATCTTTTCCAGCAGGATAAAAACCATACGCCCGCGCTTCACTTTCTTGTCCTGCGCCATCAATGTCATCAGCGCATCGGCATCCGCGAGGCCTTCCTGCTGGAAGCCTGCGATGTCCTGCAACTCGGTCGGCAATCCCACCGACGCGAGATGATGTTTCACGCGTGCAGCGTCCGTTGCTGAAATCATGTTGAGCTGCGCTGAAAATTCAGTAGCAAGCACCATGCCGATGGAAACGCCTTCACCATGAAACAGCCGGTCGGAAAACCCGGTCGCGGCTTCCAGCGCGTGACCGAAAGTGTGGCCGAGATTGAGCAATGCCCGCTCGCCCATCTCGCGCTCATCCCGCGCCACGATGGCCGCCTTGGCACGGCAACTGGTGGCGATGGCATGTTCCCGCGCAGCACCTCCTGAAAAGATTTCAGCATGATTGGTCTCAAGCCACGCGAAAAAACCTGCATCCCCCAGAAGGCCATATTTGGCGACCTCGGCATAACCCGCACGAAACTGGCGTGGCGACAACGTATCGAGCACGGAGGTATCTGCCACCACCAGCACCGGCTGATGAAACGCACCAATCAGGTTTTTACCTTTCGGTGAATTGATCCCCGTCTTGCCGCCGACAGAGGAATCAACTTGCGCCAGCAATGACGTTGGGACCTGAACAAAATCCACACCCCGCCGCACGATGGACGCTGCGAAGCCCGCGAGATCTCCAATCACGCCTCCGCCCAACGCAATCACCAGATCGTTGCGTTCGATCCGAGCCGCGATCAGCGCTTCACAGACATCTTCCAACACAGCATAGCTTTTGGAAGATTCACCTTCGCCAACAACAATGCGTGACGACATAATACCGGCTTCCGCCAGCGCGGCTTCGGTAGCACCCAACCAATGTTTCGCAACGCAAGCATCCGTGACAATGGCCGCGCGCGCGTCAGGCCGCAATAACTTAATACGCTGACCGATGGATTGCAGCACGCCACGACCGATGATGATGTCGTAAGCACGCTCACCTAGCGCGACATCGACAATGACGGGATTGGAATTCTTGATCGGTGCAGTCATCATTGTTCGCTTGGTTGTTCGCTTGTAACTGGCCGGACGGAATCATGGCCGGGATGCAAATACGCGTGAAGTGCGTCGACACAGGCATCGACGATTTTCTCGTGCGGCACGTCATGCGAAGGAATCGTCAGGGCGGCCAGCCGGTACGCTGGCTCGCGCTCCCCGATCAGTTTTTCGATCGTCTCCTTCGGGTCTGGAGTTTGTAGCAATGGCCGGTCGGCGCGACGCCTGACGCGGCGCAGAATGACATCGACATCAGCCTGCAACCAAATCGATATACCCTTATCCCGGATGAGGTTGCGTGTTTCCTCGCGCATGATCGCCCCACCGCCAGTCGCGAGCACACATGGGCTGCTCTCAAGCAATCGAGCGATCACCCGCGCTTCGCCGTCACGAAAATATGCTTCGCCATGCGTTGAGAAAATATCGGCAATCGACATGCCCGCCGCCGCTTCAATCTCATGGTCCGCATCCAGAAACGGCAAATGCAGCCGGGTGCCCAGACGCCGTCCGATGGTGGATTTGCCGGCGCCCATCATGCCGACAAGCACGATGCTGCGCGCACCGAGGGAGGCCA
>CAWESR010000006.1:0-61933 GCA_963811795.1 uncultured Alphaproteobacteria bacterium
GTGAAGCGCGCATAGTCTTCGATAGTGGAGACCATGCCACCTCCGCCAGGTCCATTTGCGGACAATTCTGGATCGTTAATCGTCGCACCCTTCCCGATCGTGCGATCAGTCGGAAGCGGTTCGGCAATCAACGAATGTCTGGCCTTGTCAGTCCATAGAACGATGTGTCTTTCATGCCGAGCGGATCGAGATCCGCTCTTTCTCGAATTCATAAAGCGATTTACCCGAAACAACTCTCGATACCCGTCCGAGGATATCGGTTGGATCGCTATAGTCCCAGGTAATCCCGGCTGGTACGCCAATGGCAATTTCGCAAGGCGCTCCGCGAACTCTGCATTGTCGATGTAGTCCGAGAAAATGTTGGCATCGAGATAAGCTTGCTTCACAAGGCCTTCGCCAAAAAAACTATAAGTGAGGCCGGACGTGTGCCGCATCAAATCTTGGATCGTGATTGGACGCCGTGCGGCGACGAGATCAAGCGCAGGATTGCCATCCTCGCCTTTCTTCTCGACACCCACCTTCACGTTTCCAAAAGCAGGAATGTATTTCGCGACAGGATAGCTGAGTTGCAGCTTGCCCTCTTCGACCAGCATCATGGCCGCAACCGTCATGACCGGTTCGGACATCGAATAAATGCGGAAGATGGTGTCGGCGGTCATCGGAGCCTTCGCTGGCAGGATCGCGGACACCGAAGGCTTCGTAATAGGCGATCTTGCCGTGCCGCTGGATTATCATCACAGCGCCAGGGAATCTTGTTGGTCTCGATTTCATTCTTGAGATAGGCGCTGATGCGCGCGAGCCTGGCAGTCGAGAATCCCGCCTCGACAGGATGGGTTTGAACAACCGCATCGGCAAACACACGGCCAGCAGAGAGCTGGCTCGCAACCGTCAACGTCAGCGCAACAATCGGCGATCCCCGGAAAGACCGATACATTTTATTCCCCCCACACATACCTGGATTATGGATGTCCAAGCTTTGAGAGCAGTGTACCGGTCATAATACGTAGCGCAAGCGGAAGACCGCTATGCGCAATGCATAACTGCATGAAGGGAATGTATTTGAATCAGCCCGCTGGCTGCTGAACCGAAACGCCTTTGTCAGCAAGAAGCTGCTGCAACTCACCCGCCTGGAACATCTCGCGGATGATATCGCATCCACCGACAAATTCACCTTTGACATAAAGCTGCGGAATGGTCGGCCAGTTCGAGTAGACCTTGATGCCGTCCCGCAATTCTGACAATTCGAGTACGTTCAAACCTTTGTAGGCAACGCCAACGTGGTCGAGAATCTGGACCACCTGCCCAGAGAATCCGCACTGCGGAAACTGTGGTGAGCCTTTCATGAACAACACAACATCGTTCGACTTCACTTCATTATCAATAAATTGCGCAATGGTCATTGTCAGGTCCCTTCTCGGCAAGGCCGGTCTCAACAGCCCTATTCTCCTTATATCTAGCCTGAAACCTCTCCATATCCCAGTCAAATTGGCGAAGATCTGCCATGCTTTAACCAGAAATTAAGCACATGAATGGAGCAGTTCTTGCCTGTCCACGCCTTTCACGATGATTTCAGATACCCCATTTAGGTCAAACTATTCCGTGGAACCGATCTACTGGAACATCGTTCTTTTCCTCACCCGGAGATTCTCGTGACGAAGCCAGCAGCCATGCCGAACGCCGCGATATCCCCGCCCCCTTCATCAATTCCAGCGCCAAACTTGCCGCACGTCTGCTTGCGACAGATCACCGGTACGGGATGAAACAGAGCGCCGAGCCGCGCCGTTATCGGCTGAAGATCAGCTGGTGCAATCCATGCCGGATGCCAGTCCGGCGAAATGGCATCGCGCACATACCACCTGGTTTTTCGAGCAATTCTTGCTTAGCGAACATTGCCCGGGATATACGGTCTATCATCCGGACTATGCCTTCATTTTCAATTCCTATTACGTCAGTGCCGGACCACGGCATGAGCGCGCTCAACGCGGCCATGCTCAGCCGGCCCGGCGCCGATGAGGTGACGGCCTATCGCAAACATGTCGATGCCGCGGTGGCGGCATTTTTCAACACAGCAGATGAAACAACACTGGCCGGGTTGGCGCCATTAATCGAGGTCGGCCTCAATCACGAGCAGCAGCATCAGGAATTGATGCTCACCGATATCCTACATGCTTTCGCACAGAACCCGATCCCACCTGCCTATGATCCTGCATGGACATTTCCGACCGCAACGCGCGACGGCGAGGAATGGATCATGCTCAACGAAGGCATCCATACCATTGGCCATCCAGGCAGCACATTCCATTTTGATAATGAGAAACCAGCACACCGCGCACTCGTCGGGCCGGTGAAGCTCGCCCGCAATCTCGTCACCAATGCGAGTGGCTCGCGTTCATGAACGATGGTGGCTATTCCACCGCCACACTCTGGCTGATGGACGGCTTCGCCGTTGCCACGAATGAGGAATGGCAAGCACCCGGCCATTGGCGCAAGATTGACGGCGAATGGCGGATCATGATGCGCTTGGCGGCCTGAAGCCGGTCGATCCCGCCGCTCCCGTCTGCCACATCAGCTATTACGAAGCCGATGCATTTGCGCGCTGGGCGGGCCGGCATCTGCCGACAGAAATGGAATGGGAGGTCGCCGCTCGTGCCGGAGCCTTGAATGATGCCTTTGGCATTGTCTGGCAGTGGACGCGTAGCGCTTATGCAGCCTATCCCGGCTATCGCGCCATTGAAGGCGCACTCGGCGAATACAACGGCAAGTTCATGATCAACCAGCTGGTGTTGCGTGGCTCATCGCTTGCAACGCCGGAAGGCCACAGCCGCATCACTTACAGAAACTTTTTCTATCCGCACCATCGCTGGCAATTCACGGGTCTGCGCCTTGCGGATTATAGCATCTGATTGGCGAGGAAACAGTTATGAACGTGCGTGGGATCAATCTGGCAAAGGCATATCATCTTGAACAAGGTGAAGTGGTGTTTGCCCACGATGTGCTCGAGGGTCTGGCACATCACCCGAAACACTTGCCGCCGAAATATTTTTACGATGAGGCAGGTTCAAAGCTGTTGAGCAAATCACGCTACTGCCAGAATACTATCCAACACGCACAGAACTAAGCATCCTGTCTGACTATGGTGCCGAAATCGCGGCGACAATTCCAAAACACGCGGCGTTGGTCGAATTCGGCGCAGGCAGCACCACCAAAATTCGTCTGCTGCTGGCACAGTGCGATTTTGACGTCTACGTACCGGTCGATATCTCAGGTGATTTTCTCGACGCACAGGCCACGACCCTGCGAAAGGATTTTCCCCGCCTGGCGGTTTATCCTGTCACGGCTGATTTCACGGCCGCGTTCGCTTTGCCTGAAGCCGTGAAAGACATGCCGAAGGTTGGATTTTTTCCAGGCTCCACCATTGGTAATTTCGAGCCGCATGAAGCCTGCGCATTCTTGCGAAGCGCGCGGACAATCCTGGGCGACAATGCAACACTCATTGTTGGTGTCGACTTGGAAAAAGACGAACATGTGTTGCATGCCGCCTATAACGATGCCGCTGGCGTTACAAGCCGCTTCAACCTCAATATGCTGACGCGGATCAACCGCGAACTCGGCGGCAATTTCGATCTCTCAGGATTTGCCCATCGCGCGATTTATAACCGCGAGCGCCACCAATCGAGATGCATTTGGTCAGCCGCAAGGCGCAAACTGTCCGCGTGCTGGGACATGCATTTGCTTTTCGCCAAGGTGAAAGCATCCATACCGAGAACAGCTACAAATACAGCATTGATCGATTCAATGCGGCAGCGCGTGGCTCGGGATGGACACCGCGCGCATCATGGACCGATACAAACGGAATGTTCTCGGTGCATGCTTTGGTAGCTTCCTAAGCGTGAAACCGCTCACGGCGGATTACTCCGGCACGCCGGTCTGTAGCGCGAGGGCATGCAAAACTCCGCCCATCTGCCCTTTCAGGGATTGATAGACAATCTGGTGTTGCTGCACACGCGACTTGCCGCGAAACAATTCAGAAATCACCATAGCTGCATAGTGATCGCCATCGCCCGCCAGATCGCGGATCGTGACCTGCGCATCGGGAAGTGCGGCCTTGATCAAGCTTTCAATATCCCGCGCATCCATCGGCATTCTATAAAATCTCCTCAACTTCTATTATTCAACATGCTGACTAATAGTATGCCAGATTTTGGTGCTTGCAGCACTCAACCTCATGCGAGCAGCACTGCAGGAACTCTGCGGGAACCTGCAACCAAGGCGCGTATCTCTTGAGGATTGTCCCCAGGATACACCGCGCAGCCTTAGGCCCGCGCGGCCATATAGGCAGGTAACCAGCTTTCGTATTTGGTCTTAAGCGAAGCAATCGTTACAGGTGTCTCGCCAGAAATGGCAATCGCATCCCCACCCGTGGTACCAATGCGATGGCATTGAACATCAATGGCTCTCAACTTGACCATCACAGGGCCTGCCTGCTCAGCGGGCACGGTGACAATGTAGCGCGCCTGATCCTCGCCGAACCAATAGGCATGCGGCACGGTTGATGCCGGCGCGGGTTCGAGGGTTGCACCGATACCACCAGCCATTGCCATCTCAGCAATTGCCACCAGAAGTCCGCCGTCGGAGACGTCATGCACCGCCGTTGCAGTACCGGCGTAAATCATGCCGCGCACCACATTGCCGTTGCGCTTTTCGGATTCAAGATCGACCGGCGGCGGCGCACCTTCTTCGCGTCCGCAAATATCGCGCAGATAAACCGATTGACCGAGCCAGCCCTGGGTTTCCCCGATGAGCAGGATCGCCTCACCTTCATTCTTGAAAGCAAGCGTCGCGGATTTTGTGAAATCGTCGAGCAGGCCAACACCACCGATGGACGGATTCGGCAGAATGCCGCGGCCATTGGTTTCGTTGTAGAGCGAGACGTTACCGGACACGACGGGAAAATCGAGCACCCGGCACGCGTCCGAAATGCCTTTCAGACATCCAACAAACTGCCCCATGATCTCGGGACGTTCCGGATTTCCAAAATTCAAATTGTCAGTAATCGCGAGTGGACGACCTCCGACCGCCGTAATGTTGCGCCAAGCTTCCGCCACGGCTTGACGTCCGCCTTGAACCGGATCGGCTTCGCAGTAACGCGGCGTCACATCAACTGTCAGCGCCAAACCCTTCGGTCCATCCTCCACGCGCACCACCGCAGCATCGCCACCGGGACGCTGCATCGTGTTGCCGAGAATGACGTGATCATATTGCTCCCACACCCAGCGCTTCGAGCACAGTTCAGGTGTCGCGATCAGTTTTTCCAGTGCTGCCGGAATCGGCATTGGCGCTTTTACGTCTTGCGCACGGATAGTCGGCAACGATGGTGATTCCACATGCGGACGGTCATAGAGCGGAGCTTCGTCACCAAGCTCTTTGATTGGCAGATCGGCCATCACCTCGCCGCCATGCCTGACGACAAAGCGTTTGGTCGGCGTGGTACGGCCCACCACGGCGAAATCGAGCCCCCATTTACGGAAGATCGCCTCGGCTTCCTTTTCTTTCTCGGGCTTTAGCACCATGAGCATGCGCTCCTGGCTTTCGGAAAGCATCATTTCATAGGCGCTCATGCCTTTTTCCCGCGTCGGCACGCTATCGAGATCAAGATCGACACCGAGATCGCCCTTGGCACCCATTTCCACTGCAGAGCATGTCAGACCTGCCGCCCCCATGTCCTGGATCGCGATCACGCAATCCTTGGCCATGATTTCAAGACAGGCTTCGAGCAGCAGTTTCTCCGCGAACGGATCGCCGACTTGCACGGTCGGACGCTTCCCATCGCTGTCATCATCGAATTCGGCGGAGGCCATCGTCGCGCCATGAATGCCATCGCGGCCAGTCTTGGAACCGAGATAGACGATCGGCATATCCACGCCGCTTGCCGCCGCGTAGAAAATCTTGTCGCTCTCAGCAAGACCAACCGCCATCGCATTGACGAGAATGTTGCCGTCATAACGGGTATGAAAGCGCATCTGACCGCCGACTGTCGGCACACCAAACGAATTACCGTAACCGCCGACACCAGCCACAACACCCGACACCAGATGGCGTGTCTTGGGATGTTCCGGCGCACCGAACGAGAGCGCGTTCAGGCACGCAATTGGCCTCGCACCCATGGTGAAGACATCGCGCAGAATACCACCAACGCCAGTCGTCGCACCCTGATACGGCTCGATGTAACTGGGATGGTTGTGGCTCTCCATCTTGAAGACCACGGCCAGACCATCACCAATATCGATGACACCGGCATTCTCGCCCGGGCCTTAAATCACCCACGGCGCCTTGGTTGGCAGGCCGCGCAAGTGAAGGCGCGAAGACTTGTATGAGCAGTGTTCGTTCCACATCGCGGAAAAGATTCCGAGCTCAGTGAAACTGGGCACACGGCCGATCAGCTTGAGGATGCGCTCGTACTCGTCCGGCTTTAGGCCGTGACTGGCGACGAGTTCGGGGGTGATTTTGGGTTCGTTGCGCATCGTGGAATTCGGCCCTTTGAGGCCCCTGTTTACGGAGAACCGGCGGAGCGGAAAAGGCTCTTTTGCCGTTCTCCCCGTGGTTTGCATGGCTTTTGCAGGCACAGCCCTGGTTTACAGGCGCCGCCTAGCCTGGTTTATAACCGCCAATGGTTTGAAAAGGAGTTTTTCGTGGACGTTGCAATCCCTACCCTGGCAACCCGCCCTGACATTTTCACTGCCACTGAGGGCGAATTTGCCGGCTGGCGGACCTGGACGCGCGACACGTTTGAATCCAACAACGGTCCGTTCTGGCACAAGGTAGATGAAAACGGACAGGTCCGCTGCGCGTTCCGCGTTGAGCAGAAACATCTCAACGGCATGCACGCCGTGCACGGCGGCTGCTTCATGACCTTCGCCGACTATTCCCTGTTCGCGATTGCCTCACGCGAGTTGCAAGGACCGGCGGTAACTGTCTCATTTGCGAGCGAATTCCTCGATGCCGCATATGAAGGCGACCTGATCGAGTGCACTGGCGAAGTGACACGCGCAGGCGGATCGCTGCTGTTCATTCGCGGCATCATGCATTGCGGCACCCGGCCACTATTCACGTTCTCTGGGACAATCAAACGGCTGAAACGGCGGCCATCTCCTTCTCCTAAAGCCGCGAATTAAATCGCGGGCCATCGCCGCTAACACGTCTCGCGGTCGAAATATCCAGCTACGCTGCCACCTTCAGATGCTCCACGAGCCCCGCGAACAAGCCACGGCCGTCGGTGCACCCCATGATGTCTTCAACATGATTTTCCGGATGCGGCATCATGCCGAGCACATTGCCCCTGTCGCTGATAATGCCCGCAATCGACGCCGCCGCGCCATTGATGTTGTGAAGATCGCCAACATCTCCCTGCGCTGAACAATAGCGGTAGAGCACACAGCCCTCGCCTTCCAGCCGCCGGATTGTCTCTTCGTCGGCAGCATAGTTGCCTTCGCCATGAGCGACCGGCACGCGAATGACCTGCCCGGCATTGTAACCGCGGGTGAATGGCGTATCCGAACGTTCGACACGCAAATGCACGTCGCGGCAGATGAACTTCAGCTGCGCATTGCGCATCAACACGCCGGGCAATAACCCGGACTCGCAGAGAATTTGAAATCCGTTGCAAACGCCTAGCACCAGACCGCCGCTTGCAGCATGGGCGCGCACCGCGTCCATCACCGGCGCACGCGCCGCGATCGCGCCGCAGCGCAGGTAATCACCGTAGGAAAAACCGCCCGGCACCACCACGAGATCGGTGCCTTTCGGCAGCGACGTCTCGGCATGCCACACCATCGCAGGCTCAGCGCCAGAGACGAGCTTAAGCGCGCGCGCCATGTCACGCTCGCGATTGATGCCAGGAAAAACGAGAACTGCGGATTTCATCGAGTTCGCCTAGCTTAGCACTTCGACACGATAATTCTCGATCACGGTGTTCGCCAACAGCTTGTCGGCGGCGTCCTTGAGCGCCGTCTCAGCCTTCGCCTTGTCGGCAACAGCGAGTTCGATGTCGAACACCTTGCCCTGGCGGACGCTGGCGATGCCATCGACACCGAGCGATTTCAGTGCGCCCTCAATGGCTTTGCCCTGTGGATCGAGAATGCCGTTCTTCAGTGTGACGGTCACGCGCGCCTTCATGATACCAATCAGCCCTTCACCAGCACCGGACCGGTACCTGTAGGTCGGTCGTTATCCGGCATAATGCCAAGCCGCTTGGCAACTTCCGTGTAGGCCTCAAGCAAGCCACCGAGGTCGCGGCGAAAACGATCCTTGTCGAGCTTCTCGCTCGATTTGATATCCCACAACCGGCAGGAATCCGGAGAGATTTCATCCGCGACGATGATCCGCATCATCTCGTTTTCGAACAGCCGCCCGCACTCCATCTTGAAGTCGACAAGGCGGATGCCGATGCCGAGAAACACCCCGGAAAGGAAATCGTTGACGCGGATGGCAAGCGCCATGATGTCATCGATCTCTTGCGGCGTCGCCCAGCCAAATGCAGTGATATGCTCTTCGGACACCATCGGGTCGCCGAGCTGATCATTTTTGTAATAAAATTCGATAATCGAGCGCGGCAACTGTGTGCCTTCCTCGATGCCGAGACGCTGCGACAGCGAGCCCGCCGCAACGTTCCGAACAACAACCTCGAGCGGCACGATCTCAACTTCGCGAATCAGTTGTTCGCGCATGTTGAGACGCTTGATGAAGTGGGTGGGCACGCCAATGTCATTCAAATGCTGAAACACGTATTCGGAAATACGGTTGTTGAGGACACCTTTGCCCTCGATCACCTGATGCTTCTTGGCATTGAACGCGGTGGCATCGTCCTTGAAATGCTGAATCAAGGTCCCCGGCTCCGGTCCTTCATAAAGGATCTTCGCCTTGCCTTCGTAAATGCGACGCCGGCGGCTCATAGGAATGTACCGTGTGTTGTTGAAATCCATGGATGGGGCATGCTCCGGATGACATACGCGACCCGCGGCGGAGCTGCCGCGAAGGCTCAAATCGCGGAAACAAACCGCGAACTGAATCTCACCGCAACCTAGCCGATCGAACCCCCCGATACAACGTGCCCAGCATGGGTTTTACCGGCTTCCTGCCACGGGTTGTCCCTGGGATGGGGGAACCTATATCCCAAATAGGCTTGTTGCGGGCCCGATCATCAGATTTAGCCTATGGGGAAGTTATATGCCCAATTTCCAAAAGCGCGAGGAAGCTTTCGAGAAAATGTTCGCTCTCGACGAAGAGCAGAAATTTAAGGCACACGCACGCCGCAACAGGCTTCTGGGCCTGTGGGCCGCCGGAATGCTGGGCAAAAACAGTGAGGAAGCCGCCGCCTATTCCAGAGAAGTGGTCGCAGCCGAGTTTGAAGGGGCAGGCAGTGATGGCGTTTTACTCAAGGTTATGAAGGACCTTGAGGACAAAGGTGTCACCGAGCTTCAGATACGTGATAAAATGGACGAACTGACAGCCATCGCTGTCGCCCAGATCAAGGCCGGACAGTAACGAAACAGCCCATTAGATTTCTTCATAAATAGAGCAAAAACTCTGCGGACGTGACGTTTCAGCCAGCCCGCAGAGCTGAGTTAATGCGATTTACTTCAATGCATCCGCAACCTTTTCGAGGCCGGCAAGGACGCATACTTCGTCCTTTTCGCCGCCAGGCGCGCCTGAGGCCCCGACAGCACCGATGATCTCATTGCCAATCTTAATTGGCACAGCACCACCGACTGCCACCACCCCCGGAATCTGACGCAGGTAAGCCGATTTCAGGGTTCGAGGTGAGCTTCATGAATTCAAGCGATGTCTGGCCCCGCGTACGGGAGGTGTAAGCCTTCAGACGGCTGAATTCCATGGTGTGGGGATTGGTGCCATCGCCGCGGATTTGGGCTGCGACATTCCCAGCCTTGTCCACGACCGTCACCGAAACCTTGTAGCCATCCTTCGTGCACTGCTCGATGGTTCCCTGAATGATGGCGAGCGCCATGCCCATAGACACGTTCTTTTCGGTCTGAGGGGCCTGCGCGAACGCAGGTGCGGTGGCAAGAATTGATGCAGAAGCAACCAATGCAAAACCAGTCAAACGCATGTCAGGATCTCCTTTTATTCTGATATTCGAGAATCCCTTCGTAGCGCGATTTATTCCCCTGCAGTGAGGAAAAAGCATAAAAATCAGTATTGCAGATGTGAAAATGGTAACGCCCTGAAGGTGCTTTTATTTCAAAGTGACTTGAAAAACCATCGTTCCGTTGATCGAGAAATCTTCCTGCTGCCCTGAGCCACGAAGATACTGATTTAGCCTGCCCGCCCTCACTCTTCCTTGAAGCCATATTCCATGTTGTTGCCGGTCGCACCGTAATATTTGTACGGCAGAAACTTGCCGCTCATGACGAACTTGACACGGTCGCCCTTCGGATTTGCAACGCGCTCCATGGCGAAATCGAAATCGATTGCGGACATGATGCCATCACCGAATTCTTCCTCGATCAGCGCTTTCCACGCAGGGCCGTTCACCATCACCATTTCGTAAAAACGGTAGATGAGCGGATCGGTCGGCGGCATAGGCGTGCCATCGCCCCGCATTGGAATTTCGTTGATCATCGCAGTCTCGGCTTTCGACAGACCAAACAGTTTCGCCGCACTCGCCGCCTGCGGTTTGGTCAATTTCATCTGACCGAGGATTGCACCAACAATCAGAACATCCGAATGCCCGCCAATTTGCTCGCAGATGTATTTCCACGTCCAACCTTTTTCACGTTTGATATCGAGCAGCTTCTCGGTGAGATCGCACCGCTTCATGTTCATTCTCCTTGTTATGATAATTCGTGATTACTGGACGTTCATCTACATCGTTGCGGAATCCGCTCGCCCTTTCGGTACGGAGACAATCACGGGCTCCACAGGCACAGGCCGGACTAACGGAACATTGCGCGGGTCATGGGTCTTCACCGTGGCGGTGAAATTTTTGCTACGGGAGACGAGAAAATCAATGATGTGATTGCGCAATGCATAGTAATGCGGATGGCGATGCAAATCGGTGCGTCCGCGATCCTTGGGCAGCGGATTTTCCAGAACCTCGGCAAGCACCGCTCCAGGGCCATTGGTCATCAGGAAAATTTTGTCGGCGAGATAAATCGCCTCATCCACATCATGAGTGATCATGAACGCGGTTTGCCCGGTCTCAAGACAAATACGGCGGACCTCATCCTGCAGCACGCCCCGGGTCAATGCATCCAATGCCGAGAAAGGTTCATCCATCAGCATGATTTTTGGTGAGATACTCAGGGCACGGGCGATACCGACGCGCTGTTTCATGCCGCCGGAAAGTTCTGACGGTCGTTTGTGTTCGGAACCTGTAAGACCAACAACATCGATAAATTTCTGCGCGTGCGCCGTGACCTTTGCTTTTTCCCATTTGGGCCATTTCGAGGTTACGGCATAGGCGACATTCCCAAGCACCGTACGCCACGGCAGCAGCGCGTGGCTTTGGAAGATAACAGCGCGATCAAGGCTCGTGCCTTCGATAGCCTGCCCGTCGACAATGACCACGCCTTCGCTTGGCTGATCGAGACCAGCAAGAATGTTGAGCACGGTGGTTTTACCGCAGCCTGAATGCCCGATAACACAACCGAACTCACCACGCGGCAAGGACAACCACAAATCCTCGAATATTGTCGTCACACCGCCACCAGGCGCGGGATAGCGCTTGGAAATGTGTTCGATGGAAATAAATTTGTCAGTCATTGCGTCATTCCGGAAAAGTTACAAGGCGCGTAAAGCGCGCAAGGATTTGATCAAGCAACATGCCGACAAGGCCAATGACAAAGATGGCGATGATGACGTTGGTGATGGAAAGGTTGTTCCATTCATTCCACACGAAATAGCCAATGCCTGTTCCGCCAACGAGCATTTCGGCGGCAACGATCACCAGCCATGCGATACCGATGGAAATACGCATGCCGGTCAGAATTGTCGGCGCCGCAGCAGGCAGGATCACTGTGAAAGCGCGCCGCACGATACTGACTTCAAGTGTGCGCGCGACGTTGATCCACTCCTTGCGCACGGCGGACACCCCGAACGCGGTATTCACCAGCATGGGCCATACCGAGCAGATGAAGATAACAAAGATCGCCGACAGGCCGGAATCCTTGATCGTGTAAAGCGCAAGCGGCATCCATGCCAAAGGCGATATCGGTTTCAATATCTGAATAAAAGGATCGAGCGCCTTGCTGATGAGCGGCGACATGCCGATCATAAACCCAAACGGAATCGCAACAGCGACTGCAAGCAGATAGCCAATCATGACTTCGCGCGATGGAATAGGCGAGCTGAATGCCAAGCCCCTTGTCGTTGGGCCCGTTATCATAGAAGGGCTGTCGCACGTGATCCCATAGCTTTGCGCCGACATCCAATGGCCCAGGCATCGCGGATTTGCCCTGGGTCGCATTGAGGCCCATTAGCTTGGCATATTCCGGCTTCATGACAGCCACAGAGCCGGTGCTGCGCGTGGCAAGGTGCCACGCGCCGACAAAGGCCATGAATATGGATATCGATACCATCGCCGCACGAAAACGTAAGGATGAGGTCATAACTCAAGCCTCACATTTGCCAGAGTGACGCTTATGATCAGCAACGTCATGACGCCTTCCTGATCTTAAAGCTGTCGAGGTACGCTTCAGGTGCTGCAGGATCGAACGTCTTGCCCATGACAGCGAAAGTCTTCGATGCCGTATCCGGCGGCGACATACCTATTTCCTTCATCAACCTTGCCGTATCGGTTGAGAGGAACACCTGCTCAGCGACAGCCTTGTAGTCCACGTCACCTTTGATCTGCCCCCAACGCTTCATTTGGGTCATGATCCACACCGCAAACGACTGCCAGGGGAATGGATCGAAATCGACCCTATTGGGCTGTTGCACGACATTGCCAAGGCCATCGGCGAATGTGCCTGTCAGAATCTGTTCAAGCACAATCTGCGGCTGGTTGAGATAATTGGCCGGTGCGATGACCTCTGCGATCTGCTTGCGGTTTTCAGCCTTGTGCGCAAAGGCCGTTGCATCGATGATCGATTTGAGCAACGCCGCATACGTGTTCGGCATCGTCGTGACGAACTCTTGAGATGCCGCGAACGCACAGCACGGATGGCCCTCCCAGATATCCTTGGTGAGGATATGGATGAAGCCAACATTGTCATACACAGCCCGCTGATTCATCGGATCTGGTCCGAGAAACCCGTCGATATTGTCGGCGCGCAGATTGGCCACCATTTCCGGCGGCGGGACCGCACGGATCTGCACATCGGTATCGGGATCGATACCATGCTCCGCGAGATAATAGCGCAGCAGATAATTGTGCATTGAATAGTCGAACGGTACGGCGAACTTGAACCCCTTCCAGTCCTTCGGATCGCGCCTGTCTTTATGTTTGAGGGCAAGCGTGATCGCCTGGCCGTTGATATTTTCAACCGCGGGCATCGTGTAAGGCAGCGGATTGGAGCCTGCGCCAAGCGTGATCGCGAGTGGCATGGGCGACAGCATGTGAGCTGCGTCGTATTCCTTGTTGATGGTTTTGTCGCGAATAACGGCCCACCCCGCGGTCTTGATGACTTCGACGTTAAGTCCGTTTTTGGCGTAGAAGCCCATCGGGGCCGCCATGATGATCGGCGTCGCACAAGTGATCGGAATGAACCCAACCTTGAGGTCTTTCTTTTCCACCGGCGCGCCTTGCGCAAAAATTTCGGTCGCGGTCTTCAGCGGAAAGAACTGCGAAATCGCGGCCAACGCAGTAGAGGCCCCAACAGATTTCAGGAAAGCACGGCGCGCGACGTCTTGTGGAAACATCGCGCGCATCACAGCCGAAGCAACAATTCCTTCGTAGCGCTGATCTTCACTGGCACCCGCCTCGCATTGCAACGTCGCATCGCGATCATGTTCACTTTTGGAGCGGTGCCGGCCGCAAGCACAACCCGAATTTTCCAGTGACATCTCAGCGTCAAAAGGATTGTCAAAAACGGACATACAGGAACTCCTGGTTGATGCCGGATCGGCACTCTCAAGGAGAAAACTGCAATCGTTGTGCCACGATGCAAAAACTGGACAGAATGTCGCAATTGAAGGCTGCTATCATCAGCAATTAGCGCAAAATTCCATCACAACAGAGGCATGAAACGGCATGCGGACAAGAAAACGGCACTCATTGCCGTAAATTTATGCACATCTGATGCAGCAGAAGATTGCTTCAGGAGCCCAATATCTGTGCGCGCTCGCGCTTACTTTTCGAGCAGTGCAAGTGCTGCCCCGAGATCGTTTTCAATTTGCCGGGATAGCACTGCGATGACGCGATAGCCGCGCTGTTCCAGCCATGCGCATCGTGAAGCACGGTCCTGCGCAATCGTTTCAGTTTCACCTTCATTGATGATCTCAATTGCAATGCGCCTTGAGAACGAAACAAAATCCGGAATGTGACGTCCAACCGGCGTTTGCCGCTTGAATTGCGCGGCAAAGCGGCGATCGGTGGTCAGTGCCTGCCACAAAATGCGTTCGGCATCGGTCGGGTTTCGCCGCAACAATCGCGCCAGCCCGCGCACCGTGCCACTTTCCGAAGGCGCACGCCCCTCGCCGTGCTCTGCCAGAAGCGCTCGCAGCCGTGTCGCTTCGCTTCCATTGAGAACACCACCTTTGGCCGGGCCCTTGCGGCCTTCGGCAATCGCCATGATCACACCGTGCAGCGTGTGCATGTCCTGTTTGGTCGGCTCCATTCGGGTGAAGATGTTGCGCAGGTTGACCAGCATGACCTCGCGCTTTTCAGGCGGGCGCAGAAACTCCACCTTGTCGAGCTCTTGCACGAGATTGTCGAAAAACACCTGTACCTGATGACTGGAAGCCCGTTCTGAGCGCTCAAGCATGCCGAACGGCAAAGTGTTTTGGGTCGCCAGCTTGAACCATTCATACCCGGTCAGCAGCACCGCCTGCGCGAGATTGAGCGAGGCAAATCCCGGATTGACTGGAAAGGTGATGATGCGGTTGGCAAGCGCCACTTCTTCATTCTGCAAGCCATAACGCTCACGACCGAACATGATGGCCACGGTGCCGCCAGCTGCGATCTCGCCCACCACCTCCTGCGCTGCCGCTTCCGGTCCGACCACAGGCTTCGCCTGATCGTGCGCCCGCGCTGTGGTGGCAAACAGCAGCGAACAATCGGCAACCGCCGCTTCCACTGTCTCAAACAGTTCAACGCGATCCAGAATATGATCGGCACCTGCGGCTGCCCGCTGGGCATGCAGATTCGGCCAGCCGTCGCGCGGATTGACAATGCGCAGCCGCGTCAGCCCGAAATTGCCCATGGCTCGCGCGGCCATGCCGATGTTCTCGCCCAGCTGAGGCTCGACGAGAACGACAATCGGCCCAGCCAAATTCATACCTGTTTTCGTCTTGTCCGTTCCGGACATCGCTAATCACCCTGTTCACGCCTGAGAGACACTGATCAGCCACCCACGTCTTTGAATCGACCTCTGAAGGTATTGATTCAAGAGCTTGAGAATTTGAATCAAGTTCTGAAAACGTTGAATCAATATCTAAGACAGAACGCATGCCTCAATGCAGATCACGCCTCGCGTAAAAAAGCAAATTATACAAATAAAACAAATACTTATACCATATTTTTGAATCTCGCAGACAAGACGGGCGGGTCGCAAAGGGCAACATGAAATGGTTGGCTGTGATGCTTTGGCTGGCTTTCGCAGCTTCCACCGCAATGCTATAGCCCCACCAACTCCACGCTCCACCAAAAATCCTCAGGAAGGCCCTATCCCCCATGGCTAAAATCAAGGTGACCAACCCCGTCGTTGAACTCGATGGCGACGAGATGACCCGGATCATCTGGCAATACATCAAGGACAAGCTCATTCACCCGTTCCTTGACATCAACCTGATGTATTCGACCTGGGGATGGAATACCGCGACAAGACCAACGATCAGGTCACCATCGATGCCGCCAATGCCATTAAGCAGGTTGGCGTGGGCGTGAAATGCGCCACCATCACGCCGGATGAAGCCCGCGTGAAGGAATTCGGCCTCAAGGATATGTGGAAATCGCCAAACGGCACCATCCGCAACATTCTTGGCGGCGTCATTTTCCGCGAGCCGATCATCTGCAAGAACGTCCCCCGCCTTGTGCCGGGCTGGACCAAGCCGATCATCATTGGCCGTCATGCTTTCGGCGACCAATATCGCGCGACCGATTTCAAATTCCCCGGCAAGGGTACGCTGACCATGAAGTTTGTCGGCGAAGACGGCACTGTGATTGAGAAAGAGATTTTCAAATCGCCCGATGCTGGCGTTGCCATGGGCATGTACAATCTCGACGGATCAATCAGGGACTTTGCCCGCGCCTCCTTCAATTACGGTCTGTCGCGCGGCTATCCGGTTTATCTCTCGACCAAGAACACCATCCTCAAAATCTATGACGGTCGCTTCAAAGATATCTTCCAGGAAATTTACGACGCCGAGTTCAAAAAAGACTTTGAGGCGAAAAACCTGACCTATGAACACCGCCTGATTGACGACATGGTGGCGTCCGCACTGAAATGGTCCGGTGGTTACGTGTGGGCCTGCAAGAACTACGACGGCGACGTGCAGTCCGATACTGTCGCTCAGGGCTACGGCTCGCTGGGCTTGATGACGTCCGTGTTGCTCACGCCCGATGGCAAGGTGGTGGAAGCCGAAGCCGCCCACGGCACCGTGACCCGTCACTATCGCGAGCATCAAAAAGGCAAAGAAACCTCGACCAATTCGATCGCTTCGATCTTTGCATGGACGCAGGGCTTGTCACACCGCGCCAAGCTCGACAACAATGCCGAACTCGCCAAATTCGCCAAAACGTTGGAAAGGATCTGCGTCGAGACGGTCGAAGCTGGTTACATGACCAAGGATCTCGCTTTGCTCGTCGGCGCCGATCAGCGCTGGCTGTCAACCACGGGCTTCCTCGACAAGGTTGCGGAAAATCTGACCAAGGCTATGGCGTAAAAACAGGAGCCATCATGGACAAGCGCGTAGTTGATACTAAAATTCCGGATGCCATCGCCGCACCGGGTGAAACTATCGTTCTTACGCTGCATGCCGAAGGCGCGCAGATTTATGAAGCCAAGGCGGATGCGTCCGGCAAGCTGGCCTGGGTTTTTCGCGAACCTGTCGCGACGCTACTGTCCGGCAGCGATACCATTGGCCGTCATTATGCCGGGCCGAACTGGGAGCATCATGACAGCAGCGCCATCGTCGGGAAAGCGAGCGGCAATGCACCGGGCGCAACAGATCAAGACATTCCCTGGCTGAAGATCGAGGTCGTGTCGCAACGTGGACAAGGCGTGTTGAGCGGCGTCACAACCGTGCAACGGATCAACACCAAGGGCGGCAAACCAGACAGCGCCTGCGACAAGCCCGGCGCGTTTCTGAATGTGCCCTATTCGGCGGATTATGTTTTTCTGAAGAAGAAATAACGCAAAGAAATAACACAAGAACTAACGCATGGGCGGCTCAGCCGCCCATCGCCTTCTCGATCGCGCTCAACGCTTCATCGGCCTTCGAGCCATCCGGCCCGCCGGCTTGCGCCATGTCCGGACGCCCACCGCCGCCCTTGCCGCCAAGCGCCTCCGCGCCCTTCTTCACAAGCTCAACCGCGTTGAAGCGTGATGTGAGGTCGGACGTAACGCCGACGACAAGACCGCCCTTGCCGTCAGGCGCGTTATTGGCCACAGCGACAACGCCGGACTTCACCTTCAGCTTGCCCTCATCCACCAGCGCCTTGAGATCGTTGTTCGGGAGACCGCTGACGAGCAGGCGCATGAATTTCGTGCCACTGACATCGACAATGTTCGAGGCTGATCATCTTCTGCTTTGCCTGCCCCGCCACCGCCCATCGCGAGCTTCTTGCGCGCGTCGGACAGATCACGCTCGAGCTTCTTGCGTTCTTCCATCAGCGCGGCGATGCGTGCGGGCATGTCTTCAAGTGTTGTCCGCAGTTCAGCCGCCGCTATCTTCGCATTCTGAATGGTGGCATTCGCGGCCTGCCGTGCATTGCGCCCTGTCAGCGCCTCGATACGCCGCACACCGGACGCCACGGCACTTTCACCGATCACCGAGACAAGGCCGATATCGCCGGTGCGGCGAACATGGGTGCCACCGCACAATTCGACCGACCAGCCGAGCGCGTTGCCTTGTTGTTTTGACGCGTTTTCTTCACGCGAACCGGTGTCCACTTCGCTTGAAAACGCTTTGGCTCCCGCCCCCATCGATACCACGCGAACTTCATCGCCATATTTCTCGCCGAACAATGCACGAGCACCGGCTTCACGCGCATCGTCCACGGCCATGACACGAGTCGTCACCTCGCTGTTTTCCAGCACAACATCGTTGGCAATGTCCTCGATGCGGCGAAGCTCATCAGGCGTAATCGGCTTGTTATGCGCGAAATCGAAACGCAAGCGATCCGGCGCAACCAGCGAGCCACGCTGCGCGATATGATCGCCCAACACTTGACGCAACGCCTCATGCAACAAGTGCGTCGCCGAATGGTTGGCGCGAATTGCGGTGCGGCGCGCGTGTTCGACCGCAAGATGCAGCGCCATGCCGGGCTTCAGCGTGCCCTGCTCCACGGTGCCCAGATGTACAAACAGGTCGCCCGCTTTTTTCTGGGTCTCGGTGATGCGGACCCGCACACCGTCGCCGGTCAGAACGCCGGTATCGCCAACCTGACCACCGGATTCTGCGTAGAACGGTGTCTGGTTCAAAATCACTGCACCGCTTTCGCCCGTCTTCAGCTGATCGATTTCCTTGCCGTCTTTCACCAAAGTGGAAACGACGCCTTCCGCCTGCTCGGTCTCATAACCAAGGAATTCAGTGGCCCCGAGCTTCTCGCGCAAGGGGAACCATATGTTCTCTGACGCGGTGTCGCCTGAGCCTGCCCACGAGGCCCGCGCTTTTTCGCGCTGACGATCCATGGCGTCGGTGAAAGATGCGATATCGACACCAATGCCGCGATTGCGCAGCGCATCTTGCGTAAGATCGAGCGGAAAACCATAGGTGTCATACAGCGTGAATGCAGTTTCGCCGTCGAACATATCGCCCTTCTTGAGGCTACCGCTTTTCTCGTCGAGAATCGACAGTCCGCGTTCAAGCGTCTTGCGGAAGCGCGTCTCTTCAAGCTTGAGCGTTTCCTCAATCAGCGGCTCGGCACGTACCAGTTCAGGATAGGCCTGGCCCATTTCGCGCACCAAGGCCCAGACAAGGCGATGCATCAGCGGATCTTTGGCACCGAGCAACTGGGCATGCCGCATGGCACGGCGCATGATCCGGCGCAGCACATAACCACGGCCTTCGTTGGATGGCAGCACACCATCGGCAATCAAAAACGAAGAGGCGCGCAGATGATCCGCGATGACACGCAGCGATGCTTTCTGCTGACCTTGCGGGTCAACCCCGGTGAGATCGGCAATGGCGCGGATCAGTGCGACAAACAGATCGATATCGTAGTTGTCGTGCTTGCCTTGAAGAACGGCGGCAATGCGCTCCAGCCCCATGCCGGTATCGATCGAGGGCTTCGGCAAAGGATTGCGCTCGCCGGGTGCGACCTGCTCGAACTGCATGAAAACGAAATTCCATATCTCGATGAAACGATCGCCGTCTTCATCGGGCGAACCGGGAGGCCCGCCGGGAATCTTGTCACCGTGATCAAAGAAGATTTCCGAACACGGACCACAGGGGCCGGTGTCGCCCATCTGCCAGAAATTGTCAGAGGTCGGGATTCGGATGATTTTCAGACTCAGAAAGACCTGCAATCTTCTTCCAAAGCCCGAATGCCTCATCATCTTCGGAATAGACCGTCACCAGCAAACGATCTTTCGGTAACCCGTAATCCTTAGTAATCAGATTCCAGGCCAACTCGATGGCGCGATCCTTGAAATAATCGCCGAACGAGAAATTGCCCAGCATCTCGAAAAAGGTGTGATGCCGCGCGGTGTAACCGACATTGTCGAGGTCGTTGTGCTTGCCGCCCGCACGCACGGATTTCTGTGACGAGGTTGCCCGTTGGTAGGGACGTTTTTCAAGACCGGTGAACACGTTCTTGAATTGCACCATGCCGGCATTGGTGAACATCAAGGTTGGATCGTTGCGCGGAACGAGCGGCGAAGACGGCACGATCTCGTGACCGTTCTTCGCGAAGTAATTCAAAAACGCAGACCTGATTTCGTTAACGCCGCTCATTTTCGTCCAATCGCGTCTTGATATACCACCCGCGATCATGGCGCGTGCAGTGCAGGTTGTCCCGACCCGCTTTTAGACGCGAGGGGGTGGCCTGTCCAGAAAGTGTACACCAGATCAGGGGGTTGCAAGCACTTCTAAGCACGGTTGATAGCTTTCCAGCCGCGTTGACAGCCCCTCGAAAGCCGTGTTTTGGTGACTATGTATTGGTAGATTATGGTTTGGTTAAAGTCACATCGGGAGAGACCGGCTTAGCGCCGGCGCCGAAGGAGCAACCGCCCCGGAAACTCTCAGGCAAAACGGACCGTGTGACTGACTGAAATCTGGAAAGAGATGCGGCCGGCAAGTCCGGTGCGGCATTCGCCGACGGGATAATACTCTCAGGCGCAGCGACAGATGGGGCTTCGACGAGTTCTCCGGAAAATCCCGGAGTACCGCCAGGAGCCCTTATCATGCACCTCACTGAGCACACATCGTCTCCACCGGAAAAGTCCCCTTTCGAAAACACCCTGAAGCGTGTTCCGCTGCATGATCTGCACGTCGCCCACGGCGGCAAGCTCGTGCCGTTCGCAGGTTATGCGATGCCGGTGCAATATGCCGCAGGAGTACTGAAGGAGCATCTGCATACCCGCGCAGCCGCTGGCCTGTTCGATGTCTCGCACATGGGCCAGATCGTGCTGCGGTCAAAATCCGGCAAGGTTGAGGATGCCGCCCGCGCGCTGGAGCGGCTTGTGCCGCAGGACATTCTGGCAATTCCACCGGGCCGCCAACGCTATGCGCAATTCACCAACGATAGCGGTGGCATTCTTGACGACCTGATGGTGGCGAATTTCGGCGACCATTTATTCCTGGTCGTCAATGCGGCCTGCAAGACCGAAGACGAAGCGCATTTGCGCGCGCATCTCTCCAATGATTGCATCATCGAGCCGCTGCTAGAGCGCGCACTCATCGCGCTGCAGGGACCGAAGGCAGTCGAGGTTCTCGCCAGACACGCTCCGGCTGTGACGGCGATGCGCTTCATGGATGTGAAGCAGCTCCAAATTCTCGGCATCGACTGCTTCGTATCGCGCTCGGGGTATACCGGCGAGGACGGGTTTGAGATTTCAGTCCCCGCAGCCGAGGTCGAACGGCTCGCCACGGTGCTGCTCGCAGATCCAGCCGTGCTGCCGATAGGACTTGGCGCACGCGACAGCCTGCGGCTTGAAGCCGGGCTTTGTCTCTATGGACACGATATCGACACCACAACCACACCCGTCGAAGGCGCGCTCGAATGGTCCATCCAGAAAAGCCGCCGCAATGGCGGCCAACGCGCGGGTGGTTTTCCCGGTGCTCAAACAATTTTAGCGCAACTTGATAACAGTGCGCCGCGCCGCCGTGTTGGACTTAAAGCCGAAGGCCGCGCGCCGGTGCGCGAGAATGCTGCGCTGTACGCCAGCGAAACATCGCAAGAGAAAATCGGCGCCGTAACCTCCGGTGGCTTCGGCCCGAGCGTGAATGCACCGGTGGCGATGGGTTATTTGCCTGCGCCACTCTATCGCGATGGAATGCTTGTTTTCACCGATGTGCGCGGTCAGCGCCTGCCCATGCGCGTCACACCCATGCCTTTCGTTCCCCACGGCTACAAACGCTAACGACAACCCGAGGATTATGCATGACCACACTTTTACCGCCGACCACGAATGGCTCCAGATCGACGGCGATATCGCCACCATCGGCATCACCGATTACGCGCAATCGCAGCTTGGCGACGTGGTGTTCGTCGAGCTGCCAAAGGTTGGCCGCAACTTGAAAAAGGCTGAAGCGGCAGCAATCGTCGAAAGCGTCAAGGCGGCCTCCGATGTCTATGCGCCCATTACAGGCGAAGTCATCGAGGCCAACGATGCACTCGCCGCAGACCCGTCGCTGGTGAATTCCGATGCCGACAAGGCGGATGGTTTTTCAAGCTGCGCATCGCCGACAAAAGCGAGCTTGAAGGATTGATGAATGAAGCCGCCTACAAGGCCCACACGGCTTAAGGAGTTTAGCATGACCGTGCATCGCAAGCCCGCCGACGAGCCCGCAATCGATTTCGCCCGCCGTCATATCGGCCCCTCGCCCCGCGACATCGGCGCCATGCTGGAAACCGTGGCGCGAAAAGTCTTGAAGCGCTGATGAACGAAACACTGCCTGCTTCCATTCGCCAGAAAGCACCGCTCGATCTTGGCAAGCCACTCAGCGAAGTCGAGGCGCTTGCACATATGCGCAATATCGCAGCACGAAATCAGGTCGTCACCTCGCTGATCGGCCAAGGCTATTCCGGCACGATCTTGCCTGCCGTGATCCAGCGCAACATTCTTGAAAACCCGGCCTGGTACACGGCCTATACGCCCTATCAGCCGGAGATCAGCCAGGGCCGGCTGGAAGCGCTGTTCAATTTCCAGACCATGGTGTGCGATCTGACCGGTCTCGACATCGCGAATGCCTCGCTGCTCGATGAAGGCACTGCGGCGGCGGAAGCGATGACGCTGGCCGAACGCGCATCGTCCGCTCGAAGCCGAACGCTTCTTCGTCGATCACGAGCGTGCCATCCGCAAACGATCGCGGTGCTGCGCACCCGCGCCGAGCCGCTCGGCTGGAGCTGATCGTCGGCGATCCCGCATCACGATCTCGACAAGGCGGACGTGTTCGGCGCGCTGTTTCAATATCCCGGACACGCACGGCGCATTCGCGATCCTCGCGCGGCGATCGCAGCATTGCATGCGAAGGGCGGCATCGCGGTCATCGCGGCCGATCCGCTGGCGCTGACGCTGGTGACATCGCCCGGCGAACTCGGTGCGGACATCGCGGTCGGCTCGACGCAGCGCTTCGGCGTGCCGATGGGATACGGCGGCCCGCACGCCGCCTACATCGCGGTGAAGGATGCGCTCAAGCGCTCGCTGCCCGGGCCGCATCGTTGGACTGTCGGTGGATTCGCGCGGACAGCCCGCCTATCGGCTGGCGCTGCAGACGCGCGAGCAGCACATTCGCCGCGAAAAGGCGACGTCGAACATCTGCACCGCGCAGGTGCTGCTGGCGGTGATCGCTTCAATGTATGCGGTCTATCATGGCCCGGAAGGTCTTGACGCACATCGCGCGCACCGTGCACCGGCGCACGGCGGTGCTGGCCGCGGGATTGAAGAAACTCGGCTTCGAGCCGCTGCACGAAGCTTACTTCGATACGGTCACAGTTCCTGTCAACGGACGAGCGGCATGCCATCATCGTCGCATGCGGCGCACGAAAGACTCAATCTGCGTCTCAATGAGACGACCGGTCAGCATCGCGCTCGATGAAACGACAACGCCGGATGATTATCGAAGCGGTGTGGCGCGTCATTCGGCGGCAACGCTCGTCCTATGCCGCGTGGAAAAGCGATGCGCACGATGCGCTGCCGGCAGCGATTTGACGCGCACGACGTCCATTTCTCACCCATCCGGTATTCCACGCGTATCGCTCGGAGACCGAAATGCTGCGCTACATGCGTAAGCTATCGGACCGCGATCTCGCGCTCGACCGTGCGATGATTCCGCTCGGCTCCTGCACGATGAAGCTCAATGCCACCACCGAGATGATTCCGGTGACGTGGCCGGAATTCGCGCAACCTGCATCCGTTTGCGCCGCGCGAACAGGCGGCGGGCTATCACGCAGATGTTCGCGCAACTTGAGAAATGGCTCGCGGACATCACCGGCTATGATGCCGTCTCGCTGCAGCCGAACTCCGGTGCGCAAGGCGAATATGCCGGGCTGCTGGCGATCCGCGACTATCACGCAGTCCGCGGCGAACCGCACCGCAACGATATGCCTGATTCCCGTCTTCCGCGCACGGCACCAATCCGGCGTCCGCGCAGCATGGCGGGAATGGAAGTGGTGGTGGTGGCCTGCGACGCGCGACGGCGACGTGGATGTCGACGATCTGCGCAGCAAAGCCGCCGCAGCATGCGCAACGATCTCGCCGCGATGATGATCACCTATCCTTCCACGCACGGCGTGTTCGAAGAACAATCCGCGAGATCTGCGACATCGTGCATGACCATGGCGGACAGGTTTACATGGACGGCGCCAACATGAATGCGCAGGTCGGACTTGCGCGGCCGGGCGACTACGGTGCCGATGTCAGCCATCTCAATCTGCACAAGACTTTCTGCATTCCGCATGGCGGCGGCGGGCCGGGCATGGGCCCGATCGGCGTCAAGGCGCATCTCGCTCCGTTCCTGCCGGGACACATTGCGGCGCCGGCAGTACAAGCCTCGCCGGTCGCAGTCAGCGCCGCGCCATACGGGTCGGCGTCGATCCTTGTCGATCTCCTATATCTATATCCTGATGATGGGCGGCGAAGGTTTGACAGCGCGCGACCGAAGTCGCGATCCTGAATGCGAACTACATCGCGCAACGGCTCGACCGCATTTCCCGGTGCTCTATCGCAACGCGCAGCGGCCGCGTCGCGCATGAATGCATCGTCGATCCCCGCGCGCTGAAAGCGACCGGCGGCGTGACGGTGGACGACATCGCGAAACGGTTGATCGATTACGGCTTCCATGCGCCGACCATGAGCTTTCCGTGCCCGGAACGCTGATGATCGAGCCGACCGAATCCGAATCGAAAGCGGAAATCGATCGCTTCTGTGATGCCATGATCGCGATTCGCCGCGAGATTGCCGATATCGAAGCCGGACGCTGGCCGATGGAGGCGTCGCCGCTACGTCACGCGCCGCACACCGTGCACGATATCGCCGGCGACGCATGGACGCGGCCATACTCACGCGCGGAGGGCTGCTTTCCCCCCGGCACGTCGCACACCGACAAATACTGGAGCCCGGTGGGACGTATCGACAATGCCTATGGCGACCGCAATCTCATCTGTTCATGTCCACCAGTCTCAAACTACGAGCAGGCGGCGAGTAGAATGACCGGGCCACAAACAATTGCGGCGGACGTCATGGACATCGGCAACTCAATGTCCACACCATCCGCCGCATGAGCGAACTCAAGCTACGCATAACTCAAGCTGCTTTAACCAATATCAATCATCGCAAATATCAATCATCGAGAGGCTCATCGCCGTCCGCATCGCGCTCAGGTGAGCCCGCCAAAATCTGATCGGCGATTGGACCGGAATTCTGCCGGATCGCAGCTTCGATTTTCGCCGTGATGTCAGGGTTCTCTTTGAGGAACGTCTTGGAGTTCTCCCGGCCCTGACCCAGACGCTGGCTGTCATAGGAGAACCAGGCGCCGGACTTCTCGACAATGTCGGCCTTGACGCCAAGATCGAGAATTTCACCCATCTTAGAGACGCCCTCGCCATACATGATGTCGAACTCGACCTGCTTGAAGGGCGGCGCGAGCTTGTTCTTCACCACCTTAACGCGGGTAGAGTTGCCAATGACTTCGTCGCGATCCTTGATCTGGCCGATGCGGCGAATGTCGAGACGAACAGAGGCATAGAATTTCAGCGCATTGCCGCCAGTGGTGGTCTCCGGCGATCCATACATCACACCGATCTTCATGCGGATCTGGTTGATGAAAATTACCATGGTGTGGGATTTGTTGATCGAGGCGGTCAGCTTGCGCAGCGCCTGGCTCATCAATCGCGCCTGCAGACCGGGCAGCGAATCGCCCATCTCACCTTCCAGTTCGGCGCGCGGCACCAGGGCCGCCACCGAGTTCACGATCAACACATCGACCGCGCCGGAGCGCACCAGCGTGTCGGCGATCTCAAGCGCCTGTTCGCCGTGATCGGGTTGTGAAATCAAAAGTTCATCGACATTGACGCCAAGCTTGCGGGCATAGATCGGATCGAGTGCGTGTTCGGCGTCGATAAAGGCGCAGATGCCGCCCTTCTTTTGCGCTTCCGCCACGCAATGCAGCGCCAGCGTGGTCTTGCCGGAAGATTTCAGGGCCGTAAATCTCGACCACCCGCCCCTTTGGCAGGCCGCCGATGCCCAGCGCAATGTCCAGCCCCAGCGAGCCTGAGGATATCACCTCGACATCCATGGAACGGTCGTTCTTGCCGAGCTTCATGACGGAGCCCTTGCCGAATTGGCGCTCGATCTGTGAAAGCGCGGCAGACAGGGCTTTGGTCTTGTCCATGGACGATCCTTCAACAACACGCAGGGCGGCGGGGGCCATAGATTTGCTCCTTATGAACGGGATTCGCCAGCCGGAATAGCTGGACCAGGGGATAGCGAAGGGGAACAGGGCTCAATTCGATGAAATGAATGTACCCTATTTGTTCCAAGTTCGCAATATGTTCTTTTTGGGGAGCCCAGCTATATGCCCTGAGGACATCTACTATAAATCAAGTGCATATTCGTCTTGCCACAACTCCCTAAGAGTCTGGCCAAGGCGGAGGCAGAGATGCGCACAGACTGGAAAACTCGGCATACAGAAGCAACGCGAAACGCGCGTCACCTCTGTAAAATCGAAACGCCGGCAGAAGTCATGATCAAGATCATCGTGACTATAGCATGCCTTTGCTTCATCTGGACTGTCGGGGGTCAAAATGATGCCGCAACCGAACTAACGACAAGGATTGGTTCGAGTTTGGGCATTCTCTTAATCTTCCCACTCGTCTACCTTTGGCAATTAGTAGAGTCGAAGATGGATTGAACGGCACGCCTCGATGCTAATGATATTTTTTGGAGCGCTTGTTGCTATCGGCGGAACTGGGATTGCCGCTACTGCTTTCTATCAAAGCAAGTTACCTAACGGCGACCCCCATGGACCTCTTATTCCCTTCAAAGCAAATCCAGAAATCTCTTGGAATTTTGAGGGTAGGAATTCAAATATTTCTTTCCTGGGGGCCACAGGACCAGGTGCCGGTTCTCTAATTTACTCATTCCAAGCGCAAGGTACCAACAATACAGATAAGCCTATCAAAGGTATTTCAGGCACTCTTCAGTCTGATCGAACCTTAAAAGAGATTCCGGTTGAGTTTGATTTTTCTGGCGCTGACGGCATCCAAAAAAAGGGAAGTTTTTACGCAAAATCCTTTTTCTCGCCGGATAAGCAAGGCATTCCTTTCCATGATTTCGCGAAAGAATGGGCCTCTTTTACTTTTACTTACGCATATAACGGACAGGCATTCTCTATTTCAATAAACGAACCAGCGGTTCGCAAAATGGTCGCACGCATGGTTTTTGGAGGAGCCTTTTTCGAGGAAAACAAATGACGAAGAAACTTCAATCTGCGACGCACACGTAGACCTTGTTGCTTCGTCCTTCCTCAGTTCTTCTCTTCATTGACGCCTTCACCCCACTAAGCCGCACGCCGCGTCCGTTTCATATTGTGATTTATGTGCTGTGCGGCGTCGTCGGCCAATCTAAGCGACATATCAGCCAGCCGGCGACTGCTCTCCAAGACGGTCCCCACGGTCTCGCGCACCAAGTCACTTTGAACGGCTGCAACGTCTTGAGGATTTCGGCAGCGCCACAATTCGTTGATGCGGTCCATGCTGCTCTCCAATTGGTGCCTAACAAACTCGAAGTACTCTCGAGACATTCCCGTCATCATTTTGGTCGCGGCTGTGCTCGTATAAAGTATGGTTTCAGTATTGCGGGCCGACCGTTCAGTTGCCTGTTCTGTTTCTTTTCCTGAAAAACCGAGCGAGCGACCAACTTCGTCGGTCGAGCGATCCATCACTGACGTCGCCATGTCCAGACCGAATTGCCAAGCATTCTGCAGCGTTTCAGCATTTTGCTGGAGCAGATGAGCACCGGCCCGAGCCACTTCTTCCCCTGCCTCAGCCCTAGCTTGTCCAATGCGTATTGTCTGCTCAGCAGCAGCCTGTCCGATGCGGCTCGTCTGTTCACCAATCCTCTTGCTGGTACGTTGGGCTGTCTTCTTGCTTGCGCGGCGGGCTGTCTTCTTGCTTGCACGGCGGGCTGTCGACTTACCCTTCTTCTGGCTTTGCTTTGCCATCTTTGTTCTCTCCCTGGTTTGATGAATTTGGCGGAAAGCGCCTAGCTAGCAACGCAGTCGCTGTCGGACCGTTCCGTGGTTGCTGATCTTTTCGGCAAATCTCCAATGGTAGCTGGGAACGACAACTCCCAGTTCTGGTTATCTTAATGATTATCCGCAGATCGCTCCTCAACATGCGGCAACAATTTGGCTCGTGAGTTCGATTGAGCCCGCGTCAATGAGGCCAGCGCATGTCCAATGCTGAAACCGTCGTCGTCGTCGTTGTTTTGGTTGTTCTTATTCTTCTGGTGATCGGGAACATTGTGTTCTCAATCCTTGCGGAACGGAAAAATCCACCCATTGGCATCTTTATCGAGTGCGACGGCGTGCGACTTCACTATATCGACCGTGGTAATCCTGCGGCCCCGTGCGTCGTACTGTTCCATGGCAACGGCTCGATGATCCAAGATTTCACGATCAGCGGGCTTGTTGACCATCTTGCCCGCAGCAATCGTGTTCTATGTTTTGACCGGCCAGGCTTTGGGTATAGCCAGCGACCCCGCTCGCGTATCTGGACCGCAACAGCCCAAGCGAATTCTGTTCGTGAAAGCTCTTGATCAGCTTGGTGTGCGCAATCCTGTCGTGCTGGGCCACTCATGGGGTGCGCTGGTCGCAATCGCCATCGGATTGCGAAATGACTATCCAATACGTGGTCTTGTGCTTGCCTCCGGTTATTATTTTCCGACCGCGCGTTTGGATGTATGGATGCTGTCAGGTCCTGCGATACCGGTAATAGGGGATCTGCTTCGTTACACCGTGGCCCCGATCATCTCATGGGCCATTCTGCCGATAGTGTTTCGCAAGCTTTTCGCACCCCGCTCTGTTCCAGCAAACTTCAAGAATGAGTTTCCGTCTTCGCTCATGCTTAGGCCCAAACAGTTGAGGGCGGCTGCCGAGGAAAGTGCCCTCCTCGTTCCGGCGGCGGCGCAATTCCAGTTTCGTTATCAAAGCATTCAGTGTCCGGTTCGCATCTTTCATGGAACAGAGGACCAAGTGAGCGAACCCGAACAGGCGCAACGTCTAAATGAGGTGCTGAGCCGCTCTGATCTTCACCTTATTCAGGGGACTGGGCACATGGTGACCTATGCCGATGGGGCCGCTATTACGCAGGCGGCCGATAGAGTTAGTATTGCCATCGCTTCATGAAATGGCACGGCCTAGCAGCGGGCCAGATTTTACAGATTGATGCCGGCGAACTTTGCCAAGGCCCATGCGGTGATGATGTAAAGAACAACTGTCAACGCGCAGCAGGCGGCCATGCTTGTCCAGAACCCCATGCCTGAGCGTAACATTGCGGGCAAAACCAGAAACATCGGCAACGACGGCAGGACGTACCAAAACGTCGATTCCGCGTGACCGGCAATGCGTTCAGCGTCCCCGGTGTCGCGCCAGAGCCATAGTATGCCTAGCAAGGATACAAGCGGCAGCGACACGATGAGCGCCCCAAAGGCAGGGCTGCGCTTCGCGACTTCGGACACCACCGCGATGATGATGCCAGAGAGCACGCATTTGATCAGGAAGTAGGTCACGCGCCTTCACCTGGCCATGCGATTGGCTTTATGTTCGCCCTCGTATCAATGAGGGCCTTGTATAATTTCTTGCGTACTTAAATTTCACTTCGCGCCGGAGCGGGGCTTGGCCGTATCTGAACCGCGCACATTGCTCCACGGATCATCGGAAACTTTCGCATTGGGAATTGTCGCGCGGGCCGCCTTCGCGGCATCCTCGTTGGCCTTGTTGCGGGCGATTTCTTCTTCCGTCAGCGTCTTCTCTTCATTGAGCCTGAAGCCGGGCTTTATCTGGGCATGGGCCTGCGACGCAGCCAGCATTCCAGCCATCATCGCCGCCATCATTATCACCACAGCAAGCCGTTGCATGAAGACACTCCCCACCTGATCCATTTCGTCCCTCGCGTGCACGCGACAAGGCCAACCTTATCCCATGGTGCATCCATGGCAAAGTCGGCAAAAACTTGTCCGAAACTGACGGGTTTTAGAGTTGCCTCAATCAGGCAGCGAATTATCGCTTGCAAGCGATGCGGGGATTCACATCCCGCATGTGGCCCAGCGCGAAGCCTTTTCCGAAGCGCCTATTCCATCGTCTGCGCGTAACGGATCAGCATGGGATTATCCGGCTTCGGCGCATCTTTTTTAGGTTCGACACCCATCACCGCGCGGGCGTAGCCGAGGCTGATCACGACGATATCCCGGGTTTTCTGATAGGCGCGCGGCTGCGCATCTTCCACAAGCAGCAAACCGGTCTCATTGATGCGGGCACGGCCAGCGCGGTGCCATGCGGTCCGCCCAGTGCGAAAGTCATCAACGGTTTCAGTCGTAAAAGCTATCTGATCGTACTGAACCCGATAGCCAAACCGCTCAAAATGCCCGACGATTTCATTGTCGCTCATTTTGATACGTTCGCGGGCACCCTCTACCTGAACTATCGTTGCTGTGGCCGCCATCGACTGTCACCTTCCACCATGGATAACGTTGCGTAACGCATGCACGCACACAACTGTGTACATTCCAGTCAAACCCTACGCCTAAAAATTCACCAAAAGATTGAACTGCGCTGGGGCCGCTCAACAGCAGCACCAGAAACGCATATGAGTTTTCTTCGTGGTTAATATTGAATGAAGAGCAAGCCACGCAGCGGCTTGTCTTTTCACCCCGCATCAATCTCCGCCGCTACCTGCCGGATGGCTTGTGCCAGTTGGTCTGCCGGTTGCGCGCCGGAGATCGCGTACTTGTTGCCGAGCACGAAGGTCGGCACGCCGGAGATGCCACGGTCGGAGGCATCTTTCGCCTGCACTGAGATCAAGTCCACGTCCTGGTCGGTGGAGAGACGCTGGCGCACATCGTCAGCATCCAGGCCGCAATCGGCGGCGGCCTGCACCAGCACGTTAACATCGGTCAGATCGCCGCCATCCCTGAAGTACAGCTCCATCAGGCGTTGCTTCATCTGCGCCGCCTTGCCATAGCCCTCAGCCCAGTGAATCAGGCGATGGCAGTCGATGGTGTTGGGCTGACGCGTGATGCGATCGGCATTGTACGCAAGCCCTTCTTCCGCTGCCGCCGCAGCAACACGCACCGCAATGCCCTTGTAAGCATCGACGGAACCGAATTTGGTCTCGAGATATTGCTCACGCGAGATGCCTTCGCGCGGCACCCACGGATTGAGAAAAAACGGTCGCCAGCGCACTTCAACCGGCACATCCGGAATCTGGGCTAATGCGTTGTCCATGCGGCGCTTGCCGATATAGCACCACGGGCACACAACATCCGACACGATATCGATCTGAAGCGGCTTTGCAGTGCTCATTGGCTGGCCTCATGCTGGGGTGTGCCCGCAAAGATAGGCTGAACAAACGGCGAGGCAAAGTTCTTAAGAGCAGCCTCATGGCCTCAGGTGGTCATCGGCCTGTGACCTGCACCTCATTTATTTATTCCGCAAATAACGACCTTCTTGAAGTCTTGAAGCCTGCTCCCGCTTCGAGAGAGGTTTCGTCCGCGACGCCTTGGTGCTGGTCGGCCTGCCCGTGCCGCGCGCATGGGGGGTCGCAGGCTTGGTGGCCAAACCTGCTGACTTAGAGCCTGCGGACTTTAAACCCCGCTGACTGCCAGAAACGGTTTTGGCTTTCGCAGGTTTCGCCTTCAGGGATTTGCCCTTCGAAGACTTGCCCTTCAAAGACTTGCCCGCCTTGGCGGATTTCGCTTCCGCCTTGCGCTTGAGGCGCAGATTTTCCGCACGCTCCTCGGCGCGCTTTTGCTTGCGCTTTTTCTCGCAAGAGGCGCACTTGCAGCCGATGGGCTTCAGATAAAGCTTGAAGTAGTCAGTTCCGTAATCGTAGTTGATTTCTTCGCCGGGATGGATGGTCTTGATGGCGCGGATGATGACCTTCCGCTCGCGACTTTTGACGTCGGACTCGGCATTCGGCCTGCAGGCATGGTTGATATAACGCGCAATATTTTTGCGGATAGACCCGTCGATCGTCCAGCGGCTGTTGATTTCAAACAGATATTTGTTGTCGATCGCATCATGCTTCTTGTTTCGGCAATCCAGAAGCGGGCCGAAATAACGGATGATGTTCGTGCCTTTCTTGATCTCCTTGGTGGCAAAGAGACCAAGACCGGTGCGGGAACGGCCAATGCGATAGGGCTTAGCTGAAGAAATGGCGACCATGGCTCACTGAACAATCATCAACAGAGGAGCGGGTTTGTAATGCGATTCCAGCTATAATGTCACTGATTTCACAACGATACACCGCACGATTCACATAACGATTCACATGAGAAGTGAGCGCCATCGTGCCAGGCGGTCAACGCGATCACAGATCCAGGGTTCCAGACCGTAACCAGAACTCCATCACGCAATCATATAAACAACGCAGGCACAAGGCACCCCGCGCAAACTGCGCGCGGCCTGAAAAGCATTTTGACCAGGCGGCTATGATCGCGGCTTGTTTCGGAAGCCTGCGAACTTTATGAAGGACTTGCGCCTTAACTCGAACCAAATTGTATGGCGCCCATGAGGGAGAAACACATGTCGGCCGACGGAAACTGGAACATCACCATGAACACGCCGATGGGCGACCGCGACGCAATGCTATCGCTTAAGACAGATGGCGGCACGCTCACCGGTACGCAGTCGGCGGAAGGCAATACAACCGACATTTTTGACGGCACCGTGAATGGCAATGATCTTTCCTGGAAGGTCTCGATCACCAGTCCAATGTCCCTGACCCTCGCCTTCACCGGCAAGGTCGAGGGTGACACCATTGCGGGCGAAATGGGTGTTGGCCCCATGGGCAGCTTTCCCTTCAAGGGAACGCGGGCGTAAGCGCATCATTCTGTTGCGAAGTTTGACTACTCCGCTCGTCCCCGCGCAAGCGGGGACCCAGAATTTTCGCACAACTGATACGAAGTATACAGCACGACAGAATTCCCTCTGCCTTGCTTCATATGACAGCACGGATTCCGTGGCTGGATCCCCGCTTGCGCGGGGATGAGCGGGGAATATGAGACCGCTTACCCCAGATTTAATTCTTTGAAGAAATCGTTGCCCTTGTCGTCGATGACGATGAAGGCCGGGAAATCGACCACCTCGATACGCCAGATCGCTTCCATCCCGAGTTCAGGATATTCGACAGGCTCGACCTTCTTGATGCAATGCTCCGCAAGGTTGGCCGCGGCACCGCCGATCGAGCCGAGATAAAAGCCGCCGTGCTTCTTGCAGGCATCACGCACAACACTCGCGCGATTGCCCTTCGCCAGCATCACCATCGAACCACCCGTCGCCTGGAATTGATCGACAAACGAATCCATGCGCCCCGCCGTGGTCGGACCGAACGAGCCTGAAGCATAGCCTTCCGGCGTCTTGGCAGGACCGGCGTAATAGATCGGATGGTTCTTGAAATAGTCCGGCAGCGGCTCGCCCTTTTCAAGCCGCGCGCGCAATTTGGCATGCGCCGCATCGCGCGCCACAATCAAAGTGCCGGTGAGCGAAAGCCGCGTCTTGATTGGATGCTTCGATAGCGTAGAAAGAATTTCTTTCATCGGCTTGTTGAGATCGATTTTCACCACCTCGCCACCAAGCGTATTTTCAACCGCTGGCAGATACTGCGCCGGATTATGCTCCAGCTCCTCAAGATAAACACCGTCTTTGGTGATTTTGCCGAGCACCTGCCGGTCCGCGGCGCATGACACGCCGAGACCAATCGGTAATGAGGCTCCGTGACGCGGCAGCCGGATCACGCGCACATCATGACAGAAATATTTTCCACCAAACTGCGCGCCGACGCCGAGCGACTGCGTCATCTTCTGGATGTCCTGCTCCATCTCAAGATCGCGGAACGCATTGCCGTCCGCTGAGCCATGCGTCGGCAATTCATCGAGATAGCGTGCGGAGGCAAGCTTCGCTGTCTTCATCGTCAGCTCAGCCGAGGTGCCGCCAATGACGATGGCGAGGTGATACGGCGGACACGCAGCTGTGCCGAGCGTCAATACTTTTTCCTTCAGGAAAGCGTACAGACGATCTTTCGTCAAAAGCGATGGCGTGCCCTGAAACAGGAAACTTTTATTGGCAGAGCCGCCGCCCTTCGCCATGAACATGAACTTGTAGGCGTCCTCGCCCTCAGCATAGATCTCGCACTGCGCAGGCATGTTGTTCGCGGTGTTCTTCTCCTCGAACATGGACAAGGGCGCGACCTGCGAATAGCGCAGGTTGCGGCGCAGATAAGCGTCACGCGCGCCTTCGCTCAGCGCAGCTTCATCATCACCGTCGGTGATGATGTTCGAGCCTTTCTTGCCCATGATAATCGCGGTGCCGGTGTCCTGACACATCGGCAAAATGCCACCAGCGGCGATATTGGCGTTTTTCAGGAAGTCGAACGCGACGAACTTGTCATTGTCGCTTGCCTCCGGATCGTCGAGAATTTTGCGGAGCTGCTGCAGATGTCCGGGCCGCAGATAATGGTTGATGTCGCCGAAGGCTGCTTCTGACAGCGCGCGCAGAGCTTCGCGCGAAATCACCAGCATATCCTTGCCCATCACCTTTTCGACCCGCACCCCTTCGCTCGAAATCTTGCGATACGGCGTCTTGTCGGCACCGAGCGGAAACAGCGGCGTGTGCTTGTAAGGCGGGACGGATTGGGGCGTCGGGACAGCGGTCGGAGCGTTCATGCAAAAGGTCTCACGGTTTAAGCGCAGCCATTTAAAGGCTGTATTTGAACCGTTCTAACCTCTTTTCCAACAAAGGGAAGATGTCTGAGAGACATCTGCCTTGCGCGTCAGGCAGCCCTTTGGCGATTGTCCATTCGTTGACTTTCCGAATGCCTGCCGAAATACGCGATGGTCATAAAGCGATAATCGCAGGCCTCGCACGACCACAGATAGGAAACGTGGTCGTCCTGTTGCTCAGACCAGTCCGGAGTGGCGAGCAATTTGCCGCACTGAGCACAGGGATGATTTTTGACTAGAAGATGTGGGTCGGACGCAGTGAACATGACGCTTTTCCCCTATTCAAACGGAGGCGATTTAACTGCCGGAAAAAGCAAGGCGTCAAGACCGAATGTCTCGCGCCATGAAAAGAACACATCAGGGCAACGCACAAATAAAATAGTCAGCGTCACAGACGTATAATTCACACTGCTGCGCGAAAAATTACCTGGAAGCAAATGTGCAACGCATCATGCACTCATCGGCGCTAGATATTGCGCATCGGTGACATGCTCAAGCCAAGTGGCAGCGCTGCCGTTCTCAGCCTCCTGCATTGCCAAATGAGTTATCGTGGTCGTAGGCGATGCGCCGTGCCAGTGTTTTTCATTCGGTGGAATCCAGACCACATCACCTGCGCGGATTTCACGCACCGATCCATTTTCGCTTTGCACAAGACCGCAGCCGGCAAGCACGTACAAGGTTTGCCCGAGCGGATGGGTGTGCCATGCGGTGCGCGCACCAGGCTCAAAGGTCACACGCGTTGCATTCAGCCGCGCAGGCGCCGGCGCATCGATGACGGGGTCCTGCCAGACAATGCCGGTGAAATAGTTTTCCGGCGCGCGGCGTGAAGGCACAGTGCCTGCTTGCATCACTTTCATGATCATCTCCTGATGTGGATGAGTGGATAATGAAAATACATCACCCGGCTGAAGATAGCGCATTGACGATGCACTGAAGCAATCCGCCCAGCGAAATGCCTTATAAAATTGCCTAAACGTCCAGCTCTTTATAATGGCGGAAGATGCCATCGTTATTGAACGCAATGCGACGCTCACTTGCAAGATACGTCTTGATGTTTGGCCGCATCGCGACACGATCATGGAGATCAATCACTCCCGGTATTTTGCGTTCAAACCGTTTCATGCGGTTTGGAAAAGCGTAACGCAAGCCTTCGACGATCTGGAAGAGTGACAGGTCCGCGTAACACAGCCTGCGGCCATTGAGATAAAAACCATCGCTACTACCAACCAACTGCTCGAAATAGCCAAGAAATTTCGGCACACGTTCGTTCCAGAATTCATCCGAGCGACGCTTCGCCGGTGAACGCTGGTCTTTATAATATAGTGTAGGCCCGAGCGGATGGTGCGTGTCGTGAATCTCGGCAACAAAATCGGCAATGGTTAGCTGCAATTGATTTACCCAAAGCCGATCCGCTTCCGCCTTGGGCGCGAGCCCGTGCTTTGATCCGAGATAGAGCAGGATGTTCGCAGTTTGACCGATGACACGTTGGCCCGCCTTCAAAAACGGCGGTGCGAAGGGCGGCGTCATTCCACGATCGCTCTTCATCAGGGTCATCATCGCGGCCTCGCCGCGTGCTCCTGAGCGTGCCACATCGGCGTAATCCGCACCGGCCTCCTCCAATGCGAGACGAACATATTCGCCACGACCTTGAATGGTCGGCCAATAATACAGCTCATAGCGCATGAGGAAACCTTGCTTTCGACGCCGCAAATAACTTCGGCGCGGGGATTTTCCCGCGCCGAAAATTCAACGTTTTGAACAGTGATTGGTTCGCGGTGAAAACACCGCGCAAGCGTTACGCCTGCTGGATCGCTGAAAGCTCCCAGTTTCCGCCATTTGGACGTTGGAACGTCCAAACTTCGGTGACTTCAACCGGCGTATCGCTGCCTTCGACGATACGACCGCTGGCGCGCTCAATCGTTTTGTCAACCAGCGAGAAGCGCAAGCCCAACGTGGCGTAATCGGTCTGGCCCTCACGCCAGGCTTCCGACAGGTCGCCTTGCAGCAATTTTACATCGGACACCTTATTGACAACACCGCGGCTATTGTTGGCTGCCAAGTCCTGCGTGAAGTAGGACACCATTTCCGGTGTCGCCAAAGTGTGCAGCTTGTTGACATCCTCGTTGGACCAAGCCGCCTGGATTTCGCCAAGCGTGCGTTCAAACGTATCGTAATCATCGGGACGAATTTCAAGCGGAGCGTTGTTGCTTGACGACCCGAACCCAAAACCAAATCCCGGGCGCGCATTGGCTTGCCCCTGTTGCGCATTGTCTTGTGTGGCTGCGGCATTGGCATAGGCTGGCGCATTGCGCCGCTGCCACCACGACATTGCCAGTCGCACCACAAGATAGATCAAGCCAAGCTGCAGGATGAGGCCGAAGATGGACGACAGACCGCCAAGTCCGCTGAACAGGCCACCGCCGAACAGCATGCCGAAAAGACCTGCGCCAAGGAAACCGGCGGCCAGTCCGCCGAGCAATCCAGGACGGTTGAAGAAACCACCCTTTGCAGGCGCTGCTGGTGCCGCTGGCGTATTCACACCAGGTTGAGTGATTGAACGCTGTATAGGCTGTGCAGCGTTGGGGGTCGTAGATGTTGCCGGCGGCGCGGAATAAGTCCGCGAACCACGCGAACCGGAACTGCTGCTACCTCCGACGCGAGCATCCACTGAAGACGAGACTGCCAGCATAACCGGCATTGTCAGCGTCACAATGACGGCAACTGCCTTTAGAATTGCGCGCGGGCGCTGCGTGAATTTCATGTTCGACTCCTCCAAACCCCGGTAAGGGGGAACATGCATGTAAGATGGTCATCAGAAACAAAAAAGAAAGCGAATAGAGGGCGTACAAGCTGCGGCGCTCGGTCGCGGGTTCCCTTAAACATTACGAAGCAGTCATGATTTACGAAGCTGCCATGGTTTCTTTGACGGCCGCGACTAATTGACTTCAGCGTGAAGGGCTTCGGAAGAAATGCGAATTGCTCGTTCGCCGGCAGGCTTTTCTCGAAAGCATCCTCAGCATAACCCGATACAAAGATAATCTTGAGCGCAGGATTGCTCTTGCGCATCTCAGCCAGCAGGGTTGGTCCATCCATTTCCGGCATCACGACGTCGGAAACGACAAGATCGACAGTGCCCTCTTCTTTTTCAAGCGCTTCCAGCGCCTCAAGACCATTCTCCGCCTCGATCACGGTATAGCCTCGCGAACGCAAGCCACGCGCATTCAACGAGCGCAACCCGTCCTCGTCTTCCACGAGAAGAATTGTGCCCTGCCCGGTCAGATCGGTTGTGCGCGGTTTCGCGGCACTAATTTCTACCGGAGGCGCCTCACTTGAAGGATGAGCAGCGACATCCTTCTCCGCGAAATGGCGTGGCAGGAAGATGCGGAAGACCGTGCCTTTATCCGGAGTGGAGTCCACATAGATGAAGCCACCTGTTTGTTTGACAATGCCATAAACCGTCGAAAGACCGAGACCTGTTCCCTTGCCAACTTCCTTGGTTGAAAAGAATGGCTCGAAAATCTTGTCCACGATATCGGCGGGGATGCCAGTGCCTGTATCGCTGACCTCAATCTGCACATAATCGGCGGCAGGCATGCCTTTATATTGAAGTTTTTCGGCATCTTGCGTCGGCACATTTGCCGTTCGCACCATCAGCTTGCCGCCATCCGGCATCGCATCGCGCGCATTCACCGCAAGATTGACAATGACCTGCTCGAATTGAGAGACGTCGACCTTGACCGGCCACAGATCGCGACCATGGACAAAATCGAGCTTCACCTTCTCGCCGATCAACCGCCTCAAGAGCATGGTGAGGTCGGACAGCGCATCGCCCATATCGAGCACCTGAGGGCGAAGCGTCTGGCGGCGCGAGAACGCAAGCAATTGCCGCACCAGTGTCGCGGCACGCGTCGCATTCTGCTTGATTTGCATAATATCCTGGAACGACGGATCGGTCGGCTTATGCGCGTTCAGCAGAAAGTCGTTCGCCATCATGATGGCGGACAGCACGTTATTGAAATCATGTGCAATGCCACCGGCGAGCTGTCCTACGGCCTGCATCTTCTGCGATTGCGCAAGATTATTTTCAAGCGTGCGCTTCTCTGTCGTCTCAAGCAGATAGACGATGGCGGCTTCCGTATCGCGCTCATCATGCTCGACCGAAGTCACGAAAAATTGGCCCCAGCGCTCCTTGGCTCCATCGAGCATGGCCTCGACAGGGCGAATGTCACCCTGCCCGTCCGCAGCCCTGCCGATCGCGGCGGTGAGTTCGTTGCGGTCGCGCTCACTGACCACGGTGAAAATGGATTTACCCGCGCCTCCCCCAGGCGAAAGACTTTGCGTCAGCTTGGCAAAGCGCGCATTGGCGCGAACCACATTGCCAACTTTGTCAACTGTCGCAATCGCCATCGGCGTGTGATCGAAGAAGCGCATGAAACGCACTTCCGCTGCCCGCTGCGGATCAACGCGATCGTCGCGCGCCCGATTGATCACCAGGGTTCGTGACGCACCCGAAATGCCGTCCGCGCCGAAAACAAGCTTGTGGTACAGACGCGCCGGCATCGTTTTGCCATTACGCATCCGTAGATCAACATCAAAGACCTCCGTCTTGACTTCGCCGGGCGAAGGCTCAAGCGACGTCAGAAGCGAAGCACCATCTCCGGAAACGATATCGGTGAGTTTGAGTCCACCTGATCCAATTTCCACCAGATCGTAATCCAGCCAGTTTGCCAACGTCGCGTTGACGTAAATCAGCTCACCGCCCGCATTGACAGAAAAGAAACCGCATGGCGCGTGATCGAGATATTCGATGGCGTGTTGCAGTTCCTGAAAGACATCCTCTTGGCGTTCGCGATCACGGGTAATGTCGGCAACCGACCAGACCGCGAACTTCACCTCCCGTTTTCCAAGCCCAAGAGGGCGAACACGCATGCGCAGCCAGCGGGCAGGTGCCCCCTCTGCACTCGCAATCCGCACCTCCTCCTGCTGCCGCTTGCCTTCGCGTGATGCCTTGAGCAACCGGAACACTGCTTCGGAGACATCCGGATTGCCGATGAAAACCCGCTCCACTGGCCGCACATCGTGGGAACTGGTTGCCCCCGTCAATGTCAGATAGGCCGCGTTGGCGTAAACGATATGACCACGCGGATCGGTCACGGCCAGACCATCAAAAGCATGATCGACAACAGGACGCGCAATCGGATCTTCGGCCATACGATCCGCAAAACGAACAATTCCGGCGGAGAAGGCAAATAACGTAAAAAGGCCAATCATGGCCAAAACCGCAAGCAGGCCCAGAATGTAGGGCTGCGCCTGACCTCGGCCGAGTGCCATGAAAGCAACAGCGGCCATAATCACGGCACCAGCCACAAGCAACACCAAAAGGACGCTGCCGCTGCGCCGTGCTGGCTCATGCGCGGGAGCATAAGAATGGTGCGGATCGTTGCCCAGATCGGTTGTCATCGAACGTTATGGTTGCAAGTTGCAATGGTTGGCATTGTTCCTGCGAATAATTCGCCGAAAGCGCCTAGGGGTTAGATCTCCTGAGTGCCTGAATCGGCCGTAGGAAGGCAAGCGCCATTGCTGTCAAACATCTCTTTAGCCACGACCCATCACTCCGCGCTTGAGGCGCATGACGTAACCAATCACCTCGGCAACGGCCTGATAGTGCTCGACAGGAATTTCATCGTCGATTTCCACGTTGGCATGAAGCGCACGCGCCAGCGGCACGTTTTCGACAATCGGAATATTGTTCTTGGTCGCAACTTCCCTGATCTTGAGGGCGATCAGATCGACGCCCTTGGCGACGCAAATCGGTGCGGGCATGCCTTTCTCGTATTTCAGGGCCACCGCATAGTGCGTCGGGTTGGTAATGATCACCGAGGCGGTGGGCACTGCGGTCATCATACGCTTCTTCATGCGCGCATGGCGCAGCTGCCTGATGCGGCCTTTGATATGCGGATCGCCTTCGGACTGTTTGTATTCGTCCTTGATCTCCTGCAGCGACATTTTCTGGCGCTCGTACCACGCACGGTACTGGAGGAAATAATCCAATATGGCCACCATCGCGAGTATGGCCACCACCGTTCCCATCAACTGTAATGAAAGCGATTTGGTCACGCCCATGAGTGCAGCGGGATCGATACGAACCATGGCATCAAGGCGGTGGCGCTCAGGCCATAGCACCATGACCATGATGACGCCCAGCGCTGTGATTTTGAACAAGCCCTTCACGAAATTGGCCATCGCCTGCTTGCCAAACAGACGCTGCGCACCAGCCATCAACGATAGCTTGCTGAATTTTGGCGTCAGCGCCTCAGCCGACCACACCAGCCGGTGCTGCACGAGGTTACTGGCGACGACCGCAATCATCAGAAGCAAAAATGGAACACCAAGCGCGCTGATAAGTGTTGATCCAAGAGTAGGCAAGAATGCCATCAAGCCCGGACCATCAACCCGGATCTGATGCGCGTTCATCAGCAGATTGCGCATCGGCGTCTGGATGCCCATGCTGATCGAATCGGAAAACGATGACAGCAGGAACGTCGATGCGGCGATCATAAACCAGGTATTGACCTCCTGGCTCTTGACGACGTCACCTCGCTCCAGTGCGTCGTCAAGGCGCTTTTGTGTGGGATCCTGTGTTTTGGACTCTTTATCATCATCTGCCATGCGGCGCCCTCAACTCCGTGGCATCAGTTCATGGAGAACGCTACCGAAGTAATCGAGGAAGGTGCCCATTATGGTAGCGAGGATCCCTGCAAGAACAAGAAAGCCAATCAGGATCGAGAGCGGTACGCCGACAAAATAAACTTGCATCTGTGGCATCATCCGCGCCAACACACCAAGACCGAGATTGAAGATAAGGCCAAATACAATGAATGGCGCCGACAGCTGCACGCCAATCTTGAAGGCCGTGGTAAATGCGCGTGTTGCAAGCGATGCCACATCGCCGCCCGGCATCAGTTCCCCCGGCGAGAAAATCGCGTAACTGTCATGAAGTGCAGCGATGATCAGATGATGCATATCGGTCGCAAACAATAACGTCAGACCGAGAAGGGTAAAAAAATTGCCGACCAATACACCTTGCTGGCCCTGGGTGGGATCGGTCGTTGTCACAAATCCAAGGCCAAGTTGCTGGGCGACGACAGTGCCGGCCACTTGCAGAGCAGAGAGCGTGACACGCGCTGTAGCTCCCAGCACCACGCCAATGATGATTTCATGCACCATCAATACCAGCATCGGCGCCATGTTGGTCAAATCAACCTGATAGGCATTTCGATGAAGCGGCAACAGAATAAGCGTCAGTGCCAATGCGATAGCAAGCCGGACGCGAACCGGAACATTGGTCTCGCCAAATCCCGGCAATAGCATCACCATGGCGCCAATGCGGGCAAATACCAGCATGAACGCGGCGGCGAGAGCAGGAAGCAATGAAATGTCTATGCGCATGATCGCCGCATAGTCTGTCTCAACCGCCGATGATTCGCGACGATATCCGTAGCATGTGACTATTGAGGGCATCGGCCATGAACGGCAATGCCAACAGAAGTCCAACGAACATCGCAAGGATCTTCGGCACGAAAGCCAGCGTCTGTTCTTGAATCTGGGTCAGCGCCTGAAACAGTGAAATTGCAACACCGACGACAAGGCCGATAATCAGCAGGGGCGACGAGACCTTGACAATTGTCCAGATTGCATCGCGCGAGACATCAAGAACTTCAGGACCCGTCATTTCAATCCTCTACCTTTAGGCAACCACAAACCACTGTCAGATCGGCATCCGCATGATGTCTTCATAGGACTGGATGACCCGGTCGCGGACAGACGTCAAAGTCGAAATCGCGACGTCGGTTTCAGCCACCGCGGTCACGACATCCATAATATTGGCCTTGCCCTGCGCCATTGCGACGGTTTGCGCGTCCGACTTCCTGCCGGCGTCCATGACACTACCAAGCGTTTCTTTCAGCAAGTTCCCGAAGGATGCCCCGTTCGCATCACCCTTCCCTGCGCCACTTGCGGCACTTCCAGCGGAGTCCATAATGCGCGCGAGACTTGCGTAGGCATTTGCAGCAACAGTTGGCGATGCCATGATTCAATCCTCCTGATATCAAGCTTTGAGTATGTCGAGGGTGCGCTGGATCATCCGGCGTGTGGCCGAGACGACGTTGAGATTTGCTTCATAAGAGCGTTGCGCCTCTCTCATGTCGGTCATTTCCACGAGAGAATTCACGTTGGGATATTTCACATTACCGGATGCGTCCGCAGCAGGGTTTCCGGGTTCGTATTTGATGCGAAAGCTGGAATTGTCTGGCTTGACCTTGCCAAGCGTGACCACACGCGCATCGAGTTTTTGATCAAGCTCCGAAGAAAATGTCGGCACCTTGCGGCGATAAGGATTGCCACCCGCCGTGCTCGCAGTGGAATCGGCATTGGCGATATTTTCAGAGATCACGCGCATCCGCCCGGCCTGCGCGCGCAAGCCCGAGGTTGCAATGCTCATCGATTTTAGAAAGTCATTACCATCGCTCATGATCTATCTCCCCGAAGCCAAATGTTATCGCTTGCCAATGGCCATCTTCAGAAGACCAAGGCTGCGGCTGTAAAGCGAAGAAGCCGCGGCAAAATCCATCTGGTTCGCGGACACCTTCATCATTTCATCTTCGAGGTTCACAGCGTTACCGGCAGGCCGCGTCTCGTATCCGCCACGATTCGAAGCGAACAGGTCGCCGGTGCCAGATCCCTGAATGTGGTTAGCGCTGGTTCTTGTCACGGCCAGCGAGCCCAGCGTACCGGAGGCCACGTTCGTGCCTTTAGGATCGAATTTCGGTTCCACCAGATCGCGCGGCTTGAAACTCGGCGTATCGGAATTGGAAATATTCTCCGCTAGCACCCGCTGCCGCTCCTGATGCCACTGCATCTTGGTGCGTAACGCGGATAACGCAGGTAAGTCATTGATGGGCATCGCCTGTCTCCACCCCGCTCTGGCCCTGGGCGCAGCGCCTCAGGTAGGCAGAATTTGCCGTGTGTATGGTTAACAGGGGGTTAAGAAATTCGGTGGAAACCGGCCAAACGTGGTCTGCCGGCGCATTTTTGTCACGAATGGACCTTAGAAATAACCAATGGAAATCATTGAAATTTGCGGCCTATAACCCCTGCACAAAGGTTTCAGGCAGATGCGATTCATGGTCTAATGATTCTTAAGAAGGCGGCAACTGCCGACAAGAATTGACAAGCAGCAATTGACAAGCAGCGCAGTGCTTCTCGCTGATTTCGCTCCACGTTGTATCTCCATGAGACTGTATCGTCCATGCGACGCAGCTGGCGATCTTAACTGGCGAAGAAGGCGCTTGACGGGGACAAGGTATGCCGCAAACGCTCTGGTTTTTTATAGCCTTTGTTATCGTCCTTGCATTGATCGGAGCCGCCGCGTGGCTGGTTCGACGATTTGCAAGCAATAGCATCGGCTCCAGTTCAAATCGCGGTCGCATGCCACAACTCGCGGTTATCGATGCCGCTGCCGTGGATGGTCGCCGCCGCCTCGTGCTGGTGAGACGCGATAACGTCGAACATCTCCTGATGATTGGCGGCCCCACCGACATTGTTGTCGAACCGAATATCGTGCGTGGCATACCGCAACGTGACCAGGCAGCACAAAGAGCGCCCGCCGGAACTGAATTGCCTACACGGCCCTCGCCATTGCCAGATGCGGGCTGGGATACCGAGACCCGCCTCGACAACTTCGATCAACCGGAAATCGTGCCAGAGCAGCGGTCCGCACGCCTGCCCTTTTCAGATGACGTTCGTCGTCCTTCGGCTGCGACCACTGAGCGACGCAGCAACGATCCCTTTGCAGGCCTCACACCCGAAGCTTTAACTCGCGAATCTTTGACTTGTCCGGAGTCACGGGTCGCACCACGTAGCGAGCGTGCAGAACCTATTATACCCCGGATGCCGCGACTGAGCGAAGCACCAACGGCACCGCTTCGCCCCTCCGATCCCGCGACCAGTGCCGCCGACCAGAATCTTGCCGAGATGGCCCAACGGCTCGAGTTTGCCTTGCGACGGCCAGGGAATGACTTGCGTCTGGATAACGGGGCTGCCACGCCAAAAGCCCCAACGATGGATCGCGTTGGCGCAACGATCCAGCCACAGCCTGGTGCGCGAATGCCGGAAGTTGACCATATTCCCTTGGATGTTGGCTCCGCCGCTCCCACGCAGAGGACCAATTTTGAAAATCTTGAAAACGAGATGGCCAACTTGTTGGGCCGTCCGAAGCCCTCATCGTGAGGCCGCTAGCCTCCCCGCGTAGAGTATTATTTTTTCTGACCTTGGCCACTGCCGCATCACTGATCGATCCGGCAGTCGCGCAAGATATCAGCATCAATCTTGGACAAGGCAATGGCGGCGTAACCGAGCGCGCGATTCAGCTGATCGCGTTGTTGACAGTGTTATCGATCGCACCATCCATTCTGATCATGATGACGTCATTCACACGAATTGTCGTCGTTTTGTCATTACTGCGCACTGCGCTGGGAACTGCGACTGCACCGCCCAATTTCGTCATCATTGCCCTTTCCCTTTTCCTGACAGCTTTTGTCATGGGGCCAGTGCTGCAGAAATCCTATGACGACGGAATCAAACCCCTGGTCGCAAACCAGCTTAGCGTCGAGCAGGCCTTTGAGCGCGGTGTGGTGCCGCTGCGTGGCTTTATGCAAAAGAATGTGCGGGAGAAAGATCTCAAGCTGTTCATGGATCTCTCCGGCGAACAGCTGCCTGCGACACCAGAGGAGGTGTCGCTGCGGATACTGATTCCCTCGTTTATGATTTCCGAACTGAAGCGGGCCTTCGAGATTGGATTTCTTTTATTTTTGCCATTCCTTATCATCGACCTGGTGGTCGCCTCCGTCCTGATGTCGATGGGCATGATGATGTTGCCACCAGTGGTGGTTTCACTGCCATTCAAGCTGATATTCTTTGTGTTAGTCGACGGCTGGTCTCTGGTGGCAGGTAGCCTGGTTCAGAGTTACGGCGGATAATGTTTTCCGACCTAATTAACGCTCTCGATCTTCGGTAAAGAGCCCGTCGGATCGGTGTCAGCCTTGATGTCAGGCATGAGCTTGGCGCGCGCCGCTGCTGCCGCATCGGGAAAACGCGTCTTCATATCGCGCAAAAAACCCTCAAGCGTGTCGATGGTCGCCGCCATTTTTGCAATTTTTGCAAAATCGGCACTGCTCGCAGATGCCGGTTTGCTGGCAATATCAAACGCCATCCGATCATCTTCACTGTCCATCCGCGATGCATATTTTTCGCGGAACCGCGCCAGACCGATTTTGTCTTCGGCGAGCGCATACCCGACAGCAGCACGAATGATATCGCTTTTTTCAAAAGTACTCAGCGGCTGGAAATCCCGCCAGCGCTCCCCGTACAAGACCTCGATCTGTTCGGAGGATTCTCGCCATCGCCGTGAGGCCCAATAGATATCCGAGCGCAGCCGTACAACTTCCCGCCCCCCGACATTTGCAATGATATCAAGCGCAAGATCGTGGCGGCCGATATCGCTTTGCGCGCGCGCTTCAAGCAACAAGCGTTGCTGGCGCACCTCACCTGCAAGATCTGCAATACGTGTCGTGCGCAGAGCCGAAATAGCGCGATCCGGCTTGCGGTTCATCAGATAGACCGTCGCAAGACGTGCGGCGACATGCGCGCGGGCGGCGCCTTCAAGCCGATGATCGATTTGATATTGCAATAATTCTCCAGCTTGATCGAGCAAATCGACTGCGGCAAGACGATCCGCCAATCTGCGGATCAACTCATCCCCTCGCCGTCCAATCGGCGTCAGATCGCGATAGTCATAGAACATGGCAAGCGCTTCGACAGGCGGAATATCATCACCCTTTGCGCCAAGGTATATCTGCGAAAATAAAGTTGATGCATCATCCTGAACTTGTCTGGAAGTCTCAGAACTAGCCTGCAATTTCGTGGCGACACGCAATGCCGCTAAAGCCTCGCTATAACGGCTTCGGTCAACATAAATTTTGGCTAGCAGCTGAAGGCTTTTCGCCTCGGTTAAATCGCCGCGCCACACCACAGACTGTATTTCGAGATCGTGTAATGCGTCATCTTCTTTGATTTCACTGTTTCTAATGCGCATTGCAATCGATCGAAGATTGGCTTCTGACGACGACAGACGATCGCTTGATGCCGCCGCATCGCGATATTCCATCAGCGCATCTTTGTCGCGCCCCAATGCCTCAGACAAACGGCCACGCAGCAATGAAACAGCTGCTCTCTGTCCTGGCGCAATGCCAATCAAATCGAGATCGTTACTTCGCGTCGCGGCTCCCGAATAATCCTTCACCTCAAGTGAGGCGCGAAATGCGTCTAGAAGCACAATGCGTTGCAGATCGACTGGCAGTGAGGCAATCGCAAATTCGACATTCTTGAATTTCTCGCGAGCCTCAGCCCATTTTTCCTGCCGGGCATAGGCGACTGCCGTCCACAACTGCGAGTCGGAACTTTTCCCGAGTACCGGATTCGCCAAATCCTTCAATGCCAACTCGGGACGCCCTAACAAATTGGTTGCCATGGCGTGGATAATGAGAGCAGCTGGATCGTCAGGGCTCTGCTTGGTCTCTGAAAATACTAGATCCAGAGTGCCCTTGGCTTCCGGATAAAAGCCGCGCGCCAAATAAAACCGAGCGAGATTTATATGGCTCGGCATGACCTGCGGACCGGTCGCTCGCGCGGCGACAGCCACCAGCTTGTCGTGCTGCTCGCTGAACACGACCTTCTGGTTTTCACTCCATATATTCAGATCAAGGATCGGCCGCGCCGCCGACCAGGAGCGTCTCGGCGCATTGCTTGCAGATGATAGCGTCAGTCCGCCCGGTCTGCTGAATACAACTTTATCGGAACTGACATCCGCATTGCAGTCATCGGAATGCGGCTGGGCAACAATACCGTGGATCAACTCAAGCAGCGAGAACTCCACAAAATCCTGACGCCGCGTAAATCCGCGTGCAGGAAGAGACGCTGTGAGAACGACCAAAGCATCACCGGCATCTGGATCGACAAGACGATGCAGGAGCGACGGCTTCGGTAACGAAACGCTCACATCGGCACGCGCGGGATCGGTGACATTCCGCAGCACCGTGAGAGGATATGACGGCAATTGCACTTGATCCGCTAAGGATAAAACCCAAGTCCGGTCATCGCCGCTAACTGATGCCAATTGTGGTCGACCCAATCTGATCCGCAAGGCTTGACCCTGTGGCAAAGGCACAACAGAAATATCCGTGATAATCGCTCCGCTTTCCCGCAGAGCTGTGCTGGTATCTATTTTTGTATCGGTATCGAAAATAAGCCACAGGGTATCGGCGCGCCAAAACAATGCACCCGCTGTTGGGGCGGGAAATGCAAAGGTCATACGCAGTTCATCGGTCGTTCGTTTTGCTTGCGCGACAATCGTATTATTGCCTGCAGCCGCGAGCGATGATGCCGGTTCCGGTTCGTCCGGGTCCATTTTCTCCGGAACCATTTTCTGTTGGACTTCGCTTCGCGGCGCTTGGGGCGAAGACATAGGCTTTACTACCGGTGCCATTCCTGGCGTCGTTTCTGCGGCAGCCTCCGGCACGGCGTCTGGTTTGGAAGCAGACTGGGCTTCAGGTTTAATATCTTGCTCAGCCTCTCGTCTTATTTGCTCAGAGCTCGGTGGCGGTGGTGGCAGGTCAGGTACTTTTTCGGGGACTTTTGCTTCCGGAACCTTCGAAGCAGATACTCCCGTTACTCCTGGCTTACCAATCGTATCCGGCAAGGATGAGCGGGAAGAGAATGGCGATTTCTCCCCCTGACCAAATCCAATATCAACAATGTAATTCTTCTCTTCGCGGAAAGAGCGCACGTCTACTTCGCCAATCAGGGTAATATCAACAGTTGATGTCTCGCCGCTGGTTTGCTGATCGATCGACCGGATGTTTGTAGGCATCGAGATCTTGGCATCCGCAAGATCGAATGTAAGCGCCGATGTGAACGACAACGAAAATTTTTGCACATTCAGCGATGATGAAACACCAACACCATCCGGAATTTCAAATACCAGACGCACAAAAGTTGGCTGTACCGAGACTCGCACCCGCACAACGGGGCGCTTTTTGACTTCCTCAACGCCTTTGTGCTGACGCAGCGCCCGCTCCGCTGCGAGTGCTCGTTCGGATAATTCACGAATGACCTCAGGTGGCAGAGGAGGAAGTTGACCAGCCCAACTTTCGGGAAGCAGGTCGATAAATACCCGATCCCCTGCCGTCATCATATTGACCTTGATCTTCTGAGACAGGGCAAGGCGGATAGCCGAACCGTCCGGATCGCGACGCGCCAGTCCGACATAACCGGGAGCGGCATCTGATAATTTTTCGATCGGTACGTCGACCGGCCGGTTAAATCGAACAATCAAAATCCCGCCAGCAACTACGGCTTCGGTCTCTACATCGCCGTCAAACTTGAAAATGAGCCGCGCATAATTGCCGTTTACCGCGAAAGCGACATCCCCCTTAACTGGCTGGGCATACGAGGCGGACGGCAATATCGAAAATGACAGAATAAAGCTCAAGCAAAGAAATACCGGCGCGCGCCATGCGCGCCAAAGCCCGCGAATCCACGGCTTTGCGACCAGAAACTTCGGGCAGCCTTGAATTTACGGGCAGCCTTGGATTTAGGGGCAGCCTTGGGGACCATTTTCTAGGTATCTCTCGGCTCACGCGGCGGAATCCCGCGCTGTTCTGCAGGCAATCTAGAATCTGCCCCTTTAAGGCTTTACTAATCACGCATGTTAATTGCGCTGCCGCCGCTTAATTGCGCTGCTGCGGCCTGCCTTCGATTTTTGGCAGATCATTTACCGAAGAACCCCTGTCAGCGGTTGCACGCCGGGCAAGTTCAACGGTCAGCCGTTCGGCCGCCTCTGGCTGCATCTGCCCAAGAATGTCGGACATCTTGCGGGGGGCCATCTGGGAGGTGATTTCAAACAGCACAGACATTTCGAGACGATCAAAGACCTTGGCTGCATCTTTTGGCTTCATGCCTTCATACATTGTCACAATGCTTTTGAAGCGTGCGGCATCGGTTTCATTTTTCTGTTGGCCCGAGACCATGTTGCGAGCCTCACCCGCCTTCAGTTCCTCAATACGGCCCTCAATACGCTTCTCGGCACCTTTGATAAGGTTTTCTCGAATGTCGATTTCTCGTGCGCGAGCCTCGATTTCCTGCCGTCGGCTTTGCAAGCGCTCAAGAACGGCGCGCTCCGAACCGCTCACTGGCCGACCTGGCTCGGGATACAGGACCGTATCACCCGGCGAGCGCACAAATTCAGATTTTGGTTCTTCTGCTTTTGCTTCCTTCGGTTTTCCCTCTACCGAACCGGTAATGTCCGCAGGATCTATTATCTTTTTGCCGGGTGCCGGGAAATTGAAAGCGCTTTGAGCCCAGGACAATTTAGTCTGCGCTTGCGAGGACGGAATCGAATTATTGAGAACGTAGCCACCTTCCAGGACTAGCCCCGCGATCTTGAGTACGGCCAGACACGAGACCGCAATCAGAAGCGTCGGAATAACACGGAATTCACGAAGAAGATTCTTCATGCGGCGAGGCCATGATCCCGTCTGCGCTCAGAAAACGCCTGAGCGGCGGCAAGGGTTGCTTGTGCATTCGACATGCGTGGCGCGACTACAGCTGGCGTAGAATCGCTCACTAAATCCGCGCGGGGTGGCCGTGCGGCGAGCGCAATCTGTGAAAGACGATTGAATATCTCATCACCCGCCGCGATCTGCTTGGCCAAACGTGCGGACAAATGCTTGCCCACTGTCAGCTGGAAGCCGAAATTCTCATCACAATCGCGCACCGTGAGTTTCAATCCACCAATCGCACGCTCGGCAATCTCAGTGGCGGTAATCAATTCCCCGATCATTGCTTTCATCGAGTGCTCATCAGACCTCAGACGTTTGAGGCGCGTGTTCAAAACCCTGCAATAACCGATCGTCAGGATCAGCATGACCGCGACCAAACTCTCGATCACAATTCCTATTGAATAACTCATGGTGCCTCCATCAATTTAGAAAGCTCAACATTCTCAAACATCGCGAGTGATGTGTTCGGCCTTCGCAAGGGCTTGGACACGCGAATGGCGACGCGATCGCCCACCCGTCCCATTCTTCCCTCAGTCAATGCCACATTCCCGCAACGAACGGTCACAAGAGCATCAGGATTAAGTTCGAGTGGCAGCGTATCGCCGATTTGCAAATTCATCAGTTGCTTGAGAGGGATGTCAGCTTCATAGAGAACTGCATCGACATCAATTTCCGCTTGCGCAATCTCGGTCGCAAGATGACTTTCCCAAACCGGATCGCGACCGAATTTTTCACCCATGAACATCTGCAACAGAACGTTGCGGATAGGTTCGATGGTCGCGTAAGGCAGCAGTAATTCAATATTGCCGCCACGGTCTTCCATATCGATGCGCAACCGCACCAGAATTGCAGCATTGGCAGCACGGGTGATCGCAGCGAACCGTGGATTGGTCTCAAGACGATCGATGGTGAAGGTCACTGGCGATAATGGCCGGAAAGCATGCTCGGCATCCGCCAGCACCACTTCCACAAGGCGTTTGACAAGATTCGTTTCGATGGAGGTGTAGGGACGCCCTTCGATGCGCAGCGCGGCCTGACCACGGCGACCACCAAGCAAAACGTCGATGATTGAATAAATCAGACTCGAATCGACCGTGAAAAGTCCGAAATTTTCCCACTCCTCCGCCTTGAATACCGAGAGCACACAAGGCAGCGGGATGGAATTGAGATAATCGCCGAAGCGTACGGAAGTGATACGATCGAGCGAGACTTCAACGTTATCAGAAGTGAAATTGCGCAAGCTCGTAGTCATCAATCGCACAAGGCGGTCGAACACGATTTCGAGCATCGGAAGACGCTCGTAGGAGACCATCGCGGAATTCGATGATCGCCCGGATACCCGAGTTTTCGTCGAGACTAACCTCGCCATCGCTAAAACCGAGAAGATTGTCGATTTCTTCCTGCGACAGAACCCGCTCACCACCGGTGTTACCGGAAGGCATCTTACGGCCGCCATCGTCGACCATCGCGGCCCATTGCTCCGCCATCGCCTCGGATAGTTGATTGGCTTCAGCTTCCGCAGCCGCCGCTTCCGGATCCTCAGTATCCAGCGCGCCTTCCCATTGGGCGGCTAGCGCATCCTGATCGACATCATTGTCGGGCGTCATCGTATCTGATCCATCACTGAACGAGGACTTCCTTGAACAGAACTGCGTTCACCTGACTTGGAGAAACCGCAGCATTGACCCGCCGTGTCAGCTCTTCCTTCAAGCGAAATAATCCAACCGAGCCATTGAGATCGCTGGGCCGCAGTTCACGCATGTAGGTTTGGAACAAATCCATCACGCGTGGCATCGTCGGCTGAACTTGCGCAAGGATGATCGGATCCTTGATCTCAAGCACAACCTTAACCTTCAGATATTGAACGCGCTCGCCTGGAAGATTGGCGAGATTGACGAGTACCTCAGGTACATCGAGAAAAACCGGCGGCTTCGGAGCAGCCGCTGCGGACTTCATCTCCTCATGGGAGCTACCCTTGAAGAAGAACCAACCTCCACCGCCAAGAACGAGCACGAGCGCCACCGCTCCCCCGATCATGATCAGCTTCTTGCGTTTGCTTTTGGCGGCTGCGGCTAACTTGCCTGCTTCTTCTTCAGTTTGGTCATCGTCTGCCATTGTCTCGCCCGTCCAGTTCCAGGATAGGCTCGATGCTGCCGAACAGGTTGACGCGGTACGATGCTGTCGACGCCCCAAGCGCCTTGTTGTCCGACCGTAAGGTCGCAATGGTTAATGGAAGCTTTCTTTTGTGCGAGAGGTGGGAAAATTTTGCCGAGGCAACGTGGTCAATAAGGCGTTATTGCCGACCCGCATTTTCCCCTAAAATTTATATCTCATTGAAAACAATTAAATTTCTCAGTTGGCACGCCTCTCGCATTGCAGAGGGAGAACCGGCGGCTTGGGAGAGCCTGAGGTTCGCACGATCCGTATCGGCCTTGGGAGAGGAAGATGCGGCTCAGCCAAGGGGAGATAATCGATGGAGAATGTCATTCTCGTCGCGCTGTCGCGACAGATGTCGCTTGGGCGAGAGATGGACGCCGTTTCGAACAACGTCGCCAATATCAACACCGATGGTTTTAAAAGCGACAGGCCTCTCTTTGAAGAATACCTGACGTCAGGTGCCCACGAAGACAATTTCGTTGGCCGCGATCGCCGCGTGAGCTTCGTTCAGGATCGCGCAACTTACCGCGACTTGTCCGCAGGCCCCCTTCAGCAAACCAGCAACCCGCTGGATGTCGCGATCGAAGGCAATGCCTTTTTCGCGATCCAAACACCCGGGGGCGAACGCTATACGCGCAACGGCGGATTGCAGATCAATTCACAAGGTCAGCTCGTCACAGTTGAAGGCCATGCCGTTCTCGGAACCAACGGCCCTATCACCTTTCAGCCGACGGACAGCGACATCGTCATCGCAAAAAACGGCACCATCACCGTGCGCGAGGGCGCGACAACCCAAACCGATTCCATTCGGGGGACGATCAGGCTCGTGACATTCAATGACGCGCAGAAACTTCAAAAGGAAGGCGCAAATCTGTTTTCTGCGCCTGCGGGCGTAGCCGCCCAACCGAGCACCACTGCGAAGGTGAACCAAGGTTACATCGAAAAATCAAACGTGAATGCGGTCGCAGAGATGAGCCGCATGATTGAAGTCATGCGCAGTTATCAAAGTGTGGCTTCGATGATGCAGCAACAATCTGACCTGCGCAAAACCGCCATCGAGCGTCTTGCCGACGTGCCAGCCTGAAGGAATTAACTCATGCGCGCTCTTTATACTGCAGCAACAGGAATGGCGGCCCAGGAACTCAACGTCCAGGTCATTTCCAACAACATCGCGAACCTGCGTACGACTGGTTACAAGAGGCAGCGGGCGCAGTTCCAGGATCTGCTTTACGAACATGTTAAACGCGTCGGCGCCCAAGCATCCGACCAGGGCACAATCCTGCCTGTTGGCATCGATATCGGCGGCGGTGTTAAAACCTCGGGCACCCCCCGCATCATGACGCAAGGCCCGACGCTGCCCACCGGCAACGATCTGGATATCAGCATTCGCGGCGAAGGCTTCTTCAAAATCCAGATGCCCGATGGCACATTCACATACACCCGCGATGGCTCCTTCTCTAAGGATGCCCAGGGCCGGATCGTCACGGCCCAGGGAAATCCGGTTCAACCGACAATTACAATTCCGCAGAACTCATCAGGCCTCAACATCAATCAGCAAGGCCAGGTTTCTGTGGTCCAGACAGGCACGAATGCATCGACTATCGTTGGCCAGATCAGCCTGACACGCTTCATCAACAAAGCAGGATTGCTGTCCATCGGCGATAACCTGTTCACGGACACTCCCGCATCGGGGGCACCGCAGGATGGCGTCGCAAGTCTCGATGGATTCGGCGACATGCAACAGGGCAACCTCGAACAGGCAAATGTCGAAGTGGTAACGGAAATCTCCGACCTGATCGCAGCCCAACATGCTTACGAGATGAACTCCAAGGTCATCAGCGCGGTCGACCAGATGATGCAAGCCACTTCCGGCATGTTCCGTTGAGGAGAATGGTGATGATGTTTCGCCTGCTAACACTTGCAACAATTTTCATCGGTGGAAGCATTTATGCCGCGCTGGCGCAATCGGCTGCAACTCATGCAAGTCAGGACACCTGGTCCGTGCCGGTCTTGCGTTCAAGCGTGACCATCACCGGCGATATTGTTCGCATCGGCGATGTGGTCGACAATGCCGGGACCGCCGCCCAAATTGCAATTTTGCGTGCACCAGATCTTGGCACCACCGCATCGCTGCCAACTTCGCAGCTGATTCCCATCCTCCGCACGCATCAGGTGATCGGTGTCGATACCCGTAACCTGCGCGAAATCTCTGTGACGCGCGCCTCGCGTACTGTCCCTTCAAAAGATATCGAGCTTCAGGTGGGGCGCGCATTGCAACGCCGCAACAGCCTCGGCGATGCGTCCAGTCTCTCCGTCACCCTCGATCGCGATTTGCACGAATTGCAACTGGATGCTTCCAGCAGTGGGGACATGAAGCCAGCGATAGTCCGTTTTGACTCACGTAATGGCCGCTTCGATGTGACATTTGAAATCGAAAATGCAAATAGCAGCTCCCCCACTCGGGTACGTTTCACCGGCACCGCCGTAGAAACCGTGGAAACTGCCGTTCTCACACGCAACACTGAGCGTAATGAAATTCTCAAAGCATCGGATGTTGTGATCGAACGCCGACCAAAAGCGGAAGCCGGAACCGACGCCGCAAACCGCGACCGCGCTGTGGGAATGCAAACGCGCAGACAGTTGCGCTCCGGACAAATCCTGAAGGCCGCAGTCTTGCCAAACCCGATCTGGTGGCGCGCGATCAGAGCATTACCATCATCTATGAGACGCCAGGAATTTACCTCACAAGCCGAGGCAAGGCACTTGAAAACGGCACCGAAGGCGACACCGTCAGCGTACTCAATCCGCAAACGAAGCGCACCATTCAGGGTGTTGTGACCGGACCCGCTCAAGTGTCGGTCATCGTCGCCACACCACGCGCGGTCACGACAACTGCATCGCTTGCAACCAATTCCACCAACAGTACCGCAGCCACCAGCAAAGCCGAGTAACTTTCATGTTCAATTCAATCAGATTGAAACGCATCATTCTTACCGGCGCCCTGCTGGCGCTTGGTGGGATAGCAGGCGGATGCTCTTCGCTGGAGCGGCTGACGGCCATCGGGGAGAGTTCGAAGTTGGCAGCTATTGATAATCCGACGACACAGGCAGGCTACAAGCCGGTATCCATGCCAATGCCGGCGCCTCAAGCTGCCTCGTACAATCCCAATTCACTGTGGCGGAACGGCTCAAGGGCATTCTTCAAGGATCAGCGCGCGCATCAGATTGGCGATATTCTGACGGTGACAGTCAACTTCACTGACAAAGCCAATATTGCAAACCAGACGCAGCGCACCCGAAGCAGCAAGGAAGATTTCGGCATTACCGATTTTCTCGGCAGCAAACTGCTCCCCGATCCAGCGGCCAGCGTTATCCCCGGTCGTCTCCTGACAACCGACTCCAGCGCATCAACCGACGGCAAAGGTTCCGTGCAACGCCAGGAAAATTTGCAGACCAACATCGCCGCAGTGGTCACTCGATTGCTTCCGAACGGCAATCTTGTGGTCGAAGGCAAGCAGGAAATCCGCGTCAACTTTGAGGTTCGCGAACTGATCGTTGCCGGTATCGTTCGGCCTGAGGATATTCAAAGCGACAACACCATCGATTTCAGCAAGATCGCGCAGGCGCGCATTGCTTACGGCGGGCGCGGTCAAATCACCGATGTTCAGCAACCACGCTATGGCCAACAGGTGATGGACATCCTGCTTCCGTTCTAACTAAGCAACGTTTTCAACGAAAGACATGAACCACGAGAGAAGCTCATAAACTTTCGTCCGAGCTCCCACACCGAACCGCGAACCTAGGCGCGACAAGGTGTAATAACGCGGCCTCCGTCAGCTCCCCTGACGGAGGCCGCGCCGTTTTGCGCATGTGAGGAAGATCAATTAAAATAAGGAATTTTAACAATCACTCCTTCTTTTAACAATCACTCCTTAGTGTCCGAATTACAATTACGCACTCATATCAATGAGTTTGATGCGCATACCTGTACCGATGCAGCCCGAGCACGAAACGTGTGCCCCACTTCGACCGTCATGAACATAGGAAATGTGGACATGCTTCACACTGGCATAATCGACGGAATAACCACCAGGCCAACCGTGCAGCATCGAGTAGATGCAATTCGGGTTACCTTTCATGTCACAGCCTTGCCACTGGCATGCAGACTGATACGTCGCGTCCCAGCGTGAACGTATGACGGACACCTAAAATAAGCTGGGCACCGCATACGGCGCTCACAGCGAGCGTGTCGTTCGGCATCTCTATTCACATGTGGAAACGGCCCGCGAGGGAACTTAGAGATTCAATTTGAAGTTGCGTAGAGATTGAAAACTGCACTAAAAGCAGGCAGACGCAAAATAACAATAGACTTGGACAAATCAGGAATTTCCCGCCTCAACGGCGTTGGTCGCCACCTCGTCAGTGTTCCGGCGCTAAGAAAGGCAAGCTTCATATTCAAAGCTGTCGACGATTTGTTCCCAGCTACAATCAACCTAGAACAGCCCCCTACACTCGAACTGGACGGGTCTCGCATGACGTTCAACCAAGCACGGATGCAGTAAAAGTGTCATTGCCAGCAGCGGTCATCCGTGGTTGGGCTGGCAGTTGTTGTGATCCCCCCGCCATTATTTGGGATTGCGATAACCGTACGCTCCCTTGGTGGAGAAGGCGGCGATTAGTTTGAATGACGCCTCTTTCCGGTGGACCCAAGCTGGATACATGGTATTTCTTCCCCTATCCAAAGATGAGGCCCGGTCACACTGCTTATAGTGGGCGCCGTCTATTTAAACGTTCACGATTTTCGAACGTAGCGAAACGGCGAATGGTATCTCACCGGCCTTAAAATGCGCCGCCGGATCAAAGACGTGTGGCAATATCGCGAGATGAACGATTACGAGCGCGAAGAGCTCGCAGAAAGGCAAGCGTGGTGACCGTGACTGATATCGATGCGAAAGAACGGGCCATGCGCGCTTGGGGATCAACTCCAACAGGTTCCGCCTCCTCAGAGGGCTTGCTCCCAGGCACAAAAGAATTCTTTGAGCGAAGCCTCAAGTTCAGAATCTGAAGTAGAACAGCCGTGGCTGCCTGAAGTCGTCCCCTTTCGCACGATGGCAGGGAAGAAGGTTCTTGAGATCGGCCACGGCCCTGGCTTCGATGCACTCACTCTCCTAAAGAACGGAGCGAACTATACCGGAATTGATATTACGCCGGAGAATGTCGTCAGGACAAAACAGCATCTCAAGTTTTTCGGCTTCGAACCAGATGTCTCTGCAGGAGACGCCGAGTCATTGTCCTTCACAGATAAATCATTCGACATCGTGTACTCAAATGGCGTTCTTCACCATACCCCGAACATCGAACGATCTTTTGCAGAGGCGGCCAGAGTTCTAAAACCTGGCGGCGACTTCTATGTGATCTTGTACCATCGCAACTCGATATTCGCGCGCATCAGCAGTGTTCTTTCTGCGGTGATCAGAGGCATCCCGGTTAAAGACAGAATTCCGCAACCTAGAGCGCAATGAAGCTCGCGCAAAGCCCACTGGTAAACATCTATTCAAGGTCAGAAGTGCGGATACTATTCGACAGGACCGGATTCGATAGCGCTGACATTCTGATCAGGAAACTTGTGCCGGAAGATCTACCATTCTGCAGATTTCCTCCTTTAAGCGTCATCTATCGATCAATCCCACAATCGGTATACCGATCAGTTGGGAAATCCCTAGGATGGTACGTTATTGGGCACGGCCGGAAAAGGCTGTAAGAAAATGAACCTGTACTTGGATTGATTTCGATTGCTGCCGCGACCGCTATATAGTACGAACCATACCTAGCCTGGCCTTATTACCCACCCTGATGTTTGTACTCTCATACGGTGCAACGACAATTTTTGGAGCGACGTTCCTTCTCGATCCCATCGGGAAGATGCAATTTGAATATTTTATAGGCACCTACGCCGTCCAACATATGGCCACGGTTGGCGGCACATTATACTGGTCAATTCTATTCCTCCCGCTCGCCGCTGTACCATTCGGCGTAATTGTCGGCAATCGCTGCTTACATCCATTGGCATCTGAGTTTTCCACCTCAATAACAACGCGGCCCCTTTGGCTGCCTTCTGCTGCCCTCATCCTCGGTGCGCTTACTACATACTCTGCATACAAATTATGGATCGCTGGCGCGCTCATTCCGCTATCTGCCATGGATACAAGTAACTGCGTCTTCGAGAAGGCCCAGCGCCGCGCAGAACTGATCGAGGGTTTAGGAAACCATGTCTACATGGTCCTCTATAGCGCGCTGCCTATCTTAATCGCTTTGACCTCAACCTATGCAATTCGATTTAAAAGCAGAACCGCACTCGTTCTGTGCGGGCTTTCGGTTGTGGCCGGGATATGGCTCTGCCTTGCGCTGTTCATGAAGGCACCCATTCTCATCTTGCTGCTTGCTCTTGCCACCGCAAGTATCGCAGCCGCCTGACCATCAGGATTGCCGTCCCCACGACACTCGTCCTGGCCGGGATCATTTTCACCATACTTTCGGTCACGCAGCTTTGCTCCACCCCAAATTCCAATAGTTTACGGCTTGGGGCCGAGCGCGGGTGGGCAACAGACAATAACGAATCAGAATCCCGCCCCCCTCGACGAGGACACAACAACTGGGCAAAAGCTGTTCCTTTACGTTGCACAAGTCGTTCGTGCGCCAATCTTCGCATCACAGCCGGATTCCCATACTATGTAGAAGTGTTCAGCGAACCTGCGGCGCGTTGCGACATTTGGCCCCGCACATCCTTACCAACAGTTGCTTCCCATCAATCAAGGCCTATGAGGCCGCCTATCCCCTCAAGCCGGGCGGCATCGCTGGCTATTTTCCGGGCCCGGTCAATACTGCGGCGTTGGCGGAAGCTGGGCCAACTTATGCAGTGATTGCGACGCTGCTTGTAGGGCTGATAATCGGCGCCATCTCTGTGTTTTGCGCCCCCTCAACACCATTTAGCATCGCGGCCACTGTCGCTTCCTGCATTTACGCTTACTACGCCTCTCAAATTTCTCCGACATCGTCTCTAATCGACGGCTATGGCTTGATACGCTTTTTGTTTTTCATTGCGGCCGCGTGGGTCATCAGCTCATTGGCTCGGTTGCTAAAATACACGGCCTTATAAATGAACGTTCTGGCCCTATGTTTCACCATCGCCGCTCGCTGCTCGGCGATGGTGTTATCAGTTCGTAACGGAATAGTTATCGCCCGAATTCTTGGCCCAACGGACCTCGGTCGATACTATTACGTCTTCACTGCTGCCATGGTTGGCATACAGCTACACAACTCGGCTTGCATGCCAGCAACACATACTTTTATTCGAAACGACCGGAGCTGCTGTCGAGACTGCTAGGTAATTTGCTTTATCTGGCGATGTCGATCGGCGTATTGACTGGAGTTGCTGTCTATGCGGTGGACTTCACTTTTTCGGATGCTACTCACGCGCCAGTCATCCTAGCCATCGCGCTTTGTCCAATCACACTTCTGGTAATCAGCCTTAACACGCTGTCGGTCGCAGTCAGTCAGAAACTATTTAATGCTCTGACCATCCTTCAGGGCGCTTCAACATTTTCCGCAACGCTAGTAGCCGCATACGTCGCGCCAACCGCCACCGGATTCTGGTTGGTTACGCATCAGGAATGGGCCTAACCGCCGCTATTGCCCTATTCACAATTAGGGAGGGACAGCCGATCGCACTTAAATTCGATTGGCCCCTGTTCGTCGAAACCATCTCCTATGGCATCCGCGCGCATATCGTTACCTTCGCCGGGTTCATCGGCATACGCAGTAGCATCCTAGTTATACGCACCTACGGCGACATAACCGATGTGGGCTATTGGTCGATTGCCTCACAAATATCAGACGCCATGCAGGTGGTCCCCAGCGTAGTCGCTACTGTATTATTTCCTCGTCTAATTCGAGCCAACAAAGATGACCGCTGGAGTCAAACGGTCAAAGCTGCCGCCGGACTTGCGGCTCTAATGCTTGTTGGGTGCACTTGTTTTGCCATCGTATCATACCCACTGATCGTTCTGCTCTTCGGCGCTCAGATATCAGCAGTCAATCCCAATCCTACTCGCCATACTTCCCGGCGTTGTCTTTCTGGCGGCCATGACATCAGCTTCGCAATTTCTCTCAGCGCTCGGCATTCCGATTGGTCAGATTGCGGCGTGGGTCGTAATCGATTGCGTTCCAATCCGCTATAGCCTTCGTTGTGTATCCACAGTGGGGCCCGCAAGGTATGGCGTTCCTTCAAAGCTTAACCTTCGGCATGATATGTCTATGGCTTTGGTTGCTCGCATACTGCGAGAGGCCAGTCCCCGTCAAAGCTGTATAGGCCCGTTTCCAGCACCTTGATTGTTGTCGATCCACCCGATGGCGGCGTGGCCACGAAGATTTTACCGTTCCCAGGTCCTGCAGATGTATTCTGCGGCGTTCCGGCAACGATAAACCCATTTGCTGTCACCAATTAAGCCGATGTTCTTGCCGACACGAACGAATTCCCGGCGATAGGCCGCCTTGCATCCAAGAGACCCAGGCAATCGCAAACCCACCAGATGCGTTCGACCCACACTGGAATAGGCCCCCCAACGTTTAACCGAACACAGGCCTTGCGCGCCAAAGTCAGTAGCCACTCCAAATTTTATCCACGCCCCAGTGTTATCTGCACCGTCTTCGGGAGAACCGTTGACGATGCTGAGGCCGCTGATACCAAAATGGCGTGGGCCATCACGCCATTAAGGCTCGCCCCACCGGGGTTCGTTCCGCTCGTTGGCTCCCAAATACAGTTATCCAGCTTCCAGCTAAGTCCCCCCGGGAAGACTGGGGACTATCAAGTCCTTATCGAAAGGACGGTGTCGAGGTACACGCCGTTGCAGAAGTCAGCCTGATCGGCATTTCGAGCGCCGGCAATTCCATAGGCGCCGTTGCGGATATAGCAATGCATGACCCGATCTGTTTTGATCCGACAGACAAGTTGGCAATGAGTGCCGTGCGCACTTGCCGCAATCTCTTACCGTGGCTTTGGCGCATATCCCGAAGGTGAAGAGCCGCCCGGTCTTTTGGTGCACGAAGC
>CAWESR010000007.1:0-127574 GCA_963811795.1 uncultured Alphaproteobacteria bacterium
GCGAAGCTGCAGGCGGGTGTTCTCGCGCAAGTCAAATCATGCAAAAACGGCTGGTGCCGCATCGTTGGCGCCGATTTCGATGGCTGGATCGAGCAGGAACGGCTGTGGGGTGTTTATGCCGATGAGAAGGTGAACTGACGCTCTGTACTGACGCTCTACGTCGAGTGTTCGATCAACGCTTCTTGCGCAGGCGCACGATCATATCGACGCGGCTGATTTCGTAGCCTTCCGGCACATCGGGCATTTTCTGCAGCACAAGATTTGGATCGGGAATGTCGACCAGCTCGTGATTGCCTTCCATGTAGAAGTGATGATGCGCGCTGATATTGGTGTCGAAATAGGTTTTCGTGCCATCGACACTGACCTGGCGCAGCAAACCCGCCTCGGTCAACTGGTTGAGCGTATTGTAGACGGTGGCGAGCGATACCGGCACCTTGGCGGTGGTGGCTTCCTCGTAAAGCATTTCCGCCGTGAGATGGCGGTCGCCCTTGCCGAACAGTAACCAGCCAAGTGCCATGCGTTGACGGGTTGGGCGCAGGCCTACCGATTGCAGCATTTCATTGACGTCATGCCAGGGGCACCCGGTTAGAACCGGTGCATGGCTGTGGCCTTGCGGCTCATCGTTAGCCTGGCCCGGGATGGTCAGATGAACTCATGTACTCACAGGGCTCGCGCCCATCCTCAATTTTCCAAGCTGATCTGTAGACAATATAGGATAACGATGTACGTACATGCAAGTTTTTCGCAACTGGATCAGGGTTTTAAGTGGGGCAAATGGTTCCGGATTTCAAGGTTTCATGGGGTTTCATGCCGCTTTGACCCGCCAGAGGCCTATGTTAGAGGTCCGCATTAAGCGCCGCATAAGTGGTATGTCGAAAATAAGGTAAATAATATGAAGGATCGCCAGAGCAGCTACGCATATGAGGAGCTGCTGGCTTGCGGCCGGGGTGAATTATTCGGGGCGGGAAATGCGCAGCTGCCTTTGCCGCCAATGCTGATGTTCGATCGAATCACCGAAATCACGGAAACCGGTGGTGAGTATGGCAAGGGCCTCATCCGCGCCGAACTCGATGTGAAGTCGGATCTCTGGTTTTTCGGATGTCATTTCAAAAACGATCCGGTGATGCCCGGATGCCTTGGGCTCGACGCCTTGTGGCAGATGGTTGGATTCTTCCTTGGCTGGACCGGTGGTGCCGGTCGCGGTCGGGCGCTTGGTCTTGGCGACTTGAGATTTTCGGGACAGGTGATGCCGAATATCACCAAGGTTGTGTACAACATCGATATCAAGCGGGTGATGCGTTCAAAGTTGGTGCTTGGCATCGGCGACGGATGGCTTTCGGCCGACGACGAGATTATTTATCGCGCGAAGGATCTGAAGGTCGGTCTGTTTCAGCAGGACGCCGCATTGCAGCCGGGAACGTGATGCAAGGATATATTTGTTGGCGAGACGATCGATCCGCCCCAACCGGACTCTCTAGGCATAATGGCTGCATAATGAAGGCGAGGCGATCATGAGACGGGTTGTCGTCACGGGAATGGGCATTGTTTCGTCCATCGGAAATAACACCCAGGAAGTGCTTGCGAGTCTCTTTGAGGCCAAGTCCGGCATCTCACGCGCCGACAAGTATGCCGAGCTTGGGTTTCGCTGCCAGGTGCATGGCGCGCCGACACTAAATCCCTCGGACATCGTCGATCGTCGCGCGATGCGTTTTCTCGGTGAGGGCGCGGCATGGAATCACGTGGCGATGGAGCAGGCGATCAGCGACGCTGGTCTTGAGGACAAGGATGTCTCCAACGAGCGGACCGGCATCATCATGGGGTCCGGCGGACCATCGGCGCGGGCCATTGTCGAAGCCGCCGATATCACGCGCACCAAAGGGCCAAAACGGGTTGGACCCTTTGCCGTGCCGAAGGCAATGTCCTCAACGGCTTCGGCAACGCTTGCCACCTGGTTCAAGATCAAGGGTGTCAACTATTCGATCTCATCCGCTTGCGCCACGTCGAACCATTGCATCGGCAATGCCTTCGAGACAATTCAGATTGGCAAGCAGGATATCGTTTTCGCGGGCGGTTGCGAGGATCTCGACTGGACAATGTCCGTGCTGTTCGATGCCATGGGTGCGATGTCATCGAAGTACAACGATACGCCAACGACAGCCTCGCGCGCCTATGATGTCAACCGCGACGGTTTTGTCATTGCCGGTGGCGCGGGTGTGCTGGTTCTGGAAGAGCTTGAGCACGCCAAGGCGCGCGGCGCGCGCATCTACGGCGAAATTGTCGGCTATGGTGCAACCTCGGACGGATACGATATGGTTGCGCCTTCAGGCGAGGGTGCCGAACGCTGCATGAAGATGGCGCTGTCGACGGTGAAGACACCGATTGACTACATCAATCCGCATGCGACCTCGACGCCTGCGGGCGATCCGCCGGAGATCAACGCGATCCGCAATGTGTTTGGTTCCGGCGACAAATGTCCTCCAATCTCGGCAACGAAATCGCTGACCGGGCATTCGCTCGGCGCGACTGGTGTGCAGGAGGCGATCTATTCGCTGCTGATGATGAACAACGGCTTCATCTGTGAAAGCGCGAACATTCAAGAACTGGATCCGGCCTTTGCCGATATGCCAATCGTGCGCAAGCGCGTTGATAACGCCAAGATCGGTGCGGTGTTGTCGAATTCGTTCGGTTTCGGTGGCACCAACGCAACCTTGGTGTTCAAGCGGCTGGATGCGTAAGTTTTTATAAGCCGCTTTGGAAATTTTCAGGGCGCGCAGAGGGGTTTGATATGTCCGGACTGATGCAGGGCAAACGCGGGCTCATCATGGGCGTCGCCAATGATCATTCAATTGCGTGGGGCATTGCCAAGACACTCGTCGCGCAAGGAGCGGAACTTGCTTTCACATATCAGGGCGAGGCGCTGGGCAAGCGCGTCAAGCCATTGGCGCAGTCGCTGGGTGCCGAATTGGTGCTGCCATGCGATGTTGAGAACCTTGCGTCTGTGGAGGAGACCTTCGCGGTGCTGCGCGAGAAATGGGGCACCCTGGATTTTCTGGTGCATGCTATCGGATTCTCAGACAAGAACGAGCTGAAGGGCCGCTATGCGGACACCACGCGCGAGAATTTTTCGCGCACCATGGTGATCTCGTGTTTTTCGTTCACGGAGGTTGCGAAGCGCGCGGCTGAAATGATGCCGAACGGGGGCTCGATGATCACGTTGACGTTTGGCGGCTCAACCCGCGTGATGCCGAATTACAATGTGATGGGTGTAGCGAAGGCGGCGCTGGAGGCTTCCGTACGCTATCTGGCGGCGGATTTCGGACGCGGTGGCATTCGCGTCAATGCCATTTCGGCAGGTCCTGTTCGTACACTTGCCGGTTCGGGCATTGGCGATGCGCGCGCCATGTTTGCGTTTCAGCAAAAGCATTCGCCTCTCGGGCGCGGCGTGACGCTCGATGAGCTCGGCGGCACGTCACTTTATCTGCTTTCGGAATTATCCGGAGGTGTGACTGGTGAAATCCATTTCGTTGATTCCGGTTATAATATTATCTCGATGCCTAGGCCCGAAGCCCTGAAGGCCGATGAAGCAGAAGCAGCGGCAAATAACGCGCTTTAGAAACCGCATCCTGATTTTGTGCGCATTCTTATTTGTGAACAGCGGCTCTATTGAGAATTGCTGCGAGTATATTGTCGCTCCTGCATGAGATGGTAAAATAAGCTCGCCCTAAATGGCGGGTTGCAATTGGAGGTCACAAAATTAAGGAATAAATTCAGTGTCACGAGAATTGGCAGCAGAATTTATTGGCACGTTCGCGCTTGTCACCGCAGTGTGTGGCGCCGCGCTGTTCTCCGCACCGAGCGCAGGACTTATGACGGTCGCATTTGCCGTCGGTCTCTCGGTTTTGGCAATGGCCTATGCGGTGGGATCAATTTCCGGGGGGCACTTCAATCCGGCAGTGACGTGCGGATTGGTTGCCGCCGGACGTTTCGAAGCGAGCAAGACGCTTGCCTATATCTTTGCTCAGGTGCTTGGGGGCGCTGCCGCTGCCATAATTTTCATTGTGATCTTGTCCGGCGCACCTTCAGGCAAGTGGAATACGTTCACTGATATTTCCAATATCTATGGTGGTTCCACGCACTTCACATTGTTATCTGCAGGACTGATCGAGATTGTGATCACAGCGTTATTCGTGCTGGTCATCGTCAGCGTCACCTCGCCCCGCGCGCCCGCAGGCTTTGCACCGATTGCCATCGGTTTTGCGCTGGTGCTGTTCCACCTGGTTGCTATTCCTGTTAGCAATGCCTCGCTCAATCCTGCGCGTTCGACAGCCACGGCGATTTTTGGTGGCGCGGAAGCGTTGAGATCATTATGGCTGTTCTGGGTTGCGCCCATTTTCGGCGGCATCATCGGTGGGCTGATCGGAAAATGGCTGCATGCCGAATATCTTCGGGGGCCGGTTAATCCCTAGCCGATGATGAGTAATGCAATTTGAGACCTTTCAAATAAAATGGCGGCACCCCGGACGCCATTTTATTTGAAGGTCTCTGAAACAAGCATTGCGTCACACGCCGAGTGTTCCTGCCTTTGCGGCCGCATAACGTTGCGAAACTTTTGCCCAGTTTACCGTGTTCCACCATGCCTTGAGATAATCGGCCCGGCGGTTCTGATAATTGAGATAATATGCGTGTTCCCACACATCATTGCCGAGCAGGACGCGTTTGCCGTCCATGATCGGGCTGTCCTGGTTCGGACGTGTCTCGATAGCAAGCTTGCCGGCTTTGGACACAGTAACAAACACCCAACCGGAACCGAACTGGCGTCCGCCTGCAGCATTGAAATCGGTCTGGAATTTTTCCATGCCGCCGAGATCGCTGTTAATCGCATCTAAAACTTCGCCCTCGGGCTGGCCGCCGTTCGGCCCCATGATGTCCCAGAACATGGTGTGATTGGCATGGCCACCAAGATTGTTACGCACTGTAAACTTGATGGCGTCATCCAAAGCATTGATGTTGCCGAGGATATTTTCAATCGGCACCGTTCCAAGCTGGGGATTGGTTTTTGCGACTGTATTCATGTTGGCGACATAGGCAGCGTGATGTTTGCTATGGTGAATTTCCATCGTCTTCGCGTCGATATGCGGCTCCAGTGCATTGGTCGCGTAAGTCAATGATGGCAGCGTAAACGGGCCATCAGGTGTGGCAGCGGAAGATGTGGCAGGCGTTGGTGTTGCGGCCTGAGCAAATACGATGCGCGGGGTTACGGCCGCGGCAGCGATTCCGGTTGTTGCGCGAATGAGGTGGCGGCGTGAGATCGCAGAACGCAATATCGTGAACATGGACTTTCTCCAAAATTGAAGTGTGAGGTCTCAATGGCCGATCTTCCTCCAGCGAATAAAGCGGTCAACAAAAAAGGGACGGCAAAATGCCGCCCCTTTGATAATTCTGGTCACCTTTTAAGCTTACTCCAGCGGATGCGTCCTCGAATACCCGACAGGATCAGGTGCGGAGGTCGAAGCGGTCGGCGTTCATGATCTTGGTCCAGGCCTTGACGAAGTCCTTTGCGAACTTCTCCTTAGCGTCTGCGCTCGCATAGACCTCTGCTAATGCGCGAAGCTGCGAGTGCGAGCCAAAAATCAGGTCAGTGCGCGTGCCGGTCCATTTGACCGCGTTGGTCTTGCGGTCACGCCCTTCATAGACACCATCCTGACCATTTACCGGTGCCCACTGTACGGCCATGTCGAGCAGGTTGACAAAAAAGTCGTTCGTCAGCGTCTCCGGTTTCTGGGTGAAGACGCCGTGCTTCGACGCGCCAGCATTGACGCCGAGCACACGCAAGCCGCCGATCAGAACGGTCATCTCCGGTGCCGTCAGCGTCAGCAATTGCGCCCGATCCACCAACGCCTCTTCGGGCGCCATGAACTGTCGCTTGCCGCTGATATAATTGCGGAAGCCGTCAGCTCTCGGTTCGAGCGGAGCAAATGAGGGCGCGTCGGTCTGCTCCTGCGTTGCGTCCGTGCGGCCCGGTATGAATGGCGCGGTCACGATCACACCGGCATCCTTTGCAGCTTTCTCAATCGCGGCGCTGCCACCGAGCACAATCAAATCGGCGAGCGACACCTTCTTGCCGAACCCTTTCTGGATCGTTTCGAGCTTCTGCAGAACTATCTTGAGCTGAGCCGGCTGATTCACCTCCCAGTCCTTCTGGGGGCTAAGGCGAATACGTGCGCCATTAGCGCCGCCGCGCTTGTCGGAGCCGCGGAACGTCGAGGCTGACGCCCAGGCGGTCGAGACCAGTTGCGACACAGTAAGGCCAGAGGCAAGGATCTTTGCTTTCAGCTCGGCGATGTCCTTGTGGTCGATCGGTGGATGATCAGCAGGCGGGATCGGGTCCTGCCAGATCAGCGTCTCTTTCGGTACGAGCTTGCCGCGATAGCGCACGATGGGGCCCATATCGCGATGCGTAAGCTTGAACCACGCGCGCGCGAACGCGTCGGCAAACTGCTGCGGATGCTCGTAGAAGCGTCGCGAGATTTTCTCGTAGGCCGGATCGAACCGCAGCGCGAGATCCGAGGTCAGCATGGTCGGCAGATGCTTCTTCGATGTGTCATGCGCGTCGGGAATCGTGGCTTCGGCATCCTTTGCCTTCCACTGTTGCGCGCCGGCCGGGCTCTTGGTCAGCTCCCATTCGAACTTGAACAGGTTATCAAAGAAATGATTGCTCCACTTCGTCGGCGTCTGCGACCAGGTGACCTCCGGGCCGCCAGTGATGGTGTCGGCACCGAAGCCTGTGCCGTGCTTGCTCTTCCAACCGAGACCCTGATCCTCGATCGCGCCTCCCTCCGGATCAGGCCCGATGAGCGACGGATCGCCGGCGCCGTGGGTCTTGCCAAAGGTGTGGCCACCGGCGATCAGCGCGACGGTTTCTTCGTCGTTCATTGCCATGCGGAAGAACGTCTCGCGGATATCCCTTGCTGATGCGACTGGGTCTGGATTGCCGTCCGGGCCTTCCGGATTGACGTAGATCAGGCCCATCTGGACAGCACCAAGCGGCTCCGCAAGCTGGCGTTCGCCGCTGTAGCGTTCGTCGCCGAGCCACGTGCCTTCGGGACCCCAGTACAACTCTTCAGGCTCCCACACATCGGCGCGTCCGCCAGCGAAGCCAAACGTCTTGAAGCCCATCGATTCGAGGGCGACGTTGCCGGAAAGAACAAACAGATCAGCCCAGGACAGCTTGCTGCCGTACTTCTGCTTGATCGGCCAAAGCAGGCGGCGTGCCTTGTCGAGATTGGCATTATCCGGCCACGAATTGAGAGGCGCGAAACGTTGCTGACCCGCGCCAGCACCACCGCGACCATCGGTAATGCGATAGGTACCCGCGCTGTGCCATGCCAGACGGATGAATAATCCGCCGTAATGACCGAAATCGGCCGGCCACCAGTCCTGGCTATCGGTCATCAAGGCGTGAAGGTCCTTAATCACGGCATCAAGGTCGAGACTTTCGAATTCCTTGGCGTAGTCGAAGGCTTTGCCCATCGGATCGGCGGAAGGATGAACTGCATGCAGTACGCCGAGATCAAGATGCTCTGGCCACCAATCCCGATTGCGCCGGCCTTTAGTGTGCATCACCGGGCATTTGCCCATGCCTTTGTCATCGGTCTTTGCGTCCATATCTCTTTCTCCAATCTTGTCTTGTTGTCGGTCACGTTATCTATCAAGAAACGTCGCGATGCCCCGCTTGTGGGTTCCGGGATAGCGCAAAGCAATGCTGCCAATTGGGGCATAGTAATAGCAATGTGCGAAGGTCAACTATGGGTAAAATCATTCCGGTAACTTGGGGATACGCGGATTTTGGATGATATCCAATATCAGGTCCAGTCGAACTGTCTTGTTTACATAATAGACGTTACCTGAATTCAGTCCTTCGCTGTGGTGTGCTCGATCAAGTCACTGATCGAATCGCAGCGCGCCACAAATACAAAAGGCGGCCCGAAGGCCGCCTTTGTTGGTTCTATGCGAGATCACTCCGCAGCAGATACGCCTTCGGTCTTCTGCTTGGCTTCGAGGTCTTCGCCGGTCGTTTGATCGACGGCCTTCATTGACAGGCGCACCTTGCCGCGATCGTCGAGACCGAGCAGCTTGACCTTCACCTTATCGCCTTCCTTGACGATATCTGAGGTCTTCTGAACGCGGTTGGCGGCGAGCTGGCTGATGTGAACCAAGCCATCCTTGGGGCCGAAGAAATTCACGAACGCGCCGAACTCCATGACCTTGACGATGGTGCCGTCATAGATCTGGCCGACTTCCGGATCGGATGTGATCGACTTGATCCATTTGATTGCAGCGCGGATGAACTCGCCATTCGCGGATGCAACTTTGACGGTGCCGTCGTCTTCGATATTGATCTTGGCGCCGGTCTTTTCCACGATCTCGCGGATCACCTTGCCGCCGGTGCCGATCACGTCGCGGATCTTGTCGGTTGGAATCTTGCAGCACTTCGATGCGTGGTGCATGTTCGCCAAGTTCGGCACGTGCGTTGGTCAGCGCCTTCGACATCTCACCGAGAATGTGAATGCGGCCTTCCTTGGCCTGACCGAGTGCGATCTTCATGATCTCCTCGGTGATGCCGGCGATCTTGATGTCCATCTGTAGCGACGTGATACCGGTTCGGTACCTGCCACTTTGAAGTCCATATCGCCGAGATGATCCTCGTCACCGAGAATGTCGGAGAGAACCGCAAAGCGCTTGCCCTCTAGAATGAGGCCCATCGCAATGCCAGCCGTCGGACGCTTCAAGGGCACGCCCAGCATCCATCAGTGCGAGTGATGCACCGCAGACCGAAGCCATCGAGGATGAGCCATTCGACTCGGTGATTTCCGAGACAACGCGCAGCGTGTACGGGAAACTCGTGCGCTTGCGGAAGCACGGATGGATCGCGCGCCAGGCGAGCTTGCCGTGGCCGATTTCGCGGCGGCCTGGTGCCGCCGATGCGGCCGGTTTCGCCGACCGAGTAGGGAGGGAAGTTGTAATGCAGCAGGAAGCTTCTTTGTACGTTCCTGACAGCGAGTCGATGTACTGCTCGTCTTCGCCGGTGCCGAGCGTGGTGACGACCAGCGCCTGCGTTTCACCGCGGGTGAACAGCGCCGAGCCGTGCGCGCGCGGCAGAACACCGACTTCGCAAACGATCGGGCGGACGGTCTTCACATCACGTCCGTCGATGCGCTTGCCGGTGTCGAGGATGTTGTTGCGAACGACGTTTGCTTCCAGTTCCTTGAACACGCCGGCGACACGCAGCTTGTCGTACTTTGGTTCCTGACCTTCCGGGAAGAAGTGGTCCATGACCTTCTTCTTCACCGCGCCGACAGCTGCGTAACGATCCTGCTTGATCGCAATCGCGTAGGCCGAACGCAGTTCGGCTTCGCCGACGCCGCGCATTTCTTTGTCGATGGCGGAGTTGTCTTCGGTAGGTGACTTCGCGCGGTTCTTTGGCAGCCTTCTCCGCGAGATCGATAATCGCCTTGATAACCGGCTGGAAGTGGCGATGACCGAACATCACCGCGCCGAGCATCACGTCTTCATTGAGTTCCTTGGCTTCTGATTCCACCATCAGAACGGCGTCAGCTGTACCGGCGACAACGAGGTCAAGATTAGTGTCGGCCATCTCATCCAAAGTCGGATTGAGAACGTATTCGTTGTTGATGAAGCCGACGCGGGCTGCACCGATCGGGCCCATGAACGGAACGCCGGAGAGCGTCAGCGCAGCACTTGAGGCCACCAGCGCGAGAATGTCCGGATCGTTTTCCCATATCGTGCGAGAGCACGGTCACGATGACCTGCGTTTCATTGCGCCAGCCGTCGATAAACAGCGGGCGGATCGGGCGGTCGATCAGGCGGGAAACCAGCGTTTCCTTTTCCGTCGGGCGGCCTTCGCGCTTGAAGTAGCCGCCGGGAATGCGTCCGGCTGCGTAGGCCTTTTCCTGATAATCGACAGTGAGCGGCAGGAAATCGATGCCTTCCTTAGGTGTCTTCGCGGACACGACGGTCGCCATCACGATGGTCTCACCGTAGGTCGCAATCACCGCGCCGTCGGCCTGACGCGCGATCTGGCCGGTTTCAAGCTTGAGTGGTCGCCCACCCCAATCCAATTCGACGGAATGAATATTGAACATCTATTTTTCTTTCATGGGTTTGCGGAAAGCACGGAGACTTGAGACATCCACAACACCATGAAAACCATGCGCAAGATTGCGAGACGCTGATCGCATGATGTGTGCGGTGTCAGCGTCCGGCGATCCTGCCATGGTGATCATGTTTTGAATGGCGTCCATCCTTCCCGATGGAACGGGTCTTGGCTTCGCCCTAACCGTGTGGCGGGCATTTGCCCGTCATTGCCCAATAGCCGGATTGCTGTTGGGCAATATGATGCGGGCAATCGATACGAATGTCCGCATTCTTCGATGATCGAGCGTGGAATAAGGGAAAGCTGCTTTTTGCACTTCCCATACCATGCTCACAAAGCGAGCAACTGCGTGCTGATTTTTATCAGCGACGGATGTTGTGCTTTTCGAGCAGCGCCTTGTACCGCGCCTCGTCCTTTTTCTTCATGTAATCAAGGAGCGAGCGGCGCGTGGAGACGAGCTTCAAAAGACCACGGCGGGAATGATTGTCTTTCCCGTGAGATTTGAAATGCTCGGTGAGGTTGGCGATACGTTCCGACAGGATCGCAACCTGTACCTCTGGAGAACCGGTATCGCCGGCTTTATTTGCATTCGTCTTAATGACTTCCGCTTTGCGTTCTGCGGTAATCGACATCGTCAAACACCTTCCTTGCGGCCGGAGCTGGCAGTCAGCCCGGTCAGATTGAACACACGCTTGGGGATGAGTTCGCCATGTCCTAGTTCGGCGAGGGCCAAAAGCCGGCCTCCGACGGTGACATAGACTGTGCCATTTAAATTAGGCGCATCCCGTCCGCGCAACAAAACGGCTTGGCCCCTGTGGAGCCTTGCGGCATCAGCCCGTGTGACGGCCAGTGCCGGGATGTCGTCCAGCGCGGTCTCAACGGGCAAAAGCGCGTCGGCGAGGCTACCCTCACCAGACGCGGCTCTATCGCACAAAGCCTCCAGTTGTTCCAGCGGAATCATGTCCGTTTCCGTGAAAGGGCTGCACAGAGTCCGGCGCAATTCGCAGATATGGCCAAAACAGCCGAGAATCCGACCCATATCGCGCGCCAGGGCGCGCACATAGGTCCCTTTACCGCATTCGGCCTCAAACACAGAATGGTTATCTGTTTGATTTATAAGGATTAATTCATGAATCTCGACTGGCCGGGGCTGCAGAGCCACGGTCTCGCCGTCGCGCGCGAGATCATAGGCCCGCTCGCCCTGAATTTTGATGGCGGAATATTGCGGCGGGGTTTGCTCGATCAGGCCAGTAAACCGTGGCAGCAGTGCCTGCACCGCCTCAGCCGTGGGGCGGATGTCGCTGGTCTGGGTCACTCGGCCTTCGGTGTCGTCGGTATCGCGCTCTTCGCCCCAGCACACTGTAAAGCGATAACGCTTGCGGCCATCCATGACGTAGGGAACCGTTTTCGTGGCCTCGCCGAGCGCGATCGGCAGACCACCGGAGGCGAGGGGATCGAGGGTGCCGGCATGCCCTGCGCGCTTGGCCTGAAACAGCCGCTTTATGACTGCGACCGCATGGGTTGATGTCATGCCAATCGGCTTGTCGAGAATGACCCAGCCATGAACATCGCGTCTGTCGCGCTTTGGTCTGTCGCCATGCTGATGCTGGCCGCGTCCCTGCCGCTGCGCACCGTTCGCACGCTCGCCATCCATGGGAGTTCGAAAAATTATTTTCAGACAATGCGTGCTGATCGTCTTTTTGTGTCTCGATCGCGCTGTCTGGGCTGGTCACAGTCATTAGGTTTTGTCCGAATTTGGCTTGAGGTCTCTTTGAACCGCGGATGTTCGCAATAATTTCTCGATCCGTTCTGCTTCATCGAATCGCTCGTCGACGTGGAAGCGAATATCAGGTGCAAATTTTAAGTTAACGCGTCGCGCAATCTCACCACGCAGGAACTTCTTGTTGCGGTCGAGACCTGCAACGACGCTGTCGATGTTGCGTCCTCCGAGCGGCATGACATAGATCGTGGCAAGCTTGAGGTCAGGCGACATGCGCACTTCCGGCACGGTGATGATCTGACCTTCGAGCTCCGGATCGTGGATAGTGCCTTGTGAGAGAATATCCGCGAGCGCATGACGCACGAGTTCGCTGACACGCAATTGCCGCTGCGTACCGCCGGATGCATGCGTCTGACCACGCGTGGTGCGGGGCATGTGTTTGTCCTTCAATGCTATTGCATGCCCGCGATTGCCGCAGGCATGCATGTCGTCTCAATGTTCTGGCAAGGCGTGGATGACCGGAACAAGTCCGGTCATGACGCCGCATAAATCAGCGAGCGCTGTAAGATTTGAACTCACAATGAGCGCTGAATGATCTCCACACGATAACATTCGATCACGTCGCCAGGACGCATGTCCTGATAGTTCTCGAACGACATGCCGCATTCCTGACCGGCAGTAACTTCCTTCGCATCATCCTTGAAGCGCTTGAGCTGACCGAGCTTGCCTTCGTGGATCACGACATTGTCGCGGATGAGACGGACATTCGCGCCGCGCTCCACGGTGCCGTCGGTAACCCGGCAACCGGCGATCTTGCCGACCTTGGAGATGTTGAACACCTCCAGGATCTGAGCGTTGCCGAGCATGGTCTCGCGCAGCGTGGGCGCGAGCAGGCCCGACATGGCTTTCTTCACGTCATCCACGAGATCGTAAATGATGTTGTAATAGCGGATTTCGATGCCGTCGCGCTTTGCCGTGGCCGCCGCTTCCTTATGTGCGCGCACGTTGAAGCCAATAATTGCAGCGTTGAAACCCTCGGCCAACGTCACGTCGGATTCGCTGATGCCGCCAACGCCTGCATGCAGCATGCGGGCGCCGACCTCTTCGGTGCCAAGTTTTTCGAGCGAACCAAGGATGGCCTCGAGCGAACCCTGCACGTCGGCCTTGATGACGAGCGGGAATTCTTTGCGGCCCGCAGTCTTGAGCTGCGACATCATCTGCTCGAGCGAGCCGCGCATGCCGGCCATGCTGGCCGCGGATTTCTCACGCTTCTGATGGGCGCGATAGTCCGTGACCTGGCGCGCACGCGCTTCGTTTTCCACCACGGCGAGACGATCGCCAGCTTCCGGCGGGCCGTTGAAGCCCAGCACTTCGACCGGAACCGATGGGCCCGCTTCGCTCAGCGTGGTGCCTTGATCTGAAATCAAAGCACGCACGCGGCCCATTTCGCCGCCCGCGACGATGATGTCGCCGACGCGCAATGTCCCGCGTTGCACGAGAACGGTCGCCACCGGACCGCGACCACGGTCAAGCTTCGCCTCGATGACGGTACCTTCCGCCGGACGATCCGGGTTGGTCTTGAGGTCGAGAATGTCTGCCTGCAAGCGCGATCATCTCAAGCAGCTTGTCGAGATTGGTCTTGTTCTTGGCGGAGACTTCCACGTCCACGACTTCGCCACCGAAGGATTCCACCTGTACTTCGTGTTGCAACAACTCGGTGCGCACGCGCTCCGGCTTTTGCATCGGGTTTGTCGATCTTGTTGATGGCGACAATCATCGGCACTTTCGCCGCCTTGGCGTGATTGATCGCTTCGATCGTCTGCGGCATCACGCCGTCATCAGCCGCGACCACTAGAATGACGATGTCGGTGACCTTGGCACCTCGGGCACGCATCGCGGTAAATGCAGCGTGGCCGGGCGTATCGATGAAAGTGATTTTCTTGCCGCTCTCCGGCGAAGTCACCTGATAGGCCCCGATGTGCTGGGTGATTCCACCAGCTTCGCCGCTGACCACATTGGCATGACGCAGCGCATCGAGCAGCGAGGTTTTGCCGTGATCGACGTGGCCCATGACGGTGACCACAGGCGGACGTGACGATGTGTCGGTCGGCATGATCCTCAGCGACATCGAACAGACCTTCTTCGACGTCGGACGCTGCGACGCGTTTGACAGTATGACCCATTTCCTCGGCGACGAGCTGCGCGGTATCGGCATCGATCACATCGGTGATCTTCACCATCTGACCTTGCTTCATCAGCAGACGGATCACGTCCACGGCGCGCTCGGTCATACGGTTGGCGAGTTCCTGAATCGTGATCGCTTCGGGGATCGTGACTTCGCGAACGAGCTTTTCCTTAGGCTCGTTGGCGGCATGGCCTTTCAGACGCTGGGTGCGGCGGCGGAAGGAGGCGATCGAGCGTTCGCGGACGTTGTCAGCATCGAGCGCTGTGACAAGGGTGAGGCGTCCGCGTTGTTTTGACGGACCGGGCCTGTGAGTGGTTTTTGGCGCGGCTACGGGGCGCAGCGCGCCGCCAGGTCCACGCCGCATTGGACGCGGGCCTTCGTCCTCGTCTGATGCATCGGCGGGGACGCCTGCGCGAGCCACAGGTGCTGTTGTACGTGACGGTGCGGCGGTCTTGGTTTCGGTTTCGCCGAAACGTTTCCTGGCTTCGCGTTCAGCTTTTACCTTGGCCTCTTCATCGGCGCGGTGACGTTCTTCCTCGGCCTTTTTGCGGGCTTCGGCAGCTTCGCGCTCCTGCTGGTCTTTGAATTCCTTCGTGTTGCGGCGCGCGGCTTCCGCCTCGGCAGCGCGGCGCTCCTCGACATCCCGCACCCGTGCGCCTGCAAGTGCGCTGGCGCGCGCACTTTGTTCGTCCTCGGTCAAGGTGCGCAGCACCACACCTGAACTGCGCGGAGCAGACTTTGTGCCTGCGGCAGGCCGCGTTGGGGCGGGTGCCGCCTTTGCGACCGGTGCTGGAACTGGTTCGGCTGCAGGCGCTGGTGCTGCCTCGCCAGGGATACGGCGCTTGGTCTTCTTCTCGACCACCACAGCCTTGGAGCGGCCGTGGCTGAAGCTCTGGCGCACGACGCCGGTCTCTGTGCGCGGTTTAAGCGACAGAGTTTTAGAACCAACGCTCAGCGTCTTATCGCCAGGATTTTTCGTATCGGCCATTCAACAGTCCTAATCTCGTTCGTTGTGCTCGCGTGCCGGTTCTCCGGTGCGCTTTAAATCTTGTTTGCCGCTTGTCTTGTCGTCTGTCTTGCCGCCAGCCGATGTTCCGCCATCCGATGAGCGGAACCGGAACAAGGTCTGGTAGCGCGACAAGAAGGTTTTACTTGCCGTGCCCGCGAGCAATGCAGCATGTACCACATTTGCCCGCCCCAGTGCCAAATCCAATTCATCCGTGGCTAATACACTGACAATGGCCAATTCAGCTGAATCCAGTGCCATTTTGTGCGCCAAAGCGTCCAATTTACGAATTCCGTCAGCCGCCCCGTCAGTTGCGTGAAGCAGGGCGATGGCCTGGCGGGCTGCGAGCGTCCCCTCGACCTTGGAAAATCCCGAAACCGTCTGGCCTGCCTTGGCAGCCATCGCGAGAGCATCGATCAGGCCACGTATCATGAGATGGTCTGTATCGGCAGCGAGTGAGGACGAAACCCGCACATCGCGCTTGAAGCCGCGAGCGAACACGTTGCGTTTGGCGGCTTCCGCAACACAGCTATGGGACAGTGACACCCACAGGCCGCGGCCCGGAAGTTTTCGCTTGAGGTCTGCGATCACCTCGCCGGAGGGCGAGACGACGAAGCGGATTAGATCATCGATCGGCGCAACTTGCCGTGTGACCGCACACATCCGCGCGGTCCCGGATTTTGTCCGGGGTCCGTCGTCGAGATCCGTGGAATCAGCAATGGCAAGCATGCGCGTGACATACCTCAGACCAGGGTTTCTGCGGGGGCTTCGTCTGCCACCGTTTGACGGTCAAGATCATCCTGAGTGATCCACCCGGCTGCGACACGCGCTTGCATGATCAGTGTCTCGGCGTCCTCGCGCGAAATCTCGTTAGCGTCGAGAAGGCCAGGGTGCTTCACGGTCTCGCCATCCTTGCGTTCGGTCCAGCCGACGAGATCGTCTGTCGCGCAGCCAGCGAGATCGTCGACAGTCTTAATGTCGTTCTCGCCAAACTTCACCAGCATCTTCAAGGTCACGCCTGGCACCGTCTTTAGCGCGTCGTCGACGCCCAGTTCCTTTCGCTGCGCTTCGAGTTGCGCCTCGAGTTGTTCAAGATATTCACGGGCACGGCTCTGCAATTCGTTCGCGGTTTCCTCATCAAAGCCTTCGATGTTGGACAATTCACGCGGATCGACCAGCGCCAGATCCTCCACAGAGGCAAATCCTTCAGATGCGAGCAATTGACCCACGACTTCGTCGACGTTCAGCGCTTCCATAAAGATGCGCGTGGAATTCTCGAAGTCAGCCTGGCGCCGCTCCGATTCTTCCTGCTCGGTCAGGATATCGATATCCCATCCAGTGAGCTGGGAAGCGAGCCGCACGTTCTGTCCGCGGCGACCAATCGCAAGCGAGAGTTGGGTATCCGGCACCACAACTTCAATGCGTTCGCGGTCTTCATCGATCACGACTTTTGCGACTTCGGCAGGCGCAAGCGCATTGACCACGAAGGTTGCGATGTCTGGCGACCATGGAATGATATCGATCTTCTCGCCTTGGAGTTCATTGACAACAGCCTGAACCCGGGAACCGCGCATGCCGACGCAGGCGCCAACCGGATCGACCGATGAATCGCGCGAAATCACACCAATTTTGGCACGTGAGCCGGGATCGCGTGCCACAGCCTTGATCTCGACAATCCCATCATAGATTTCCGGCACTTCCTGAGCGAACAGTTTCGCCATGAATTGCGGATGGGTGCGGGAGAGGAAAATCTGCGGTCCGCGGGTCTCGCGGCGCACATCGAACACATAAGCGCGAACGCGGTCGCCATTGCGAAACACTTCGCGTGGCAGCATTTCGTCACGGCGAATGATGGCTTCGCCACGTCCAAGATCGACGATGACGCTGCCATATTCGACCCGCTTGACGATGCCGTTGACGATTTCCCCGATGCGATCCTTGAATTCCTGATACTGCCGATCGCGCTCGGCCTCGCGCACTTTCTGCACGATGACCTGCTTGGCGGATTGCGCGGCGATACGGCCGTACTCCAGTGGGGGCAATGTGTCGGCGATGGTATCCCCGACCTGCGCGCCCGGATTGGCGCGGCGTGCATCATCCAGCGAGACCTGGTTGGCCGAATTTTCCACCTGCTCAACCACCAGCATGTGACGTGACAGCCGCAGCTCGCCCTTTTTAGCGTCGATCTCGGCATGGACGTCAGTCTCGCTGCCATAGCGCGCGCGCGCAGCTTTAGCGATCGCGTCTTCCATCGCAGCGATGACAATGCCACGATCAATGGATTTTTCACGCGCAACCGCGTCCGCGATCTGCAGTAGTTCAAGTTTATTGGCGCTGACAGCGGCCATGGCTAGTCTCCTTCAGTGAGATCGATATGACTTGCGCGCTTTCCTAATTTTGCGGCAAGTCGATTGTCCTTGGAATGAACTTTAGATTTTGATTTCGGCTTCGGCTTAAAGCTTTTCGCCGGATCAGCTGCCTTCGCGTGCGGTGGCGGCTCCGGAGCAAGTCCGAGATTCTGGCGTAATTCCCGCTCGGCGGCCTTGCCTCGGCGCATCGATTCCGCAATCAGATCGTCGGTCAAGACCAGCCGCGCCTCGGAAATATCTTCCATCACCAAGAGTGCATGCGGATCCTGATCTCCGCGCACATCGTCGCGCACGAGGCGCACGCTGTCGCCCTCCACACTGCCGAGTGTACCGCGAAACCGTTTGCGGCCTTCATGCGCGACTGCCATCTCGATTTTCACGAGGTGACCTGTGTAGCGCTCGAAGTCGGATCGCCGGACCAGTGGCCGGTCGATGCCGGGCGAGGAAATCTCAAGACGGTAGGCCCGCTGGACCGGGTCGGCCACATCCATGACTGGGGAAAGCGCGCGCGAAATCGCTTCGCAGTCCTCGATCAGCATGGTGCCATCAAGGCGTTCAGCCATGATCTGCACGGTGCAGCCAGCCTCGCCTGAGATCCGAATCCGGACCAACCGGTAGCCCATTCCTTGCAGGACCGGGGTGGCCACGGCACCCACGCGCGCCGCCACGCCCGGCTCAACCACGAGGCGCGGTTCGGCAAGGAGGCTGGCTTCCGTAGAAGCATCAATGGAAGCATCAATGGGATCGATCATATCCATATCAAAGGCGGCCTGAATTTCGTGTGTCTCACCTCAAATCCGATGCGGTATTGAGATGAGGCGGTTGTCGGTATCATGCTCTTAAACATCCGGCGGCATGATCTGGCCGGTCAGTTGCGGTAATAAAAAAGAGCGGGTCCCGAGGGGCCCACTCTCCTACGAGGTCGTATGAGAATTTGTATGTGGCTGTGAATATAGGGGCTTTTGTGCTGTCAGGCAAGGGTGTTGGGTGAGCCTGAACTTGGTAAAATTAAGGCCATTGTTTCCAATGGGGGCTACCTGGCTAACGCTTCTTTCATCCCCATTCATCTAGCATGCCGTCGACACAGATAGGCCGGCGAGACAGACATGGTAGGTGCTCCTTCTCTGATTCCAGAGCTCGAAGAGATTGCCGAAAACGGAAGCCCCGAAAAACGGGCGCAGGCGATCGAGCGGATTTCGCTTTTCTTTTTGCAAAATGCCGAACGCTTCAAGACCGAGCATGTCGATTTTTTCGACGAGGTGTTTGTTAATCTAGTACCCACGACCGAAATTTATGCCCGTGTCGAGTTGGCAGAGCGCATGTCACGACTTGGCAATGCGCCGCCGACGTTGATGACGCAGCTGGCTCGCGAGGATGAGATCAAAATCGCCGGGCCTGTTCTCACGCATTCGCCAACACTCGATGAACCAACCCTGGTCGATGTTGCGCGCATGAAGGGGCAGTCGCATCTGGCGGCCATCTCGGGGCGATCTACACTCTCAACCCCGGTGACCGATGTCATTGTCCGCCGTGGCACCCGGGATATCGTGCGTACTGTTGCCGCTAACGCTGGTGCAAAATTTTCCGAAGCCGGTTATTCGCGATTACTCAGGCATGTACGCGATGACGGCATGCTCGCGCTGACTGTTGGACAAAGGGATGACATCTCCCCGTCATCGCTTAAGGAATTGCTGACGAGATCGATTGATACAGTTCGTCGTCGCCTGTTTGATCTTGCCAAGCCAGATAAAAAGATTGCGATCAGCCAGGCAATGGCTGAAATTTCCGGAGTATCGAACGAGCACTTGGCGGATCGAGATTTTGGGCTCGCGCAGCGTGTCATCATTACGCTACATCAAGTGGGCCGATTGAACGAAGCTGCATTGTTTGAATTTGCAAAACACCACAAGTACGAAGAGACAGTTGTGGCGCTCGCTACGATGTCAGGTGTGCGCATTGCGACAGTCCATCAGCTTGTACTGAGCGGCCGGTCCGATCCGATTTTGATCCTCTGTAGGTCGATCGGAATGGAATGGACGACCGTCCAGGCATTGCTGGCGTTAGGGCTTGGTGCAGGAAAGGTATCATCGGCGCCGGATACCGAAGATGCCCGTATCAATTACGCGCGGTTGGCCCCGGCTATGGCGCAACGTGTGCTGGATTTCTGGCGTGCCCGTGAGACGGCCGGAGCTTAATCGCTCCACCTCATCATGCTTGTCTAACCAAGCTTGCCCAATCAACTTTGATGAGACGTGCCGATACGTCTGAAAATCAGGTACATCGCTTTGCGGCCTTCGCGCTCCGCTTTCCGGCCATAGCGCGTCATGGTGTAGTTCGCCCACGGCATGCGCCAGTCATCGGCGCGCTCCGCAGTCCATACAAAATCTTTTGAGCGCTGAAGATGCATCAGCGTCCATGTGCTGTAATGATCGATATCGCATACGAAACGAAATTCCCCGTTCGTTTCGAGCAGGCGCGCCATGGCAGTAACGGTGGCATCCTGCACAAAGCGTCGCTTCCAATGCCGTCGCTTCGGCCACGGATCGGGATGGATAAGGTCAATACGAACAAGCGAGCGCGTTGGCAGCCAGTTCAAAAGTTCGGCGGCATCGCCCGCGAATAGCCGAACGTTGGCGATGTTGTGCGCTTCGATCTGCGTTAGAATCTTGGCCATGCCATTGATGTAAGGTTCGCAGCCGATAAAACCGATATGCGGAAAGGCTAGCGCTTCAGCGATCAAATGCTCGCCGCCGCCGAAGCCGATTTCCAGGCGTACAGCCTTCACCGGCTGCTCGAACAGGGTTTTAGCATCGGTCGGGCCTTGCGCGCCGATGTCGAGCGCGAGGCGTGGCAGGAGATGTGCGATCAAGTCTGTGTGATGGACGCGGAGTTTATGCCCTTTGCGTCGACCGAAGAAAGAGCCGTGAGTTCTGCTCAGATCGGGTGTGCTCAAATTGGATGTGCTCAGATAATGAAGGATCATGGTCCGACATCAGCGATCCTTCAGCCGAATAGGAAAACCCGCGGTCTGCAAACTTCAGTCGCGGTCCTTCTGTTCGCGTGCAGCCATCTGCTCCACAAGATCGACAATGCTGCGGCGAAGCTTGGCGTCGGCGATGCGGGTGAAAGCGCGGGTCAGTGCGAGGCCTTCGGAGGTGGCGAGAAAATCCGAAACATATTCAGGCGACGGCGCCTCACTGAGCCCTGCGGCGCTGAGAGATCCGCTCGGGCCGCCTTCGAAAAGAAAGGAGACCGGTACTTGCAAAATATCGGCGATTTGTTGCACACGGCTGGCGCCGATCCGGTTGGTACCTTTTTCGTATTTCTGGACCTGTTGAAAGGTCAGGCCGAGCGCCTCGCCAAGTTTCTCCTGAACTCATGCCAAGCATGATGCGCCGCATGCGCACGCGGCTGCCGACATATTTGTCAACAGGATTGGGCGCCTTGCTTGTCATATGGAAGCACTCCTCCGGCTCTCTCTGAATATGCATATTTAAAGTTCAAAGCGCACTACAACCGTTATGAGAGAGGCAAAATGGAATACGCCAAATAAATTGACAGCGTCAAATTTTTATCAGGTGTTTGATAAATAAACCGGGTTAAGCCTGCTCATTACTTTTAGATGCATTATCATATCCCGCGTCAAATTCCAGGGGAAGCACGAATTGGTCTAGGCTGGAACCATTTGGCCGCGCCGGCCATCGCAAATCCGTGAGATCGCGCAGGTATGTAAGATTATGCGAAAGGTTTTGATGCACGCCTTCGAATGACGATGATCGCTGAGAGCGCACTTATAATGGCCGCAGGGATATCGCCGGTGAGAGCAAACGCCGTTGGCGGCAATGCCACTGGCAGCCCTGAATCCAGTACGCCTTCAATGCCTAGATCAAGGTGCGCAATCATGCGGCCCATGGGGTCAATGACGGCTGAGATGCCGGTGTTTGCCGAGCGAACGAGTGGCAAACCTTGCTCAATAGCGCGCAGTCGTCCTTGTTGTAGGTGCTGGTAGGGTCCACTTGAAATGCCAAACCAGCCATCGTTGGTGACGTTCACGATCCAGTCAGGTCGATCGCCGCGCGATGCAATGTTTCCGGGAAAGATCGCTTCATAGCAGATCAGAGGCAAGACACGGGGAACTCCTGGCAGCATGATGGTTTGCCGCCGCGTGCCAGGAATGAAACCGCCGCGCATTTTTGTGAGCTGCATGAAACCGAGTTTTTCCATTGTATCCTGATACGGCAGGTATTCGCCGAATGGCACGAGATGCAGTTTGTCGTAGACAGAGAGAATGGTGCCATCATGGTCGATGGCATAAATCGAATTGTAGGCTCGTGTAAGTTTCGCGCCGGGTGACGCATCAGGAAGTCGAACAGCGCCAGTGAGAAGGATGGTGCCTTGGTGAAGCAGCGCCGCTATCTGCGCCATCGCATCAGCCTCGCGCGTCAGGAAGAATGGAAATGCCGATTCCGGCCAGATCAAAATCGTCGCATCGCGAACGCCGGTAGATTGTGGGCCAGTGGCGCGATCGGACAGCGCCAGATATTTCTCCATCACGGCTCTCTTGGCGCCATAGTTAAACTTCACGTCTTGCTGCAAATTTGGTTGCATGAGACGCAGTCGAACATTGTCGACGAGGGTCGTTGGTGTGGAGGCAAGACGGATCGTGCCATAGACGCCCATGGTGACAAGTACGAAAAGCGCGGCAAGCGGGGCAATCCACGGTCGGCGCGTTGTTGTCAGATCATCGATCAGCACTGCGGGGCTTGCAAAGATCGCCAGGGCGAGAAACGTCAAACCCCACAAACCAATCAGCGATGCGCTTTGCGCAAGTGCCAGCGGTTCCGTCAATGCGTAACCAATCGCGTTCCATGGAAAACCAGTCAGGATGTGTCCGCGCAGCCATTCGCTTGCGGTCAACGCGCTCGCCAGCGCCAGTATGCGCGAGGCGTCCTTCGGCCATATCAGTCGCGCCAGGGCAAAGCCCAACGCCATGAATAGCGCGAGCCCTGCCGGTAAGCCCGCAACCGCCAAGGGAAGCAGCCAGGCGAACATTTCAGCATCAACGAGAAACGCATGGCCGATCCAATAAAGACCAGCAAGGAAGTAGCCAAAGCCAAACCACCACCCGCTCATTGCCGCAGCCGGCACGCCGTTGAGAGGGCCTGCGGCGGCGCCATCGATTAACCAGATGACGATGGGAAAAGTGACGAACAGCACTGGCCATGCATGGAACGGTGCCATCGCCAGCACGGATAGCGCGCCTGCCATAAATGCAAGGCCCGCACGTTTCCACCCCCACGCCAGAATGATGGCAAGAGCAGGCAATCGAAGCGACATCATGTCGAACCCGGAGCTTCACCGGGTGGTTGCGTGGAAATACCTGTTTCTGGTTTGTCCGGCTGAGTGGGTTCGGCTACCGCTTCACGGCGTCGCGTCTCCCGATGCCGCAGGTTCGAGCGATCCTTACGTGTACTGATACGTAGGCGCTTGACGCGACGCGGATCAGCATCGAGCACTTCAACCTCGAAGTCGCCGGGACCGGATATGATTTCGCCTCGTACCGGCAGTCGTCCCAGCTGTGTCACCAAAAAACCGCCGAGCGTATCGACTTCTTCGCCCGCATCGCCAGTATCGAATTCCTCGCCCACTGCCGTTTTGACATCCTCGAGACTTGCGCGTGCATCGGCAATGAAGGAGTTGTCAGCCTGTTGGACCACTGATGGCGGTTCATCGCTGTCATGCTCGTCATCGATCTCGCCGACAATCAGTTCGACAATGTCCTCCATCGACACCAGGCCGTCAGTGCCGCCATATTCGTCGACCACCAGTGCTAAGTGAATGCGTGTCGCCTGCATTTGTGCCAGCAGGTCGATAGCGGGCATCGAGGGTGGCACATACAGAAGTTTGCGTATGATATCGGTCTTCGATAATGGCGTAGCGAGATCGATCGAGCGTAGGTCAAGACCTGCCGGAAACGGTTTCTTGCGCTTGGCATTGATCTCAGGATCAACCTTTGCCTTCGATGTCATGAAGGCGATCAGGTCACGGATATGAACCATGCCCTCGGGATCATCGAGGGTATCATTATAAACCACGAGACGTGAATGAGCGGCACTCTCGAACACGCTCATCAATTCGCCGAGTGAAATATCACGTTTGACCGCGACAATATCCGCACGTGGCACCATCACGTCGGCGATCCGCCGTTCGTGCAGGCGGAGAATATTGTGCAACATTGTGCGTTCGAAAGTGGAAAAGCTGGCCTCATCCGGAGCGGAGGCATCCAGCACCACCTGCAAATCGGCACGGGCCGATCCGCCGCGCCAGCCAAACAGGGTGCGCAGTGCGCGCATCAGCCACAGTTCTTTTGAGGGTCGTAGAATCTCACCATTCTGCACCGAGACGGGCAAATTATTCTTAGGCTTCGCCGCGTCATGCGTGGTGGACTGGATATCTGGCGCGTCGGGCACTTTAATTCACCTGGTCATGATGCGCATAAGGATCTGGAATGCCGAGTTGCGCGAGGATGTCACGTTCAAGATTTTCCATCGTCTCGGCACCCTCCTCGTGCTCATGATCGTAGCCGATCAAGTGCAGAAAACCGTGCACGGTGAGATGGCTCAGATGATGTTCGAACAGTTTGTGTTCGGCTTCGGCTTCCGCATGCGTGGTTTCAAAAGCAATGGCAATGTCGCCGAGCATGCGCGGCGCATCGTCATTAGATGGTGCTTTCGCAGGCTGCAACGCCGGAAACGACAGGACATTGGTGGCTTTATCGATGCCGCGCCAGTTTTTATTAAGCGTACGGATACCGTCGTTATCGGTCAGCAACACCGCAAGTTCCGCGTCAGTGGTATCGACATCGATCATTGCCGCAGCCATTTCGATGGCGCGGTGTATGATGGATTGCGCATCTGGCACACATTGCCAGCAGGCTGCTGTGATCAGCACGTCGGTTGCCGGAGGACCAAGGATTGTCATTGTTGCATCAAAATTTGTTGGCGCCAGGACGTTGTGGAGGCCGTTGTGGCACGCCTTCATAAGCGGCGACGATGCGCGCCACCAGCTCGTGACGGATCACGTCTTCGGCGGTGAACCGGACCTGCGCGATGCCATCGACGCCTTCAAGCAATTTTGAGGCTTCCGCCAGTCCTGAAGTCTGGCCATTGGGTAAATCCACCTGGCTTGGATCGCCGGTGATGACCATGCGGCTATTCTCGCCAAGTCGGGTGAGAAACATTTTCATCTGCATCGATGTTGTGTTCTGTGCCTCGTCGAGAATGATGGCGGCGTTGGTCAACGTGCGGCCACGCATGAACGCCAGCGGCGCGATTTCGATTTCGCCATTTTGCAATGCGCGCTCGACGATGCGCGCGTCCATCAGGTCGTACAGCGCATCGTAGATGGGCCGCAAATAAGGATCGACTTTCTCGCGCATGTCGCCGGGCAAAAAACCCAGCCGTTCACCGGCTTCGACCGCCGGACGCGACAGAATGATGCGATCGACTTCCTTGCGCTCGAATAACTGACAGGCTTGCGCGACGGCGAGCCATGTTTTGCCAGTGCCGGCAGGTCCCATACCAAACACGAGTTCGTTACGCTTGAGCGCGCGGACGTATAGATCTTGTGCGGCGGTGCGGGCACGCACCGGTCGTTTGCGCAAATTGATTTCCTCGAAATGCGATTTTGCAGTTTTGGAATCAAAATCGAACAACGAGCCTTGCGCGATCACGGCGCGGATTGCGCCTTCGACGTCGCCTTGAGTCAATTCTTGTCCGCGTTCGGCCTGCCCATATAGCATTTCAAGCACATTGCGTGCGGCGTCGCAGGTATCGCGCGATCCGGCAATCGTAATATGATTCCCGCGCGAATCCGCCACCACGCCAAGACGGCGTTCGATCAAGGCGAGATGCTGCCCATAGGGCCCGACGAGCGCCGATGCTGCGCGATTGTCATCGAAGGCAACGACGACCTGGGCTTCAAGCTGTGCCTTCGTATCCAATGGAGCCTGCGTGTTGCGGCTGGGGGCAAGGGTAGGTGAATCCGATGCGCTTTTTGGCAAGGGTTCAGGCTCCAGTGGACGTTCCGGATGAAATATCATGGTGCATCTGTATGCGCGGCGCCTTTGCAAGCGCGCCGATCAAGCTGTAGCGTTCGAGACTGTCGATTGCGACAGGAAGCACTTGGCCGATGATGTCGGGCGTTGCCATCACGTGGGCTGGCTGGAGATGGGCAGTACGACCAACAATCTGCCCCACATTACGGGCCGGTCGCTCGAACAGGACATCGACGGTCTTGCCAATCGCGGCCATGTTGAAGGCCGCCTGCTGGCTATCGATCAATTCCTGAAGCCGCGCCAATCTTTCGTCCATCACCGCTGTTGTCACCATCTCCTGCATGTCCGCCGCCGGTGTGCCAGGACGGGGCGAATATTTGAAAGTATAGGCACCAGCGTAACTGATTTGCCTGACCAACGCGAGGGTCGCCAAAAAATCTTCCTCGGTTTCACCGGGGAAACCGACGATAAAATCAGAAGAAAACGCAATATCTTCACGCGCCTTGCGGAACCGGTTGATGGTGTGGCGGTAATCATCCGCGGTATGCTTGCGGTTCATGGCTGCAAGAATGCGGTCGGAGCCGGATTGTACTGGCAGATGTACGAGTGGCATGACAGCCGGAATGTCGCGATGTGCCTCAATAAGAGCGTCATCGACATCGCAAGGATGGCTTGTGGAATAGCGCAGTCGCACAATGCCGGGAATTCTCGCCAGCCGATGTAACAACTCGCCGAGCGAGGAGGCTTTACCGTTCGTGTCCATGCCGTGGAAGGCGTTGACGTTTTGCCCAATCAAAGTGATCTCACGTACGCCGTTATCAGCAAGACGCTGCACATCGTCGACAATGCGCGCAACTGGCCGCGAGACTTCCATGCCGCGTGTGTATGGTACCACACAGAACGTGCAGAACTTGTCACAGCCTTCTTGCACAGTAACAAATGAAGAAATGCCACGGGCGCGGATCATGGCTGGCTTCGGATCGGGCAGCGCCGCAAATTTATCTTCGATAGGAAATTCAGTCTCGATGGCGCGGCCTTCAACCTTTGCACGCGCCAGAAGCTGCGGCAGGTGATGATAGCTCTGCGGTCCGACCACGACATCGACCATGGGTGCGCGGCGGATAATCTCACGGCCTTCGGCCTGTGCAACACAGCCTGCAACAGCAATACGCATGTCGCGGCCTTGCCCTGCGGCTTCATCCTTCAAAGTACGCAGCCGTCCCAGTTCCGAATAAACTTTCTCGGACGATTTCTCGCGGATGTGGCAGGTATTGAGGATGACAAGATCGGCGTCCTCAATATTCGTCGTCTCGACAAATCCTTCAGGCACCAGGGTGTCCACCATGCGTTGTGCATCGTAGACGTTCATCTGACAGCCGTAGGACTTGATATGCAGCTTGCGCGGCTGATCCATGGAACCTGAATGTCTGGGTAAGAGGGCACGCCCAAGGCACTTACCAAGGCACGCCACTCAAATATACGCGACGTTCAAATATAGTTTAGAGAACTGGAAATCCAGCATTTGTACTGAAAAAGGTGCCATCGGCGGTTAATCCGATGGCGTAAATAAAGATGAATGCCTGATTTCCTCAATCAATGCGGGCAGTTGACGCATATCATCGAAGGTCCGGGCCGCGCCGGCTGAACACAATGTTTCAGCGTAGCCGGGGCGACAATGACTGCCACCATGGAAACCCAGCACGGTCATTCCGGCGGCACGCGCACCGGTAATGCCTGGAATGCTGTCCTCGATCACGAGACATCGCTGGGGTGGCACAGCCATTTGTTCGGCGGCGAACAGGAAGAGGTCAGGGGCGGGCTTGCCCTTGCGAACCTGAGAGGCGGAGTAAATATGCGGCGCGAGGAGATCGTGTAAGCCAGTGCATTTGAGACCATGAGCAATTTTCTCCGGCGTGCCGCTGGATGCGACACACTTGGGCAGATTAATCGCCGCAATGGTTTTCGCGACATGCGGAATGGAACGCAAATCGTCCGCATAGGATCGTAACGTGGCCTGCTTCACCTGAATTTCAAAATCTTCAGGAAGCTGCCGTCCGAGTTCTGCTTCAATGAACATTCGCGCTTCGCGGTCGGACACGCCAAGAAATCGCTCAAGCACTTGATCGGGCGTCATGGGATATCCATGACGTGTCAGAACCTCCGCATGCGCACGACAGGAAATAACTTCGCTGTCGACCAGCACGCCGTCGCAGTCGAAGATGATGAGGTCGCAATCCACGTTCAGGATTTATCGCAGGATTTATCGTCATCGAGCGGCACGCAATACAGCTCCAGCCGATGGTCGACCAGCCTGTAGCCGAGCTTACGGGCGATTTCAGTTTGCAGCCGTTCTATTTCTTCCGACGTGAATTCGATGACATTGCCGTCGCGCAGATTGATGAGATGGTCATGATGGCTATCGCGCATCTGTTCGTAGCGCGCGCGGCCTTCACGAAAATCGTGCCGCTCGATGATCCCGGCATCCTCGAACAATTTCACTGTCCGATAAACTGTCGAGATCGAAATTTTATCGTCAACAGCGACACTGCGCCGATACAATTCCTCGACGTCAGGATGGTCCACAAATTCGGCCAGCACGCGCGCGATCACACGGCGCTGCTCGGTCATGCGCATGCCGGTCGCGGCGCAACGTTTCTCAATATCGGTGAGATTGGTATCGGAAACGGATTTCAACGCTGTCATAAACTTGTTCCGTAGAGGAATATGCTGTTTTGCCACTGCACAAGACTTACGACAAGTCTCGTTTCATCACCACGGCATTCAATTGTTCACCGCCGGCATCCTTATAATAGCGGTCACGTTGGCCGACGACGCGAAATCCAGCCCGCTCATAGAGTGCTCGCGCAGGGTGGTTGTTTTCCTCAACCTCAAGAAACACGCTGCGCACACCGTGTCCTGCCAGATGACCAAGATGTGTGCCTAGCAAATCGCGAGACAAGCCCCGGCCACGATATTTGGCCGCCACTGCGACAGATAAAATCTCCGCCTCGTCGGCTGCGATACGCGAAATAATGAAACCGACAATAACCCGACCCATCCGCAGACGATGGGCGAGGGTGTTGGGCTCGATCAGAAGCCGTTCGAACTCGTCCACTGCCCAACCGCGATGGAAAGACGCCTGATGCAGTTGTGAGAGATAAGCCGCGTCGCGCATGCTCGCCGGCTCGACAACACCACTCCCGTTTCGAAACAGATTGGAAAAATTGCGCGATAGCCACTCCAGCCCCACCATTTACAGGGCCTGCGATTCTGAACTCAGTTGCAGGGGATCGATCTTCGGTTTGGCATCGGGCGGACGCAGATAAAAGGGTGTTGCTGGTGATATTCTTGGATCGGCGGCGGCGCCCAGTTGCCCAATCCAATCGATATTCGGGCCTGGACGCGGATCAATCAGGGCGGGTTGCTTTAAATGCCCCGGCCAGCGGTCGGCTACAATCTGTGCCGCATTGCCCACCATGCGCGGCGCACCGAACAGGGCCGCGCGAAATGTATCCTCGATTGGCGCGACGGTTGGCTCGATCAACAGTGTGCCGGTGCTGGAAACCACTTGAAAATAAACATGGTCGTGTCGGGCATCGATAGCGGTAAGAATTGGCAAGTTACCGCTGTCGCGGTTATCCACCAATGGTGCCGCATAGGCAGTCAAGGTCGTGATGCCGACGATTGGTTTGCTGGCGGCAAGCGCAATACCGCGTGCCGCAGAAATACCCACGCGCAGTCCGGTGAAACTACCTGGACCGGTGGTCACGGCCACACGGTCTAACTTGAGATAGTCGATGCCGGACGCACCCATCACGCGCGCGATCATCGGCATCAAGGCTTCAGCGTGACCACGTTTCATTTCCACCGATTCACGTGCAAGCACTGATCCCGACGTGGTGTCGAGGACGGCTGCAGCGCAAAAGTCGAGCGCCGTATCGATAGCCAAAACGATCATGTCGCTGATTGTATCACGGTGGAAAATTGAATTCGTGTTTCTTCATCTTCTCATGGAGAAAATAAGATCATAGAGAAAACAAAGAAATAGACGCGGGCGCGCTATTATTCATTGCCTGGCCGGAAGGAAAAGAACGCGATTACATAGGCCGAATTTACATAGGCTGGATTTACATGGGCCGGACTTCAACAACGTCCGGCAGGAAGTGTTTCAGCAGAATTCTGGATGCCATGCTTCAGCGTTGCGGTGGAAGACGGGCAGCCAGCGCAGGAGCCCTTCATGTCCAGATAAACGATGCCGTCCTTGAAACCGCGAAAGGTAATATCTCCCCCGTCCCCGGCCACCGCCGGACAAATCCGGGTCTCGAGCAAATCCTTGATGGTTGCAACAGTTTCGGCGTCGGTCTCGTTGAAAAACTCTTCCGCGCTGTTTTCAGTTTCACCCGTGTCGCCGTCCGTCAGGAGCGGTGCGCCTGACATGTAATGTTCCATGATGACACCAAGAATGGCAGGTTTCAGGTGCTGCCAGTCGCTATCGTTCTTGGTCACGGTGACGAAATCCGAGCCATAGAACACGCCGGTGACGCCGGGAATGCCAAACAGCCGTTCCGCCAATGGTGAGCGGGTTGCGGCCTCCCGGTCGGTGAAATCCATGGTGCCGTTATCAAGCACGGTCCGGCCTGGAATGAATTTCAGGGTCGCGGGATTGGGGGTCGCTTCAGTCTGGATGAACATGATGGTCTCCGGCACATCGCCGGTTCAAGGCCAGCGCGAACGGGTGAATGTGGAAGTTCCTATAACAAATGGCTATTTAAAAAACACCCTGCAAGAGGCTCGCTGGCCTGCTTATGGCGGGCAATTGGTGTCCCAGCTTAGGACAAAGCGTCGAGTTCCTCATCGGCCAGGTTACCGGGAACGATGGTGAGGGGAACACGGAATGTCCCAACGGTCTTGGCCATAGTGGCGATAATCGGCCCCGGCCCTTCGGCGCCTGCGCTCGCGGCCAGCACCAGCATCGCAATGTCCACGTCCTGATCGATGACATCGAGAATCTGTTCGGTCGTATCGCCTTCACGTATGATTCGCTCCGGCGTGATCGCAGCAATGCCGTTAGCGCGTCCCGCCGCGCGGTCAAGCGCCGCATTGGCCTCGTCCTCGGCTTCCGCGCGCATGATGTCAGCGACGCCAAGCCATTCCTGGTTGTGGCCCTCGGGCTCGATCACCCGCAGCATCACCACGCCGCCGCTGGCGCGGAGTGCCCAGCGGCTTGCATAGTACACCGCACGATCGCATTCGGGAGTATCGTCGACGATAACCAGACATTTGGGTTTGTGGCCCTGCTCGTAACTTCTTCGCTGGCTGTTCATACGCGCCCCAATGCTGAACCCGATTGGGAGCATGCTGCCATGATGCAGGTCTTTCACACAAGCGTCCAAGAAGCATTCCAGGCGCGTTCCAAGACGCGTTCCAAGTGGACAAAGAAGGCGCAATTAACGCTTGTGAATGAAGCCTACGATGTCTTTCACTGCGCTCATGGTCTCAGAGGCGATGATGCGCGCCCGCGCCGCACCGTCAATCAAGACAGAATCGACATAAACAGGATCTTGCATCAGCCGCTTCATTTCAATGCCGATCGGACCGAGTTTATCGACGGCAAGGTCGACCAGCGTCGATTTGAACTGAGAGAACTGTCCACCACCGAATTCGCTTAAAACTTCCGACTTTGGCTTGCCGGACAATGCGGCATAGATGCCGACAAGATTGTCAGCCTCGGGGCGATTCTCCAGGCCCTTTTCTTCCGAGGGCAATGGTTCTGGATCGGTCTTGGCTTTGCGGACTTTCTGGGCGATAGCGTCCGCGTCATCGTTGAGGTTGATACGTGAATAATCCGAAGGATCGGATTTCGACATCTTCTTCGAGCCGTCGCGCAATGACATCACGCGCGTTGCGGGCCCCGTGATCAACGGTTCCGGCTGCGGAAAGAACTTTTCGTTGAGATTATGCGCACGGATGGAATCCGAAAAGTCATTGTTGAATTTCTGTGCAATGTCGCGCGCGAGTTCCAGATGCTGTTTCTGGTCTTCGCCGACCGGGACATGCGTTGCGCGATAAACAAGAATGTCCGCCGCCATCAAGTTGGGATAAGCATAGAGTCCCACGGAAGCATTCTCGCGATCCTTGCCGGCCTTTTCCTTGAACTGGGTCATGCGATTAAGCCAGCCGAGCCGCGCCACGCAATTGAGCACCCAGGCAAGTTCGGCGTGTTCTGCAACCTGGCTCTGGTTGAAAATGATGTGTTTCTTCGGATCGATGCCGCTGGCGATGAAAGCGCTAGTGACCTCGCGTATGTTGCGTGTCAGTTCAGCCGGGTCCTGCCATACGGTGATTGCGTGCAGATCAACGACGCAATAAATGCAGTTGTGGGTGTTTTGCAGTTTGACGAAATTGACGATCGCGCCGAGATAATTGCCGAGGTGCAAATTGCCCGTTGGCTGAACGCCTGAAAAAACCAATTCTTTTGCCGCCATATCCATGATTCCTGTGCCGTCGTCGCAGCCGTTTGCGAGCGTCATTGCATGCGGATTTCAGCCGCGCAAGCTGCCGATTGCCTTGCCCCAGCTGACGACGCCGTATAGATCAAGCAGCAGACCGTAAAATGATATGCCTGCGGCGATCAGGCCGCCCAGAATCGTAATTTGCGCGGCGAAACCCGCGGGTGCTGTCACCGGCGCCACGAAGAATTCCGCAAGATAAAGCATGGTGCCCATAATGGCAGCGCACAATGCAACGCGTGGCAGTCGCCGCCGTGCAGTTGTATCGAACGAAAAACCGAAAGTGCCGGCACCGCGCCAGATCAGGATCGTGGCACAGCACCATGCACCCAGTGAGATGCTTGTGGCGACGCCATTCGCACCGAAGGACGGACCGAAGGCTAATCCCGCCAATACCGTCACCGCAACAGCTGCAAGCGTGGCCAGCAGCGGTGTCGTGGTGTCATTGCGTGCAAAGAATGCAGGCGAGAGTGCTTTGACCAATACGTGCGCTGGTAATCCAAGCGCCAATATCGATAGTGCTTGTCCGGTCGCGATTGTGTCTTGTGCTGTAAACGCACCGTGTTCGAACAACACGCGCACAATCGGTTCGCTCAAGATGATCAATCCCAGCGTGGCCGGAAGCGCGAGCCCGGCCGCAAGTTCGAACCCGCGCAACTCGGCCTGCACCAGTCCTGACTTGTCGCCGCTTTGTAAGGTCCGGGTCATTTCCGGCACCAGCACGGTGCCCATGGCTACGCCGACCATGCCCAGCGGCAGTTCAATTAAGCGGTTGGCGAAGTAAAGCCACGATACTGCAGCGGGTGAAGTGGAGGCAATGATAGCGCCGCCAACGATCAGCAGTTGCGGTCCGGCATTGGCAATCATGCCGGGGATCGCCTTGCGGAAAAAGCTGCGGATTTGCGGGTCGAATGAAATCCTCACCGGCGTCGCGAGGCCAGCGCGCCAGGGTCTGCGCTGAATCAAAATCAACATTTGCAGGCAGCCGGCGATACCGACCATGGCAGCGATAACTGTCGTTGAAAATATCGCATCGTGTCGCCAAACAATTAATACGACCAGCGTCACGATCATTGTCAGATTAAACAAGACCGGAGAAAACGCGGTCAGCACGAAGCGATGCTCAGCATTGAGTACGCCCATCATCACGGTAACGGGGCCGACAAAAGCAAAATACGGCAGCATCATGCGCGCATTATCGATGGCGAGTTGCAGCGTGGGTGATCCGGTGAAGCCTGGCGCCAAAACCGCAATCACCGTTGGCATCAAAAGACCGAGCACGAATGCTATGGCGATCAGAACGAGACTAACGCTGCCAAGAACCCGCCCTGCGAAGGCCGCCGCGGCGACGGAACCTTCGGTCCCGCGCACGTGGAGATACCCTGGCACAAGCGCGGCATTGAGCGCGCCTTCGGTCAGGAGCCGCCGCGTCACGTTGATGAACTGAAAGGCGACAAGAAAAGCATCTGCGATGGGGCCTGCGCCCAGCAAAGCCGCGATCAGCGCATCGCGCGTGAATCCCAGCAGTCGTGAGGTTAGCGTACCGGTCGAAACGGTCAGGATGTGACGGATCATTGGGGGGTTCTACGGATGACTTCCAGAGAGTAATGAGCTTGATGGGGGGCGTGTGGTCGTGATAGGTCGCCGGACACCTATTTTAACGAATTTCGCCGCTGGCGCAGTAGCCGCTTTCGCCGATCTCGTCCCTCCCTGCAGGATTAACATTAATGAGCGCAGCAACCTACGATGTTCTCGGTATCGGAAATGCCATCGTCGATATTTTGGCCAAAACCGAAGACGGATTTCTGAACCAACAGGGCATGGCCAAGGGTGCGATGGCGTTGATCGATGAGTCGCGTGCTGCGGCGATTTATCAAGCAATGGGACCAGCGACTGAGATGTCCGGCGGGTCGGCGGCGAATACCATCGTGGGTGTCGCTGATTTGGGCGCGCGGGCGGCCTTCATCGGCAAGGTTCGCAATGACCAGCTCGGCACCGTTTTTAGCCATGATATCCGCGCCGCGAAAGTAGCGTTTACGACTGCGCCTGCGAGCGGCGGTCCGGCTACAGCATGCTCTTATATTCTGGTGACGCCCGATGGCGAGCGAACCATGAACACTTACCTCGGTGCGGCGCAGGATCTGTCGGTGGTGGATATCGATGAAGCGCAGATCGCGGCGTCATCCATCGTTTATCTTGAGGGATATTTGTGGGACCCCAAGAATGCCAAGGACGCTTTTCTGAAAGCGTCGAAAATTGCCCACAACAATCAACGTCGCGTCGCCCTGACGCTGTCGGATGCATTTTGCGTGGGCCGCTACCGCGATGAGTTCATAGGTTTGATGCGGGAAAAAACTGTTGATCTGATTTTTGCAAATGAGGCCGAATTGGCTTCGCTTTATCAGACGGATGATTTTGATGCCGCATTGTCGCAATTGCGCAAGGATGTCGCTCTCGCGGTGGTCACGCGCAGTGAGAAGGGTTGTGTTGTCGCGACAAGGGATAAGGTTACCGCTGTGCCTGCTTTTCCAGTCAAGCAGGTAATGGATACCACAGGCGCAGGCGATCTGTTCGCAGCAGGTTTTTTATTTGGTCTGGTCAGGGGTTTGAGCCACGAAGATTCGGGGCGTCTTGGGGCGCTTGCGGCGGCTGAGGTCATTCAGCATATCGGCGCGCGGCCCCAGACCTCGCTTAAGGCTTTGGCACAGCGTCACGGTTTACCTATTTGAGTATCTTTTACGCGAGCTTGAACGTCGTTAATTATGAATCAACTTGAAGTTCTGGCATTGCGCCGCCATATCGGCTTCAGTGATAGTGGCAAGGTTTGCCTGGAAGGTCTTTCGGCAGCCCATGTTGAAACAATACCGATGTCCGGAACGTAATGCCCGGGCGCGGGTTGAATAATTGAGTGTAGTACAAGTGAGTAAAAGGAGCGGGACCCATGATTACGACTTGGGGTGAGTGGAAACGTTATCCTAAAGCATTGCGGGGCGAAAAGCTTGAAGCCCCAATCGGTCCTGGCCTTTACGAAATTCGATACGCATCCTCAGGCGCGCTTTTTGCGTTCGGTGCGGTCGATAATCTTGCGCAAGCTCTATCATCGTTGCCCGCCGGCCCAAAATCGTTGACATCGTGGTTCATCCGGCGCGATCCTGCCACATTGCCTGATCTGGAATATCGCACTTGGGCAACCCCAAGCCGGGCAGACGCCAAAGCTGCTGCCGAGCGCATGATCGGCCGTCGTGAAACTTTCATGCATCGCGTGGCCTGAACGGACATGCTCCGTCGGGTTCCCGAGGGAGATTCCATTCCATGACACCTGCTGCTTCTCCAACTGCTACAACTTCCTCTGCTGCGCGCCGTATGTCTGACGTTCATCTGCAGGATCGTCTGAAAGATCCATCGCTTCTGCGCGACCGCTGTTTTATCGATGGCACGTGGATCGGGACGCCGTCTATTCCAGTCGAGAATCCTGCCAACGGTTCTGTCATTGCCAGCGTGCCGCGCTTTGGCGCGAAGGAAACGACCCTAGCCGTAGAGGCAGCGGCTCGCGCTTTCAAGATTTGGTCGAAGACCACCGCCAAGGAACGCGCCGTGATGTTGCGGCGCTGGTTCGATCTCATTGTGGCCAACCGCGACGATCTCGCTTTGATCCTCACGAGTGAGCAGGGCAAACCACTTACGGAAGCCAAGGGCGAGATCGATATCGGCGCGGCCTATGTCGAGTTTTATGCCGAAGAGGCGCGTCGTATATTTGGCGAAACGATTCCCTCGCCCCGCAAGGATGCGCGGTTGCTTGCAATCCGTCAGCCGATCGGTGTTGCAGGCGCGATTACGCCATGGAATTTTCCCTGTTCGATGATCACGCGCAAGGTATCACCGGCGCTTGCGGCCGGATGTACCGTGGTGCTGAAGCCGGCTTCTGAGACGCCGCTGACAGCTTTGGCACTGGCTGTACTTGCGGAAAAGGCGGGTTTTCCAAAAGGCGTGTTCAATATTTTGACCGGCGATTCTGCAGCCATCGGCAAGGTGTTGTGCGAACATCCTGATGTGCGCGTAATTGGCTTCACTGGTTCCACGGAAGTCGGCAAGATTCTTTACCAGCAAGCGTCGGTTGGTGTGAAAAAGCTTGGCCTTGAGCTTGGCGGCAACGCGCCGTTCGTGGTGTTCGATGACGCGGATCTCGATGCCGCAGTCGAAGGCGCGATGGTTTCGAAATTTCGCAACATGGGCCAGACCTGCGTGTGCGCCAATCGCATTTATGCGCAAGACAAGATCTACGATGCTTTTGTTGAAAAGCTCGCGCAGAAGGCTGCCGCGATGAAGATCGGCGATGGCACGGAAGAGGGTGTCGTCCAAGGACCCTTGATTAATCCCCGCGCGATTGAGAAGGTTGAAGAGCATATTGCGGATGCATTGTCGCATGGTGCTAAAATTGTGACGGGGGGCAAGCGCCACGCGCTGGGCGGCACCTTCTTTGAGCCGACAGTGATCGCCAATGTGCCGCAAGATGCGCTGGTGGCGCGTGAGGAAACCTTTGGCCCCTTAGCGCCGGTGTTTCGTTTCACGAGTGAGGAGGATGTGATTGAGATGGCCAACGCTTCGCCGTTCGGTCTCGCATCCTATTTCTATGCGCGCGATCTCGGGCGGGTATGGCGTGTTGCTGAAGCGCTTGAGTCCGGCATGGTTGGCGTCAACACCGGCCTCATCACGACGGAAGTTGCGCCTTTCGGGGGCGTGAAGGAATTGGGTCTCGGACGCGAAGGCTCGCATCACGGCATCGAAGAATATGTCGAAATCAAATATATTATGATGGCAGGAATCTAGTTGCGGATTTAGTTGGCGCTCTAGTTGCCCGATCTTCTTGGCACGGCGTATCAATCCGGTCTTCTTCTAAAACAAAGCCGCGCTGTTGTTGGCGCGGCTTTATATTGAGCGTATCAGCGAATCTTGGCGCTATTTAACGGCCCTTGAATTTCGCTGGGCGCTTTTCGAGAAAAGCGCTCACACCTTCCTTGTAATCCTCGGCGCGACCCGCCTGTCGCTGCAATTGCTTCTCGAGATCGATCTGTTCCTCGAACGAATTGTGCGGGCTTTCCCAGTAGAGACGGCGGATCAGTGACAGTGCAATGGTTGGTCCATTGGCAAGATCGTGAGCCATTTTTTTTGTTTCTTCGGCCAGTGCTGAGTTGTCGACAACACGATTGATCAATCCCCACTCCAGCGCCTTTTCGGCGGGAAGCCGCTCGCCGAGCAATGAGAGTTCTATGGCCCGCGCCTTGCCGATCACCCGTGGCAACAACCATGTCGATCCGCAATCGGGTACAAGCCCAATGCGGCGGAAAGCCTGGAGAAAATAGGATGAGCGCGCGCATAGAATGATATCGCCCATTAGTGCAAAGCTCATGCCTGCACCTGCGGCGGGGCCATTTACGGATGTAACAAACGGACAGTGTAAATCCCGCAGGCGGCGCAGGAACGGATGAAACGCTGTTTCCAGTGCCGCACCCGTATTGCGGCGAACCAGATTCTCTTCACTGGAGCGGCCCTGCAGATTGGCGCCCGTGCAGAATGCTTTTCCCGCACCAGTCAGCACGAGGCAGCGGATTTCGCCGCGCTTGTCGTCCACAACATCGAGCGCTTCGCTCAAACCTGCCAGCATGTCGGGCGAGACGGCGTTCATCACTTCCTGATGGTCGAGGACCAGAGTGGCAACCGAACCGTCAATCTCAAGCCGGGAATGTTTAAACTGCATGTGCTTTCTCGCTCGGTGGGATTTGTTGTCGAAATGTGTTTTGCTACGGATGATTGCGCGTGAGATGACAAAGACATCCGCTTCATCCACGACTATCCGGCAATCCAAAAGGACTGTAAATTACTACTTTGCTGCAGTAATGACTGCCATGCAGGGATTCCGCAATTCTAGTCGCGGGCGTCCTCAACGGGACGGACCGGCAGCATCTTGCGAATGGCTGATGACGATGCAATAAGCCCTTTTTCCGCAAATGCCTCGTGGTTGTCTTCGATTTCATCAAGGGCATAGAGATAATTGACCATCAGGCCGTGAGATTGCTGGAGGCCCTTCTCGGAGCGGTCACCGAGAAAATTCAACCGTTCCAGCCGTGCGCCATTCCCAAGATGAAAACGCGCCACCGGATCGACCGGGAGTTCCGCGGGATGTTTTCTCTTCAAGGAAGTAAGCAGCGGCCAGCGGCAGCAACACGGCTTTGATCCGGTCAACGGTTTCTGGATCGTTTGCCCAGGTTGGATCGTCGAGTGCCGTGAGCGTTGTGCGCGTTTGAATATCCAGCAGCGTAGATTTTTCTGATTGCCGTTCACGCGCAAGCCAATTTGCAAATCCTGGCACTGGCGACAGCGTCACAAAGGTCTGCACATTCGGCAATTCGCGCTTGATGTCCTCGACCACCTGTTTGATCAGGAAGTTGCCGAAGGAAATGCCGCCGAGGCCCTTCTGTGTGTTCGAAATCGAATAGAACACAGCGGTGGTAGCTTCGGTCGCGGCGATCGGCTTTCGTGTCAAATCGAGCAGTGGTGCAATTGCCGCAGGGCTTTCGCGGGTCAATGCGACTTCGACAAAGATCAGGGGCTCGTCGACCAGTTGCGGATGAAAAAAGCCGTAGCAACGCCGGTCGCTCGGCTCGAGACGGCTGCGCAGATCGTCCCAGTTCTCAATGGCGTGAACCTGCTCGTAGCGGATGATCTTTTCCAGAATATTGGCCGGTGTGGTCCAATCGATCCGCCGCAGAACCAGAAAACCTCTGTTGAACCACGAGGCAAAGAGATGGACGAAATCGCTGTCCACGTGTTTGAGCTCGGGATGCTTGGCGATATGCGACAATAGCATTTCGCGCATTCGTACCAGCGACGCGGTGCCGCCCGGCGCAAGGTTTAGTCGTCTGATCAGTTCCTGACGTCGCGGTTCGGCGGCCTTGAGCAGCCGCGCCACTGTCTCGGGAGCAGCGCCATTCGCACGCACCGCTTCCAGAACGGCGTTAAGCTCGGTCATGTCGGGGCCAAACAACTCTGCAAGAGCATTCAGAAATGCAAGCTGATCGGTGTCTTTTGCGGCCGCGTAGCCTGCCAGCAATGAGTGGGCCAGGACGACGCCTGTAGCCTCGCCGCGCCGTGACAGCAGCGCCTCGCTGAGGTTGACCAGCTCGGTCTTCGACATTGCGGGAGAGCCGTTGGAAAGGCCGAACAGGCTGCGGCCGCGTTCTGTCAAGGTATTGAGAAGGTCGCTCAGAAACGCAGGCGCGCGCTCGAATGAGAGAGAGGGAATGTAGCGCTTGGACAAGGACAGCTCCGATGCAATCGACCGTATTTTTCAAAGTCTAGCACAAACGTCATAACGTTCCCACCGGTGCTATGCCTAGCAAGGGTGCAAATGCGGGCAGACCCTTAATCTTGTGTCAATGCCGCCCGAGACTGGTGACGCTATCAATCCGTTCGAATGTTTCCATCGATAGAACCGCAGCGGCAAAATGCTCCGCGCGCGTGTTCAGCACGGGTCGCGCGAGTTGCATGAATTTTTGCTGCATCGCCGCCTGATCGGGAAATGATGACGGTTCGCCAGGCGGATCGAACACGATGCGTTCATGGGTGCCACCATCGGTTACGATGCTGACACGTGCGCCGAAGGGATGGGCGCGTCCGGTCTCAAGCCGATCATCCCGCACCACTTCAATGCGGTCGGCGAGTGCCTCGATGGCTGGGTCGCCGAGACGTTTGTAGTCATCCCAGCCGAAGCTGCCCTGCTCTAGCGCCATTGCACCGGTGAAGTACATCGAGAACTGTCCATCGACGACGCTGCGTGCGTGACGCTTGGTGGCAGGATCTCCTGTGAGAGTAATGCCGTTGCGATGAAGCCCGATCTCAACACGAGAGATGCGTTCAGGCGTCAGATTGTGATCGCGGCGCATGGCGATCAATGTGTCGATCGCCGCATGCGTATAGCGGCAACTCGGATAGGGCTTGATGCCGATCTTCATCGTTTCATAAATTTCGCCGAGACCGGCTGTGGTTTTCGTTGGATCGGCGTTGTCGGTGTAGCCAACCAGCAGGCCGTGTTTGCCCTCAACGGCCTCGCTCGATCCGATAAAATTTTCGCGGGCCAGCATCGCCGCGATCACGCCATTCATGGCGGCAGCGCCCACCTGATAGCGTTTGTTCCATGCACCGTTGACGAGAAATTGCAGCGAGCCTGCGGCCTGGCTTCCCGACACCCCAAATGCAGAGATCATTTGCTCCGCTGACAGACCAAGCAGCGAGCCTGCAGCCGCTGCTCCGCCGAATGTGCCGGCGGTGGCGGTTGGATGGAAGCCGCGTGCGTAATGCGATGTGGGATCGAGGGCATTGCCGAGACGGCAGCACACTTCATACCCAGCGATGATCGCAGTGAGGACATCACGTCCCGAGGCCTGGATGATTTCACCCACTGCCAGCGCTGCTGGAACCACAGGTGCGCTGGCATGGAGCGAGGAGTTCCGCATGGGTATCGTCAAAATCCAGCGAATGGCCAAGCGCCCCATTGAGCAATGCAGCGACTGCTGGAGTATAAGTTCTGCTGTCCCCAAACACGGTGGCATCACCCTTACCATCGAGCGAAAGGGCCTTGAGCATGGCCAATAGCGAAGGGGTGGAATCGGATTCGACGTCGGGCACGCACCGCGCTGCCAAGAAAATCCAGCGTCAGAACCTTGGCGCGCTGCAAGACATGGGCCGGAATATCGTCAAACCGGAGCTGTGCAACATAGGCAGCGAGGGTCGCGGTTTCATGGGCCATCTTCTGGCGTCCAGCTTGTTATACCCAATCTGTGAAGTGACTATAAGGAAGAAGCGTCAAGGCCCTACACGTCCACGTTTGCGTCGAGTGAATTCTCCTGGATGAACTCGCGGCGGGGCTCCACAATGTCACCCATCAGTTTGGTGAAGAGGTCGTCAGCAGCATCGACCTCCTTAACCTTCACCTGCAACAGCGAGCGCGCGTTGGTATCAAGGGCCGTTTCCCACAACTGGCTGGGGTTCATCTCGCCCAGGCCTTTGTAACGCTGCAAGGCCACACCCTTGCGTCCAGCGTCTGTCACCGCTTCGAACAAGGTGACCGGACCGTGGATCGCGTGCTCAGCATCCTTGCGGCGCAAAGTGGCGCTGCGTGGATAAGTCTCTTGCAATGTGGCAGCATATTCGTCGAGTTTGCGCGCCTCAGCCGAGCCAAGCAGCGCAGCGTCGATGATGGCGACATCCTTGACGCCACGTACCGTCCGCTCGAAGAAAAACCCTTCGCCTTCCGCGAAACGCCCGACCCAGCCGCGCTCGACTTCATCCGCCAGCGCGTCGAGACGCCTGGCGATATATTCGGCGGCGACAGTTGCGGCTTCGACGTTGCCAGTCACCTGCGTGTTTAAAATGCCCGCGATTGCCGCCTGCTCGACCACGTTACGATTGTAGCGGGTATGCAGGTTGTGCAGCGCCCCGCGAATAATGCGGGCCTCTTCTACGAGGCCTTGTAAATCGCGACCGCTGCGATCCTCGCCTGACGAGAGTTTCAGCACACAATCTTCAAGACCGGTCTCGATCAGATAGTCTTCCAGCGCGCGTTCGTCTTTCAAATACTGCTCGGACTTGCCGCGCGTCACCTTATAGAGCGGCGGCTGGGCGATATAGAGATGACCTCCCTCAATCATCTGCGGCATCTGGCGGAAGAAGAACGTCAACAGCAATGTGCGGATATGTGCGCCGTCAACGTCGGCGTCGGTCATAACAATAATCTTGTGATAGCGCAGTTTCGACAGATCAAAATCCTCGCGGCCGATGCCGGTGCCGAGCGCTGTAATCAGCGTGCCGATCTGTTCGGATGATAACATTTTGTCGAAGCGTGCACGTTCGACATTGAGAATTTTGCCGCGCAAAGGAAGCACAGCTTGGAATTCGCGGTTGCGCCCTTGCTTGGCGGAGCCGCCAGCGCTGTCACCCTCGACAATGAAGAGTTCGGATTTTGCCGGATCGCGCTCCTGGCAATCGGCGAGTTTGCCGGGCAGGGATGCGATATCGAGTGCACCCTTGCGGCGGGTAAGATCGCGCGCCTTGCGCGCGGCTTCACGTGCGGCAGCTGCCTCGATGACCTTGCCAACGATGGTTTTGGCTTCCGCGGGATGTTCCTCAAACCACGCTGACAAGGCAGCATTCAGCACGTTCTCGACCACCGGACGTACTTCTGAGGAAACCAGCTTGTCCTTTGTCTGTGAGGAGAACTTCGGATCCGGTACCTTCACTGAAAGGACGGCGGTTAATCCCTCGCGGCAGTCGTCACCGGTCAGCGCGATTTTTTCCTTTTTGGCGATGACTTCGGCATAGCTGGTGACTTGGCGCGTCAATGCTCCGCGAAAACCGGCGAGATGGGTGCCGCCGTCGCGCTGAGGAATGTTATTGGTGAAGCAGAGTACGTTCTCATGGTAGCTGTCGTTCCACCACATCGCGACTTCAACGCTGATGCCGTTTTGCTCCGCGCGCATCACGATAGGTTCGCTCACCACAGGCTTCTTGTTGCGGTCGAGATATTTGACAAAGGCCTCAACGCCGCCCTGATAGTGCATCTCTTCGCGATGCTCGACCGCGTGACGCATGTCGGACAATAAAATGTTGACGCCGGAATTAAGGAAGGCGAGTTCGCGCAGGCGGTGTTCCAGCGTCGCGAAGTCGTATTCGACATTGGTGAAGGTTTCCGTTGAGGCGAGGAAGGTTACTTCGGTGCCGCGTTTACCGTTCGCTTCACCGGTTACCTTAAGCGGGGCCACGGAATCACCGTGCTTGAATTCGATGTAATGTTCTTTGCCGTCGCGCCAGATGCGCAGCTCCAGTTTGCTGGAGAGCGCATTGACAACGGAGACACCGACGCCGTGCAGGCCGCCAGAGACCTTGTAGGAATTCTGGTCGAATTTTCCGCCAGCATGAAGCTGGGTCATGATGACCTCAGCCGCCGAGATGCCTTCACCTTTATGAATGTCGGTCGGAATGCCGCGTCCGTCATCGCGCACGGTTATCGAGCCATCCGGATTGAGAATGACTTCCACGGCTGTCGCATGGCCGCCGAGCGCTTCGTCGATGGCGTTGTCGACAACCTCGTAGACCATATGATGCAGGCCCGAGCCATCATCGGTGTCGCCGATGTACATGCCGGGACGCTTGCGAACCGCATCGAGACCTTTCAGGACCCTGATCGATTCCGCTCCATATTCCGCACCTGGGGATGGCGCTGTTTCGGCGCTGGGTTGCCGAGCTGGTTCAGTCATGAAAGGCCTTCGTGGGTCGTCCCAAGGGGAGGCGGGAAACACGCCTGCAATAATCATCTTGTGCCATGAAAACAGGGAAGCGCCTAGGGTAAACTGGAGATCTTTAAGCTATTGAAAAAATGGGAGTTTTTGAGCTTTTTTCAAGGGATATAAAGACTGTTTTGCGCCCTGCGCAAAAGGCTGATTTGCGGCTCTCCTGAAAAAAGTTTGGGAGCCCGGAAATGCATTTGTTGACTTCATTCGCGCCGTGAAATCTGGCCTGCCTCGACTTCAAACATCTCTGTGTTCGATCCCATTCCGGTGAAAGCGGAAGGGTCGGCGCCCGTCATCCAGACTTGTGCACTGAGATTCGATAATTCCGCAAAGAGTGCCGTGCGGCGGGTGGGATCGAGGTGTGCGACAACCTCGTCGAGCAGGAGCAGCGGTGTGATGCCGGTCATTTCCGCCACGAGATTGGCGTGCGCCAACACGAGGCCAAGGAGCAGCGCTTTTTGCTCTCCAGTGGAGGCATCCTTGGCAGGCATATTTTTCGGTGCATAGGTCACTTGCAAGTCAGTGAGATGCGGACCGTTCAACGTGCGTCCTGCTGCAGCGTCGAGTGCGCGGCTTTCGCGCAAGAGCTCGCGGTAGCGATCTTCCACCGCAGTCGCGGCTTCACTCATCAGTGCATTTTCAATCCACCCATCGAGTGCAATCGTGGCCGAGGGAAATGCAGAGGCGTTGCCGCGCATGGCCAGTGCCGCGGACAATCGCTGCAGCGTCTGTGTGCGCTGGGCTGCAACAGCAATTGCAAGTTCCGCGGTTTCTCGTTCGATGGCATCGCACCAGTGTGCATCATAGTTGCGATCTTCCAGCAGGCGATTGCGCGAGCGTAAGGCTCGATCGAGTGCCGACACTCGCCCGGTATGATTGCTGTCGATAGCGAGGACCAAGCGATCGAAAAAGCGCCGCCGCTCAGATGCCGCGCCCATGAACAAACCATCCATCGCGGGCGTCAACCACACCATGCGCAGATGATCGCCGAAGGCTGCGGCTGACGAAACGCCCTCGCGATCAATGCGACAGCGGCGGGTTGCAGTAGTGCTGCCTTCTGAATTTGGTGCATCGATGCCGGTACCGAGTGTGGCAAGGCCAAGTGCGCCTTCTACTTCCGCCGATACAGCCCACGACCCATCGCCCTGAATGTCGGCGATATCTTCAAGGGTGGCGCGGCGCAGGCCGCGTCCGGGCGAGAGTAACGAGATGGCTTCCAGGCAATTGGTTTTGCCGGCGCCATTCGATCCGACAAGCACCACAAGATCACTGCGCGTCCGTAGGCTCGCCGCGCGATAATTGCGGACATGCGTAAGGCTAAGCCGCAGGATGCGGGAGACGGTCATTTACAGTCGCATCCTATGATTGCCATGGCGGGATTTGTTTCGCTTATCCGTCTCGTTACATCATATCAGTAAGATACGGCCGCCAAAGACATCAATGCCTGGCGCAAGGCCAGGCATTGATAGCAAAGAAGTGGGGTGTATTCCGCGCCGATTGAGGTCACACCCGCATGGGCATCAGCACGTAGAGCGCGCCTTTGGAATCCTTGTCCTGCACCAATGTCGGCGAGCCGGGATCGGCAAGGCGTAATACTGCGACCTCGCCTTCAATTTGAGCTGCGATATCCAACAAATAGCGAGAGTTGAATCCGATATCGAGCGGATCAGAGGCATACTCAACCTCAAGCTCTTCCGTCGCGCTACCGGAATCCGGATTGGTCACGGACAGCACCAGTTTTCCTGGGGACAGCGCAAGCTTGACCGCACGGCCTCGCTCGCTTGAAATTGTTGAGACGCGATCCACTGCCGCCTCGAAGTCCGCTTTATCGACGGTCAATTCCTTATCGTTGTTCTGCGGAATGACACGGCCATAATCGGGGAAGGTGCCATCGATCAGCTTGGAGGTCAGCACGACATTGGCAATGGTGAAACGGATTTTGCCTTGCGACAGTTCGATACCAATCTCAGTTTCATTATCCTCGATCAGGCGCTGGACCTCGCCAACAGTTTTGCGGGGCACGATCACACCGGGCATGCCGGTGGCATTTTTCGGCAAAGGGAGATCAACTTGCGCCAGACGGTGGCCGTCTGTTGCAACTCCGCGCAGGGTCGCAGTCTTGGTGTTGCTAGCGACGTGCAGATAGATGCCATTAAGATAATAACGAGTCTCTTCCGTCGAGATCGCAAACTGCGTGCGGTCGATCAGTCGCTTCACTTCGCTGGCGGTAAGCGCAAAGGTGTGGGTCATGTCGCCGGCGGCAAGATCCGGGAAATCATTCTCTGGCAGAGTTTGCAAGGTAAAGCGTGAGCGTCCGGCACGGACCGCCATCATTGCGCGATCGCTATCAGCTTCCAGGATGATCTGAGAGCCGTCCGGCAATTTGCGCACAATATCGTAGAGCATGTGCGCGGGGACAGTGGTTGAGCCGCTGCTTGTTACTTCCGCAGGCAAGGTTTCGGTAACCTCGAGATCGAGGTCGGTGGCCTTGAGGCTGAGGCGCGCATTCTCTGCGCGGATCAAGATATTGCCCAGGATTGGAATTGTGTTGCGCCGTTCGACCACACGGTGGACATGGCCTAGCGACTTCAGGAGTTGTACGCGTTCAACGGTAACTTTCATGGCCAATCCGCCCGATTCCAAACATAGCATAAATGGAGAGCCGGGCGGCTCGAATGGCACACCGCAGCAACTGAGTCCTGCGATCCGACCACTTAGTTTGAACGGTCCCGCGGGGACCGTTAAGGTGACGTGGATGAGCGCAGAGCGCAAGGGTGACGGCTGCTCGGACGCAGCTTTCCCTTGGATATAAGAAGATTATTTCCCGGGAAGAGGATTATTCCTGCAGCTGGTGCTTCAGCAATTCGACTTCATCTGACAACGAAATATCCTTTGACACCAGGGCCTCAATCTTGCGCACGGCGTGCAATACCGTGGTGTGATCGCGGCCACCGAACCGGCGCCCGATTTCGGGCAGTGATCGCAAGGTCAAGGTTTTTGCCAGATACATGGCCACCTGACGCGGACGTACCACATTCGCGGTGCGGCGTGAGGAGAGGAGGTCCGAGCGGCTGACATTGTATTGCCGGGCGACCACCCGCTGGATGTCCTCGATTTTGACGCGCTTGGGCTCCTGCGGCCGGATCAGATCACGCACCTCGCGCTCAGCCATTTCCAGTGTCACTGGCTGGGCGTTGAGTTTGCTGTGGGCGAGCAGACGGTTGATTGCACCCTCGAGATCGCGGCCATTATGGGTGATGGTGCGGGCAAGATATTCAAGAACCGGCAGTGGCACGTCAAAACTGGCGTGATGGGCACGTGCCGCCGTCATGCGTGATCTCAGGATATCAAGCCGCAACTCCTCGCCAAGCGATCCCATTTCCACCACAAGACCGCCGGCGAGCCGCGATCGCACCCGATCATCCAGGCTTTCGAGGTCAGATGGGGGGCGATCGGCGGCAATCACCACCTGACGGCCTGCATCGATCAATGCATTTAATGTGTGACAGAACTCGGCTTGTGTCGATTTGCCTTGTAGGAATTGGAGATCGTCGATCACCAGAACATCGATGCCGCGCAGCGCTTCCTTAAAGGCGAGGGCCGTTTGCGTTTTTAGTGCGGCAACAAAGCCATACATGAATTTTTCGGCGGTGAGATAAAGTACTTTACGTTCGGTACCGGAATTCCCGGCCCAAGTGACAGCTTGCAGTAGATGGGTCTTACCCAGTCCAACGCCGGCATGGATATAAAGCGGATTGAACATGATGGGGCTACCGCGCCGCCCTTCTGCGACTTGACGCGCTGCCGCATGGGCCAAGGTATTGGAGCGGCCAGTGACGAAACTTGCAAATGTCAGGCGTGGATCGAGCGGAGAGCCACCGAGCGCCTCATGATTGGCGGAAACTGGCGCTATGGCGGCGGTGCGCAATTCAGGGGCACGTTCGGAACGTCGCTCATCGAGAGGAGATTTTGTATCCTTGACGGGCACGGCGTTGCGCATCGCGCTGCGTACGGTCAAATCGATGCGGCTCAATCCCGGCAGCTCCGCCTGCCAGCAATTCAGAACGCGCTCGGCATAATGGGCCTGAATCCAGCTCTTCAGGAATTTGGTTGGCACCGACATATGCACGCTGCCATCCTGAATGCTTTCAAGATCCATACGCGCAAACCAGCTTGTATAAACGTCTTCGCCAACGCTCGAACGCAAGCGTCCTTTTACCCGTGCCCAACGATCAAGTTCTGTAGCCGCTATGCTTGTCATTTGAATTCTAATTTTCTGTTCTTAAGGTTCATTTTGTGAATTGCACGTACGACTACCTGCCTTCCAGGCATGACTCATCGTTCAGCGTTTCCGCCGCGCATAAGTCACAAGATGGAAGAACGAAGCGCCTGGCAATCGGCGCTTTTTATGATTGCAGCAGAGGTCCGTGAGCCGTACGCACTGCATGTGCAGCAATCAGCAATACATTGCCCGTGAAAAAGATTGTTGGATAATTGCCAGTTTCAATTGTGAAAGGCATTGAAGTCCCCCTTCCCCGCCGCGGCAGCCGCGACGAGTTATTCCCCGTTGACGTGTTCCATAACGTATTGCCTGCACAGGTGCGGACAGTACTGCTCATAGACCCCTTAACTCGTCGTCCAGCCCATTAAGTCAATTCCAGCCTTCAACTCCAAGAAGCTCTCGTCGTTTGCCCTGTCTCTTTTCTATCTGATGCTGCGTTCGGCAATTGCCGGACTCAACTCAGGAGAGATTTCGACGCAAACCAACGCTTCACACAATGTGACTACGAACCTGCTTTCGCTTGGAAGGCATCGCTAACGTACGGACCGGTTTTGGTTTGCACGCCGCTTACGTTTCTCAGATCGCGCTGATCTAAAGAGCCGTAAGCGCTGCGACGCCCTAAGAAATACACGAGGCCATATTTCCCGCAACGAGATTGATTGTGCGTATGCAATCAGAAATTCAATTTTGGTTGTACGAAAAACGCGTGATGCGTGTAGGGCAGAACGGCAACGTTTTGAATCTGCGTCATGATTCGACATTCTGATCGCACAGCGCATTGCTCGCGCCCGCAATAAATAAATTCATAAAATGTTTATGATTTCACGGAGCGTGCATGCTTTTTGAAAGTACCTGGTCGCGCTATGTCGATAAGTGACTATTGAAGCGCGTTTTTTTTTGATCAATGGAACAGGGTAACTCCCGCGCTACTCCTGCATCAGGTTAGAGCATGGGCTTGCATTTTCCGAATGCAGTGTTTCTTGCGATGCGAGCGTGCAATGCAAACTGAAATACAGTTGCTGATGTGTTCATCTCAACGAAGGCGCTTGCACGTCAATGAATTCGCTGCGCGCGATAAAGCGATATTTGGGCACCACGTGTTCAATTGCAGTGCAGTGCGCCTGAAAAGGATGCAGACCTAACCCGAAACAAGCCTGAACAAAAAAAGCCCGGCATGCGCCGGGCTTTTTGCGAAGCTATCTTCGCTGATCAAACTTATCTTAGAGAAGCTTGTTGTCGCTGACGAATTACAAACAGCCGTCGAGATCTTTTTTTGATCAGGATATTCAAAAATTATTTGGCGAGCTTTGCAATTTGATGCGACAAGCGCGACACTTTTCGGCTCGCATTGTTTTTATGGATAATGTTGCGTTGAGCTGCCTGCATTAATTCGGGTTCAGCACGCTTCATTGCATCGAGCGCTGCATTACGGTCGCCCTTCTCGATGGCTTCCTCAACAGTACGAACCGCTCCGCGCATCATGGTGCGTCGCGATTTGTTGATGAGAGTGCGGCGGGCAATTTTGCGCGTCGCTTTTTTGGCAGAGGTGGTATTAGCCATGGTCTTTCGGTCCTTCAGCACCGATCAAGATTTGACCGGCAGACTGATTGCTACCAGCCATTCGGCCGGTCTCGGGTGATCGGTGATAATCAAATGTTCCTGACAATGTTCTTCGTTAGTATCGAAGCGCAGTGGTCTGAAGCACAGAGGTTTAAAGAACAGCGGCGGCAGGATTGCGCCCACCGCCAATTGAAGGCCCTTATAGGGAGCTTGGCCTTGACCGTCAACGATTTCTGGCCCCGTTTGAAGGCATTCGCGCCTTCTTTAAGGGATGGTAAGGTTGAATTGGGCCTCTTCGGGGGGTATTTCCAGATATAATGGGTAATGGGGTTTTACCACGCGGTATCCGCAGGTGAATCCACGTCGGATAAGGGGTGGTCCAATGGTCCGGGGCTTCTTTCGCCTGATAGGGTTATTTTTACTGGCTAGTGGCTTCATTTTTCTCGTTTATGATGGTGCGCGAACCATTGCCGATCAATCGCTGCGTTTAACTCGGCTCGGCGAGTTCTGGAACGAGATCAATCAAACAAGCCAGCAGGCATTCCAGAAAATGATCGAAAGCTTTTCGCCCTTGCTCTGGAGCAGCGTCTTCAAGTTCATTCTCAATCAGCCGACCAGCGCTGTGCTTGGCATTACAGGGATCGCGCTGATGTTCCTGTTTCGCCCTGGCAAACCGTTGATCGGCTATTCACGGCATTAATTGCTTCGGCAGCAATAGGGTGCTGCGGAACAATGCTCAAGACATAGTATATTATCATGTCTGTTGCGGCTTGGTGCCGCAAGACTTTAGCAATACCCGAGAAGGAGCTGAGCCATGTTCTTTATGCGCAAGTCTCTTGAAGTGCCGAGCGCGGCAGAGGCCTTACCAGGCCGTCCCACGCCAATTCCGACAGCACGTACCCATTTCATCAATGGCCATGCGCTGAAAGGGCCTTATCCGGAGGGGCTGGAGACGGCAGTATTTGGGCTGGGCTGTTTCTGGGGGGCTGAGCGCAAGTTCTGGGAATTAGGTGAAGGCGTGTATGTTACTGCGGTTGGCTATGCTGGGGGATCGACTTCCGAATCCGACCTATGAAGAAATCTGTTCTGGTCGCACGGGTCACACCGAAGTTGTGTTGGTGGTCTTCGATCCCAAAAAGATTTCGTATGAGCAACTGTTGAAGACGTTTTGGGAAAGCCACGATCCGACGCAGGGAATGCGTCAAGGCAACGATATTGGTACCCAGTATCGTTCCGCAATCTACACCCATGGCGATGCCCAGATGAAAACTGCGTTGGCATCAAAGGCAGCATATGGCAAAGCTTTGGCGGCCAAGGGCCTCGGTCAAATCACGACTGAAATTGCACCGGCAGGCGTTTTCTATTTCGCTGAGGACTATCACCAGCAATATCTTGCAAAGATTCCGCTGGCTATTGTGGTCTCGGCGGCACCGGTGTGACGTGTCCGATCGGCGCTGGCGTGAGTGCGTGATCTGAAGTTGCGTTTATTGCCACATCCAGTTTTGATTCCAGTCACCCTTCCATCCGGTCAAGCGTCCTCGGCGGAATTGAAGATAGAGCGGATCATTGCGGAACAGCCATCCGCTGCCACCAACATGGCGTAGCACCATGAACACTTTATTTCCGGGCCGACCATGGATGTAAGTCAGCGGGGAGCCGAGCGCGATGGCTGCATCATTGGCGCTCATGCCGAAGACGAGCGGCGCATTATTCGACAACGTTTTATTGAATGGGGCGAGCTCATGCGGCTCTGGGGCATGTTGCGCCGCTGTGGGCTGTAACGCCATTGTTATGGCGACTATGAAAGTGAGAAGCAAAGTAGCATGTTTCATGGCGATGATTGTTGCTGGAGCGCGGCCAAGGGGCAAGTACAACCTGATAATTCTAACGAGTGCGTGATGCGCCCTCTTCCATCTTGAGTGTCGCAATGGATTGCCGTCTATGATGGCGCAGCTCTTAAATTTTAAAGCGAGGATCCCATGCGCCATTTAATCTGTTTGTTGCTGATGCTGACTGGCGTGTCATTTTTTGGTCAGAGGCAAGCCAGGGCGACAGAGTATCCTTACTGCATGAGTTATATGGGAGGTAGGGGTGGGGGTATGATCGAAAACTGCAGCTATCTGACATTTGAACAATGTCAGATAGGCACGGGTGGCATAGGTGGCCAGTGTTATCCGAATTGGCGTTTTGGATGGGCCAGAAACCAGGAAGTTATAGTTGATGGCCAGCGGCCAGTCCGCCCGAAACGGTATTAAGGTCGGTCGCAAGTTTTCGATCGTTTGTGACGAAAATATCCTGACTTCAGGATGGCGCTTTCCTTGTGCTGTTGAAAGCAGCGGCAACAAGCAAGAAAATGATAATTCTAACGAGTGCGTGATGCGGCCTCTTCCATCGCGTATAGCAACGCATTGCCGTCTATGATGGCGTAGCTCTTAAATTTTGAAGCGAGGGTCCCATGCGCAATTTAATCTGGTTGTCGCTGGTGCTAGCCGGCGTGTCGTTTTTTGGTCAGAGGCAAGCCAGGGCGGCAGAATATCCTTTCTGCATGAGTTATATGGGAGGCTGGGGCTCGGGCCTGATCGAAAACTGCAGCTATCTGACATTTGAACAATGTCAGATAGGCACTGGCGGCATAAGTGGCCAGTGCTATGCGAATTGGCGTCTCTCATGGGCAAGAAACCAGGAAGTTATAATTGATAATCCGCGATCCGTCCGCACGAAACGGCGTTATTAAGGCCGGTCGTGAGTCTCGATTGTTTGTGACAAATATATATTTGTGACGAATACACTCTTGCCTCCCAGGATGGCGCTTTCCTTGTGCTCTTGAATAGAAGCAGGTGCTTTAGAAAAATGCTTCAGAAAGCAGCAACAAGTAAGAAAATAGCCCCCAGTGTGACTAGCACCAAACCGGGCCAGTTTGATTTCAAGCTAAAGCCGCTCGCCGGCTGTGGTGGCTCAAGAGTGGCATTGGTAGAGGAAAAGCGGCCTCCACTTAAGCGCCTGCGCCAGAGTGGCTGAGCTGCCATGAAAACCACTCCACATAGAAACAGCATCGCACCTAGCCATATTAGGGTCATGCTCGCCTCCAATCTTGGAAGTGGATTTAAGTAACGAACACTCAAACAGTGAGGGCTTGGCAAAGAAACGCTTGAAGGCGTTCAAGGTTCAGTCGTTTTTTCTAGTCTCTATCCATTTAGCCGGGCCATGCAAAACTGCCAACTGTTGCAGGAATGGTAGAGGGAGGTTTGACGGCTCCAAACAAAGCGATATGGTTTCACATAAAAAACGGAGGGGCGCGTGGACGATCTGAGTGCTAAGCGTGTTGCCGAAGCATTGTTTGCGGAACACGAGAACAATTCTTTATTCAGACCGCTTGAAGCGCATTGGGGGGTGAAGACCGTTTCAGATGCATACGATGTCCAGGATCACTTGGTGGCTTTGCTCTCCCGCGAGTACGATCATTGCATTGGGTATAAGGTTGGTCTGACCTCCGCCACGATGCAGAAGTTTTGTGGGATCAACGAACCCATCTCAGGGAGTGTTTTGTCCAGGCGTGTCCATCAACCCGGACTAAATGTACATATCGCAGATTATGGTCGCTTGGGTCTGGAATTTGAAATCGCTGTTCGGATTGGGGTAGACGTTCCCCCTGCTTTGCTTCCTTACACAGCCCAAACCATTGAACCTTTCATCGAAAGCATTTGCGCCGGTATCGAATTGGTGGATGACCGCGCAGCTGATTATTCCGCACTCGATGCTATTTCACTGCTCGCCGACAACTCATGGAATGCGGGGATCGTTCTTTCCGACTTCACCACAAACTGGCCAGATCTAAAGAGCCTGACAGGGAAAGCCTGGAAGAACGGAGCTGAAATTGGAAAAGGATATGGCCGCGATGTCCTGGGGCATCCGTTCAATTCGGTTGCATGGCTTGCCAATCAGCTGGCATTGCGAAAACAAGTCCTTAAAGCAGGTCAGATTGTAATGACAGGCAGTCTCATGAAAACCGTTTTTCCGACGGATGAGGCAACATATCGTTTCGATCTCGAAGCAATTGGGTCGGTGTCGATACAAGTGTCTGCTTGATGTATCCAGGGTGATAGCCTGCAATTGCTTTACAAGCCAAATGCATGAGATATGGCGCACTATGATAGTGATACATCAGTTTGCATTAGACAGCGCCGCTCCCTTGCTTGGAGGGGTGGGGCGTGAGAGAAAATTCGAGCATCATCTGTGAAAGTGTGAAAGAGAGAGCATGGCGCGCAACGTTCTGATCCTTGGAGCCTCGTATGGCTCTTTGCTGGCGACAAAGCTGCTGATGGCGGGTCACAACGTGACCTTGGTTTGTCGGAAGAATACTGCAGAACTCATCAATCGCGACGGCACCGAAGTTCGCATCAAGCTGCGTGATGAGGCGATGCACCGGGCGATTTTTTCGCGCGATCTGCCTGGGACATTGGACGCGACAACGCCCGCAGACGTCGACCTTTCCCGTTATGATCTGGTTGGTCTTGCCATGCAGGAACCGCAATACACCAACCATACAATCCGGGTTCTGATGATCAAAATCGCCGAGGCGAAACTGCCTTGTCTTTCGATCATGAACATGCCGCCCTTACCTTATCTCAAACGGATTCCGGCGCTGGCGGAAATGGATCTGGAGGAGGCCTATACCAATGCTCAGGTATGGGAACGGTTCAAACCGGGACTGGTGTCGCTCTGCTCGCCTGATCCGCAGGCCTTCCGTCCACCAGAAGAGGCGGCGAATGTCCTTCATGTTGGCCTGCCAACAAACTTCAAGGCAGCCGCATTTGCTGATGAGACACATAACCTCCTGCTTCGGGAGCTGGAAGCGGATATCGACGCGGTGAAGCTGGATGGCCATGACGTTCCGGTGAAGCTCAAGGTGTTCGATTCGCTGTTCGTCCCTCTGGCTAAATGGTCGATGCTATTGACCGGAAATTACCGCTGCATCACGCCACACGAGCCGCAGTCGATCCGCAACGCGGTACACGATGATCTCAAGCTCTCACAGTCCATCTATAACCATGTAGATGCCATCGCTCAGCGTCTGGGGGCGGACCCGAAGGACCAGGTGCCTTTCGAGAAGTATGCCAAAGCGGCAGAAAGCCTTCTCAAACCATCGTCGGCAGCCCGCGCGGTGGCTAGTGGAGCGCCCTTCATTGAGCGGGTTGACCTGCTGGTGAAGTTAATTTCGCAACAGCTGGGCATGCCCAATGCCGAGATCGACCGCACGGTCCAGATCGTCGATCAAAAACTGAATGAGAAAATCGTGGTGGGCGGATCCGGCTCGTCGTGATGTGGTCTCATTGCACGAAGATTTGGCGCACCCGGCACGATTCGAACGTGCGACCTTTGCCTTCGGAGGGCAACGCTCTATCCAGCTGAGCTACGGGTGCATGCCGCTCCATTTAGCGGATTGAGAGCGCTGGAGCAACGGGATAAGGATCAGTTTGGCGTGTGGCAAGGCGCCAGAGGTGTTCTGACAAAGTCAGCTTTGGAGTTCTTTGTCATGTGCTCGTCAATGCGCGACGTGCCATGGCTTCAATTCGCTTCCGGAACGCTTGCGGCTGTTCGGCAAAGATTTGGTCGACCAGCAGCTTGGCGCGATTGAGATGGTATTGCCGTTGCCGATCGATTGGTGTGGCCAGTTGCGAGCGCCACTGTGCCAGCGGTTGCTTCGGTTGGATCAAAAGATCAAGAATAACGAGATCGTTGCTCTTGCCGAGGTGCAAGCGGGCTTTCTGCGTTTCACCGATGAAGGCCTTCCAGACTTTCGGCCACAGCGATGCAATGAGATCGAGTTGATATCGAAATGTGATAAGGTCTTTGCGGAAATCATGAATGTCTTTTGGTTTCGCCTTGTCCCATTTGCGTGGCTGATTGCGGCGCGCCCGGCGATAGGATTGTGTAAGCGCTATCGCTATATCCTCGAACGCATTGTCGTCGAGCGGCCATGTTGCCACGCAAGCGCTCGCCTGCATGAGACCACTGTCCAATCGTTGGATTGCCTTTGCATTCAATGCGATGTTTTCAGAGGCCTCTCGCATTGCTTTCAGCCGTTTGGCGATGACCTTTGCAGTGCGTTGGGGGAGTAGGGATGCTGTTGAAATATCAGCCAGCGCATCGAGTGCTGCTTGTGCGTCCCGGCTGCGGCTGAGCTCCTGGGTGAGTAGCCGTGCTCCGCGGCGAAGAGCAGCGGCTTCTTTACCGACGGGATTTTGCAAAAGCCGTAACAAGGCACGCCAGCGTTTCAGCGCGATGCGAACCTCATGAATTGCAGCGCCTGTTTTTTTGACAGCAAGGTTTTTCTGCGCGGTTCTGGCCATGGCCAGGACATCATCCACGGGCTGGCGGAGCGGGAACATGACAGTTCGAAGCTTGGCCATACCAGGATCATACGCATTTTATCTATGTTAGCCTAGGTTAGCCCATGTGTGATCGGTTTGCTGGTCGTGGTCTGCCCGGTTTGCGGGTATAGTTGCAAAATATATTTTCGAGGGCGGTGCTTGTGCGGACGAAGCTATGCACATGATCAATGAATGACTGAGCAGATTATGACCGACGAGAGATTTGAATTTTACACCAGCATCCCCACGTTTCGCGGTTTCGGCAAATTGATGGATCCCGCGCTTTATGTGCCGTTGCCTGATGACTGGGTGATCGGTGTTGCCGATATTGTGCAATCTACCAAAGCGATTGCGGATAACCGCTACAAGGCCGTGAACATGGCGGGCGCCGCAGTGATTGCAGCTGTCACCAATGCACTGGAAAATCGTGCCTTCCCGTTCGTATTCGGTGGTGACGGCGCAAGCTTTGCCGTTGCACCGCAGGATATGCAGGCCGCCCGCGATGCGCTCGCCGCGACTGCGACATGGGTCAATGAACAACTTGATCTGACCATGCGTGTCGCGCTGGTGCCTGTGCGCGATGTGCGCGATCATGGCGCTGATGTGCGCATTGCGCGCTATGCGCCATCGCCGAATGTATCCTATGCGATGTTTTCAGGCGGTGGCTTGGCGTGGGCGGATGCGGCAATGAAGCGTGGCAAATTTGCCGTGCCGCTGGCGCAGTCCGGCGCACATCCCGATCTCACTGGCTTGTCGTGCCGTTTCGCGGAAATTCCCTCAGTGCGCGGGTTGATCTTGTCAATGTTGATTGTGCCAGCTCATGACGGGGATCAGGAGGCATTCGAGCGTGTCATTGAGGATGTGATAGCGCTGGTCGAACGCAGTCCCGATGCCGGTCGGCCCGTGCCGTCTGGTGGGCCGCCGCTGCGCTGGCCGAGTAACGGTCTGGAGTACGAGGCACGCGCGCAACGCGGCAAGCTATTGTTGATCAACCGTTTTGGTGTTCACTGCCGCGCATTGTTTACGTATGTGCTGATGCGCTTTGGCATTTCTGTCGGAGGCTTTGTACCGGGAATCTACTTGCGTCAGCTCGTGGAAAATTCTGATTTCCGCAAATATGATGACGGCCTGCGCATGGTGCTCGATTGCACGCCGCAACTTGCCGAGAGCATTGAAAAACATCTTGCAGCTGCTGCGGGCACCGGCACCATCCGGTACGGCCTGCATCGGCAGGATGCAGCGATGATGACATGCTTCACATTATCGGCAACACAGCCGGATCATTTCCATTTCATCGATGGCGCACGGGGTGGATATGCATCCGCTGCGACGGCGTTGAAGGCAATGCTGAACTGACTGCCTCAGGCAAGGCCACCCATGAGGAATGGGTTGGTTGCGCGTTCATGACCGAAATTCGAACCGGGGCCGTGACCGCAAATGAAACCGATATCGTCACCGAGCGGCAATAGCTTCTCGTTGATCGAGCGGATCAGCGCGCCGTGATCGCCACCGGGCAAATCGGTGCGACCTATGGAGCCGCTGAAAAGCACATCGCCGACGATTGCAAACCGCATGCCGTCGTTGACAAACACGACACTGCCAGGCGAGTGACCAGGACAATGGTAGACATCGAAGGCGAGGTCTCCGATCTTGACCTGATCTCCCTCAGCAAGCCAACGGTCAGGCGTAAAATTGCGCACGCCGCTCATGCCAAAATTCTGGCCGCTCTCAACGACATGATCTAGCAGATATTTGTCGGCGAGATGCGGGCCCTCGATCGGAACCTTCAGTTCGTCGCGCAATTCTGCAGCACCGCCCACATGGTCAATGTGGCCATGTGTGATCCAGATGCGTTCGACAGTCACGTCCGCCTGTTTAATGGCCTCAAGAATGCGCGGTACATCTCCGCCTGGATCAATCACCACCGCGCGTTTGGTGGTCTCGCACCACAATAACGTGCAGTTTTGTTCGAACGGCGAGACCGGCACGATAAGCGCCCCGGCTTTCGAGGGGGTATCTTGCGTATCTGTTTTCTTGTCCATTCTCTTGTCCATAATTAACGTGGCGCGCGTTTGGCCAGAATGCGCTGCAGGGTACGACGGTGCATATTCAAGCGCCGGGCTGTTTCCGAGACGTTACGGCTGCACATCTCATAAATGCGCTGGATATGCTCCCAACGCACCCGGTCCGCCGACATCGGATTCTGCGGCAATTCAGACTTCTCGGTGCCGCTGGCCATCAACGCTGCCATTACATCGTCAGCATCCGCGGGTTTTGCAAGATAATCGATTGCACCCATTTTCACGGCGGTGACTGCTGTCGCGATATTGCCATAGCCGGTCAATACAATGGCACGGGCATCAGGTCGCTGACGTTTCAGCGCGGATACGACATCAAGTCCATTGCCATCGCCCAAGCGTAAATCGACAACTGCAAAAGCGGGCGGTGTCCGTCCGATATGGTCAAGTCCTTCAGATACATTGTTGCAGGCCGTGACTTCGAAGCCGCGCGTTTCCATTGCACGCGCAAGGCGCTCAAGAAAAGCCTTATCGTCCTCGACAATGAGCAAGGAACGATCGGCACTCTCAGTGAGTGTAGCATTTACAGTCATGACTAATGGACCTGCATTCAGAGGACCTGCATTCAGAGTTCCCCTGATATGGCGTGCCAGTTCAGCTTTGCCAAGATGTCAAAAGACTGGATCGGCTGTTTATGATCTTCGTCTAACCGATGGAATAAAGCCTCAAAGGAGGGAAGCCGGGGGAATATCCGCAGTCTCAAACCGGTCACGCGGCCAGACAATAGTCACCACCGCGCCGTGGTCAGGAAACATTCTATTGGCAAATGAAACCTTGGCGCCGGTTCGTTCCAGCAGTGTTCGCGCGATGAATACTCCAAGACCAAGTCCGCTGCGATCGCCTTGCGTGTCCTCGGGCTTGCGTCGTGACAGATATGGCTCACCGATTTGTTTCAACAGATCGGGTGCAATGCCTGGACCGTCGTCGGAAATAACAATCTCGATCCGGTCCGCATTCCACCATGCATTCACCTCAACCTGCTCGCGCGCGAAGTCGATAGCATTTTCCAGAATGTTGCCGACACCATAAAGAATTGCAGGATTGCGTGAGCCCACAGGCTCATCTGATGCAGCTATTGCGATCCTGACCTTGATTGCAATTCCGAAGTCACGATGCGGCGCAACGGTTTCTTCGATCAGGGAGGTCAGAGGCATCTGGTCAAACGGTGCGCCACTCGACGATAGTTGCGTGATCTTAGCCAGAATGTCGCGACAGCGTTGGGTTTGCTCACGCAAGGTCTTGATGTCGGCGCGTGCCTGATCGTCGATCAGGCTGTTGGCATGCACGGTTTTTTCCAGCTCGCGTGAGATTAAAACAATGGTGGATAGAGGTGTGCCTAGTTCGTGTGCGGCTGCAGCCGCCAGTCCATCGAGTTGGGTTAAATGCTGTTCGCGAGCCAGCACCAGTTCGGTTGCGGCAAGAGCGTCAGAAAGTTTGCGTGCTTCCTCGGTGACCTGGAATGCGTACAGGCTAGTGACACCGATCACAACCATGATCGAAAGCCATACTCCGATCATATAAGTCGCAGGCAGCACCAAAGGCTCTTCGCCATTCCAGGGCAATGGATAATGCAAAAAACCTAAGCCTGTCGCGCAAGCTGCAGCGAATATGCCGAGTGCGATGGTGAAGCGTAGCGGCAGCGCGGTCGCGGAGATCAAAACCGGCGCCAGAAAAAGAAAGGAAAACGGATTCTGCAGTCCGCCGGTCAGAAACAGCAAGGCCGCCAGTTCGGCGATATTGATGGCCAGGAGCGCGGCTGCATAGACAGGTTCAAGCCGGTGCACGGGATTGAATGCTGTTTGCAATACCAGATTGAGCAGGCTTGAAAGCCCAACAATGATCATGCAGGGGATCACCAGAAGGTCGAAATCGAGCCCCTGGGTAACGATGAAAATGGCCGCGAGTTGGCCGAATACGGCAAGCCACCGCAGCCGCAAAATGGTGTCGAGACGCACAGAGCGGTGCGGACTGCGAAAATCGGAAGTTACCGTATCGGTCATGGACACACCTTTACCGTCCACTTGCGACGATCACAAATTGCGCGTGCAGTTGTTAGTGCGGTTGGGGCTTTGCAATCTGTCCATCCTTGCCCTTCGCTTAAGCTTGGCCCCAAGGAATGCTCTGTCATGATCGCTGCTGCTAAGGCCGCCCGACGCCATGGTTCCCTTATTCATAGTGGGGAATAGACGAACGTTTCGGCTGCCGGTACCTCAATGTGGATTCATGCAAGTTCCCAATCAAAGTATTTCCCTTACATAAAGGTAATTGAAGTTCCCTATCATCCATGGATTGACGTTATGTCGCAGTCCCGACAGTATGCTGCACCGCGAAACGTCAAATTGAGGAATTCGTATGCCCATCGGCGAGTTTGGTAGTGCGCCTGTACCATCGGAAGTTAGCCCCGCGCTGACGACCCCTATGTACTGGATGTATGAGATGGGCCATGCATCGTTGAATCCGGTGCGGGCTGTAGCGGATGCGACCAAGCTTCTGTTCCAGAATCCGCTAAATCCTTTTTCAGGCACTGAGTTTGGGAAATCCATTGCGGCGAGCTGTGAATTGTTCGAGCGCACCACGCGTCGTTATGGCAAGCCCGAATGGGAACTGCATGATACCGAAGTTAATGGTGTCCGCGTGCCGATCGATATCAAGACGGTTTGGGAAAAACCGTTTTGCCGCTTGCTGCATTTTGATCGCAAACTGACGCAGCCATTGCGCGAGCCCCAGCCACGGGTGCTTCTGGTGGCACCGATGTCAGGCCACTACGCGACTTTGTTGCGTGGAACGGTCGAAGCGTTTTTGCCTGGCCATGATGTGTACATTACGGACTGGTCCGATGCCCGCATGGTGCCGGTTTCGGCGGGACGCTTCGATCTTGATGACTACGTCGATTACGTGATCGAAATGTTGCATGTGCTTGGCGGCAATGTTCATGTTGTCGCAGTGTGTCAGCCGTCCGTGCCAGTGCTTGCAGCTGTGTCTCTTATGGAAGCGGCCAAAGATCCCTGTGCCCCGGCCTCTATGACATTGATGGGTGGCCCCATCGACACTCGCAACAATCCGACCGGCGTGAACGATCTCGCAGAGAAAAGAGGCATCGACTGGTTCCGCAACCATGTCATCACCAAAGTGCCGTTCCCGCATCCCGGCTTCATGCGTGATGTCTATCCGGGCTTCCTGCAGCTGACGGGCTTCGTCAGCATGAATCTCGATCGGCATGTCGATGCACATAAACAATTATTCGCCCATCTGGTGAAAGGTGACGGCGATCTGGCCGACAAGCATCGCGAATTTTACGACGAGTATCTGGCCGTCATGGATTTGACTGCGGAATTCTATTTGCAAACAGTGGATGCGGTGTTCGTCAAACACTCACTGCCGAAGGGGAAGATGACCCACCGTGGCCAACTGGTCGATCCGTCGAAAATTCAGCGTGTCGCGTTGATGACTGTAGAAGGTGAGCACGACGATATTTCCGGTATCGGTCAGACAGAAGCGGCTCACGGCCTGTGCCGTTCAATTCCGGCCTCGCGCCGGGTGCATTATGTGCAAAAAGGTGTTGGCCATTACGGCGTTTTCAACGGATCACGCTTCAGGTCTGAAATTTTGCCGCGCATTTCCGATTTCATGAAATCAGCGGCGCACACCAAGCTGTCATTGGTGGCGGCAGAGTGACGGCTTTCTCCTGAAAAGCGCTAAAAACCCTTATTTTCATGGGGCTTTTGCTTGTTTTAAGGGCATGCTTTTGCAGCATGTGCTTTAAGCTATTGGAATTTCAACGTTAATTGTCATTAATACATGTGGCCTTAAAGTGAATTTGTAGAGAGGTTTTTAAATCGAGATTCACCTTAAAAATAAATCTCTATGACACCTTAAATACCACTCCATATAGGGAATACAATTCGTTGCTCTACGATATATTGGGCAAATGATTTGTTTTTGTGCTGACGAATTCCGCTGGTGGCGGATATGGCAGAGTCCTAGCGAACTTTCGTTTGCTGGACCTGTTGATATGGCTTTCCGTGCTCTCCTGTACCGTCGTCCGACCGAGCCGCGCACACTAGCGGTGAAAATTGGCTCGTCCATTTATGCTGTTCAACTACGGCGTCATCGCCGTGCTCGGCGCTATACGTTGCGCATCCATCCAAGCGCGCGTCAGGCCATCCTGACCATGCCTCCGCGCGGCAATCTTGCCGATGCCAAGGACTTTGCACAACGTCACGGGGCCTGGATTGCTGCGCGTCTCGGCGGTTTGCCGAAGGCTGCACCATTTGCACCGGGTAAATCGCTTCCTTTGCGTGGTATTGTCCATCGCATCGTTCATCGCACTGGTTCGCGTGGGACGGTATGGACGGAAACCCGTGACAGTGGCGACAAAATCCTCTGTGTTGCAGGAGAATTGGAGCACATTGATCGCCGCGTGCATGATTTCCTGAAGCGTGAGGCGCGTCGCGAACTCACCAAGGCTTCGGAATGTTATGCTGAGGTGCTTGGTGTGAAGGTCAGGCGCATCGCTATTCGTGATCAGTCGAGTTCGATGGGGATCCTGCACGTCAGCCGGTTCCCTGTCATATTCGTGGCGGCTGATCCTTGCTCCGCCCTATGTGCTCGATTATCTCGCGGCTCATGAAGTGGCACATCTTGTCGAAATAAATCACTCGCTCCGCTTCTGGAAAGTTGTTGGCCGTATTTGCCCGCACACCGTGCGTGCCAAGAAGTGGTTGGATCTTCACGGTAACGATCTGCACCGCTACGGTATCAACGATTGATACAGTTCATCGGGCTTGATTTCGGCTGCGTTTAACGTCTGCCACCGAACACGCGATCAACCAGCCAGCCGTCGAGGCCACTATCGGATTCGGGACGTGCTGACGTTGATGTGCCTTGTGGCCGCGACGTGGCTTGGGATGCTGTGACTTGGGGTTGCGGAAGGCCCTGATTGCTGGCCTGTTGTGCCGTTGGCTGTATTGGTGTCCGCGCGCTGCCCCGAAACAGGGTTGACAGGAAATTATCCTGCGGTGGTGAGGTAGGCAGGGAAGCAACGGGTATGTTCTGGTGCGCAGCTTTCATGAAGCGTGTCCACACTTCCACAGGAAGGCCACCACCAGTTGCCTTGCGGGTTGGCGAGTTGTCATCGTTACCGAGCCAGACACCGGTTACAAGATTTGCGGTGTAACCAATAAACCAGGCATCGCGGAAATCCTGACTGGTGCCGGTTTTTCCTGCAGCGGACCAGCCGGGAATATCGGCCTTGCGCGCCGTACCGGTGATCAGCGTTTCATGCATCATAGTGTTCATCATGCCCACGTAACGCAGATCGATAGCTTAAGTCGTAGGATCGGCGGGACGCCGATACAGGGTTTTTCCTTCTGCGGTGCGGATCTTGTTGACGACATGCGGAGAGACACTCAATCCGCCATTCGCAAATGGCGCGTAGGCGCCAACCAGTTCGGTCAAGGAAACTTCCGACGTACCAAGCGAAATCGTCGCGTTGGCATCGAGTTTCGATGCGATACCGAGCCGATGCGCGGTGCGCACGACATTCGCCGGGCCGACCTCAAGCCCTAGTCGCACGGCCACTGTATTGAGCGACATCGCCAGCGCCTGCGTAAGTGTCACAGGGCCGAAATATTCGCGGCTGTAATTCTCAGGTTTCCAGCCTTTGACGTCGAGCGGGCCGTCCTGGCGTATGGTATCGGGTGTCAATCCGGCTTCAAGCGCAGTCAGATACACGAATGGCTTGAACGCCGAACCTGGTTGGCGCTTGGCAGTTAATGCACGATTATACTGGCTTTCGGCATAGTTACGTCCGCCAACCATCGCTCGTACCGCGCCATCCGGAGTCATTGCCACCAGCGCGCCCTGCGTGACGTTGAACTTCACGCTTTTGGAGGCAAGCTCGTCAATGATGGCAGCTTCGGCCACGCTTTGCAGTTTTGGATCGATCGATGTTTCGACCACAATGTTCTGATCGATCTGGCCGACGAGATCGTCGAGGACTTCACCGATCCAGTCGGCAACATAGTTGATGGTGCCGGCACCTGCGGGTTTGACTGCATAAGACGGATGACCGATGGCTGCCCGGGCTTGCACCTCGGTGATGAACTTGGAATCTGCCATCGCTGTTAAAACGGTTTGCGCGCGCTTTTCCGCCCCTTCCGGATTTCGGTTAGGTGCAAGGCGTGATGGTGATTTCACCAGCCCTGCCAGCAATGCCGCCTCAAACAGCGACACATTGCGCGCCGATTTTCCGAAATATTTCTGGGCTGCGGCCTCAACGCCATAGGCACCGGAACCGAAATAGACACGATTGAGATAAAGCTCCAGAATTTCCGCCTTGGAGTATTTTCGTTCAAGCCACAAAGCGAGTTCGGCCTCCTGCAATTTGCGTTGCAGAGTGCGTTCCTGTGTGAGGAACAAATTCTTGGCGAGTTGCTGCGATAGGGTCGAGCCGCCTTGCGATACGCCACGATGCATGAGATTGGCTACCGCCGCCCGCGCGATGCCTATGGGGTCGATGCCGTAATGCGAATAGAAGCGCCGATCTTCGATAGCAACGAATGCTTTTGGGAAATATGACGGCAATTCTTTCAGCGGCACATTGGCGCCAGGCATCTCACCGCGCGTGGCAATGACGCTGTTATCGATGCCGACAATCTGGATGGTGGGAGGACGCTTGGGAATCTCAAGCGACTGAATTGAAGGCAGATGTGCGCCGATCCAGATAATAACCCCGATACCGGCGATGATGGCCCAAAGGCCCAGAACCGTCCCCCAATAGAGCATACGGCCGATTCCGAAGTGGGAGCGTTCCTGTGGTTGTTTTGCCTTATCCTTGCGGCTGCGGGTCTTGCGTGACTTGCGCGAGCGCGGCGTCTCAGTGTCCTCGTTGTTAGTTTCGCGTTTCGCCTTTGTGCGTTTGGGCTTTTCCTCTTCGTCGTCTTCATCGCCAGAATGGCCGACGCGATCCCACGGATTGAGGCGCAGGTTTCCTAACGGGTAATCTGGCTCGAAATTGGGTTCGTGCCGCTTACCGCTTTTCTTCCGCCGCGATCCCATTTGCCCGTTACTCGATGCACCCCAGTCTCGCGTAAGCTAGCGGGGAGCTTTTAAGGCGACGTTAATGAGGAGTTAACGCGTCTTTACAGCTGCCTCGCAGTTGTGCGCAAATCAGCGTTCAAGCCCCTTCAATGTCGAAGGCAAAGAATGGGAAAGCTGGATAATCATGACAGGGCACATCGATCCCACCAAAGAAGTCTTCGCCATGTTTCGCACCGATAATCGTCCTGGCCCCATTCACATGTTGAATTTGGTCCGGTTGCACGCACATGCGAAATATTCCGATGGCCGCAAAGCGAGCGGCGCGGAAGCCTATGCGAGTTATGGGCGCGAAAGCGGTCCTGTATTCACGCGGCTCGGTGGCCGGATCGTTTGGCAGGGTAAATTCGAACTCATGCTGATTGGCCCCGCCACCGAACGTTGGGACCATTGTTTCATTGCTGAATATCCAAGCGTGGAGGCATTCGTCGAAATGATCCGCGATCCCATTTATCGGGAAGCGGTGAAGCATCGTCAGGCGGCGGTCAAGGATTCGCGCTTAATCCGGACGGCCCCGATGGCAATTGGAAAAACTTTCGGGGAAATACCGGAGTGAGATTTTCCGATTTTGAGATTTCAGCTCAGCGGTTTTGATTTATCGGCGGTTTCAATTCATGTGTGCGAACCACAGCAGCATCAACGCGACGAAAGCAGGTGCCGCCTGTATCCCGAAGATTCGTTTGCTGACTGAGTAGCCGCCGTACAGCCCCGCAACGATGACGCAAAGCAAGAAGAAAACTTTGATCTGATAACTGAAAATCGGATTATGGTGTGCCAGTCCCCAAATCAGACCAGCGGCGAGAAACCCATTGTAAAGGCCCTGATTGGCCGCGAGGACTGCGGAGTCGGTTGCCTTCTCAAAACTGTTACGAAAAATCTTTAGCCCTAGCGGCTTGGTCCAGAAAAACATTTCTAGAACAAGAAAATAAATATGCAGCGCTGCAACCAGCGCCACCAGCATATTGGCGACGTATATCATGTCCTCTCCTGCGAACGATGCTTTGACTAAAAGCCGAAGCTTAGATGCAGTTGGTTTTCTTTGTCCTGATATCTTTGCCACTTTCTTCACTCATGGCTAAGTCGTTAATCTCGATTCAAATTTCAAACAGCCCAGTGTTTCTTCTTCGTTATTGCCGTGCTTGACCCGGCAATCCATCTTCTCAAGATGATGGATACGCGGGTCAAGCCCGCGTATGACGATTGGGGTGCGATGGAACATCGCGTTTCCAATCCCGATTCAATTGTCAAACAGCCAAATCTTCTTCACACACACCTTCGCGATCTCGCGACGCACATGCGCCCGAGGTTTGGATGAAACGTCCCGCCCTCACATGATGAGGGCGCGCGGAACGCCGGATGCGCAACGCATCCGCAGCCTCGTGCGCAAAAGTGAAGTGAACACACGAGCAAAGTCACCACGAACACGCCGAACAAACATCCGGCGTTCCGCACGCAATGGTTTTACGGCTTGCTTCGCATCACCCCCGGTGTCCGGTGCTGGCACCACCGTAAGTCGAAGGCACGGGCCGCCGCGCCAGGATCATGCAACTTGGGCCGTCCGCAACAACATCGTCGTCTGCACCAGCGAGAAAACTAACGCACGGACCCTTGGGTAAGGTGCCCGCTTTGTCGATTCCCCACTTGCGCCTAACGCTGCTGCGTCCACCGCATCCCGCCTCGCGTCTTGTGACGTCGCGAGCCGCCCCTCATGTGAGACGGGATGAAAGGAATATAATCCTAGCGCAAGGAAAGTCAAGCGGCCTCTCAACAAAACCGGTCATCCCCGCCAACGGGTCCGGCTTCTCCGGCCCGATGACAGGCTCCAGCGGGGATCCAGTCTTTTCCTCGTCATGGCCGGACTTGATCCGCGATGCATCACCACACTCTGCCGTCATCACCGGGCTTGACCCGGTGATCCACGTCTTAATGGCCTCACAACAAGGCGTGGATGGCCGGGTCAAGCCCGGCCATGACGGAGAGAGAATTTCCCGAACATGACGAAGGAAAGGAGCGCCGTCATCCTGAGCGAGCCACTCTCCCGGCGAGCCTCGAAGGATCACGCTTCAGTTCGCACATTTCCTTAGAAGCGCACATCTCCTTAAAAGAACGTGCCGAGGCTCGCGCCGATGGGCGCAAAATCCACGGCTACGCTGCGGGTTTCTCAGAAGCATCGCCATGTATCAGAAGGTGGATCACAGCGCGCTTAATGGCCGCTTGTCGGGTGGGCGCAGTGATCTGGGCTCCCAACAGATCGGTAACATAGAACACGTCGCGGGCGCGTTCGCCGAAGGTTGCCACATGAGCTGATGCAATATTCAGATTGAGTTTCGAGATTGCCGTTGTGAGCTGATAGAGCAAACCAGGTCGGTCGAGACCCGAGACCTCAATCACGGTGTAACGGTCGGACCATTGATTGTTGATGGTCACTTCGGGCTCGACGACAAACGGCTTGAGCTTGGATTTTGCCATCACGCGTCGCGCCATGACCTCGGGCAGGCGCAGCTTGCCCTCGAGTACCTGCTTGACGGTGTCCTTGATGCGGGTTGCGCGCCGGGCTTCATCTTCATCGCGATCATACTCGCGTGAGATCGCAATGGTGTCGAGCGCCAGCCCGTCGGTGGTTGTGTAGATTTGTGCGTCCACGATATTGGCGCCTGCTGCAGCGCAGGCGCCTGCAATGATGGACAAGAGCCACGGATGGTCGGGTGCGAGAATCGTCAGTTCAGTGATGCCGCGCGTTTCATCAAAACCCACGTTGACCGCAAGCAGATGGGCGCGGGTCTCATTTGCTTTGATGAAGTGGGCGTGGCTGATCTTGCCTGGTAAATCCACCTTGAGCCAGTAAGCAGGATAGTGCCGCCCGATATAGGCCTCGACTTCGTGCTCCGGCCATTCGGTAAAGGTTGCGCGGAATTCCGCTTGCGCGCCTTGAATGCGCTGTGCCCGGTTGACCTCGGAGAAACCGCCGGTGAGTACAGGTTCGGTCTCGTAATAAAGCGTGCGGATCAGCTGCGCTTTCCAGCCGTTCCATACGCCGGGACCGACTCCTCGAATGTCGGCGGTGGTCAGAATGGTCAGCAATTTCATATGTTCGAGTGACTGCACCACAGCGGCAAAATTTTCGATGGTTTTGCGATCCGACAGGTCGCGCGATTGTGCAACCGTGGACATGGTGAGATGTTCGGCGATGAGCCATGCAATCAGTTCAGTGTCGGCGGCATTAAAGCCAAATCGTGGGCACAATCGCCGGGCAATTTTCGCGCCGGCGATCGAATGATCTTCCGGACGCCCTTTTGCAATGTCATGCAGGAAAACTGCCATGTAGAGGACTGCGCGATGTTCGGGGCGCATCTTGCGCATCAGGTCAGAGGCAACGACGAACTCGTCGTTGCCGCCCCGTTCGATCTCCTGAAGAATACCAATGCAGCGCAGCAGGTGTTCATCCACCGTGTAGTGGTGATACATGTTGAATTGCATCATTGAGACGATCTTGCCGAATGCGCGGATGAACTGGCCGAGCACGCCAGTCTCATTCATGCGTCGCAGAACGACCTCCGCGTCATTCGATGTCAGGATCTCCACAAACAGTTTGTTGGCCTCAGGATTTTCTCGCAGCTTTGGCGTAATAAGGTTGAGCGAGCGTGTTGCCGCGCGCATGGCGTCGGGATGAAAAGCCAGATTGTTCTTCTGCGCCAGGCGGAAGATGCGGATCAGGTTAACCGGGTCAGTTCGGAAAATATCAGGCACCGCAAGATTGATACGGTTGTTGTCGACGATGAAATCATCGCTGCCCGGCACACGGCCACGCTTGCGGCCAGGGCGCAGCCTTGCCATCATCCGGCTGAGCACTGGAGCGGGCTTGGCTTCCTGGTCTTCCAGCTTGGCGCACAGGATTGCTGTGAGATCGCCCACGTCCTTGGCGATCAGGAAGTAGTGTTTCATGAAGCGCTCGACGTCCTGCATGCCGGGATGCGAGGTATAGCCAAGCCGCTGGGCAATCTCGCGCTGCATGTCGAATGACAGCCGTTCCTCGGCGCGGCCCGTATGGAAATGCATATTGCAGCGGACCGACCATAGAAAATCTTCGCAGCGGCGGAAGGTGCGGTATTCCTGTGTATCGAACACGCCGCGTTGCACCAGTTCATCGGTATCGTGCACGCGATAGACGTATTTGGCGATCCAGAACAGCGTATGCAGATCGCGCAGGCCGCCCTTGCCATCTTTGACATTCGGCTCAACCAGATAACGCGATTGTCCGGCGCGACGATGACGCTCATCGCGCTCCGCCAATTTCGCGGCGACGAAATCAGCGCCCGTGCCCTGCACCACCTCCTTGTCGAATCGCGTCACAAGTTCATCGTAAAGCCCGCGGTCGCCGGTCAGGAATCGGGTCTCAAGGATTGTCGTGCGGATGGTCATGTCTGCACGGGCCTGACGAATCGATTCATCAATCGAGCGTGTGGCGTGTCCGACCTTCAAACCCATGTCCCAGAGACAATAAAGGATCGCCTCCGCGACCTGCTCGCCCCAGGCCGTCTGTTTATAAGGCAGGATGAAAAGCAGATCGATGTCGGAGTCCGGCGCCATCAGGCCGCGGCCATAACCGCCGGTCGCAATCACCGACATGCGCTCGGAATCGGATGGCGTAGGTGAATGGTACAGGTGTTGCGTGGCGACGTTGAACAGGATGCGAATGATTTCGTCCTGGACGAAACATAGCCGCTCGGCGCAATGGCGCCCATGGCGGTCTTTCAGCAGCTGGACTTGGGCCGCCTCTCTTGCCTGCGCAAGCTCGGTTTTCAAGAGCTGGGCGATTGCTGTGCGAAACAGATCGTTGTTGCCGCCTTGCTTGTCGGCAAGCATATCGATTTCGCCGGTAATACGCGGCGTATCGAACATCAGGCTGACTTTGGGGGGATGTTCGATTGCGGCACTGCTGTCCATGTGAATCGGAATCCCTTCTCCGCATTCTCAAAGTTGTCGGCAAAATTGTCGGAAAGCGCGAGCTTCCCGGGAGAATATATAATCCAGTGATATTAAAGGAATAGTTTTGTCAGTCTTTTGGCAGCTTTGCTTTCAATGCGTAAAGCGCATCCAGCGCATCGCGGGGCGACATCTCGTCAGGATGCAACTCGCGCAAAGCGCGCACAAGCTGATCAGTGGGGCTTGGTTCCTGCGGTTCAACAGCCGTGCGCGAGGGTGTCGCAAATAGCGGCAAGTCGTCGGCAAGCACACGGGCTGTCGATCCACGATCTTGCGCTTCAAGTTTAGCGAGCACGAATTTTGCGCGCGTGATGACCGGGGCGGGAAGGCCGGCCAGTTTGGCGACTTGAATTCCGTATGAGCGATCCGCCGAGCCTGGCAGCACTTCGTGCAGGAAGACCACATCCCCCTGCCATTCCTTCACGCGCACTGTCGCGTTGAACAGGCGTGGGAGTTTGGCTGCCAGCGCGGTCAGTTCGTGATAATGCGTTGCGAACAGTGCGCGGCAGCGGTTGCTCTCATGGAGATGTTCAATGGAGGCCCACGCAATGGAGAGGCCATCGAATGTCGCCGTGCCGCGCCCGATCTCATCGAGAATCACCAAGGCGCGCGTACCGGCCTGATTGAGAATGGCGGCGGTCTCAACCATCTCGACCATGAAGGTCGAACGCCCGCGCGCCAGATCGTCCGCAGCGCCAACGCGGGAAAACAGCCGGTCGACGATGCCGATAGATGCGCGCTTTGCCGGCACGAAGCTGCCCATCTGCGCCAGCAGTGCAATCAGCGCGTTTTGGCGGAGGAAGGTCGATTTGCCGGCCATGTTCGGCCCGGTGATCAGCCAGATTTGGCCGGATGTTTGTGTGGGTCCGGGCGACAGGTCGCAGGCATTGGCGATAAAAGGCTGGTTGTCTTTCTTGAGGGCCTGTTCCACCACGGGATGTCGACCGCCTTCGACCGTGAAAGCGAATGAATCATCGACGGTTGGCCGTACATAGTTTTCATCGATGGCCAACTTTGCCAGCGAGGCGGTCACATCGAGCAGCGCGAAGGCATGGGCTGCCACACGCAGGTCATCGCCGGCAGCGATGGCTTTGGCGCACAGCCGGTCGAAGATTTCAAGCTCAACGCCAAGTGCACGTTCACCAGCATTGGCAATCTTGGCTTCGATTTCGCCAAGCTCGGTGGTGGTAAAACGCACCTGACCCGCGAGTGTCTGTCGATGGATAAAAGTAGCGTTGAGAGGCGCTGCCAACAGTTTGTCGCCGTGCTGCGCCGTCACCTCGACGAAATAGCCAAGCACATTGTTGTGGCGGATCTTCAGGCCCTTGACGCCGGTGTCTTCGGCATAACGCGCCTGCATCGCGGCTACTACAAGGCGCGAGGCATCGCGGAGACTTCGTGTCTCATCGAGCGCGGCCTCATAGCCCGCACGTACAAAGCCGCCATCACGTTTGAGCAAAGGAAGATCGTCGGCCAGTCCGCGCGCGAATTCATGCGCGAGGTCGCGGGACGGACGGCGCAGCGCGTCCATTGCGGCGGTGACATCGTGTGGAAGATCTCTCGATCTGTGCGAGCCGCTTCAGTGCGGCGTCTGCTGCGATAATGCCGTCGCGCAATGCCGCAAGATCGCGTGGGCCGCCACGTCCGACCGACAGGCGCGCCAATGCGCGCGACATATCGGGCGCCGCGCGCAGAATATCGCGCAGGTCGTCGCGCGCAGCACTTTCAGTGGTGAATAGTGCGATGGCATCGAGCCGCCTTCCGATCGCAGCGCTGTCCGTGAGCGGGGCTGCAAGCCGTTGTGCCAAAAGCCGTGAGCCTGCCGCAGTCACAGTGCAGTCGATGGCATCAAGTAACGAGCCCCGGCGCTCACCGGAGAGGGTGCGCGTCAATTCGAGGTTGGCGCGGGTGGCCGGATCGATGGCCATTGTCGTGCCGGTGGCTTCGCGGGCGGGCGGTGACAGCGGGGGGCGTTTGCCGACCTGCGTGCGATCAATATAGGTGACACCGGCTGCTGCCGCGGTCGCTTCCAGCCGCGTCATGGCGCTGAGGCCATCCATCGTAGCGACTGCGAAATAATCGCACAGCCGCCGCTCAGCCGTTGCTCCATCGAAGACATCGCGCGTCAGTGGTGTGACGGCAGGCAGCGTGCGGAGCAGCGGTGCCAGTTCGGTGTCGCTATAAAGCGCGTCCGTGACGATGACTTCGTTGGGATTGATCCGTGCCAGCGTCGCGCCGAGTTCACTTAAGCTACATTCGGTGACAATGAATTCGGACGTCGAGATGTCGATCCATGCAAGGCCGATGCGATCATCACCCGAGGAGGATCGCGCGCGTGCCATCGCCAGCAGGTAATTATTCGCTCTCGCATCGAGCAGCGTGTCTTCAGTCAATGTACCTGGGGTGACAAGCCGGACCACGTCGCGGCGCACAACGCTCTTGTTGCCGCGCTTGCGGGCCTCAGTGGGATCTTCCATCTGTTCGCAGACTGCGACTCGATGGCCGAGCGCGATCAGGCGATGCAGGTAATCGTCGGCGCGCTCAATCGGGACGCCGCACATCGGGATGTCCTGTCCGAGATGCTTGCCGCGTTTGGTGAGCATGATACCGAGCGCACGCGACGCGGTTTCGGCATCGTCGAAGAACAGCTCGTAAAAATCGCCCATACGGTAAAACAACAGCAGACCTGGATTGGCTGCTTTTATTTCAAGATATTGCTCCATCATCGGCGTGACGCGGCTGGGCGCCTCCGAAAGAACGGCTTCGATGTCGGGCTGTGCAGGGGGCGCGGAATGGATCGTCATGGCCGGGGGACGCTAGCAAAGTTTTTAAGCCCGTTGGGAGTGCGAGGTGGGTGTTTTCCACGCTGCCGGCCGGGCGGTTTTGCTGAAAAGAAAGGCTAGGTGGGACAAATCGATGATTTGACCTGCCGCGTACGGGTTCCTAAAACTCCAGAGCTCTAAAATTCCAAGGCTTTAAAACTCCAAGACTCTAAAACTACAAGGCTCTAAAACTCTAGGCAATGGAGCCGGGTGATTGGCCGCGATGCGATTCCAAGGAGATTGACCATGCGTGATGTTTTCGTCTGCGACGCAGTGCGGACCCCCATTGGCCGGTTTGGCGGCTCGCTTGCCAAGGTCCGGGCTGACGATCTTGCTGCGGTGCCGGTCAAAGCCCTGATGGAGCGCAATTCCAAGGTGGATTGGGCCGCCCTCGATGAAGTGGCGTTCGGCTGCGCCAATCAGGCGGGGGAGGACAATCGCAATGTCGCTCGCATGGCGCTGTTGCTGGCGGGCTTGCCAGATTCCGTCCCAGGCATGACACTCAATCGTCTCTGTGCATCGGGCCTCGATGCCGTCGGCAGCATGGCGCGGGCGATCCGCGCCGGCGAGATTGATTTTGCAATTGCGGGCGGCGTTAAATCGATGACGCGCGCACCGTTTGTGACCGGCAAGGCATCGGAACCTTTTCAGCGCACAGTCGAGACTTATGACACCACAATTGGCTGGCGCTTCATTAATCCGCTCATGAAGCAGCAATATGGTGTCAATTCGATGCCGGAAACGGGTGAGAACGTTGCCCAGGAATTCCAGGTCTCGCGCGCCGATCAGGATGCATTCGCCATTCGCTCGCAGCAACGCGCAGGCCAAGCCATCGCGTCGGGATACTTTGCCGAGGAAATCGCGCCGGTGAGCGTTGCCGGTGGCAGGGCGGGTCCCATCGTCGTGGATAAGGACGAGCATCCGCGTCCGGAAACCACGATCGAGGGGTTGGCGAAATTGAAGCCCATTGTTCGTTCGGATGGCACTGTGACTGCCGGCAACGCTTCCGGCGTCAACGACGGCGCGGCTGCGATGGTTCTGGCTTCAGACGCTGCCGTGAGAAAACATGGACTGACACCGCGTGCACGCATTCTCGGTCTTGCTTCAGCCGCCGTGCCACCGCGCATCATGGGCATTGGTCCGGTGCCCGCGGTTCGCAAACTGTTGGAGCGGCTTGGCCTCAAGATCGGCAACGTCGATTTGATCGAACTCAATGAAGCTTTCGCGTCGCAGGGCATTGCGGTACTGCGCCAGTTGGGCGTCAAGGAGGATGCCGATTTCGTCAATCCGCATGGCGGTGCGATTGCGCTTGGCCATCCGCTTGGCATGAGCGGTACAAGGCTTGCCCTCACCGCCGTACACGGCATGGAAAAGCGCGGCGGTAAACTCGCCATTGCAACCATGTGCGTCGGTGTTGGCCAGGGCGTTGCAATGGCGATTGAAAAGGTCAACTGACGCATAAGTGTGTCGGGATTTTTGAGAGTGGTTCTGGAGGAAGGTCATGGCTTTGATCTATCCGCGTGAGAGCAATATTGCGCACGCTCCGCGCCTGACACCTGCCTACAAGAGCACGGTCAAACGATCACCTTTGAAGCCGCTGATCGTGATGCCGCATACGCTATCGGAATTAACTGGACCGGTGTACGGCCATGAGGCGGTGCGCGAGAATGACCATGACCTGACCATTCAGCACAAGGGCGAGCCGCTTGGCGAGCGCATCATTGTGCACGGTCATGTGCGAGATGAAGATGGGCGCGGCGTGCCGCATACGCTGCTCGAGATATGGCAGGCCAATGCGTGCGGTCGCTATATTCATGTCGTCGATCAGCATCCCGCGCCGCTCGATCCGAATTTCACAGGTGCTGGCCGTGCCCAGACCGATGCTTCCGGCTATTACAAATTCATCACCATCAAGCCGGGCGCTTATCCATGGGGCAACCATCACAACGCCTGGCGCCCGGCGCATATCCACTTTTCGGTGTTTGGGTATGCCTTTATCTCGCGCCTTGTGACGCAGATGTATTTTCCCGGTGACCCGTTATTTGCCTACGATCCGATTTTTAATTCGGTGACCGACGAGACTGCGCGGATGCGGATGGTGTCACATTTCGATCTTGAAAATACCCAGCCAGACTGGGCCTTGTGTTATCGCTTCGACATCGTACTCCGTGGGCGCAATGCAACTCCGCCGGATATGGATTAATGAGCAACATTACCCCATCGCAAACAGTCGGCCCTTATTTCAAATATGGTTTGACGCCAGGCGGCAGCTATCAATGGAACGATGCATTCAGCAATGATCTCGTCACCGCGGATGTGTCAGGAGAACGCATCCGCATTGTGGGCCGCGTGTTCGATGCCGATGGTCAGGCAATCGTGGATTCGATGCTGGAAATCTGGCAGGCGGACGCGCAAGGGCGTTTCGCCCATCCGCAGGACAAACGTTCCATTCCCAATGCTGCGTTCAAAGGCTTTGGTCGATGCGGGACTGATGAGGATGGCAGCTTCCTGTTTCACACCATCAAGCCAGGCGTTGTCCCAGGCCCGGATAACAGGCCGCAGGCACCGCACATTCTTCTGGCGGTCTATGCGCGCGGCATGTCGCAACAACTCCAGACGCGGATTTATTTTGACGATGAGGCAGCCAACGCCAGCGATCCAGTTCTTGCGCTGGTGCCCACCGTGCGCCGCGCGACGCTGATTGCGAAGCGTGAAAATGGTGCGCAAGGGACGATTTACCGTTTCGATGTGCATCTGCAAGGCGAACAGGAAACCGTTTTTTTCGACGTGTGATTTTTCGACGTGTGAAATGCTTTGCGGTGTGGGCAATTATGCCCACTCCACACCAAATTCCGCTGCAAGATCGATGGTGCTTTTGTTGCCGATATCCTCGAAATGATTATCGAGGAATTTCTTGGCGGCGCGCATGCCGGCGCGGTGCAGCAGCTCAAAAAAATCATAATCGGTATTCATTTTGCTGGATGCCGCAAGGCGTGTCCCGAGGCCGCCGAGGTCGATGCGATGGATGTTGAGCCTTCGATACTGCCCCTTGCCGGTGCCGCGTGGCAGACGCCCATCATCGATCAACTGATTGACGAAATCCATCGTGCGCAATTCAGAGATCAGCGCCGAGTTGAAGGTGATTTCGTTCAGACGATTGATAATGTCGCTGGATGTGCGCGGCGTGGTCTCGCGTGAAACCGGATTGATCTGCACCACCAGCACGTCTTCGGTGTCCGTTGTCTGCAGGAACGGGAAAATCGCCGGGTTTCCCATATAGCCGCCATCCCAATAGGGAACGCCGTCAATTTCCACGGCGCGAAACAAAAACGGCAAGGCCGCCGACGCCATCACGACATCCGCTGTCACTTTGTCACCGGGGAATATCCGCAGCCGGCCGGTGTGGACATTGGTGGTGGAAATATAAAGCGCGATATCGGTGTTGGCGCGCACGGCATCAAAATCAACGAAGCGCTCAATGAGATTGCTGAGAGGATTGATGTTGAGCGGATTGAATTCGTAAGGCGAGAAATAATGAGCCATGGTCTCGAACCAATTTTGTGTCGGTCCAGATGTAAATGGCATCATCGAAAACAGCCGGTCCGTGAGAGCGCGCTGCACGGGAGGAAGATCACCTCCCGCACTTGCCGCGCGCCAAAATGCCGCGAGGCGCTTGCGTGCCTCTTCCCGTCCTCCGCGTGCCAGTCCATCCGCAAGCATCACGGCATTCAGGGCTCCTGCCGAGGCGCCGGATATACCGGTGATCTCCAGCCGTCCATCGGACAGCAAATGGTCAAGTACGCCCCAGGTAAAAGCGCCATGCGAGCCGCCACCCTGAAGAGCAAGGTTGATTTTCTTCGCTGCGCTTTCCTTGGTCTTGTGGGTAAAGTTCCAAGGCGCCAGGTTGTCGAGATAAGATTTGAGATCAGGCGACAAGGTTTGAAACCTTTCTTGCTGAACAGGAGTGTGATCTTGATCGCTGTGATACCGCGCAGGTCCCACATCTTAATCTGGTGGTTTTAATGAATCCGGCCCATATAGGTTGCATTGCGGGATATATTATATTGCATCGCAACATGGTGCAAATTGGGTCTAATCTATGAAAAATACGAGCGAAATCACGACACCCGCATTACATGGTCGAGCATGAGCCAATCGAAACCAGCGTTTCCTGCCCCGGATCATGATCATGGCCGTTGCACCCATGATGCGATTTCACACGCGGAAAAATTATGTGAGGGGCGTGGTCAGAAATTCACGCCGATCCGGCGGCAAGTCCTGCAGGCGCTGCTCTCCAGCCACCGCCCTTTGGGGGCGTATGAAGTGATCGATCAGCTTGCCCGAACAATGTCGCGGCCAGCACCCATTACAATTTATCGCGCGCTGGATTTTTTAATGGAGAATGGTCTCGTTCACCGGATCGAAAGTCGTAATGCATTTCTGGCTTGCGCGCACAATCACGACGAGACGTCGGTCGTGGCTTTTTTGATTTGCGAGATTTGCGGCTCGGTCGGTGAAATTCAAGCGGCTCCTTTGGCGCAAAGTTTTAATGAAGCCGCACGTAGTACTGGCTTCATCCCAACATTGTCAGTTGTGGAAATCACCGGCACCTGCGTCCATTGCCAGCAAGCCGCATAACAAGAACTCAACAAGAAGCCGGACAACGGGGACCCATGCCATCGGATCGTTTGACTGTCGCGCCTTCGGAGCGCCCTCTGAATGCGACGGCTATTGCCCTGATGGTGATGCTCTGCCTGAGTTGGGGCTTCAATCAAATCTCGGTCAAGCTTGCGCTGCCTGATATTCCGCCTTTGACACAAGCGACGCTCAGGTCGATGGGCGGCTTGCTGTTTATCATGCTGATTGCGCGGCTGCGGGGGGTCTCGATATTTAAACGCGATGGCACGCTGGGCCCTGGCTTGTTTGCTGGCACGTTGTTCGGCCTCGAGTTTATTTTTATCTATTGCGGGTTGGTTTACACCAGCGCATCTCGCGCGGTGGTGTTTCTCTATGTCGCGCCATTTGTTGTCGCGCTCGGTTCCAAACGCTTTCTCGGTGAGCGATTGAGCGTCACGCAATGGAGCGGGCTTGCACTGTCATTCGCCGGCGTCGCACTTGCCATCGGCGTGCCGCAGGCATCGGTCGATGCCAAAACCATCTTGGGTGATCTGCTGGTCATGGGCGGTGGTGTGCTGTGGGCCGCGACCACGCTCACCATCAAGGCGACACGCCTTGTTCATGCGTCAGCGGAAAAGGTGTTGGCGTATCAGATTGCCGTATCGATCCCGATATTAAGCTTTGGGGCGCTGGTTTCCGGCGAAACCATCACCCATATGCCAGGTTTGGTCGCTTGGGCATGGCTGGCCTATCAGACTTTCTGGGTCGTCGGCATCACGTTCCTGATCTGGTTTTTTCTGATAAAATCCTATTCGGCGAGTAAATTATCGTCATTTACCTTCATGACTCCTTTATTTGGGGTCATTGGCGGGTATTTCATCATGCAAGACCCCCTGACATTCGCATTTGGCGGGGCTGCTCTGCTGGTCATGGCAGGGCTGTTTCTGGTAAACCGGCGTTCAGAAGTGGCATGCGATCCTCTGCTGCCCGTTACATCCCAAACCCCTATGAGCGACGTTAAAGAATGAGCGACGTTAAAGAACAATCCAAATGCCTCGATGTTGGCCCCCAAGTAGGCCCCAAGCCGCGCCACAAAACCGTTCAGGTTGTTGTGGGTGACGTCAAGGTTGGTGGCGGTGCGCCCATCGTGGTGCAGTCGATGACCAACACCGACACTGCCGATATCGACGGTACAGTTCAGCAGGTGGCTGCACTCGCCCGCGCCGGTTCGGAAATGGTGCGCATCACCGTCGATCGCGACGAGGCCGCAGCAGCAGTTCCTCATATTCGCGAGCAGCTCGACAAGCGCGGCATCACGGTGCCGCTGATTGGCGATTTTCACTACATTGGTCACAAGCTTCTGGCCGATCATCCGGCCTGCGCCGAGGCGTTGGCGAAGTATCGTATCAATCCGGGCAATGTTGGCTTCAAGAACAAGCGCGATAGTCAATTCACCGACATTGTTGAAATGGCGATCAAGTACGGCAAAACCATTCGCATTGGCGCCAACTGGGGTTCGCTGGATCAGGAATTGCTGACGCGATTGATGGAAGATAACGCGAAGTCAGCGGAACCGCTCGATGCGCGTGCCGTGACGCGCGAGGCGATGGTGCAGTCGGCGCTGCTGTCGGCGGCGCGCGCTGAAGAGATCGGCCTGCCCAAAAACAGGATGATCCTGTCGGCGAAGGTCTCGAATGTGCAGGATTTGATCGCGGTCTATCGCGTGCTTGCGTCGCGGTCCGACTACGCCATTCATCTGGGCTTAACGGAAGCGGGCATGGGTTCGAAGGGCATCGTCGCTTCGTCGGCGGCGCTCGGTATTTTGCTGCAGGATGGCATCGGTGACACCATTCGCGTGTCGCTGACGCCTGAGCCGAATGGCGATCGCACGCAAGAAGTCAAGGTTGGTCAGGAAATTCTGCAAACCATGGGCTTCCGCACCTTTGTTCCTTTGGTGGCTGCGTGCCCCGGTTGCGGCCGCACCACATCGACAGTGTTCCAGGAATTGGCGCGCGATATTCAGAGTTTCATTCGCGACGAAATGCCGAGCTGGAAGACACGCTATCCCGGCGTCGAAGAATTAAACGTCGCGGTAATGGGTTGCATCGTTAACGGTCCTGGCGAATCCAAGCATGCCGATATCGGGATCTCATTGCCCGGTACTGGCGAGACGCCCGCCGCACCCGTATTCGTAGATGGCAAGAAATTCCGTACGCTGCGCGGTCCGACCATCGCCGCCGATTTCAAGACGCTGGTGATCGACTATATCGAGCAACGCTACGGCGTCAGCGGTCAGACGGCAGCGGAATAATCATCTCGCGCAAATATATTTTTATGAAAACGCGGCGTGCAGGCGCCGCGTTTTTGTTTGTCACGTTTGTTTGCCGGGTGTAACGCGAGCTTGCTCAAAGCGGCGTATTCTGCTCACGGTTGTTGACCACCGCTTCTTCCAGGTCGAGATCGCGTTCGATGCGCCGCCGTGTTTCGTCGGTGATTTTGCCATCGCGCAGCAAGTTGTGCAGCATCTTTCGCTCGACTGAGATGAGTTCACGCACCATGGGTGCTCCTTGCGTTGCGGGGGTGAACTGACCTTGCTCAGTTGGCGGATCGGGAAGTGCCCGGATGCGGGTTTCGTGGCGGGCTTCGAGAAATCGGGCGAGACTTTCAGGTAAGTCGCGCTCTGCAATGATCTCTTTCAACCGACCACGTGCGGATACAAGAATTTCTCGTCGCGCGGTAATCTCGGCTTCGCGCTCATGCAGCGCCTCCCTGCGCCCATGCTCGGACAGACCGAGCAATTTGACGACCATTGGCAGCGTCAGGCCAATTCCGATCATTGTCACGCAAATCACTCCGAAACTGATCAAAAGGATCAAGTCACGGTGCGGAAAATCCGAGCCGTCGGGCAACGTCAGTGGCAATGCCAACGCCACTGCCAATGACACAACGCCGCGAATTCCGGTGAATCCGATAATGACAACTGACTGCCATGGTGGCGATGGATCACGGGCCGCCAGCCATTTGTTCGTGCGCATAAGATAAGTGCCGGGAACGACCCACAGAAAGCGCGCAGCAATCACGATGACGCAAACCAGTGTGATAGCAGCCAGCACTTCATCGACAGGGATGATTTTTGCTTTTTCCAGAAGGAGGCGGACCTGAAATCCAGCCATCAGGAACAGGACGCCTTCGATCAGCCAGATGGCGAAGTCCCAGAAGAATACGCCTTGAAGGCGTGTTGCAGATGAAATCAGCAGCGGGCCGTTCCAACTGACGTAGAGGCCTGCGGCGACCGTCGCGAGCACACCAGATCCGCCGAGATGTTCAGGCACCCAGAATGCGAGATAGGGCGTTAGCAATGACAAGCAAATCTCGACCCGCGGCTCGCGTGCCCACCGTCGTAAGTGCAGGCTCAGCCAGCCCACAGCAATGCCAAATATCAATTCACTTATCACAATTGCTACGAACGATTTCGCGGCAAAAGGCAGAGAAAATGTGCCTGTCGTCACTGCCAAAACGGCAAAACGATAGAGAATGAGCGCGGTGGCATCGTTGGCTAGACCTTCGCCTTCAAGAATAACAAGGACGCGATGTGGCAGTTTCAGCCGTCGCGCGATTGCCAGCGGCGCCACGACATCAGGCGGGGATACGATGGCTCCAAGCACGAAGCCAATGCTCCATGGCAGGCCGAGACCCCAATGGGCGGCAGCGGCCACAGCGCATGTGGTGAAGATCACGCAGCCGATGGCAAGCAGGGTGATGGGCCGCAGGTTGGCTTTGAATTCGCGCCAGCTCATCGAGACGCCGGCGGAATAGATCAGTGGCGGCAGCACCAAAAGCAGCACCCCTTCAGGCGGGAGTTGCAGTGGTGGAAGGCCGGGCAGCAAGGCAAGAGCGATGCCGACAATGAGGAAGGCAATGGCGGGCGCGAGCGTCAACTTCCGCGCCAGGATTGCAGTTGCGGACAGCACTGCCAGAAGCAGCAAGAATATCAGAAATGACTGGACCATGCGGATCAAAACATTGGCGTGTAAATCAGTCCCGGTCAACAACCGGCGATTTTACGACAGCGTGATTTACTTCAGTGTGAAGCGGTTCCGTTACCGTGATCGATTAAGCAGCGTCAGATGGCGCTTGCAGCGATGTTGATCATCAGTGCCAAAAGAGCGGTATTGAAGAAAAAAGAAATCATGCCATGAGCGGTCGCGGTGCGGCGGATCATCTTGTCGGTGATGCCGACATCCGACACTTGTCCCGTCATGCCGATGATGAATGAGAAATAGATAAAATCCCAATAGTCAGGTTCGTCGTTGCCGGGAAAAGCAAGGCCGCCCGGTTTGTGCGTGCGATAATAATCGTGGGCGTAATGCAACGCGAACGTGAAATGGATTGCCGTCCATGACAGCATGATCGTTGCACCGGAGATAATAAGCTGCGGTGCCTGTTGTGGCTTGATACTCAGTTCCAGCACGATGGCGGCAATCGTCGCGAAAGCAGCAACGGCTGTCAGAATAAGAATCAAAAAGCGTCCGTCATCCTGGATGGCGGCCTGATGGCGGATATGGGCTGTATCACACGAGAAGAACAAGGCCAGCGCGAGTGTGATGTAGAACGCTATGAAAATATCCCACGCAATGAGAAGGCGCGTCACTATCCACCATGTATCTGGCATGATGAGCAAGGCAACGAGCCCGAGCGCTAACGAGACAAATGTTCGCGGGCGCGCATAAATAATCCGCAACGGCTTCGGCATGCGTCGCAGGCGCAGAAGGTGGGAATTGCCTGATTTGTTGTCCGTCATGCTGCGCCGTGTTGATCGGTTCGTGTTGATTGATCTAGTTTTGGCGTTCGGCAACGAAGCGCGCTGCCGCCCGCAATATATCGCCCTTGGCGCCGAATGGCGCCAGCGCGTCATCCGCCTGTTTCAAAAGATCGCGCAGGCGCGCCTTGGCCCCGTCAATACCCAGCAGCGTCACGAACGTGGTTTTGCCAGCGGCGGCGTCCTGACCCGCGGGTTTACCCAGTGCGGCAGCATCACCCTCAACATCGAGCAGGTCATCCGCGATCTGGAACGCCTCTCCAAACGCATGACCATAGGCATCGAGAGCATTGTATTGTTCTTTTGACGCCTGTCCCAAAATGGCTCCGGCAATGCAGCCGTATTTCAACAGCGCGCCGGTTTTCATCTGCTGCAGCTTCGCGACATCCGGCGTTTCCTTATCGCCAAAGCGGCCTTCGCCTGCGAGGTCCATGATCTGTCCGCCGACCATGCCACCAATACCAGATGCGCGTGCCAGCGCGCGGGTGAGGGCAAGGCGGACGCCGGCATCGCGATGGATTTCGTCGCGGGTGATGATGTCGAACGCCAGCGTTAACAGCGCATCTCCGGCAAGAATTGCAGTGGCATCATCGAACTTCTTGTGCGCGGTGGGCCGTCCGCGGCGCAAATCGCTATTGTCCATCGACGGCAGGTCATCATGAATCAAAGAGTAGCAGTGGATGCACTCAAGTGCTGCCCCGGCCAGTAATGCGGCATCATTTGGCACGCCAAACATGGTGGCACTTTCCACCACCAGAAACGGTCGCAGCCGCTTCCCGCCATTGAGGCTTGAATAGCGCATCGCCTCCATCAGCCGATGGGGTCGCGCGATTTCTCCGGGCAACACGTTGTCGGCGATGAGACGCGCGAGCAGGGTCTCGGTGTCGGCTGCCGTGGCATCGAGCCGCTGTGAGAAATCCTGGGATGACGTACCGGTGGTCATTAACAAGCTCCAAAAAACGACAGGGCGCGATCGTGGTCAGCTTTTGACCGCTCACGCCCCTGGCAATTGCGGCGGACAATCGTTCATGCCATGGTCTTCGTCAATTATGGCCTTCGTCACAGCGCTTCGGAATCCATTAATGCTGAGGCGGAAATCGTTCATTTTGTGCCATTTTTGGTAAATTTCGCGGGGCAAGTCCCCTAGCTTTAAGGGCGACCTTCCTCTATAAGCCCGACCTCAATTCAAATTCCGGAGAGCCCCCGCCTATCGGGTGAGCCTTCGATGTAAAGGACGACAAAGCTATGGCCGTTCCACGCAGGAAAACATCGCCGTCACGCCGTGGCATGCGCCGTTCGGCAGACGCCCTCAAGAAGCCAACCTATGCCGAGGACAAGGATTTGGGTGAATTGCGCCGCCCGCATCATCTTGATCTGAAGACCGGCATGTACAAGGGCCGTCAGGTTCTCAAGAAGAAAGACAGCTGATACGGCTTGAGGCTGCGCGACAGCGTTGCCTTTACAGCGTGATCTTTTGACCTGATGAGGTGCGCGCTTTCAACAGAAGGCGCGCCGAGACTCCAGTTCAAATCTCAGCAGCGAAGAATTTGATCCTGATGAGCGGGTGCAAAACCGCGTTCAGGAGACCCGTGATAATATGGATTTTTCCACGAGCCCCACATCGGTGGTCCGCGTAATTGCGGAACGATAGGCTGCCGACGCATCCGCAGGCGCGGCCCGGCGCAACACGCGGGTTTGCGGCTCCTGTGCCGACACTGCGATCAGATGCGTCACGAACGAGGCATTCGGTCGCGTAAACCGGTGGGATGCCTGTGCCCTTGCTGGCGATCCGACAGGAGCCAGCGCGGTGCTTGGACCAGTAGCCTCTCCACCCGCAGCCTGCTGGGCGTCCCCACGGCGTTCAAACGTCGTGTTTCCCCTTGAAGGTGTGACCGGTAAAATCTTCATCGCTTGCCTGCATATCCCATTTCGGGACAGTGCGTCCCTTCAGTGAGAGATATCGCAAGGATCATGCCGGACCTGATCCCGGACTTGGTCCCGGGCCTGGGGCGGCATCAATGGACCTGCTTTTGCAGTCCAACGTGTGGCAATCCAACGTGTTGCTTTTTCATATTCTTTAGGAACTTGGCCTAGCCTTGCCAGGCAAGGCGTTTTCCTTGGTGCGCTAATCCCCCAACGCTGTCCCGGAATGAGACGATTTTGACCTCTGTTCATTCGGCCCATCTCAGTGTCTCTGGGGCAACGTCGGCTCTTGCTCCCGTGCACGCGCCGCAAAGCGCGGATGCTTTGGCTATTCTTGCCAGGCTTGGCCAGGCAACCTTCACGTGGGACATCACCAAGGATTCGATGGCCTGGAGCGATAACATCGCGTCGGTCTTGCCGGACATTCCGCAGGCGGCGTTGCTAAAAGCAGGTGATTATGCCCGCCTGATCGAGCCAGTGCGCGCGATCCGGTCCGATGCGGTGCTGAATTCATCAGCGAAGGATACCGGCCGCGGGGTGCCGTATCAGATCGAATATGGCTTGCGTGCAGGCGCGCCCAAAGCGCTGCTCTGGGTCGAGGAGACGGGTTGCTGGTTTGCTGGCCCCGATGGAAAGCCCGCGTGGGCGCAAGGGATTATTCGCATCAATAATGAACGTCATGCACGTGACGAGCAGCTTCTGAAATTGTCGCACAGCGATCCGTTGACGGGCGAACTCACCCGCACGCGACTGGTGGCGGCATTGGCGGAGGCGATAGAGAAATCTGAGCGTTTCCGATCTTCGTTTGCATTCACACTGGTGGGCATCGATCAGCTTGCGCAGCTCAACAATGCTTTTGGGTATGATGTCGCCGATGAAGTGATCGTGGAAGTCGCAAAGCGCATTCGCGCCCGGCTGCGTAGCGGCGATATCATGGGACGTTTTTCTGGCGACAAGTTTGGCCTGATTCTGAAAAACTGCACAGTCGATGACATGAATACTGCCGCTGAGCGGTTTTTGGCAGGTATTCGCAACGATGTGGTGCCGACCAAATCCGGTCCTGTCGCTGTCACAGTTTCCATCGGCGCGATCAGTGCGCCGCGCTATACAAAAAATGCGGAAGAAGCGATGTGCCGGGCGCAGGAGGCGCTCGACATGGCCAAGAGGCGCCGTCGCGGCTCGTTCATGGCGTGGCGCCCCAATGTCGAGCGCGATGCGCAGCGCCAGGTCAATATCCGCGTCACCGATGAAATTATCAGCGCGTTAAACGATCGCCGTATCGTTATGGCTTATGAGCCTGTTGTTAGTACGCAGGCGCGCACGAAGGTTTTCCACGAATGCCTTGTACGGATGAAAAACGATAACGGTGAACTTTCACTGGCGCCGGATATTGTCCCGGTGGCCGAAAAGCTCGGTCTTATCCGGCTCATCGATAGTCGGGTGCTTGAACTTGTCGTTGCGGAGCTTGCGACTGCTCCTGACATTCATCTGAGTTTGAATATTTCTCCGGACATGGCAATGGATCCCGATTGGGGGGCAGGCATCGAATCCCTGATGCGGGCGCATCCTGGTGTCGCCGAACGGCTGATCGTGGAAATTACGGAAACCGTTGCGGTTCAGGATATCGATGACGTCCGCGGGTTTGTCACGCGTTTGAAAAACTTCGGTTGCCGGATCGCCATCGATGATTTCGGTGCGGGCTACACGTCCTTCCGCAATCTGCGCAAGCTTGGCGTTGATATCGTTAAAATCGACGGTGCCTTTATTCAAAATCTCGCGCGCTCATCCGACGACCGTGCATTCGTGCAGACACTGATTGATCTTGCTCGCCGTCTTGATATCAAGACCGTTGCTGAGTGGGTGCAGGATGAGGAAACCGCGCAGCTTCTGAATGAGTGGGGCTGCGACTACATTCAGGGACAATTGATCGGCCTCGCCTCGACACAACGGCCTTGGGCGCGGGTCACTGAGAATAAATCCAGGCGGGCGATGCGCTAGGGGCGTCCCGTCCGCAACTTTTGTCTTTTAGCTTTTGTCTTTTTCTGGCTCTCGGGACATGCGATCAAGCCGTTCCTGCATGTCTTTCATCTGGCGGCGAAGTTCATCAATGTTGTCGCTCTCTGGCGGCTCACCAGCTGTCGGCGGTGCATCGTCAGTCAGCGGATTTTCTTTGCGCGAAGGCGCGGAAGAAGAAGGCGCGGAAGAAGGCGGAGAAAACGGTTTGAACATGGCGAAGGTCCGCTCAAACATCTCCATGTTACGGCGGACGTGCTCCTCAAGTGGCGCGAATGGCGTTCCGCTAAAGGTGCTCGTCAACTGCTGACGAAATTTTCCTTGCTCGCGCGTCAACATGTCAATCGATTGCTCGAGATATTTCGGCACAACCATCTGCATGCTGTCGCCATAGAAGCGAATTAACTGACGAAGGAATGTTGTCGGCAACAGGTTCTGGCCTGCTTTGTTTTCCTGCTCGAAGATAATCTGAGCGAGAACCGAGCGCGTAATGTCGTCGCCGGTCTTTGCGTCGTAGACGAGGAAATCTTCGCCTTCTTTCACCATCGTCGCGAGATCTTCGAGGGTGACGTAAGTGCTCGTGCCAGTATTGTAGAGTCGTCGGTTGGCGTACTTTTTGATGGTGATAGGCTGATCGGATTTCGCCATGGCTTCCCACACAAACAAATGAGTAATGGAACCGTCCGGCTAAAGCCGGGGGCAGTGCAATCAACGAATTGCAATAAACTAAGCACTTTCAGGCGGGTACGGCTACCGTTTTGTGCGGCACGGTTAATGGGGGGAGGGATTCTACGTCGGGAGCCTCGCCGAAGAGGCGCATTGACTCTCAAGCGCTGGCTTAACAGGATAGAATTCAGACATAGCCGCCCGTTGACGGCCACCTCGCACCTCAAGCCCAGGAGAGATATCCATGACCGACGATGTCGTGATCGTCAGCGCGGCCCGCACCGCCGTGGGCGCCTTTAATGGCGCCTTTGCGAACACACCGGCACATGAACTTGGCGCTGTCGCCATTAAAGCTGCGTTGGAGCGCGCCGGTATGGAGCCGGCACGGGTTTCGGAAATTATTATGGGGCAAATTCTAACCGCTGCTCAGGGGCAGAATCCTGCCCGTCAGGCAGCGGTGAAGGCCGGTATCCCGGTGGAAAGTCCGGCTTGGGGCATCAACCAGCTCTGCGGTTCTGGCTTGCGCACCGTGGCGCTCGGCTATCAGGCGCTCAAGAACGGGGACTCGGAGATTGTCGTCGTCGGCGGTCAGGAATCCATGAGCATGGCCCCCCATGCGCAGCATCTGCGCGGGGGCGTGAAAATGGGCCCGCTCGATTTCGTCGATACCATGATCAAGGATGGCCTGTGGGATGCCTTCAATGGCTATCACATGGGCAACACGGCTGAGAACGTCGCGCGCCAATTCCAGATCACCCGTCAGCAGCAGGATGAATTTGCCGTCCATTCGCAACAAAAGGCAGAAGCCGCGCAAAAGGCTGGAAAGTTCAAGGACGAGATCGTCCCCTTTACGGTGAAAACACGTAAGGGCGACATTGTGGTCGATACTGACGAGGGGCCGCGCCACGGTTCATCGATGGATGCGATGGCCAAGCTCAGGCCTGCGTTCGAGAAGGAAGGCACTGTCACAGCCGGTAATGCATCGGGCATCAACGATGGCGCAGCGGCGCTCGTGTTGATGAGCGCCAAGCAGGCTGCCAAGGAAGGCAAGACTCCGCTGGCGCGGATCGTGTCGTGGGCGCAGGCTGGCGTCGATCCCTCGATCATGGGCACGGGGCCCATTCCAGCATCGCGGGCCGCGCTCAAAAAGGCCGGCTGGAAGCCTGGCGATCTCGATCTGATCGAGGCCAACGAGGCTTTCGCTGCGCAGGCCTCCGCAGTCAACAAAGAGATCGGCTGGGATCCGGCCAAGGTCAACGTCAATGGTGGCGCGATTGCGATCGGTCATCCAATCGGAGCGTCCGGCGCTCGCGTATTGGTGACGTTGCTGCACGAAATGCAAAAGCGCGATTCGAAGAAAGGCCTCGCCACATTATGTATTGGCGGCGGCATGGGCATCGCGTTGTGCGTTGAACGCTGATCGGCTGATGCCGATGCGGTTGGTCAGACTGTTTACGGGCGAAAGTAATTTCGCTTTGCCGTAACAAACTCCTGTAATTTTTTGCGAATTTTTCGCCAGCATGTTCGCTATGGCAAAACTGATTTCATTTTGGTGAAACGCACGCTTACCGGGTATTTTGTCTTGCGGCTTTTGCAAATGGCCGGAATACTCAGCTCCGAAGAGACTCTCCAGTGGGCAGGAGGAGATCCGAGATGGCGCGCGTGGCATTGGTGACAGGCGGAACGCGGGGTATCGGTGCTGCAATCAGCGAAGCGCTGCAGGCAGCGGGTTACAAAGTTGCAGCGAGTTATGCCGCCAACGATGAAGCTGCCGCGAAGTTCAAGAGTAAGACGGGCATCCCGGTCTACAAATGGGATGTCGTGTCATTCGATGCATGTGCAGACGGCATCAAGACAGTTGAGACCGAGGTGGGACCGGTCGAAATTCTCGTCAACAACGCCGGCATTACCCGTGACGTACCTTTCCATAAAATGACCCCCGATCAGTGGAATGCCGTTTTGAATACCAATCTCGGGTCGCTGTTCAACATGACGCGGCAGGTCATCGAGGGAATGCGCGCGCGTAAGTTCGGGCGCATCATCAATATTTCCTCAGTCAACGGTCAGAAGGGGCAGTTCGGGCAGGTGAACTATTCCGCGGCGAAAGCCGGTGATATTGGTTTCACCAAAGCGCTCGCACTTGAAAATGCGCGTTCAGGCATCACCGTGAATGCAATCTGCCCAGGCTATATCAATACCGAAATGGTGCAAGCCGTGCCGAAAGACGTGCTGGAAAAAAGCGTGCTGCCGTTGATTCCAGTCAATCGTCTCGGTGAACCGGAAGAGATTGCGCGCGCGGTGGTTTTTCTTGCGTCTGATGATTCAGGGTTCGTCACCGGCTCGACAATGACCATCAATGGCGGGCAGTATCTGCATTGATGGATCAGGATCATTCTGTGCGTGTCTTGCGCGGGCATTATGATATGCGTTATCGCGATTGAGGATCATTGAATTGCGATGACGCCGTTAACCGCCACACTGATTGGTCTCACAGCGATTGTGATGTGGTCGTCGCTTGCGACACTGACTGTTGCAACAGGCCGTATTCCACCGTTTCAATTAGCCGCGATGACGTTTGCCATTGGTGCGTGCATTGGGCCGTTGACATGGCTTTTTCGTCCCCAAGCGGTTCGCGCATTGCGGCAACCATTGCTGGTATGGTGCGTGGGTATCGGCGGACTGTTCGGCTATCACGCGCTGTATTTCGTGGCCCTGCGGCTTGCGCCCCCGGCTGAAGCAGGACTTTTAAATTATCTCTGGCCGCTTCTGATCGTTCTGTTGTCCTCATTGTTGCCAGGCGAACGATTGGCGCCACATCACATGATTGGGGCGATGCTTGGTTTCATGGGAACAGTTTTGCTGTTCGCCGGCAACGGATCCCAGTTCAATCCAGCCGATCTGCCAGGGTTTATTGCGGCGTTTGTCGCAGCTTTCGTTTGGGCCGGTTATTCTGTGATGTCACGCAAGCTGGCCTCGGTGCCGACCGACACCGTCGCGGGCTTTTGCCTTTTGACGGCGGCGTTGGCGGCGATTGTTCATGCGGGTATGGAAGTCACTGTCTGGCCCGAAACGCCGCAGCAATGGCTTGCCATTGCCGCACTCGGTGTCGGACCGGTGGGGATCGCGTTTTTTACGTGGGATATTGGCATGAAGCGCGGTGACATCCGCGTGCTGGGTGCCGCATCCTATGTGACGCCGCTGCTCTCGACTGCACTTTTGATCGCTGCGGGTTTTGCCAAACCAACTGCAACTCTCATGATCGCTGCCGCGCTGATTGCCGGTGGCGGTTTCATTGCAGCGAAAGATATGGTCTTCGGAAAACGTGGCGCCTTTGGAAAAGGTGGTGCTTAAGAAACCATGGCGCTTAGTCGTCAAGCGTGCACTCTGTCCTTAAGCCTTGGTCCTTAAGCCTTGCTCCATCAAGCTTTGTTCTTGCGCTCGCGCAGCTCACCGAAAACTTCCGCCGCACTCTTGCCGGGGAGACCAACAGCTTGCGCCACGGCGGGAACATCGGCGCGGAGAAACACGTTGGCTTTCTTTTCGTCGCCAATCAAAGTGGGGATGGTGGGCTTGTTCGCCGCCCGCAACCGGGCAACCTCCTCGGCGCGCGCCTTGAGATCCGGGTTGTTGGGCTCAACGGTGAGTGCGAACTTGATATTGGCTGCAGTGTATTCGTGGCCGCAATAGATCTTTGTATCATCCGGCAATGCGCGCAATTTCAAAAGCAAATCCCACATCATCGGATAGGTGCCCTCAAACACGCGCCCGCAGCCAATGGAAAACAATGTGTCTGCGGAGAACAAGGCTCGTTCGCTGTCGAAAACATAGCTGATATGATCGAGTGTGTGTCCCGGCGTTTCAAGCACGCGTGCGGTCAAGTTGCCGACCTTCACCGTGCTGCCGTTCTTGACGCGCTCGTCGACCATGGGGATTGCCGCGCCCTTATCGAAGGGGGCAACCACACGGCAGCTGTATTTGTCTTTGAGTTCCGCGATGCCGCCCACATGATCGGCATGATGGTGAGTGACAAGGATATCGGTCAGCGTCCAGCCTTCACGCTGCAGCGCCTTGACGATAGGTCCAGCCTCGGGAGCGTCGATCGCGGCGGTCGCCTTGGTCAACGGATCGTGGATGAGATAGCCGAAATTATCGGAAAGGCACGGGAAAAGGCGAATCTCGGCAGTCATGGTGTCTCCGTTGGCTCAATCTGGCGGACACAATAACAGACCGGACATGACAGTGAAACAAGATAACAGACCGGACATGACAGTTAAACCTAACATTCAATCGCATTTCGCGGGCTCGTCTCGGCTGTGGGATCGATGCTGACGTGCTAGGATTGGGGCATGACAATCGACGTCATCGATCTTCGCAATTTTTATTCGCAGCGTCTCGGCATCGTGGCGCGGCGGCTGATCAATCGCGGCATTCGAACCGCGTGGCCTCATGCGCAAGGCATGCGCGTGCTCGGCCTCGGCTATCCGACACCATACCTCGGTTTGTTCCGCGAGGATTCGGAACGCTGTCTGGCGTTCATGCCAGCCGCACAAGGTGTGTTGAAGTGGCCGACGGCGCGGCCGACGCTGGCAACCCTTATCGATGAATTCACGATGCCGCTCGCCGATGCGTCAGTTGATCGCGTGCTGCTGGTTCATGCGCTGGAGATGTCGGACGATCCAGAAGGATTGTTGCGGGAGGTCTGGCGTGTGCTCGCCCCGTCGGGGCGTATGATGGCAGTCATTCCCAATCGCCGTGGGGTTTGGACGCGCACTGACAGCACACCATTCGGTCACGGACGTCCTTATTCGCGGTCCCAGATTACCCAGTTGTTGCGGCAGACATGGTTCACGCCGACGACATGGGGAGAGGCTCTGTTCGTGCCGCCGATCACAAGCGGATGGTTTTTGCGCTCGGCGATGGCCTGGGAGCGCATCGGCTCCGCGATCTCCTCGCCCTTCGCGGGCGTGCATATCGTGGAAGCTTCAAAACAGGTCTATCGTGCAATTCCGGCGCACCGCGAGCGAACGCGGCTCATCCCTGCAATGCCTCCGGTGCTTATTCCATCACCTACGAGACGGGACGACAAAGCCATCATAGGCTGACCTCACGAAGGCTAGGCCTGTGATGAATTCTGTGGCGATTGAAAGTGCAGGAATAGGAAGGCGATCAATCGCCCTGCCCAAAATCTTCGCCCTGCGAAGGTGACGTCTGTCCCTCAGGGCGTGGAGCATGCGGCCTGCGGCGGCGGCGGTGGCCAAAACGCTCACCCCCACCTGGATTGCCGTTTACCTCCAAGCCACTGCTATTGGGCTGGCCATTGGGGCTATTGGGTTGCGACTGCGCGCCACCTGCTGCGCCACCCGTAATGAACGACGGCAGCCGGTCAACATTGCCATCCATGGGTTGTGGCTGGGATCGGTGATCGCGGTCGCGGTCGCGGTGCGGGGGCTGTTCGCGATGTTGCTCGCGTGGCTGGTAAGGCTGGGACTCGCGTGGCGCAAACTGCGGCTGAGGTTGTGGCAGCGAGGACGGCGCAAAACCGGGTTCCGCCCCGAAGCTTGAGAAGTTTTCGCCCTCGTTATCCTCGGAACCCTCCGTCTGCGCTTCGGTCTCGAAACGCGGTTGCGGCTGGTTCTGCCGGAACTGCTCCTGAGCTGCTGCGATCAGGCGAAAATAGTGCTCGGCATGCTGATAGTAATTCTCGGCGGCGACCGGGTCGCTGGAGGTTCGGGCATCACGTGCGAGCTGGACATATTTCTCGGCAATATGAGAGGCAGTGCCGCGTATCTTGATATCGGGCCCATTGGATTCAAACACCCGTGTCATGGGGTTCTGGTTGCGCCGGTTATTGTTATTGTTGTTGTGATTATTATTTGTGTTCCGGCTGCGCATACGCTTGTTGTTATTGTTGTTGTTATTCGGACCGTTTCTCATGTCGTGCCTTTTACCAATTCGTGGTGGTGATGGCGGATGTGCGGGAAGCATGGCACACCGCGATGAGGCGAGGCGCAATGCCGTCCGGGTTCAGTTCGAGTTTGCAATATGTCGCGCTCAACAGACGCGTTCCCCAAAAGGCCGTAGCAATTGCCTTGGTAAGTTGCATTGGCAAGTTGCATTGGGCCGGATCAAAGTCAGCTTGCCTGGACAAGCAAAAATGTTCGCAAGTAAACGTGCAAGTGAATGTTTGGGCGCAAAATCAGGCTTTCGTACTTTGCGGTTTTCAAGCTGCGCAGCTCTCTCAAGCTATCGCGCTCAATGTAACCGGCCTTTGATTGGAACCTTTCACTCGGTGGGATCTCTTTCGAGAGGTTCTCTTTCGAGATCTCTGGCTTTCACCCGTCTCCCTGACGGGGCCATTCCCTAAACCGATGCTATGGCTGAAACGTAGTCGCTCCGGGGCAATATTCCAAGTGGTTTTTTCTGCGGTTTATGAAATGGTTTTTACCCTGTGAATGGCCTCAAAATGCCGTTTTCTGCCCTGTGACGACGCGGGAAATGCCCGCCAGATCGGCTTTCGCCGGGCTAGAAAGAATAAACCCGGCACCGGTCATAATGTTCCCGGTAGCGGCATCCTGATCGTGCCCGACCTCGACAATCAGGGCCCCGCCAGGGACCAGCAGGCGGGCTGCCTGGCGCGCAATCACCCGGTAGGCCATGAGCCCGTCCGGCCCGCCATCCAGCGCCTGATGTGGGTCGTGGTCGCGAACTTCGGTTTCAAGACCGCCGATCTCATCTGAGCGGATATAGGGCGGATTTGACACAATGAGATTGAATGCGCCGGACAGTGCTGCCGCGTAATCGCACCGGACGAATGTTGTCCGCTTCGCAAAACCAAGCGTCTGCGCGTTCAGGGCGGCAGTCGTGAGCGCCTCCCCGCTGATGTCGGTGCCAATGCCGATGGCTTGGGGCAGTTCCGACAACAACGCCAGCAGTATGGCTCCTGAGCCAGTGCCGATATCGGCAATGCGGATGGAGTGAGCCATGTTGCCAGATGCGCGGAGCCATTCGAGTGCCGCCTCAACCACCGTCTCGGTGTCGGGACGCGGCACCAATGTTGCGGCCGACAGGCGAAATGTCAGACCCCAAAATTCCTTTTCGCCGAGAATGCGCGCCACCGGCTCACCGGCTTTGCGCCGTTGCGCGTATGCCTCGACAATCTGGGCCTCCTTGGATGTCAGCACGCGGCTGGCAGATATCACGAGTCCGGTGTGGTCAAGGTCGAGCACTGCTCCGATCAAAAGGCGGGCATCGAGGTCAGGAGATGGATTTTCGTTGGCTTGAAGTTGAGTGCTCAGGATGCGGCGGGCGGTCTCGACGCTTTGCCCTGTGAACGGATTATCGACGCTCACGCCGTTGCACCTTCGGACGCAAGTTGTGCGGCCTGATGCTCTGTTGTCAGCGCGTCGATCAGTTCGTTCAGGCTGTCACCTGCAATCACCTGCGGTAACTTATAGAGCGTGAGATTGATGCGATGGTCTGTAACGCGGCCTTGCGGAAAATTATAGGTCCGGATGCGCTCGGAGCGGTCGCCGGACCCGACCTGGCCTTTGCGCTCGGCGGAGCGTTCGGAGTTGAGGCGCTGCCGCTCGGCATCGTAAATGCGTGAGCGCAGGATGTTCATGGCGCTGGCGCGGTTTTTGTGCTGCGAGCGACTATCCTGCATCATAACGACGATGCCGGTCGGAATGTGGGTGATGCGGATCGCGGATTCCGTCTTGTTGACGTGTTGGCCGCCCGCGCCTTGCGCGCGCATGGTTTCGATCCGCAGATCGTCGTTCTTGATGGCGACATCGACCTCCTCGGCTTCCGGCAACACCGCCACTGTCGCTGCTGAGGTGTGAATGCGGCCCTGCGTTTCGGTATCGGGAACGCGCTGCACGCGATGCACGCCGGATTCGAATTTCAGCCTTGCGAATGCGCCGCGGCCCTGCACCTCGGCGATGATTTCCTTGTAGCCGCCCATGGGGCCATCGCTGGCCGAGATCATGTCGACCTTCCAGCCCTGAAGTGCTGCGAAGCGTTCATACATGCGAAACAGGTCTCCGGCGAACAGTGCGGCTTCATCGCCACCAGTGCCAGCGCGAATTTCCAGCATCACATTGCGCTCATCCATCGCATCTTTCGGCAAAAGGGCGACGCGGATGTTCTGGGCAAGTTCGGTGCGGCGCACGTCCAGGGCGGGCCGTTCGCTTTCAGCCATGGCCCGCATGTCGGGGTCGGTGGCGGGATCGGCGATAATGGTGTCTATATCGGATATTTCTGCGCTCGCCGCGCGATAAGCTTTCACTGCATCGACAACCGGTGTCAATTCGCTGAGCTCGCGTGTAATGCGCACATAAGTCTCGGAATTCACCTGACCCAGCAGCTCAGCTTCCAGGGCCGCGTGGCGTGCCAGGAGAATGTCAAGTTTGGCTTCGGGTAACATGGGATATCTCGGAAATCATATCAAAAGGATGCTGCATTTTGCACGTGATGCCTGGCTATACGCGGCAAATCGCAAAGAGCATCGCTACAACGAAAGTCCTTCCGCTCCAGCGAATTCAACCAGTCTCTCGCGGATTGAAACACTGCCAGCCGGTGCATCCAGAAGCGGCGTGATCATCGCTTCTGCCTTTTTGGCATCTAAATCAAGAATCAAAGCTTTCACCGGTCCAAGTGCGGTCGCGGACAGCGAGAGTGAACGATACCCCAGCGCGACCAGAGTTAATGCGCCCAGGGGTTGTGAGGCCATTTCCCCGCATAGCGAGGCGGATTTCTTCGCAGCATTTGCCTTGCACACGATATCGCGTAGCGCCCGCAGAATTGGCGCGGACAGTGTATCGAAGCGATCGGTGACCTTGGAGTTGCCCCGATCGACGGCGAACAGGAATTGGAACAGATCGTTCGATCCCACCGAGACGAAATCCACACGCTCCAGCAATTCATCGAGTTGATAGAGCAGGGCAGGTACCTCGACCATGGTGCCGACATCAACACGCTCCGGCAGCGCATGTCCGTGCTGACGCAGGTAAGTCAGTTCACGTTCGACGATGAGCTTGGCTTCATCGAATTCGTGGACCGCTGAGATCATTGGGAACATGATGCGCAGTGAGCGGCCACTGGCTGCTCGCAGCAGTGCGCGAATCTGCCCGCGCAACAGGCCGGGCCGGTCGAGGCCGAGGCGAATGGCGCGCCAGCCGAGCGCTGGATTTTCCTCGACGATGGTTTCCATGTACGGCAGCGCTTTGTCGCCTCCGATATCCAGCGTGCGAAAGGTCACCGGCTTGGAGCCGGCTGCATCCAGCACGGTGCGATAGAGCGAGAGCTGTTCGCTGGTTCGAGGCAGGCTGTGGCCAACCATGAATTGCAATTCGGTACGAAACAGGCCGATACCTGACGAGCCGGTATCGTCGATGTGCGGCAGATCAATAACAAGGCCGGCATTGATCATCAATTCAACAGGTTGACCATCCTTGGTCACGCAGGGTTTGTTGCGCAGTTCGTGATATTGTTCCTGGCGGCGTGCGCGGAATCGAACGCGTTCGGCATAAGCGGACTGAATTTCGTTCGACGGGCGAATGTAGATTGAGCCCGAGGTGCCATCGACGATGATCGCGTCGCCTGGATCGGCGATGCCGGGTGCATTGGGAACTTCGCCCACCGCAGGAATACCAAGCGCCCGCGCCACGATCGAAACGTGGGAGTTTGCGGTGCCCTCTTCGAGAACGAGTTCGCGTAGCCGCGTGCGATCATAGTCGAGCAACGCCGCCGGGCCCATCGAGCGGGCGATCAGGATAGCATTGTCAGGCAATTGCTCGTGTGAAGGTGCGTGATCCTGACCGACCAGCTGCCGCATCAGGCGATGACCGAGATCCTCAAGGTCATGCAGCCGGTCCCGCAAATATGGATCGGTTGAACGCAGCATGCGAGCGCGGGTATCGGACTGCACACGCTCCACTGCAGCTTCAGCGGTGAGACCGGTTGCGACGGCCTCGTGCAGCCGGTGCGACCATCCATGGTCGTTGGCGAACATGCGATAGGCTTCAAGCACATCGCGATGCTCGCCACCCTCGGCGACGTCGCCGCGTTCAAGCATGCGGTCGAGATCGGCGCGCAGCTTGCCAAGGGACGCCTCCAGCCGTTTGATTTCACGCGGGACGTCTTCGGCGATGTAATTGGTGATGACGACGCGGGGTTCATGCAGAACCACATGACCGAGCGCGATGCCGTCCGACAAGATAGCGCCGACCTTGTGCAATGAGTGACGCGCGGCGGGCTCTGCACCGGGTTTTGCCAGCGAGGACAATTCGCCAGAAGCGATCATCTCGGCCACCACCATCGCGGTGGTCTGTAACGCCTCGACCTCTTCTTCAACGTAAGTGCGGCGCGCGCGATTTTGGACGACCAGCACGCCCAGCGTATTTCCGGCACGCAGGATCGGCACGCCGAGGAACGAGTGGTAGATTTCTTCGCCGGTTTCCGGGCGATAGGAGAATGCGGGATGGGCTTGGGCGTCCGAAAGATTGAGCGGGGTCGCTTCGCTGGCGACCAGACCCACAAGGCCCTCATGCGCGCTCAGCACGGTCTGGTGGACCGCACTTCGATTCAGCCCTTCGGTGGCGTAGAGTTCGAGTGTATTATCAACGCGCAGCACATAGGTCGAGCAGACCTCCGCCACCATATTGGCAGCGATCAGTACCACGATCTTATCGAGCTTCTCCTGAGCGCTGACCTGTTCGGCCATCACTTCGCGGAGCCGTCTCAACAAGACGCGGGGGCCTCCCAGCGCGCTCCGCATTCGTTGGTATCCTCGCTTACATCTTCAGCGCAGCCCATTTTGAAACTGCGGCAGAATTCCATTCACTCAAAGAAATAACAACTTTATAAATCGTGACTTCAATATGTTTTGGAATTGAACAAAATTGATGATTCAAACCCAGGCCGGTGCCACGATTGTCCCTCCTGAGGCTATATCGAATTGAACCGCGCTTTGCCAAGCAAAACACTTGCCAAAAAACTGCCAAGCTCAAAGAAAACCCAGTGGAATTGGCTCAAGTTGGCAAGGTTTCGCGTTGTGCGATGCATTGATTTGAGATGCCACTTAGCGCCTCAGATTTTGCCTGTGAGAGCCTGATTCGCCAAAGTGTGACGGTGTGGGCAGAAGATCATGCATACTTACAATCATTTGGCGCATGATCGGAAATTTGGAGCGCAAAACCGGTTCCCGGTTTGTGAGCGCACTCTCACATTTTCAGGCTTCATCCAGCCCGTAAAGGGTGTGGAGAGTACGTACCGCTAATTCGGTATAGGCGGCGTCGATCAGCAACGAAAACTTGATCTCGGATGTGGTGATAGCGCGGATGTTGATGTTGCGCTCCGAAAGGGCTTTGAAGGCCTGTGCTGCAACACCCGCGTGACTGCGCATGCCGATGCCGATCACCGACACCTTGGCAACGTCGACCGCGCTGTCCATCGCTTTGTAGCCGATCTTGTCTTTGGCCTTGGTAATGGTGTCCTTGGCGCGAGCGTAATCGGATGCCGGCACGGTAAAGGTGAGGTCAGTGGTTTTACCGTCCTCGGAGACGTTCTGCACGATCATATCGACGTTGATGCTGGCATCCGCCAGTGGCCCAAAGATTGCGGCGGCGACACCGGGTTTGTCCTGAATATGGCGCACGGAAATCTGGGCTTCATCCTTTGAAAAGGCGATGCCGGTGACGACTTGGCTTTCCATGATTTCCTCCTCGCTGCAAATCAGCGTTCCCGGCGGCGTGTTGCTTCGGGGATCGATATCTTCCGGTTTGTCGAAACTGGAACGTACAAATACCCGTACATTGTGCACCATGCCGAGTTCGACGGAGCGCACTTGCAGAACCTTCGCGCCCTGCGAGGCCAGCTCCAGCATTTCCTCGAACGCGATCTTGTTGAGCCGGCGCGCCTTCGGCACAACTCGCGGATCGGTGGTGTAGACGCCATCCACATCGGTATAGATATCGCAGCGGTCAGCATTGATGGCTGCGGCAATCGCGACCGCAGATGTATCGGAGCCGCCGCGCCCAAGTGTCGTGATCCGGCTGGTCTGCTCATGAATGCCCTGGAAGCCGGCAATGACCGCCACCTCCTTACGCTCCTTGAACCGGCTGATCAGCCTGGTCCCATCGATGCCGAGAATGCGGGCAGATGCATGTGCGTCACTGGTCACAATCGGAATTTGCCAGCCTTGCCAGGAGCGGGCCTGGATGCCGAGCGATAGCAAGGCGATTGCAAGCAGGCCGGATGTGATCTGTTCCCCTGATGCGACAACAGCATCATATTCGCGCGCGTCATGCAGCGCAGAAATTTCACTGGCCCAATTCACCAGTTCGTTGGTTTTGCCCGACATGGCAGACACCACCACGGCGACGTCGTGGCCAGCATCGACCTCACGCTTCACATGACGTGCGACGTTGTGAATGCGCTCTATATTCGCGACGGACGTGCCGCCGAATTTCATCACAAGGCGGCCCATGGCGAACGGCGCGATCCTGATTATGTCTATTTTTGTTAAAATATTCGAAGCCCCGCAAAACGGCAGCGCAGCCTCGAAAAGGCGGCTATACATACCCATGAGAGCGGGAGCAAGCAACACGGTTTGCTGGGACGGTTTTTTGGATGGTTTTCTGAGGTCCGGCCCTGGACTGTGGCGATGGACATCGCCACGATTGCGAATCGTCCATAGGTGGCCAATGCAGAGGGAGCCAATTGCCCCGTGACGTCAGCGGAATTCTGAAGGTACCATGATGGTACGCTGCTATAAATCAGCTGCTACAAATGACATGAAATGAAATTCAGCATGAATTCTTCCTCTCCCACAGGTTCAACCGTCGATGCTGGTGAAGTCGCGCGTTTTTCCCAGCTTTCCGAACAGTGGTGGGACCCGAAGGGCAAAATGGCGCCGTTGCACCGGATCAATCCGCTGCGGCTGGCCTATATTCGCGACGCGGTGTGCCGCAAGTTTGATCGCAACCCCAAAAGCTTAAGTTGTCTCTCGGGCCTGCGCATTCTCGATATCGGGTGTGGTGCCGGGCTGTTGTGCGAACCGCTAACACGGCTTGGCGCAGAGGTGGTTGGTGTCGATGCCTCCGCCACCAACATCGCTGTTGCGAAGCTGCATGCCGACAAGGCTCATGTGCTGATCGACTATCGCTGCACCGCGATCGAGGATATGGATCCACGCGAGCGCTTCGATATTGTGCTGGCCATGGAAGTGGTTGAGCACGTCGCCAATGTTGGCCTGTTTCTCGATCGGTGTGCCGCGCTGCTCAAGCCGGCGGGGCTGATGACGGTCTCGACCATCAACCGCAACTGGAAGAGTTTCGCGTTCGCAATTGTTGGGGCTGAATATGTCCTGCGCTGGTTGCCGCGCGGTACCCATCAATGGGACAAGTTCGTGACACCTACCGAAATTGCGCATCATCTCGAACGCAACAAGCTCATCATCACCGATCAGGCAGGCGTCGTTTATAATCCGCTGGCAGATCGCTGGAGTTTGTCATCGGACATGGATGTGAACTACATGGTGGTCGCAGAAGCAGCGATTTGATCATAGTTCTTTTGCCATCATAACCTTCATCATGACCCACATTCTTTGGCTCTGGATCCCCTTCACCCTGATTGGTGCTGCCGGGCAAGTCTTGCGCAATGCCATGCAGCGCGGATTGACTGCTTCACTCGGTACTCTCGGCGCGACCCACATCCGCTTTCTGTTCGGGTTGCCGTTTTCGATGATGTTTCTCGGCGCACTTCTCATTGCTACGGGTGATCGGCTGGTATGGCCGGAGGCCGGATTCTGGCCATGGCTGGTGGTTGGTGGCATGGCGCAGATCATTGGGACGGCACTGATGTTGGCCGCGATGAATGAACGCTCGTTTGTGGTCACGACCGCGTATCTGAAAACAGAGGCTATTCAGACTGCCTTGTTTGGCTTTGTTTTTCTCGCGGACAATCTCACCGCGCTGAAAGTGACTGCAATTCTGGTAGCGACCATTGGCGTGATCGTCACGGCGCTGCGGCCGGGCGGCATGAAGGGATTTGGCAACCTGAAGCCAACATTGCTGGGCCTACTCGCGGCAGCCTTCTTCGCACTGTCCGCAGTGGGCTATCGTGGTGCCATCCTGCAGGTGACAGGCGTGAGCTTCCTGACGGCGGCAAGCCTGACCCTGACCGCGACGCTAACAATGCAGACCATTGTTCTGTCTGGCTGGCTGATCGTCCGTTCACCTGGAACGATGAGCGCAATTTTTCGCCAATGGAAGCCGTCGATGCTTGCAGGCTTTCTGGGTGCGTTTGCCTCGTTGTTCTGGTTTCTGGCCTTCGCGCTCACTGCGGCTGCGAATGTGCGGACGCTGGCGCTCATTGAGGTGTTATTTGCGCAGGGCGTGGCTTACTATTCGATGAAGCAGACATTATCGCTGCGGGAAATCAGCGGCATTGCGTTGATTCTGGTTGGCGTTGCGGGGCTGATCGCGTTCTAGAATTAGTTACGATCTTCCGGCAGGACCGGAAGTGGCAACACGTCGATGCCTTCCTCGATCAGTGCGTGTGTTTCATCGGGTGTCGCTTCGCCATAGATCGCGCGATGCTCGCTGTCACCATAATGCATCTTGCGCGCTTCATTGGGAAATTGCTTGCCCACATTATCGGCGTTCTTGGTGACGTGATCGCGCAATTCCTTCAGCTTGGTCAAAAGCTCGCGCTCTTGCGGCGCCATCACCAGCGGTGTCGTGGCCGGGTTATTTTCCGTGGGTTGGGGAACAGGCGGCGTGGCCGCACTTGCTTTGACCTTGGATACGATTCTGGGCGCCATGATCGCCTTTTCGACCTTGGTTAAATTGCAGACAGGGCAGGTGACCAGTTTGCGCTTATGCTGGCTCTCATAGGCCGACGAACTTTGAAACCAGCTTTCGAACGCATGGCCGCATTTGCAGAGGAGTGCATAGCGGATCATGCAGTCCCTCGCACCAGGTGCAGATGGTCAGGTCCGGCCTTGGGATCGGCAATGCCGAAGCGGCGCCCATGCTGCAATGACGGAATATTCTTGCGAACGGTTTCAACCCTTGCCGGATCGATCTTCGCCAAAATCACGCCGGGTTCTGTGCCGCCTTCGGCAAGAATTTCACCCCAGGGATCGATAATGAGCGAATGACCGAATGTCTCGCGCTTGTTCTCGTGCAATCCTCCCTGAGCGGCAGCGAAAATATAGCAGCCGTTTTCGATGGCGCGGGCGCGCAACAACGTGTGCCAATGCGCTTCGCCGGTACGCTTCGTAAACGCGGCGGGCACCGTGATGAACGATGCACCAGCTTCCGCGAGTGCGCGATAGAGCGCGGGGAAGCGAACATCGTAGCAAATGGTCAAGCCAATGCGGCCCCACGGCAGATCCGAAATCACTGCGGTTTCGCCGGGCTGGTAATTGGCCGACTCCCGATAAGTCTCATTGTTGTCGAGGCTGATGTCGAACATATGGATTTTGTCATAGCTCGCCAGAATGCTGCCATCCGGGGCGATCAGGAATGAGCGGTTGACGGCGCGCTCTGGTGTTGCCCGCAACGCAAGCGATCCAACATGGAGATAAATTTTTAGCTCGCGCGCAAGCTCGCGATAAGCTTTCAGCGAAAGATCGTCCTCCTCGCTTGCCAGCAGGTCGAACAGCGCTTTGCGATTTTCCTGCATGATGTTGCTGACTTCCGGTGTCAGCACATAGTCCGCGCCCTTGTCCTTGGCTTCGCGAATAAGGCTTATGGCTTGCGTGAGGCTGGCATCCGGCAACAGGCCAGTGCGCAGCTGGACCATGGCCGCAGTAAAGGGAGTTCCGCTTCCGGCATCGGTTGTCATGAAGACGCTTCCTGATTTGGTGTCTGTTTTACGAGCAAGCCATCGAGCTTGCCTTCCCGATCCAGCGCATAAAGATCGTCACAGCCGCCTATGTGAATTTGATCGATAAAGATTTGCGGGAACGTGGCGCCGCCAGCAGAGCGCTCCAACATCTCGGCGCGCTTTTGCGGGTCGATCGAAACATCGAACTCCCTGAACATGGCGCTCTTGCGCGATAACAGAGATTTGGCCGCGCTACAGTAGCCGCAGCCCGGCCTGGTATAGATTTCAACAATCGCGGACATCATGGGCCCCGGTTTTTCCATGACAACTATTCAATGACAATTATATGGGGGTTTTCAGGGTGTCCACAACCCGAGAAAACACCAGCACATCCACAGAAGCAGCCTTTGCACGCAACAGGGCGCGGGCACAGGCATCTACTGTTGCACCAGATGTCAAAACATCATCGATCAACACGATGCGTCGGCCCTGCACGGAGGCTTTTTTCTCTGGATGAACCTTGAACGCGCCTTGCACATTGAGGGCCCGCTCCGATTTGGAAAGCCCTATTTGCTGCGCGGTCGGTCGTACCCGTTGTAGCGCATCACCCACCACCGGCACCTTGGTCTGTTTCTCGATGGCACGGGCAAGTGCGCCGGACTGGTTGTAGCGGCGGCTCCACGCGCGCCGCCAATGCAGAGGCACGGGAATCAGCATATCGGACTCGTTGAGGAGTTCGTGACCGGCTCGTGCCATCCAGCGCCCCATGGCCGGTGCGAGATCGGTCCGGTCCTGATATTTCAATGCATGGACCATGCTTCGCGCCACGTCGTCGTAACGCACCGCTGCCCGGGCGCGTTGATATGCGGGAGGATTTGCGATGGCCTCCATCGATAATAGACCGGGCCCGGGATCGTAGACAAAGGGGATGCCCAGGCGGGTGCAGAATGGCGGGGCGATGAAGGACATTTTCGCCCAGCAGGCGGCGCAGACGCCTTCGTCAGCGACAGGTTCACGGCAGGACACACACATTGCCGGTAGTGCGATATCGAGGGCGATTTGCGCAACGGTGGACAAAGCCTCTTGGCAAGCGGTCAGCACGCCACGAACGCGCTGGTGCAACGAGCCTCTCGGCATTGTCTCGATTTCTGGCATCAAGTCCCCCTCTTGCCCAAGCTAGCCTCGCTGGCGCGTGCGCTCAAGCGCAGCGGTAGCCCGGTCATGGAAGTGTAGGGGAGGTAATTGGTGGGTTGTCATGCCGCTTTGGAACGGCGTACCTACGGTTATGGTCAAAACGTCTGAAGGGATACCTCGCTTATTCGATCGTGCCCTGCTGCGCACACGGATGGCGCGTGCAGAACGTCTTGGACCGGTTGCGTTTCTGCTGGATCGTGTGACGCAAGACATGGCCGAGCGGCTTGGCGCCGTGTTGCGCCAGTTCCCGCAAGGCGCCGACATTGGTACGCCGGGGAACGGATTGCACCTCGCTTTGGCAGGACGGGTTGACCAACTCGAGCCGGTGATGTTGCCGGTCTCCGATAACGAACCGCTCGCATTGGGACGAGAGACCATCGATCTCGCAGTTTCGGCACTGGCGTTGCATTTTGTGAATGACCTGCCAGGCGTGCTGACGCAGGTGCGTCGCGCGCTGAAACCTGATGGATTGTTTCTCGCCGCGATGATGGGCGGTGACACGCTGACGGAGTTGCGGCAGGCTTTCGCCGCCGCAGAAGCGGAGATTGAAGGTGGGGTCTCCCCTCGCGTCGCACCGTTCGTCGATCTGCGCGATCTTGGTGCGTTGCTGCAGCGTGCAGGCTTTGCCTTGCCGGTAACGGACGTGGACCGCGTCATCGCCCGCTACGACAATGCATTTGCGTTGATGCAGGATCTGCGGCGCATGGGGGCGACCAATATTCTTGTGGAGCGGCGTCGTGTGCCGACGCGGCGGGCCACACTGTTACGAATGTCGCAGATTTACAGCGAGCGTTTTGCGGATGCGGATGGTCGTATCCGTGCCACGTTCGATATTGTGTGGCTGTCAGGCTGGGCGCCGCATGAAAGTCAGCAGCAGCCTTTGAAACCCGGTTCGGCCAAGATGCGCCTCGCCGATGCCATTAAGCCGCGCGACACAGAATAATCACAGCAGCAGATCGGTGAGATGCGCGATCAGCGGGATGTCCGCAGGCGGCATCGGGTAGTCACGCAATTTGTTGGCGCGGACCCAGGCAAGTTTTTGGCCTTCGCGCGCGGTGACGGTGCCTTCCCAGCGGCGGCAGATGTAGAGCGGCATCAGCAGATGAAACGCGTCATAGGCATGACTGGCAAAGGTCAGCGGTGAGAGGCAGGCTTCGCTCACCGTGATGCCGAGCTCTTCCGCGAGTTCGCGTATTAGGGCTGGTTCGGGCCGTTCGCCGGGCTCGATCTTGCCGCCGGGAAATTCCCATAACCCCGCAAGCGCCTTGCCTTCAGGGCGTTGCGCGATCAGCACGCGGTTATCCGCATCGACCAATGCGCATGCGGCGACGAGGGTGAGCTTGATCACGAGCGGTAATCGCCATTGATCACAACATACTCTTTGGTGAGATCGCAGGTCAGCACGCGGTCCCGCCCTTTGCCAAGGCCAAGGCCAACCTTGATCTGGATTTTTGGATTCTTCATCGCCGCCGAGACCTCAGCCTCACTGTAAGAGGGATCGCGCGCACCTTTGCTGGCGACGCGGATGCCGTTGAAGAAAATCGAAAGTTTGTCGCGATTGGCTGGTTCACCGGCCTTGCCGACGGCCATCACCACGCGACCCCAGTTGGCGTCTTCGCCGGCAATCGCGGTTTTCACCAGCGGGGAGTTCGCAATTGACATTGCAATCTTGCGCGCGGATTTTTGTGATGTCGCGCCTTCAACCACGATCTCGACCAGCTTGCGCGCGCCTTCGCCGTCGCGCGCGACCTGTTCGGCGAGATCGGCCAGCACCCCATGAAAGGCCTTGGCGAATGCCTTCAGCCGTGGGTCGCCTGCACGGGTTATTTTTGGTGCACCTTCAGCGACTGCGGCGCCGGTGGCAAACGCCAGCAGCGTGTCCGATGTTGATGTATCGCCATCGATGGTGACGGCGTTGAAGGTATCTTCCACGCCAATTTTGAGCAGCGACTGTAGAACCCCTGCGGAGAGTGGCGCATCGGTGAAGACAAAGGACAGCATTGTCGCCATATCCGGTGCGATCATGCCCGCGCCTTTGGCCATGCCGTTGATCCGGACTTTTGTTTTGCCGAGTTTCACCGTGGCGGTTGCGACCTTCGGAAATGTATCGGTGGTCATGATGGCTTTGGCGGCCTCAAGCCAGCCGCCGGGCTTGGCGCTTTGAGCAAGATCGTCCAGCACGCCGTTGAATTTGGTCGCATCGAGCGGCTCGCCGATCACACCCGTGGAGGCGAGAAAAACCTTGCTGGCGTTGCTGCCGGTGGCTTTCGCGGCAGTCGCTGCCGTCAACGCTGTCGCCTGTTTGCCGGTCTTGCCGGTGAAGGCATTGGCGTTGCCGGAATTCACCACCAGCACCTGTGCTTCACCGCCCTTCAGCTTGTCGCGGCACCAGTCCACGGCGGCACTAGGGCATTTCGATTTGGTGAATACACCTGCCACCGTTGTGCCTTTGTCCAGCAGCGCCAGCAGCACATCGGTGCGTCCTTGATAGCGAATGCCGGCCGCGGCCACTGCCAGCCGCACGCCGGAGATCTCCGGCATGTCGGGGACATGAGGTGGTGCGAGAGGTGAAATTGTGGTGGACATGTTGTTGCTCGTCATTGCCGACTTGATCTGGCAATCCATCGAATAAGATGGATGCGCAGGTCAAGCCCGCATGACAGTAATGGCTTATTTACTTTTTCGCTGGCGATTTTGCTGGCGCGGCCTTGGTATCAGGTTTTGCGGCATCCGGCTTTGCGTCCGGCGCAGCTGCTGGCGCGTCGTTCGGCTTGTCCATACGCTCGATCTTGGCTTCCGTGCGCAGCTTGTTGACGAAATCAGCCTGCGCCTTGCGCGCCACGAAGCTTTCGATCTGGGGCTTGACCTGTTCGAACGGTGGCGGTTTGCGGTCGCGCTTCTCCTCGACCTTGATCACATGCCAGCCGAATTGCGATTTGACTGGGTTGGAAATCTTGCCGGGTTCAAGCGTGAAAGCAACAGCCGAGAATTCCGGCACCATTTGCTCCTTGGTGAAGAAGCCAAGATCGCCACCGTCCGCCGCACCCGGATCTTTCGATTTGGTCTTGGCGACCTCGGCGAAATCCGCGCCCTTCTTCAGGTCTTCGACAATAGCCTTCGCTTCTTCTTCGGTCGGAACGAGGATGTGACGTGCATGCACTTCCGGTTCGTTTCCGGCCTGCTTGGTGGCTTCCTCATAGACTTTCTTCATGGCGTCCTCGGTCAGTGAGGCCTTACCTTCATTGCCAAGAATGCTGTCCATCAGGAGCCGGCTACGTGCAAAGGCGAGCTTTTGCTTGAACTCGGGACTGTCGCCGATCTTCTTGTCCTCCGCCGCCTTGGCGACGATTTTCATGTCGATCAGGAAGGCGACCAGATTCTCACGCTTGGTGGCGGGATCCATCTGTTGCAAACTGGCGCCAAGCTCTTCTTCGGCGATGGCCAATTCGCTCTCACGAATCTCCACGCCATTCACTTTTGCGATGATGGTGCCGGCATTTTGCGCATACAGCGGCTGCCCGGTCATTAGAACCACGGCAAGATATCCAGTCGCAGCGGCTGCAGATAAGCCAAGGCGCATTGAGGGTTTCAAGCTGACGGGAAAAATGGTCATTGAATATCCTATTTGTCAAAAGGTCGGCCGATTCCTGATTGTGCGGACACTCGCCCAATCACTTCGCATTGGCAACGCGAAAAACTCCTCAAAATCATGAAATCCTTGACAGGTTCGCGCGTTGACAAGGCTTTGGGCCACCCATATCTCTTTTTGCGGATTTCAATCGATGGCTGCGATGCCAATGAATATATCGTGGCTGACTGGTAAATTCCGGATTTGCCTCCCACACTCATCTGTAAGGGTTTGTTCTCGCAAGAAATTCTGGGGATTTTCCCCATCACGGCGAGTAAAGCTGCGGCTGCAACCCCAACTGCAAGACAGGATTTAACTCATGCTCGGCGCGCTTGCCCGCAAGTTCTTCGGTTCTCCCAATGACCGCCGGCTGAAAGGGTACCAATCTCGTGTTGACGCCATCAATGCGCTGGAATTCGAAGTCGCAGCCCTGTCCGACGAGGCTCTGACAGCAAGGACTGCCGAGTTCCGCAAACAACTTGCTGACGGCAAAACCCTCGATGATTTGCTTGTTCCCGCTTTTGCGACCGTTCGCGAAGCTGCCAAGCGCACCCTTGGTCAGCGCCATTTCGATGTGCAGCTGGTCGGCGGCATGGTGCTGCATGAGGGCGATATCTCTGAAATGAAAACGGGCGAAGGCAAAACGCTGGTTGCGACTTTGGCCGTCTACCTCAATGCTCTCGCCGGCAAGGGTGTGCATGTCGTCACGGTGAACGATTATCTTGCCAGGCGCGACGCCGAATGGATGGCGCAGATTTATGGCTTCCTCGGCCTGACCACCGGCATCATTGTGCATGGTCTGGACGACGAAGAGCGCAAGACTGCTTATGCCTGTGACATCACCTACGGCACCAATAACGAATACGGTTTCGACTATCTGCGCGACAACATGAAGTATCGGCTGGAGGATATGGTCCAGCGCGGACACTTCTTCGCCATCGTTGACGAAGTTGACTTCGATCCTGATCGACGAGGCGCGCACGCCATTGATCATCTCCGGTCCTCTCGATGATCGATCCGAATTCTACAACACCATCGACGGCTATATCCCGAAGCTCGACAAGTCCGATTATGAGGTCGATGAGAAGCAGCGCACGGTGACGTTGACTGAAGCCGGCATGGAGAAAATCGAAACGCTTCTGCGCGATGCCGGACAGCTCAAAGGGGATTCACTTTACGATATTGAGAACGTTTCCGTTGTTCACCACCTCAATCAGGCACTGCGCGCCCACTCGCTGTTTACACGTGACAAGGATTACATTGTTCGTGACGACGAAGTCGTCATTATCGACGAGTTCACTGGCCGCATGATGCCGGGCCGCCGCTACTCGGAAGGCTTGCATCAGGCGCTGGAGGCCAAGGAGCACCAGCCGGTCCAGCCGGAAAACCAGACACTCGCCTCGATCACCTTCCAGAATTATTTCCGCATGTACGACAAGCTCGCCGGCATGACGGGCACGGCGGCAACGGAAGCGGACGAGCTTTTCGATATTTACAAACTCGAGGTCATCGAGATTCCAACCAACGTGACAATTGCACGCCTCGATGAAGACGATGAAGTTTACCGGACGGCGAACGAAAAACATTCTGCCATTCTGGCCGAAATCGAACGCGCCAATGCGCGGCTGCAGCCTGTGTTGGTCGGCACCGCATCGATTGAGAAGTCCGAACTCCTCGCTGAGTACTTGAAGAAAAATGGTTACAAGCAGATCGACTTCGGCGTCCCGAAAGCGATGGAAAAGCTGTACGCGGCCGCGCGCTCAGGCAAGCCTGCGAAGTTGTTTGCCGTATTGAACGCGCGTTTCCATGAGCAGGAAGCCTACATTGTTGCTGAAGCCGGTGTGCCCGGCGCAATTACGATTGCGACCAACATGGCGGGCCGCGGCACCGACATCAAACTTGGCGGCTCGCTTGAGATGCGTATCGCGCAGGAAACATCCGACATCACCGATGAGGCGGAGAAGCAGGCGCGGATCGCGCAGATCAAGGCTGATATTGAGCGATTCCGCGAGATCGTGCTGAAATCGGAAGAACAGGTTGAAGTCGAGCCTGCCAAGGGCAGCAGGCCTGCCAGAAGCATCACCAAGCCGGGTGGGCTCTACATTATTGGTTCTGAGCGTCATGAGTTGCGTCGTATCGATAACCAGTTACGCGGTCGTGCCGGTCGCCAAGGCGATCCAGGACGTTCAAAATTCTTTCTTTCGTTGGAAGACGATCTGATGCGAATCTTCGGATCGGACCGGCTCGATACGATGCTGACCCGTCTTGGCCTCAAGGAGGGCGAGGCGATCATCCATCCATGGATCAACAAGGCACTTGAGAAAGCCCAGCAAAAAGTCGAAGCGCGCAACTTCGATATCCGAAAAAACCTGCTGAAGTTCGACAACGTCCAGAACGATCAGCGCAAGGTTATCTTCGAACAGCGCGTCGATCTGATGCGCGACATAAGTGTTGCCGAGACAGTCGCAGACATGCGGCATGCCCTGGTCGACGATCTCGTCACAAAACACGTTCCCGCGCACGCCTATGCGGAACAGTGGGATGTTGCTGGCCTGCGAGAAGAGTTGAAGCGCGTGCTCGATCTCGATCTTCCGGTCGATGAGTGGGCGAAAGAAGAAGGAATTGCGGACGAAGAACTGTTGGCTCGCATTGAGCAGCATGTCGACGAGCGGATGGCGGCGAAGTCAGCGCAATTCGGTCCGGATGTGATGCGCTATGTCGAGAAATCGATTTTGCTGCAGACGCTGGATCACCTCTGGCGCGAGCATCTTGTGATGCTCGATCATCTGCGTCAGGTGATCGGTCTGCGGGGTTACGGTCAGCGCGATCCGTTGCAGGAATACAAGTCAGAAGCCTTCAATCTGTTCGAGGCGCTGATTGCGCATTTGCGCGAAGCTGTGACGGCGCAGCTTGTGCGCGTCGAAATCGTTCCGCCACAGGAAGAGGAATTGCAGTTGCCGCAAATGGCTGCTCACAAACTCGATCCAAACACGGGTGAGGACGCGATGGCCTTTGCCGGTGCTTCGCTGGTGCCGACATCTCCTGCGTCGCGCGATCCACAAAATCCCGCGACATGGGGCAAGGTCGGTCGCAATGAGGATTGTCCCTGCGGTTCGGGCAAGAAATACAAGCACTGCCACGGCAGGTACGCCTGAGCTTGAGACTGTGCGGTACGTCTGCTGAGTAGCGCGCTTTCAAGGTCTCGCGCGCAGGGCCTGGCTTAACGGATGTTCGACCAGCGGCTATCGAACGTATTCGCCTGCAAGGATGGCTGCGACCCGGCTATTGCCTGCGAGGGTTGCTGCTGAGGCTGAATTGCCGGGGGATCGGGAAATGCCGGCTTGGTCTGGGTTTGCTGTGACCGCTCGATGGGAATAGCGCGCGCCGCCGCGCCCTGAGGCTCAGCAGTCTTTGTCTGCACTGCCGGCTTGTCGCTCGCTTTGGGTTTTTGAAGCGTCGATACCGGCTTCGGCAGAGGCACCGGCACGGATCCCGCAATGGGTGCAGGCTGCGGGTCCGGATCACTCAATCCAACCGATCGCGAGAGTTTGTTGAAAAAGCTTTCCTCGGACGCATTTGCATTGGCGGTCGCCAATCGGGGGGAAACCGATACGGCCATTGGCTCCGATGTGGCAGCGCTTTGAGGTAGGATATCAGGAGCTTTCGGCGGATTGACGTGTGCGGGAATGGTGCCAGGGGCTGGAAGATATGAAGCGACGGAATAGACCGTGCCGTCATTCTCGGTCGTGACCTGTCCCTCAGGTAGCTTTGACGCGAATACCGGATGCATGCCGCCATCAATGCCTGCGCGTGGTCGCGCAACCGGTGTTCCGCGCGAAATCAGTTCGGCTGTCTTCATTTCATCCTGGCGCTGCTTGGCCTGCACAGCTTCAGCGATCTCTTGCGGAACTTGATAGGCGGGACATGCTGCGGCAGGGCTAAATGAAGGATCCTGCGTGGCACTGGCAGTTTTCGCGGCATTGAAGACGTAGCGTTTTTCGCAAACGTCAACCTTCGGTTCCAATCCGGTTGCCTCAAAATGATCGTTGCCTTCCTTGATCATTTTCCAGAAGGGCATGTTCGGATTATTGCGGTGTTTGGCCATGTTCTGCGCCGTCATGCGGAACGGATAGGCCTGCACCTGGAATGCGTTCTGCCCGCCGAAAAAGGATTCGCGGCCCAGGGCATAAATTTCTGAGATCTGTTCGTCGGTCATGGCATAACAGCCGCGCGACGAACAATCGCCATGCACCATCAGTTGCGAGCCAGTGCGTCCCAAGGCTTTGTCGAAGGCGTTGGGGTAACCCATGTTGAACGACAAATAATAGGCCGAGCCCGGGTTCATCTGCGCCGGTGTGATCGAGTAAAAGCCTTCGGGCGCCTGGCGGTCACCTTCCTTGATTTTCGGGCCAAGATCGCCGGACCAGCGGCAAATCGGATAGGTCTTGAGGAGCGTGTAGCGTCCTGAACGATCCTGCTTCCATATCTCGAGTTCTGCTTCCTGCTTGAACAGGCGCACCAGAATCGGTGAGCCCTTGTCCATGTCCTTGGCGTCAATCTCGGCAAGCAACTTTTGAGGAACGGGCTTGGTGGCTTTTGTGCTGACCGAGAGGTTGTCGCTGTTACAGGCGGACAGCATCAATCCCGCCGCAAATGCAGCGGATGTCGCCAGCGCACGTATTTGCGAGCGATGACTTAAAGGGGAAATTTCGCAGGCCGTGGGCAAGCCCCAACTCCGGTTTATTTAAGTTCCGTGCCCTATCGCGGTTGAGCAATTATTATCCTTAAGGACTAGCTGCCGCAAGACAAGCAATTGTACTTCACATGGTGAGTGGTGAACGCTGCGTAAATAACTGCGTGAATTTCCATAACAGCGCCTGACAGAGGTCTGGAAAAAGCCATGATCGCAGACCCTGCCGCCGTATGGTGACGACGAATTACCCTTTGCGTAACGTCTGTGTCCGAACGAAGGCTTGATGCCTGTTTGTTCAGCCGAGACGGCGGCCAATATCGAGAAATTTCTGGCGACGCTGGTTACGAACCGCAGTGCTGTCGAGGCTGCGCATGTCGTTAAATGCCTGCGCGATGGCATCGCCGGTCCGGTTAATCATGGCATCAGGATCGCGGTGCGCCCCACCTGGAGGCTCCTTCAGGACGGCATCGATGACGCCAAACCGCGCGAGGTCCTGTGCGGTGATCTTGAGGTTGGTAGCAGCTTCCTGGGCCTTTGCCGCATCGCGCCAGAGAATCGAGGCCGCGCCTTCCGGTGAAATCACACTGTAGACCGCATGTTCCAGCATCAACACGCGATTTGCAGTTGCGATTGCGATCGCGCCGCCAGAGCCGCCTTCCCCAATAATCACCGCGACATTGGGGACGCCGAGATTGAGACAGGCATCCGTGGAGCGCGCAATCGCTTCCGCCTGCCCACGCTCTTCCGCGCCGATGCCGGGATAGGCGCCAGCGGTATCGACCAACGACAATACCGGAATGCCAAAGCGATCGGCCATTTCCATCAGGCGCACTGCTTTACGATAACCCTCGGGCCGCGCCATGCCGAAGTTGTGCTTGAGCCGGCTCTCGGTCGTTGCACCTTTTTCCTGCCCGATCACGCAGATGCTTTCGCCTCGGAAACGGCCGAAGCCGCCAACCATGGCTTCATCGTCACCGAACTTGCGGTCCCCTGCGAGCGGTGTGAATTCAGTGATCAGCGATTTGATATAGTTGAAGCAATGTGGACGCAGCGGATGCCGTGCAACTTGCGTTTTCTGCCATGGCGACAAATTGGCATAGAGATCGCTTAGCGCCTGTGCGGCCTTTTCCTCGATGCGTGAGACTTCTTCGCTGATATTGCTGCCCGTTGCGGCAAGTGTCCGCAGTTCATCGACCTTGGAATCGAGTTCTGCAACGGACTTTTCAAAATCGAGATAACTGCGCATCAGGTTCAGCATGTCATGGGGACTGGGAGAACACTTCAGGTAAGGAGCAAACGAAGCCGCTCTTTGAGTTCTTCAAGTCAATTGAGCCTTTCAAGTCAAGAAGTCGGCGCAAGTCAAGCGGGGCGTGAACAATCCTTATATTGCTGGGTTTTTATTATAGGATTTCATGACTGGCTTTTCATTATCTATTTTCGGCAAGCGGGTGCAGATCGCGGACGAGGCTCTTCAATCGTTCCTCCACCACGTGTGTGTAAATTTGTGTTGTCGAAATATCGGTGTGACCAAGCAGTGTCTGTACGATGCGCAAGTCGGCGCCGTTGTGCAAGAGGTGACTTGCAAAAGCGTGGCGAAGGACATGTGGGCTGACGAGACGTGGTGCGAGGTTAGAGGCAGCAGCAAGCTCCTTCAGGTCGCGCGCGAAATGCTGCCGGGTCAAATGGCCGCTTTCGCCGAAGGAAGGAAACAGCCATTTTGATGGTGTGGCGGCTTTCTTCGGCTCGCGGTCAAGAGCATCTCGGGCTGCGAGATAGTCGGTCATTGCCTGCCTGGAGGTTTCATTCAGTGGGACCAGCCGTTCCTTGTCGCCTTTGCCGCGCACCACGATCATGCGGGTGTCACGTCGTGCCGCAGATAACGGCAATGTCACAAGCTCGGAGACACGAAGCCCGGTCGCGTAGAGAATTTCCAGCAGACATGCCAGACGCAAGGCTCGCAGCCTTTGTTGCGGGGTCTGCTCCACTACGGAGGTCAGATCCTTGGCCTTTGTCAGCAGGCGATCGACATCCGCAATCGAGAGCACTTTTGGCAGGCTTCGGCCACGTTTTGGACCTGAGAGAATTGCTGCCGGATCATCCGCGCGCATCCGCTCGTTGAGGAGAAACCGGAACAGGTGCCGCATGGACGACAACCTGCGTGCCACGCTTGTTGACTTGAAGCCGCGGGTATCGAGATCGGCCAGATAGTCGCGCAGCGTCTGTGTATCCACGGTGAGGAATGTGGCTTTGGCACCTGCAATGAATTTCGACAGGTCCTCAAGATCGCGTCGATAGGCGTCGAGGGTGTTGTCCCCCGCGCCCTGTTCAGCCGCGAGCATGTCGAGAAACAGTGTCGTGAGCTGGATGTCCGAGGACTTTTTTGCTCGCATGGGCCTGTATGCCCTGCCTATTTCTTGAGAAACTTGTCAGGTGAGACGTTAATCGTCATGTCGCGCGTCTTTGGACTGACGAAATTGGCAAGTATGAAGATACTGCCATAGATCAGTCCACCAATCACACCCACGACGGTTAAAAAGCGAAACAGGCTGGGCATAGGGACTGAGCCTTGAGAATACTGCGCCGAGAATCAGATCGTGAGAATCAGGTCGTAGCGGAAAGTCTAGGATAAATCATCTTGCGCGGGCGTTAACCAGGCACGCACCGGAACGCCGGATACTGCCAACACGTTCACGTTCTTCCGGCAAGAGACTCTGGTCGCAGCAATATCTGAAGTAGTATAAGTGGCATATTCGGCCGCGCACGCGGCCCAGACGCGGCCATGAGAGCCAAGGTCAACTCGCCGATGATGGAAACTGCAGCCAAACAAGGCATCAGCGCCAACCAGGAGGCCGAAATTGTGGGTTCCGGCGCCGATGCCCGTGCCGCCAGCGGCCGATTGCGCGGCCTCTCCGAGCGAGTGGGCGCCCTGCTGACCTCCCCCGGTGCCGCCGCCGAGGCCGGGGCGGCTGCCGCTGCGGGAGCGGCCGGGATGGCGGCTGCCGCCTCGCCGGTCGAGGCCGAGCCGAGCTACACCGAGGCCGAAGAGGAGGAGCCGGAGCCGCCGGCCCCGTCGTGGCGTACGACGAGGTGGAGGACGAGGTCGAGGACGAGTCGCCGACCGTCGAGATGCACGCGGCGCCCACGACGCGCGGCCCGGACCGCCGCCGGAGATGATGCGGTCGTGGTCCCGCTCGGGACGAGGCCCGCCGACGCAGACGACGCGGACGACTCCGAGCCGCCACGATGAGCGTGCCGCCGCCCCCGCCTGGCCGACGGTCGCCTGAGGGACCCGGTCGTCGAGAGGGCCCGAGGGTAGGAGGTCGGAGTCGCCGGTCTTCGTGCGCCGCGTCCCCGATCCGGAGCCCGACCTCGGCGGACGACCGCGCCTGAGACGGAGCCGTTGATCTGCCGCGCCGGCAGCGGCCTCGGCCGCGACGACGGAGCCGGAGATTTCGTAGCCTGATCGTGGCCTGATCCTCACCGTAACCCAGACGCTGATCTTCCAGTCCGTGCCGAACTTCCAGGCGGCGCTGGCGCTGGAGCGGTCGCTGAAGGCGATGTCCGAGGTCCGCGAGGTCCGCGTCGCCGACTTCGACGAGCGGCAGTTGACCTTCCAGGTGACGCACGAGCTCGGCTCGCAGCTCCCGCGCGTCCTGCTGACCCAGCGCGCCGGCGAGCTCGAGTTCGTCAAGGCGAAGCCGGTACGTGTTGAGTTCGTCTTCCGAAGCTGAGCAGCGATCCCCGTAGCGCGGGGGCTCGTCTCCCGCCCGTTCCTTGCGATGACGGGCGGGAGACGAGCCCCCGCGCTACGCGTTGCGCCGGGACGGCGCGACCTGACGGTGCGGGTGTAGAACATGGCGGTCTGGTTCTTGCTGGTCTCCCCGCTGATCGCCCGGCGGACGATAATAAGCCATGATGAGCGAGACCAGCGCCAACCCAGACCAGAAGACCATCCTCGTCGTCGAAGATAGCGACGAGATCGCGAGCTGCTCGGGTTCGTGCTCGAAGCCGAAGGCTATCAGGTGGTCGCCCTGGAAGAGGTCGCGACGTCGTCGAGACTGCACGCGAGCAGCAGCCCGTGCTGATCACGCTCGACCTGGCGCTGCCAGGGAAAGATGGCTGGGCGATCGTGCGGGAGCTCCAGGACGACGAGAAGACCCGCGACATCCCGGTCCTCGTGATCTCCGCCTACACGCGTGAGCTTGACCCCCGCTCCGGCGCCGGGTGGCGCGGGTCATCTCGAAGCCGTTCTACATCAATCAGGTTGTCTCCGAAGTGGAGGACATCCTGACCGGCGGCGCCGCGGCGTCCTGACCGGCCACGTCCCCGCCGCAGCAGCCCTGGCCTCGCACGTCCTTCGCCACCACGCGTGTTCCAGCACCGCGAGCGTCAGCGAGCCGTACCCTGCGCGTCGTCCTCAGCGGCTCTGCGCGCATCTGCCGATCCTGAGGCGTCCGTGTGCCAGTTCCGCCACCGCCTCCGGGAGCCAGACGCCATCCCCATTTCGCGCAGCATCGCTATCGCTGTCGACAGCTCGGCGCGGGCCTCGTCGAGGCGGCCTGTGCGGCGGAAGAGCTTGCCGAGGCCGAGGCGACAGCGGGCCTGGAGCGGGCGCATTTCCAGCGTCTCGGCCAGTGTCAACGCGCCACGGTACGAGCGCTCGGTCTCGTCAAGAGGCCGGCGCATCGCCACTGGCCGCGATCTCCCCGTGAGCGCGCAACGCGTACGCCAGGTTGAGCTCGCTCCCGCTGGGCGGTGGCGTCGGCGATGGCGCCCGCGACCGTGCGCTTGGCATCGTCAGTCTGGCCGGTCGCCAGGTACGCCTCGGAGAGCCAGACCACCCAGAGCGGGCGGCTTCCGGCAAAGGCGCCGACCGTGATCTCCAGCGCCTCGCGCAGGAGGGGGATCGCCAGCGCCGGCTCCCGGACAGCGTGTACGCGACGCCACGCGTGGCCAGCGACCAGCCGAGGCGGCCCGTGTCGTCGATCGTCCGTACCCTTTCGAGCCCCGGGATGAGCAGGGGCAGCGCGTTCGCGAGGTCACCGCGTTCGAGATAGGTCCGTGCGAGCGTGTTCCAGACGAGCAAGATACTGGACGGGTCGCCGAGCTGCTCGCACGATTGGATGCCGATCTTCCCCTGCTCGATCGCCTCCTCGAAATCGCCGAGCTCGCCGAGCGTCCAGACCAGGATTGCACGCGCGACCTGTCCGGACGGTCTGTCTGGCATGAAAGGCTTGGAGACCCTGGTCAGCGCGCGGGGCGTCGATGCAGAGGCGCAACGCGTTGGCGGCCGATCGAAGCTCCCCGCGACTGCGGTGGATCTCCCCAGTTCATGCATGGCGAACGTGTAGACGGGCCGATCGCCTGATGCTTCTGCCAGCTTCAGGGCCTGCTGGCCGGCCGCGAGCGCTTCGTCTGACCTTCCCATGTTCCGGAGGCTGGACGCCTGCATCGCCCGGACACGAGCCTGCTGGCGTTGGTCACCCAGTGCCGTCGCAAGCTGCTCCGCTTCCGCCAGCACCTGGAATTGCTGCGTGAACGAGCCAATCGCTCCGAGCGGCCACCAGAGATCGAGACGGAGCTGGAGCGCGAGCACCATCGTCTCTGGACTGCTGGGGAGACGCTCGACTGCCTCCAACGCGCGCTCGAACCAGCCTGCCACCTCACGGTACGCGGAGCGGCCGGGCGCCTTCTGACCGGCCGGCTGCGCGTGGGCGGCGGCCGTCGTCCCATCGTTCGCCGTGCAGGGCGTGGTGGGCGAGCCGCTCGGCGTACTCGTCCAGGCGATCCGGGTACCGTCGCTCGATCGCCTGGAAGATCCGGCCGTGCAGCTCTCGACGGCGCTCCTGGAGCAGGCTGCCGTACGCCACGTCGTGGGTCAGGGCGTGCTTGAACGTGTACTCCGGCTCCGGGAAGAGCCTCAGCGGATAGAGCATCTCGGCCGCCTGGAGCCGCGCCAGGCGCGGCCCGAAGCTCCGCATCCGGCATCTCGGCGATGGCCTCTAGCAGCGTGAACGGCACGTCCTTCCCGATCACGGCGGCCGTCTGAAGCAGGCGCTTGTCCTCCGGCGGCAGCCGGTCGATGCGCGCGGCCAGCACCGCCTGCACCGTCGCCGGCACGCGGATCTCGTCGACCGCGCCGACCAGACGGTAAGCGCCCCGCTCGCCGACCAGGGCGCCGGTCTCGACCAGGCGCGCGGACGCACTCTTCCAGGAACAACGGCGTGCCTTCGGTGCGCCGATCAGGAGCGGCTTGAGCGGCTCGACGGCGAGGTCGTGGCCGAGCAGCGCATCGAGCAGGTCCTCGGCGCTCTGCTGCTCCAGCGGGTCGATCCGGAGCTGCGTGTAGTGCTCGTGTTGCCCCAGGCGTGGCTGTACTCCGGCCGGTAGTTCACCAGCAGCAGGAACCGGGACGTTGGCAACGCCTCCACCAGGCTATCGAGCAGCGCCTGGGTCTCGGCGTCGATCCAGTGCAGGTCCTCGAACACCAGCAGCAGCGGCCGCTCCTGACTCTCGCGGAGCACCAGCCGTCGCACCGCGTCGAGCGTCGCGGCCCGCCGCCGGGGCGGGTCGAGGGCCGTCCCACGCATCATCGTCAACCGGGAGGTCGAGCAGCGACAGGAGGGCGGGGAGGTCCGGCGCAAGTGCCGGATCGAGCGCCTGCACGCCGCCGATCACCTTCTCTGCGCATCGCGGCGTGGTCGTCGCGGCCTCGATCTGGAAGTAGGTGCGCGAGCAGGTCGCTGATCGGCAGCCAGGCCGTCGTCTGTCCGTACGACACCGCGCCGGTCTGGAGCATACGGCAGCCGCTGGCGTGGTCGGAGTGCGCGCCTCCCAGACCAGCCGCGACTTGCCGACCCCGGCCTCGGCCACCAGCGCCACCACCTGGCCCTGGCCCGCCCGCACTCGCGCCAGCGCCCGCGACAGCGCCGCACGCTCCTCCTGCCGCCCGACGAACGGCGTCAGCCCCCGCGCGGCGGCCGCCTGGAGCCGGGTCCGGGCCGCCCCGCGCCGACCAGCTCGAAGACGTCCACCGGCTGCTCCAGCCCCTTCACCGTCGTCGGGCCGAGCGACCTCACGTCGACGAATCCTTCGGCCAGCGCCAGGGTGGATGCGGTCAGCAGCGACGTGCCCGGCTTCGCCAGCCCTTCCATCCGCGAGGCCAGGTGGACGGTCTGCCCCATCGCCGTGTAGTCCATGTGCAGGTCGTCCGAGATCAGCCGCACGATCACCTCGCCACTGTTCAGCCCGACCCGCATCTGGATCGCCGCGCCGTGCGCCCGGCGGGCCTCGTCGGCGTACGCGCGGACCGCCTCCAGCATCGCCAGGGCCGCGTAGCAGGCCCGGACCGCGTGGTCCTCGTGCGCGATCGGCGCGCCGAACATCGCCATCAGGCCGTCGCCCTCGAGCCGGCTGACCGTCCCCTCGTAGCGGTGGACCGCCGCCATCATCCGCTGCACGGCGCCGTCCAGCAGGCGTTGGGCCTCCTCGGGATCGCGGTCTCGGATCAGCTCCGTCGAGCCGACCACGTCCGCGAACAGCACCGTGATCTGCTTGCGCTCGCCCTGGAGCGCCTCACGGCCGGCCAGGATCTTCTGGGCCAGGTGGCGCGGGGTGTAGCTCCGCGGGGAGGCCGGCACCGGCTCCGGCGTCGGCTCAGCGGCGGGGGGCGGGGCCGTCAGCGACTGGCCGCAGGTGTCGCAGAACCGGCTGCCCGGCGGGTTGCCCTGACCGCATGCGGCGCACACCGCCGCCAGGGCCGCGCCGCACTCGTTGCAGAACCTGGCCCCGGCCGATTCTCGGAGCCGCAGGCTGAGCACCGCATCGTCGCGCCGTCCCGCTTCGTCGACCGCCTGGATCGCCGGGCCAGTATAGGCGCAACGCCCGTCGCCCCACACGCCTGCCCGGTCGGCTCTACGCCGCGTGCGCGCTCGGCTCCCGGCGGACCATCAGCAGCGGCAGCCAGACCGAGATCGCCAGCATCACGATATTGATCCCGGTCAGCCCGAGCGTCACCGCGATCAGGAACGCTTCGAGCGGCAAGAACGTCAGCAGCCAGAGCCGCAGCCCCGCCTTGCAGAACGCCGCGATCCCCCAGGCCAGCGTCAGCATCTCCAGCGAGCGCCGCAGCCCGATCGACGCCGCGAACCTGGACGGCACCACCCCCAGCTCACGGGCGATCAGCGGTACCAGCGGTCGCTTCAGCACCACCGATCCGATCAACACCACGCCCCAGATGCACGCCTCCACGGCGGCGCCGCCAGGTACAGCTCCACCGATCCTGTCAGGCTCGCGAGCAGCCCCTGGACCAGGATAATCACCATCGGCACCAGGACGATCGGGTCCAGCCGTCGGATGCGGTACGCCTGGATCCCCAGCACCGTCAACGAGACCGCCATCCGGTCACGATCCCGACGACCGGCCCGCCCAGCCGAAACGCCAGGTAGAAGGCGGCCACCGGCAGGGCGCCGGCGCAGACGAACCGGACCAGCCCGACCTTCAGCGCCGGCAGCACCTCCGCCAGGCGCGGGATGCCGCCGTGGGCGTGCGGCTCCGGGCTCTCCGAGATCATGCCGGTTCGAGCCGGTGAATCGAGAGCGAGAGGTTCTTCGGCTTGTCCGGCAGGCTGTCGAATCGCACGAGCGCCAGCTCCTCTGATCCCACGACACTGCTGGCAATCACCGTGCCCGTGCCGTAATCGAGGTGCTTGACGCGCTGGCCCCGCGCGAACCTCGGCTCGCGGGCTGCCGCCGCCTTCGCGTCCGCGCGGCCCCGGCCGTTCGTGCCGGACGGCCGCGCCGCGGCGCCGGCGCCCGGCTCGGCATCGTCCCGCTCTCGGCCGTGAGCCCGAGATCCGGCCGATCCTCGGCATCCACGCCGAGATCGTCGTACGGGTCCGCGCGTCCCATCCGGCCGGCACCTGCGGCCAGGCCCCGCCGCTTCGGCCCGGCATCCTCGACGGCTGGAACGATCCGCGCCTGCCGTACCGAGCCGCCGCCTCCCCGCGCGATCCGTACCTGGACGACGACCCCCGATCCCAGCCCCCGCGACTCTGGCTCAGCAGCCGATCGCCGCTCCGGACGCCGCCGGACATCTGGCTGCCCGACATCGTCAGCAGGTGCGGTGGGACGTCGTCCAGGAAGCAGGACCGCATCTGGTCACGCCGCTCGCCGTACAGCGTCCGCTCGGCCGCGTAGACCAGGAACAACCGCTGCATGGCGCGGGTCACGCCGACGTAGAGCAGCCGCCGCTCCTCCTGAAGCTGATCGATCGAGCCGTCCGGTCCAATCGACCGGCTGTGCGCGCGATGCCGTCCTCCAGCCCGATGATGAACACGACCGGGAACTCCAGCCCCTTCGCCGCGTGCAGCGTGATCAGCGTCACCGCCCCGGCCTCGGCTGATTCCAGGCTGTCGGCCGCCTGAACCAGCGCCGCCTCTTCCAGGGACGCGCGTAGGCCGTCCTCGCCGCTCATGTTGTCGTAGTCGTGCAGCTTGGTGACCAGCTCCTGGACGTTCTGCCAGCGGTCGTTGCCTTCCTCAGTGCCGTCGACCAGGTGCTCCTTGTACTCGACGCGCTCCAACAGCGACTCGATCGTCTCGGCGAGCGAGGCATCCTTCAGCCGCTCCTGGGCCTGCTCGATCACCGCCACGAACTTGCCGATCAGCGTGCGCGGGCGCGTCGCCATCGGCACCACCGGCGCGATCCGTCCGTCCGGCCCGATCTCTTCAGAGCCGTCCGCCGCCAGCTTCGCCACCTCGTAGCCGGACAGGTTGAGCCGCGCCGCCCAGATGAGCAAGTCGCTGACCGTCTTCTGCCCGACACCGCGCGCCGGCACGTTCACGACCCGCTCGAAGCTCAGGCCGTCCGCCGTGTTGCCGATCAGCCGCACGTACGCCAGCACGTCCTTGACCTCACGGCGCTGGTAGAACGGCGTCCCGCCGATCAGCTTGTACGGCACGCCGTACCGCACGAAGCCATCTTCAAGGGCGCGTGACTGCGCGTTCGTGCGGTAGGTGACGGCCACGTCGCCGTAGCGGTGAGCCTTCCCGCCGCAGCTTTTCGATCTCGCGGACAACGTACAGCGCCTCGTCGCGCTCGTCGTACGCCTCGTGGAGCTGAACGGGCAGGCCGCGCGCGTTCTCCGGTCCAGAGCGTCTTCGGCTTGCGGCCCTCGTTCGGGCTGATGACCGCGCTCGCCACGTCCAGCACCGCCTGCGTGGAGCGGTAGTTCTGCTCCAGCAGCACGATCTTCAGCTCTGGGAAGTCGCGCTCGAAGTGCTGGAGGTTGCGGACGTCCGCCTTGCGCCAGCCGTAGATCGACTGGTCCTCGTCGCCGACGATGCAGACGTTGCGGTGCTTCGTCCCGAGCAGCCGGACAGCTCGTACTGGACCACGTTGGTGTCCTGAAACTCGTCCACCATCAGGTACGGGAATCGATCCTGGTACTGCTCCAGCACCTCCGGCACGGAGTTGAACAGCTCCAGCGTCTTGCCGAGCAGGTCGTCGAAGTCGAGGCCCTTGTACTCGTCCAGAAGCTCCTGGTACCGCTTGTAGACCCGCGCGACGACGTTGCTCTAGGTATCCTCGGCGTTGCGCTCGAACCGCTCAGGCGAGATCGACTCGTTCTTCGCGCCCGAGATCATGGCGAGGATCGGCCGGGGCTTGAACTTCTTCTCGTCCAGCTCCAGGTCGCCGAGTGCGCGCTTCACCAGGTCGAGCTGATCGCCGTCGTCGTAGATCGTGAACCGGCGGTCCAGCCCGATCTTCTCGCCGTCCATCCGCAGCCAGCGCGCGCAGGTGGCGTGGAACGTGCCGACCGTCAGCGCCCGATCTGCCGCTCGGTCAGGAGCGTGTCGAGGCGCTCGCGCATCTCCTTCGCGGCCTTGTTGGTGAACGTCACGGCCAGGATGTTCCACGGCGCAACGCCCGCCTGCTGGATCAGATACGCCACTCGATGCACGATCACCCAGTCTTGCCCGAGCCGCCCGGCCACGATCAACAGCGGCCCATCCGTGGTCGTGACGGCCAGCCGCTGCGCGGGGTTGAGCGTATCGAGCCAGTCCACGGCGGCGAGCCTCCGGCGCATGCGTCTATATCGTTACGCAGATTCGGCGTGGTCGTGGCGGTCCGACTCGCTGACGCTCGCGGTACGGACCCGCCACCTTCACCCGAGCTCCGTATGAGGTGTCCGGCGCACGACGTCCCTCGATCGGTATCAACGTGAGACATCGCTTGTTGAGCGTCCAGCATGCGACGTCGCTGGTTCGGTCTCCAACGCGTGACATCACTCGTTGAGTGCCCGGCGTACCACGTCGCTCGTTGAGTATACGGGCGCAAGCGGATGCTCAGGAAAATTCACGGCCCCAGCACCCGACTGTATTCACACTGGAAGACCGCTCCGCGCCGAAGTCTGCCAACTCGCATCCATGCTGAAAGCCACCTACCTGGTCGAGCCTGCACGGCCGTCCTGGCCGACATCCTCGCGCACCGACCTGTCCGGAATACGTCCGAGCACGGCGAGCACGCCACGACGGATCCGCTGGGAGCGCGGCCGTCCCCGGCCCGACTTGTCCGCACCGACCCACCGCGACCTTACAGCTTCCACCCAAATGCCTTGGCGCCTCGTCCGTCCCCACCGCACGTCGACCCGCCACAGCACCACCCCGGAGGCTTGACCAGATGCCGACCATCCTCCTCGCCACCGGCAACATCGCGAAGCAGGCGAAGCTCCGCTGGCTGATCGACGGCCTCGGCTTCGAGGCCGTCACGCCGCGCGACCTCGGCCTCAGCTTCGATCCGCCCGAGAGCGGCACGACCCACCAGGAGATCGCCTCCTCCAAAGCCCTGGCCTGGGCCGATGCCGACCGGCTGCCTCGCCATCGCCAGCGACGGCGGCATCGCCATCCCGGCGCTCGGCGCGAACTGGAACAGCCTCTACACCGGCGAGCGACCAGCGACGTGCCGGACGACTGCGCCCGCGCGGATCATCTGGTGGCGCTGATGCGCGGCAAGATCGGCGCGGAGCGCGACGCCTTCAAGCGCGAGGCGGTGGCCGTGGCGCAGCCGGGCCGCCTGCTCGGCGCCTGGGAAGCCGGCGGCGCCATCGGGCGCGTCGTCGAGAGCTCGACCCGGCCGACATCAAAGATGGATTCTGGCTGCCCGGCCGTGCTCTGGGACCCGCGTTTTGGCAAAGTCGTCGCCGACCTGACCCCCGAGGAGGCCGAGCAGACCGACAACGGCTGGAACGCCCTCCACGAGGTCGTCCGCCCGTTCCTCTCCGGCCTGCTGGCACCGGCCCGCTGAGAGCCCGCCACCCCAGCCCTTGCTCCCTCTCCCTCGGGGGGGGTAGGAGAGAGGGTTGGGGTAAGGGCTTTGTCAGGGCAGGCTGACGCGCGGCTCCCCGGAAGATTCGTCCACCGCCACCAGCCCGTCGCGGCGCAGCCCCTCCACCAGCCCGGCCACCCACGCCGGCATGCTCCGGGCCGTAGTCGGAACGGAGCAGCCGGCCCAGGTCGTCCAGGCCCAGCGTCTCGCCGGGCGCCAGGTCGCGGCAGGCGGCCACGATCCGCCCCCGGAAGTAGCGCGTCGTCTGCTCGAACGGCTGCGCGACCTTCGCCACCTTGTACTCTGCCCGCGCTCGCGCCGCCCGACGCACCGGTGGCAGTCTCCGTCGAGCAGCGCGCGGCCCGGTGCAGTGCAGCGCCAGCGGGCAGACGTCATGACGCGGCGTGCGCGACGTGCAGATCGTCGCCCCGAGATCCATCAGCGCCTGGTTCCAGGCGTACGCTCGGCCCTCCGGCAACACCGCCTCGGCGAACCGCTGGAGGGCCGGCCCGGCCGGCGGTCCAGCCCGATCTCGTCGGCGAACACCCGCCCGAGCACCCGCCGCACGTTCGTGTCCACCACCCCCACCTGGGCCTCGCCGGAGAAGCAGGCGACGGCGTTCGCGGTGTACGCCCCAGCCCGTCAAGCTCGCGCAGCTCCTCGGCGGTCGTCGGCAGCGCCCGCCCAGCCGCTCGACGGCCTCCCGCGCGATGGCGTGCAGCCGCACGGCCCGGCGGTTGTACCCCAGGCCCGCCCAGACCCGGATCACGTCGGCGAGCGGCGCCGCGGCCAGCGCCTCCAGGGTCGGGAACGCCTCCAGGAACTGGCGGTACTTCGGGATCACCCGGTCCACCTGGGTCTGCTGGAGCATGATCTCCGAGACCAGGATCGCGTACGGATCGCGGGTCCGGCGCCACGGCAGGTCGCGCCCGACCCGCCCGTACCAGGAGAGCAGCGCCTCGTGGACGGCCGCCAGGCGATCCTGCGACGGCCGGCGGCGCCGGCTGCGACGCTCGCCTGCCGCTTCCGCGCGGTGGACGCTCCGGAGGGCTCGGTCACGCGCGGCTGGCGGTCCAGCGACTTCGCCTGCTGCCAGATCGCCACAAGCTCGGCCAGCGGCAGGTCCGAGACGCTCAGCCCGCGCTCGCGCACCCGATCCTCGACGTACCGGAAGCGCGCCTCGACCTTCGCGTTGGTCCCGCGCAGCGCGTCCTCGGCGTTCGCGCCGTACCAGTCGCCAGCTCCGTCAGCACGAACAGCACGTCGCCAAGCTCGGCGGCGGCCTCCGCCGGCGTCGGCGGCCTCCCGGAGCTCGGCCAGCTCTTCGGCCAGCTTCGCCTCGGCGCCCGCGCGGTCCGGCCACTCGAAGCCGGTCTTGCGCATCCGCTTCTGAAGCTCGGCGGCCATCGCCAGGGCCGGCAGGCTCCTCGGGACGCCGTCCAGCGCCGAGACCCGCTCGCCCTTCTCGGCCTTCTTCAGCGCCTCCCAGTTCACCTCGACGTCCGCCGCGCCGCCGACCTTGACGTCCGCGAAGACGTGCGGATGGCGCCGGATCAGCTTGGTGGTCAGCTGCTCCACCACGTCGTTCAGCGAGAAGCGCCGGCCTCCTCGGCGAGCTCGGACTGCAAGAACACTTGCAGCAGCAGGTCGCCAAGCTCCTCGGAGATCTCGGCCGGGCCGTGGTGCTCGATCGCGTCCACCACCTCGTACGCCTCTTCCAGGACGTACTTCGTCAGCGACTGGTGGGTCTGCTTGCGGTCCCAGGGGCAGCCGCCGGGCGCCCGCAGCCGATGCACGATCTGGCGCAGACCGGCCAGGCTCCGCTCGGCGGCCTCGGCTCGACGGCCGGCACGAAGATCGCCTCGACGCCGCGCCGCCGATGCGCGCGACCGAGCGGCACGAGCGTCGGCTGCTCTCCGAGGCGCCCGCCGCACTGATCGCCGGGAGGCCCGCCGCGAGCGCCAGTCCGCGTCGCCCGGAGCCGCCCGACGATCAGCGTCGGCACGATCGGGTTCGGCTCGAACGGCGCGTCGAGGTCCATGATCTGGAGCGCGCCGCGCGGCCGGAGATCGTCAGGCAGGCGCGCCAGCAGCGCGTCGACCCGCGCGAAGTCGAGGCTCACCGTGGCGTCTAGACTGCCGCACCGCAGCAGCCGCCGCCGCAGCACCCACCGCCACCGCCGGCGCCGCCTGGGCGCCGCGCCGCGCCGATCCGCCGGCCACGCCGATCGCCGCGAACGTCGAGAGCAGCTTGCTGGCCTGGGCGCCGCAGGTCGGGCAGGCGACCTCGCGGGCGGCATCGGAGAACGAGACGAGCTTCTCGAAGAGGTGGTGCAGTCCGGGCAGCGGTACTCATACACGGGCATGCGCGAACCCTCGAACAGACGCTCTGCCCCGAATTGTACCGGCTTGGTAGCCGTGAGACCCCTACTGACCCGCTAGCCCCCTCTCCCGACGCGCGGGAGAGGGGGTAGGCGGCTCAGGGGCAGCGGATCCGTTATGCGGCGCCGCCGCCAGAGCACCAGGCCCGCGACCATCGCGCCAAGGCCAGTCAGCGCGGCCGGCAGCGACGCGTCGATCGGCAGCCCCGCCGAGCCCGTGCGCGGCAGGGCGGCCGGCGATGCCACGGCGGCCGGCTTCGCCGGGGCCTGGGCCGGAGCAGCCGCCGGGCCTGCAGCCGGCGGCCGGCTTCGCGGCCGGAGCGGCGCCGGCGCGGAGCGGCGGCTGGCGGCAGCCGGCTTCGCGGCCGGCGACGGCGACGGCTGGCCGCCGGGGCGGCCTGGCCGTCGTGCCGACCCGGTTGATCACGCCGCAGGCGATCCGCCGCCGCTGTTGCCGCTCGGGTCGGTCATCTCGTCGTCGGGCATCGCGTGGATCACCAGCGCCGTGCCGTCCGGCCGAACAGGCTGCCGGCCCCGCTGGACAGCGAGACGTCCTTCAGCAGGGAGTCGAGGTGCCGGTGCCGTCAGCGCCGACCGTCAGGTTCGGCATGTCGCCGGCGTGGGCGCCCTGCGGGTTGTTCAGGCCGTGCTGCTTGCTCGTCGGGTTGAAGTGGCCGCCGGCCGTACATGAAGTCCGGCGCATCGCACTTGCCCACAGCGTGGACGTGGATGCCGTGATGCCCGGGCGGCAGCCCCATGAACTTGCCCTTGAGGTGGACGCCGCCCGACATCCTGGGTGAACGTCGCCGTGCCGACCATCTCGCCGCTCGGCGTCTTCAGGTCAACCGACGCGCCGGGCGTCTGGGCGAACGTCGTCGCCGAGCTTGCAAGCAGCAGGGCGCCGGCCGCGAGGCCAAAGGCCGCTC
>CAWESR010000008.1:0-87529 GCA_963811795.1 uncultured Alphaproteobacteria bacterium
AGCTTCCGCAGCCGATCTGGGCAAGGTTTACAAGAAGGCCCCGCCACCTGTGGCAGCGGTGCCCGTGCGGGATATCGCTTTCGGCTCCGCAATCATGAGTGACTACGTTTTCCGCGGCGTCACCCAGTCGAACCACAAGCCATCGGTGACCGCTTATTTCGAACCCCGTTACAACATCAACCCGAACCTGCAGCTTTATGTAGGCTCATCATTTGAAAGTATTTCCTTCACCAACCGCGCTGCCGCTGAAGTCGATATCTACGGCGGTATTCGTCCAACATTCGGCCCACTCGCACTCGACGTCGGTGTCTTTGGCTACCTGTATCCAGGTGGAACCTGCTTCTCCGACGGTCTGGCTTCGGAGGCCCAGAGTGCTTTGGCAATGTTATTTTTCCGAGCGGCAACTTCATGAAGAAGGATGTCAGCTTCTATGAGGTTTATGGCAAGGCGAACTACACATTTAGCGACTACTTCGCGATGGGTGGTAATGTGTTCTACTCGCCGAACTTCCTGAACAGCGGCGCTGAAGGTACCTACGCGTCGATTACAGCCAAGATCACCGCGCCGGGCAGATGTTTCGCACCAGCGGTGTTGGTGCTTACGTGTCGGGTAATTGGCCGTCAATGGCTTGGTAGTCGGATGCATTCTATGGCACCGCCGTCGCCGCTCCAGGATTTGATGGACCGTTCCCAAATGGCATCGATTATGCCGATTACAATACGTGGAATGTCGGCGTAGGCTTCACCTGGAAAGTGTTCACCCTCGATCTACGCTACTCTGGCACGGATCTTTCCAAGGCTAATTGTAACGCCTTCACCAGTGATTTCACCGCCCAGCAGACCGGTCCGTTCTCGGCGATCAATCCAGGTGGTTTCGGCTCCAAGTGGTGCGGTGACACGTTTATCGCAAAACTTTCGGCTGATCTTACGCTTGGTAGCCTGAAGTAATTTGGCAGTCTGAGGTAAGTATCTTTTCTCCCAGAGCCTTTTCTCCCCAGAGACTTGGGGCGGAGATTTCTCTGCCGCCCTTTTTCATTTCTTTTTCTAGGTAGCCAGTGAACTTTCCGACTGAGGCCGCGACGATGAACCATAAGGCTTGTATGGTGATGGAAGACTCCACCACCACTGAATTCTGTATGTGAAGGCAATAGATGTCCGCAATCATTCTCGATGGGAAAACACTAGCCCAACACATTGAAGGCGAACTTGCAGTTCGTGTGCAGGCGATCAAGCAGAGGCCAATGGAGTTTTGCCGATTTGGCAACGATCCTGGTCGGAGATGACCCGTCCTCGGCAACCTACGTCCGAATGAAAGGTCGCGCCTGCCAGCGCGTTGGCTTGGAATCACTGAAGATTGTACTCCCGCAAACGACGACGACCGACGAATTGCTGACTGAAATCAGCAAACTCAACGCCGACCCGTCCGTTCAGGAAATCCTGCTTCAGCACCCCGTCCCATCCCAAATTGACGAACGTCGGTGTTTTGATCGAATCGCCCTTAAGAAGGATGTCGACGGCGTCACCACGCTCGGGTTCGGCAGGATGGCAATGGAGCAGCCCGCTTATGGTTCCGCCACCCCAGCGGGCATCATGCGCTTGCTGAAACACTATGGCATTGCTGTTGAGGGCAAACATGCTGTTGTGATCGGGCGCAGCCCAATCCTCGGCAAACCCATTGCGGCGATGCTGCTTAACGCAAACGCCACAGTCACGACCTGCCATTCGAAAACACAAGGCCTTCCTGATCTCGTTCGGTCGGCTGATGTAGTGGTGGGCGCGGTCGGCAAGCCACAATTCATCAAGGGATCATGGATCAAGAATGGTGCCATTGTTGTCGATGCGGGCTACCACTCAGGTGGGGTCGGCGATGTCGAACTATCTGCCATCATCGACCGATGCGCTGCATATACTCCAGTGCCCGGAGGAGTGGGCCCAATGACTATTGCCACATTGATCGCCCAAACCGTTGATGCTGCCGAAAAGCGCTCGCCTCATTATCGCTTTGGAAGCTTGCTCACATCAGGATGCTTTAGCCTAGAGGACGCCGATAATTTTACGAGGGTTGCAATACCTTCTCGCCATCCTGCAATACAAATTGCCCATCCACCTGTTTCAGCTCAATATTGCGATTGTGGAAGGCGGTGAGTGTACTGCGGTGTCCGATCGAGACGATGATTGTGCCGGGCAATTTCTCGATCATAAGTCGATAAAGTGCACTCTCGGACGGTTCGTCGAGCGATGCCGTTGCCTCATCCAGAAACAGATATTGTGGTGCATGAAGCAGCGCGCGCGCAATTCCGAGCCGCTGTTGTTCGCCGAGTGACAGCGTTGCGTTCCAGTGGCCTTGCTCATCAAGCCGGTCCGATAGTGCCGGAAGCCCGACCAAAGCGAGAACGTTCTTCAATTCTGCCGCGCTCATGCTGCCTTGCGGGGCGGGATAGGCGATGGCGTCGGCGAGCCGGCCCACGGGAAAATAAGGCCTTTGCGGCAACATCATCAAACGTGCATTCGGCGGTATGGCAATCGAGCCTTTGGCAAACGGCCAGATTCCCGCGATGGTGCGAAATAGCGTGGATTTGCCCGCGCCCGATGGTCCTGTCAGGAGAATTCGTTCGTCTTTTCGCAAACGGAAACCATCGGCTTTCACCAGCGGCGCACCATTGGGCAGCCGCACAAGAAGATGATCCAGGCTGATCTCGTTGTTGCTGGAAGCGACAGCGGGTTTGATGGTGTCATTGCCTGCGGCAAGGGTTTTGGCCATGGCAATGCCGCCCTCAAAACCGTCGAGACGTTGCAAAACCGCCTGCCATTCCGCCAGTGCGCGGTAGGTGGAAATGAAAAATGACAACGCGCCCTGGACACTGCCAAAAGCCGATGCCGTTTGCATCATGCCGCCAAGCTGAATTTTGTCGGCGAAATAAGCGGGTGCAACAAGGATAAAAGGAAAGATCACCGAAGCCTGGGAGTAGCTTGCGGTGAACGCGGTCACTTTCTTGGTCCGTTTCATGATGCCAAGCCAGTTGTCAACGACATGACCAAATCGTGTCAGCAGTCGCTCACGTTCTGCCTCTTCGCCGCGGAGTAAGGCGATCTGCTCGGAGTTTTCGCGCACCCGCACGAGATTGAAGCGGAAGTCAGCCTCGAAACGCTGCTGTCTAAAATCGAGTCCCACCAGAGGCCAGCCGATCATATGCGTCAGCCAGGTACCGAGGATCGCATAGATCAGCGCCCCCCAAACCAGATAGCCAGGGAATTCGATGTCCTTGCCAAACAGGTGTAAGGGCGCGGCGTTGGAGAGGCCCCAAAGGATAACGACGAAGGACGCCAGCGTGACAATCGCACTGAGCAGACCCACACCGATATTCAGTGTTCGATCGACGAACATTTTCACGTCTTCGGTGATGCGCTGGTCGGGGTTGTCGGCTGCATCACCTTGAAGCTGCATTCGGTAATGATTGGCATGATCAAGCCAGTCTGTGAGATAGCGCGCCGTCATCCATTGGCGCCAGCGGATCTGCAGCCATTGATTGAGGTAGAGTTGATAGACGGCGAGCACGATAAGGGCTGTGGCCAAGATGCAGAAATAGCTGAGCTCGTAAACGAAACCGTCCCAATTGCGCTCCTGGAGCGCAGTGTAAAAGCGATTGTTCCAGGTATTCAGCAGAACAGTCAGGCCAACGCTTACAAGTTCGATGGCGATGACCGCCAGAAGCAGGCCCCAACCGGCCCATTTGTCTTCGGAGCGAAAATAAGGAGCGGAAATGCGCCACACGGTTGCAAGCATTGAGCCGATGCCATTCACAGGTTCTGTTCTCCGAGGAAAAGGCAATAAAGCCTTGAAAAAACGATGAAATTTTGGCGACCTAGACGAAGGTTACAAATTTAAAGCCTTGCGACATCTTGTCTCGACTCGCTTCTTGACCTTAGCATAGGGGCCTCGGCGAAAAGCTGGGGTCACCTTCGTTCGCGGAGTTGTGAGCGATTTTCGGATTTCCGAAATTCGGCTTCCAGCATGATGCGAGTAAAGTTCCGCCCCAACCACGCCAAGATGGCTCATTGCCCCACGCAGATCAGCCATCCAATCAATGGAGTGGGAAGGAAACGTCGATGTGGAATCAAGTCTATAACCCGTTAAACAATGCGGCATTTTCCACCATCATTGCAGCGATCCCGGTGGTCACGCTGTTGGTGTTGATTGCGAGCGGGAAGGTCAAAGCGCATCTCGCCGCTATCGCGGCGTTGATCGTCGCTAACATCATTACGATCTTCGTTTTCACCATGCCGGCTGGCATGTCGGTTCGCGCCTCGCTGCTTGGTGTGGTGACAGGCTTTTTCCCCATCGGCTGGATCGTGCTCAACGTCATTTTTCTTTATCGGATCACGGTGGAAACTGGACGTTTTGAGTTGCTGCAACGGGCCATCGGCGGTGTGACGCAAGATCGCCGCCTTCAGCTTCTGTTGATCGCCTTCGCGTTCGGTGCTTTCTTTGAAGGGGCTTCGGGCTTTGGCACCCCGGTCGCGATCACCGGCGCAATCCTGATCGGCCTCGGCTTCTCGCCACTCGCTGCATCCGGCCTTTCGCTGATCGCCAATACCGCGCCGGTTGCTTACGGAGCACTTGGTACGCCGATCCAGGGTCTTGCTTCAGTGACAGGGATCGATCCTTATATTCTTGGCGCGATGGTTGGCCGGCAACTGCCGTTTTTCTCGCTGATCGTGCCGTTCTGGCTCATCTGGGCGTTCGCTGGACGGCGCGGCATGATGGCGATTTGGCCTGCCATCCTCGTCACTGGCGTGTCGTTCGCGATCCCGCAATTCTTGATCTCGAACTACATCAATCCATGGATTGTCGATATCGGGGCGTCGTTGGTCTCGATGGGCTGTTTGATTCTGTTCCTCAAAGTCTGGCAGCCAAGGGAGCTGTGGTTGTCACCAGCGCTCCGTGGCCGGGATGAATCGGCTTCGACGATGAAGATGCCAAAAACAATGGACAAGACGCCGTTGACACAAAGCCAACTGTGGGGCTCGCTTTTGCCGTGGATCATCGTCTGTGCCGTGATGCTGGTTTGGGGTACCGGTGCATTCAAGACTTGGGCAAACTCGATCTTTAGCGTGGCTTATCCGGTTCCCGATCTGCATAACCTGATCAACAAAGTGCCGCCGATTGCTGCCAAGCCGACGCCAGAAGGCGCGGTGTTCTCGTTCACTTACCTGTCCTTCACCGGAACAGGGATGCTGATCGCCGCTATTATTTCTGGTCTGCTGATGGGCTTCTCGCCTGGTAAAATGATCGCGGAGTATGGTCGCACCATCAAGCTCTGTGCGATTTCATTGATCACGATCTCGGCGATGCTTGCGATCGGGACGTTGACGCGCCTGTCCGGCGTCGATGCAACGTTGGGTCTCGCCTTCGCTGCGACTGGTGTGCTGTACCCCTTCTTTGGTACGCTGCTGGGCTGGTTGGGCGTCGCCTTGACCGGATCGGATACCGCATCGAACGTGTTGTTCGGCAATCTGCAGAAGATCACGTCGGAGCAGTTGGGTCTGTCGCCAGTCCTGATGGGCGCTGCGAACTCCTCTGGCGGCGTGATGGGCAAGATGATCGATGCCCAGTCAATCGTGGTGGCTTCCACCGCGACCAACTGGTACGGACACGAGGGTACGATCCTGCGTTACGTGTTCTGGCACTCGATTGTGCTGGCATGCCTAGTTGGTGTGCTTGTGACACTGCAGGCCTATGTCTATCCATTCACGGCGATGGTTATCAAGTAATCTGCAGTCCTATCAATATTCATAGGTCCCCGCGGCTTTTGCTGCGGGGACTTTTTATTTTTGGGACTTTTATTTCAAATAGCTGAACTCAATCGCTGAATTTGGATGGCATGAAACTGGTAAATGCCATACTTCGCGATTAGAACGGCGGGTCACAGTGAGGTTTTCGGCATGATATGTCTGCGGCACGGTGCGGCTTTTTTTGTTGCAGTGATAACAATGCTTGTCGTCACAGTTGCGCAGGCTGACAGCGGATTTCCTTTTGGGACCGAAATGACGTTGGATGCAGCCGCGCTGCCTGGATCGAAGCGCATTCCGACACTCGAAATCGGCGAAAACGGTGAAGCGGTTCTGGATCTGTGGTGCAAATCCGGCAAGGGCCAGTTCTCGGTTGCCAACGATACGTTAATTTTTCTGGCGGGAACGATGGAAGGGCGTGGCTGCACGCCCGCAAAGGCGCAAGCCGACGATGCGTTGATTGGCATGCTGAGCGAAGCGATGACGTGGAAGCGTCAGGGTGATTTCGTCTCGTTCGTCGGCGCGAAGACAATACGGTTTCGCATCAATACCAATTGAGATGCGATTTTGCGACATGAGGCAAGCTACTGTTTGTCACGCAAAATCATATCCGCACAAGCTCCCGCAGATTGGATCACGCCGGTGTACCCGCCAAAGCCAGCATAGGCTGACGCGAGATAAAGTCCCGTCACCGGTGTCCGCGGCGATGGAGAGAGGCTGAAGATCGAACGTGGCGGCGTTGGTGCAAAGCCATAGACTGCGCCGTTCGGTGCGCCGAGATATTGCTGCACGGACAATGCCGTATTGAAGGACGAGGCAATAACGGCAGCTTCCAGTCCAGGATAGCATCGGTCGAGATAACCGATCATAGCGGCTTGCCAGCGCGCGCGCTTGGCACGATATGCATCCTGATCGAGATTACTCCAGTTCGACAGCAGGTCTGGTCCAATAATGGAAAGAGTGTAGGGCGGTGCCGGCACGCCGGAATTGATCGCGGCATAATCGACGATGGCTAAAGGCGGCATCCGCTCGTGAGGCGCATCTAAAGGCTCGCAAGCCATTACTGCCGCGCCTTGCGCGTAATCGTCGAGCGTTGTCATCCAGTCCGGCAGCAATTGCGTCGAATAACTGCTGATGCCGAGATCGCGCGGTGGTTTTGATAGACCGAGGGTAAGGGCGAACAGTGAGATGGATGGCTTGCGGGTTGCAAAGCTGTCGCGGAGTTTGCGTGCGCTCATATCCGGCATCAGTGCGGCGATCGTCTCGGGCGCGGCATTGCTGATGACACGTCTTGTCTCAACCGTTTTCGGATCGCTGCCGTCCTTGGCGGTATGGGTGACGCTCACGACATGGCCCTGTGCGTTAATGCCAATCGCGCTCACTGCACGCCGCAGAATAACATCACTGCCTGCAGTCTTGATAACGCGGGCCAGGGCGCTGGAAAGCCGTTGCGATCCACCCTGGATGTAACAACCGCCGCTTCGCAGATAGCTGCCCTGCGCTAAGGCGAAGAACATCCACCATAAGGTCGAAGGATCGTCATGATAATATGCCAGGTTGGCAGCGATGGCGCATTTGATGGCTTCGTTGCTGCCAAAAAGGTGATCGAGTTTTTGCGACAGCGTCAGGTTCCAGTCGCGTAGCGTGGGCAGCATGGCAGTCAGCGAGCGGAGCGTTTCAAGTGGGGCACGAAGTATATTCGTGCGTTGAGCAAGCATATTTGCCGCCGATGAAATGCGTTCCATCTCACCTATAAACTGCTGGATAGCAGGAGTTGCCTCAGGGAAACGTTGTAACAACGCCGCACGTGCGTCGCAGTAATTGTCAGGAAGAACAAACGGCGTGCCAATAGGGCCGCCACGCACTTCATAAAATGTGTCGCTCGGAATCCATTTCACGGCATCTAGTACGCCCGCGCGTACAAGGGGTGCATGCTTGGGATCGCGCGGATCGCGCGGGTCGCTGGTCTCGTGCAGCGAGCCTTCAACAAAAAGATCGCCCACCTTGTAGCTTGACGCAGCACCGCCGACAGAATTGTTGCGTTCGATGATCAGCACTTTGCATCCTGCACGTGCCAAAATCGCGCCCGTTGTCAGGCCGCCAAGGCCTGCGCCAATGATAACAGCATTATACATGTGCGGCTAAACTCTGCGCTTGCGGCGTGTTGCTCGCCAAGCTTCTTTGGATTGAGGGGACTGTGTTTGTTATTGGATTGAGCAGCATGTGCGCGCCACGGCGGAAACAATCTCAAAATCTGATCCAGATGTCGCGAAAATTCTCAAGCTCCTGATCGCCAAGCAAAGACCGCTCACAAAGACCGCTTGGGGGCGCCTTTGAGAACGAATAACCTAAATAGCTTGAATAGTCTTAGAAGCCCATCCCGCCCATCCCGCCCATGCCACCGCTGCCCGGCATCGCGGGTGGGGTTTCCGTAGGCAACTCTGCGACCATAGCTTCAGTGGTAATCAGAAGACCGGCGACCGATGCCGCGTCCTGAAGGGCGGTCCGCACCACTTTTGCAGGATCGATGATGCCTTTAGCGACGAGGTCAACATACTCCTCATTTTGGGCATCGAAGCCGAAGGTCTCGATTTTGCTGTCCAGCACGATGCCGGCAACAATTGAGCCTTCAACACCAGCATTCTCGGAAATCTGACGGATCGGTGCTTCCAGTGCTTTCAGAACGATGTTGATGCCAGCCTGCACGTCTGAGTTTTCGTTGGTCAGGCGACCGACCGATTTTTTGGCGCGGAGCAATGCGGTTCCGCCACCTGGCACGATGCCTTCCTGAACCGCCGCGCGAGTTGCGTTGAGAGCGTCCTCGACACGATCCTTTTTTTCTCTGACCTCAATTTCAGTCGCACCGCCGACATGGATCACCGCGACGCCGCCCGCGAGTTTGGCAAGACGTTCCTGCAGTTTTTCGCGGTCGTAGTCGGAGGTGGTCTCTTCAATCTGCGCCTTGATCTGCTTCACTCGTGCCTCGATGTCCGGCTTTTTGCCGGCGCCGTTGACGATGGTGGTGTTTTCCTTGTCGATGAGAACTTTCTTGGCGCGGCCAAGCATCTCCAATGTGACGTGCTCAAGCTTCATGCCGAGATCATCAGAGACCAATTGACCGCCAGTCAGAATCGCAATGTCTTCCAGCATCGCCTTGCGACGATCGCCGAAGCCCGGTGCCTTCACGGCGGCAGCCTTCAATCCCCCGCGAAGACGATTCACAACCAGGGTGGCCAAGGCCTCGCCTTCGATGTCTTCAGCAATGATCAGGAGCGGCTTGCCGGTCTGCACCACGGCTTCGAGCACAGGCAACATCGCCTGAAGTCCCGAAAGTTTTTTCTCATGCAGCAGAATATAGGCGTCTTCCAGCTCTGCGGTCATTTTCTCCAGATTGGTGACAAAGTAAGACGATAGATAACCGCGGTCGAATTTCATCCCTTCGACGATCTCTACATCTGTGTCGAGCGACTTGGCTTCTTCCACGGTGATAACGCCTTCATTGCCGACTTTCTGCATTGCTTGCGCGATCATCTTGCCGATGGTGGCATCGCCATTGGCTGAGATGGTTCCGATTTGCGCCACCTCGTCGGACGATGCAACTGGCTTGGCGCGTTTTTCGATATCTTTGACAACAGCTGTGACAGCGAGATCGATGCCGCGCTTCAGATCCATTGGGTTCATGCCAGCGGCAACCGACTTGGCGCCTTCTTTGACAATGGCTTGGGCAAGAACAGTCGCGGTAGTGGTGCCATCGCCCGCAGTGTCGCTGGTTTTGGAGGCGACCTCGCGCAACATCTGCGCCCCCATGTTCTCGAACTTGTCCTCAAGCTCGATTTCCTTGGCAACGGTCACACCGTCTTTGGTGATGCGAGGTGCGCCAAAATTCTTGTCCATCACGACATTGCGTCCCTTCGGACCCAACGTCACTTTCACGGCATTGGCGAGCATGTCGACGCCGCGCAGCATGCGCTCGCGTGCGTCACCCGAGAACTTGACGGTTTTGGCTGTCATGAAATGACTCCTGGCAATATGGATTGAGATGTAAACGGGCGGAATACTGTTTGGCCATCGTCTGCCCCTTAGAATATTTGGGGTTGGTAAGCTGTGATTTCAGCCGGGCGTGGGCTTATTTTGCGGCGCAAGGCCCGTTTCTGGAGTGCCTGTATTTTAGCAATGGCGCTCGGAGAGTGCTAACTATCGTTTTGGGGGATATGGAACTGGCTCTGTCCATTTCTGCCGCCAAAATGCTCTCGGTTAATCATTTGCGCGTATGTTGGGAGCAGATAAAGTGACGCGGTGAATAGCGAGCACGCTGTGGCTGCGACATGAAATGATCACCTGTTGAACGTCAATCGCGATCAGAAAGTTCCACCGGGAGAGTTTATGACCACGCCGCATTGCGCACGCACTATTCTCCATCTTGGCGTTGCCGGGATTTTAGCTGCTTTCCTCGGTGGATGTGCAAACACAAGTTTGACAGGTTTGTTTGGATCATCGCAACAAACCACGTCGCTGCAGGAGCCGCTGCCCGCGCCGGAGGTGCCTGCGACCATCCGACCGGATGAGATTGTCGGGCGCTGGGGGTTGGCCTCGTACCACAAGCCCCAGGATAAGGCCCGCACAGAAGCTGCGGCGCGTAACCAGTGTAAGCAGCCTTATGTGATTGGGCCAGGATCGGCAGGGGGTGTCATCATGCATCTTGCCGACGAGGCAACGCCTCAGGAATTGCGACTGAAGGGCAGTCAGAGCGGCAAGAACTATATTGGCCCACCGGGCCCATCCGGTGGTGAGAAGGATCGGGAGATCGTGTCTTTCGATGGGCGTGTGCTAGCGACGCGCTTTATCGATCAGGATGCCGTCACCCGATATGGTACAATGGTGTATGTTCGTTGCGCGCCGCGGGCGTAGCATTCTCGTTCAGCAGCCGAATCCCCGTTTATCATCGTGTGACGTTCAATGGCCGGGCTTCAAATATTGATCTCCGGCCCATACCGCGCGATTGCCGTTCTTAGCCTGACGCAAATTCTCGGCTGGGGCATTTTATTTTATCCACCCGCTTTGACCATGACCCATATCGCAGCGGCCCATGGCTGGTCACTGGCGATGGCGCTTTCCGGTTTTTCGATCGGGCTTGGCATGTCGGGTCTGGTTGCGCCGATCGCGTGCGGACTCATTGACCGTCACGGTGGCAATCTTGTGATGTCGATTGGCGCGCTGATTGGGGCACTTGGGCTGACGATACTGCCGCTGGCGCCAAATTATGCGGTCTACATCATGGGTTGGCTTCTGATGGGGGTGGCGAGCGCCTGCACCCTCTACGATCCAGCTTTCACTACGTTGACGCGGATCTTCGGCTTGGCGTCGCGCCGGCCGATCACGCTGGTAACATTTGTCGGCGGTTTGGCCTCGACGGTATCGTGGCCCTCCACGCATTTCCTGATCACGCATGGCGGCTGGAGCAGCGTCTATTTTGTATATGCCGGAGTGTTGGCCTTTGTCGTTGCTCCGCTTCACGCTTTCGCCTTGCCGCGCGGAGCGGTGCATGTGCCGCCGCCTCCGGTGCAGGGTGCACCGGTCGCAGCATCAGCCAAAATCATTCCCGCCAGCGGTTGGCCATTCATCCTGATGGCGGCGGGATTCGCCGCACATGCCTTTGTGTTATCCGGAATGTTCGCGCATTTGCTTGCCATTCTGCAGCATGGCGGAATCGATGCCGTTACGGCCGTTGCTATCGGCACATTGATCGGCCCGGCGCAAGTATTAAGCCGCGCGGCCGATTTTATAGCAGGAGACCGGCTGCATCCGTTGTGGGTGGCACGCGTATCGATGGCATTAATGGCATTCGCCTTTATCCTGCTGGCGGCATTGGGATTCATTCCTGCCGTGGCGGCCTTGTTCGCGCTGTTATTCGGAGCAGCGAACGGTGTTATGACCATTGCGCGCGGAACCTTGCCGCTTACGATGTTCGGGGCGGTGGGATATGGGCGTGTGGTGGGACGGATATCGCGGCCCGGGCAGATCCTGCAAGCTTTTGCGCCGTTTGCTTTGGCTTTTGTGATCGAGCGTTGGTCGGATCAAACCGCTTTAATGATGGCAAGCGCGGGTATTTTGCTGGCGTTCGGCTGTTTCGTCGCTATCCGGCGCCCGATTTGAGCCGCCGGCGCCATTAAGTCGAACGCTATTTAGTCGAACCTATTTTAGTCGAACAATGCGTCGATATCGTCCTGTGAGACGTGTCCTGCCTCATCAGCGCCCTTTGGGCCATTCAGAAGACGAGCATCGCCGACACGGTTATCAGTAATAGCGGGCGCATGTTTCTTGATCGCGTCAACACCACCCCAGATGTCCATCATGATATTGATATGGCTTTCGATGAATTTCATCGTCGCCATGACTTTACTGATACGTTGGCCAGTGAGATCCTGGAAGTTACATGCTTCGAAGATACCAACGACACGATCCTGAATATCCTCGCCAATCAGCAGTTGCTGTTCAGGTGAGGTCATTTTGCTCAGTGCGCCTGCGGCTTGATCGATTGCTTCCGCGGCTTCGAGGATTTTCTGGGTAGCCTGTTCGGTGCCGCCCACGACCTCGCCAAGCTCGCCGGCGACCTTAGCCATCTCATCACCATGGAAGCTTGTGCCATACAATAATGCGATTTCCTCTTTGGTGCGGTTGATCGCTTCATAAATCAGGTCAAGCTCGACCTTGAGCTTTTCACATTGCTCGATCTGTGCGCGATAACTTGCTAGCATTGCTTTTGCTGCCGCTGTCTGGTTTGCAATCTTCTTTGTCTCGTTCGCGGGAGCCTCCTCACGACGAGGCGCATGCGCCATTTGTTTACGTATTTCCCGCAACTCGTTCATGATTTCATTATGGAAGGGAATAGCATCGCTTTCGATTCTATCGAATACAGGCGCGCCACCGGACTGGACTTCTTCGATACGATAACGCTTGCGCTGAACGGCCATTGATTAATTCCCCAAGCTTCCATTGCAGATTTGTAACCTGTGGGGTTTTAACGTGGAGTTGATGAAGGCCCAGGTAGGGCAACATTGTATTGCGGCATCAGCACAGATGATTAACCATGCTCTTTGCATGTTCATCGAAATTGTACACTGCGATAGGGAAATGACGCTCTGTGCGGCCATTAAAGTCCATATCAATTTTATTTACCAACCAAGGCGATTTTGATACGAATCCGTGCGCGTCAAAGACCTGAACGCTAATTCGCCTGCTCGCGCTTGATCGCCTGCCAGCCGATGTCACGGCGGCAAAAACCCTCCGGCCATTTGATGCGATCGACAGCTTCATAAGCGCGGTGCTGCGCCTCGCTTACCGTTTTGCCTGCGGCCGTGATGTTCAATACGCGCCCGCCGTTGGCAAGGATGCTGTCGCCTTCCGCTTTGGTGCCAGCATGGAAAATCTCAACGCCTTCGATCTGCGCTGCCGCATCGAGACCTTCGATGCGCGTGCCTTTGGTGTAATCGCCGGGATAACCTTTCGCCGCCATCACAACGGTGAGCGCAGGCTCAAGATACCAGCGCAGATCGAAATGCTTCAACTGTCCATCGACCGCCGCCAGAAGCGCTGGCACAAGGTCTGACATCAAGCGCACCATCAGCACCTGCGTTTCCGGATCGCCGAAGCGCGCATTGTATTCGATCAGTTTCGGACCATCTTTGGTGATCATCAGGCCGGCGAACAGCACGCCTTTGTAGGGCATGTTATTGGCTTTCATCGCACGCATTGTCGGCATGACGATCTCATCCATGGTGCGCGCCATCATCGCATCGCTCATTACTGGCGCTGGCGAATAGGCCCCCATGCCGCCGGTGTTCGGTCCCTTGTCACCGTCGAATGCCCGCTTGTGATCTTGCGCAGCAGAGAACGGCAAAGCATGCTCGCCATCGCACAGAACGAAGAAAGAGGCTTCCTCGCCTTCAAGAAATTCCTCGACCACCACTTCCGCGAAGTCGCCACCGAACATCATGTCAATTGCAGCTTCCGCTTCCGCAATTGTCATGGCCACGACGACGCCTTTGCCCGCCGCAAGCCCATCTGCCTTTACAACAATGGGCGCGCCCTGTTTGCGGATATAAGTCTTCGCTGCATCAGCATCGCGAAACCGCTGATAGGCTGCGGTCGGAATGTTGTTGGCTTGGCAAAGATCCTTGGTGAAACCTTTGGAGCTTTCGATCTGGGAGGCCGCCTTGCTCGGCCCGAATGCCTTGATACCAGCGGCCGCAAGATCGTCTACAATCCCGGCAGCCAGCGGGGCCTCAGGACCGACCACAACCAGGTCGATCTTGTTCGCCTTGCAGAACGCGATCACCGCGGCATGGTTTGCAACATCAAGCGCGACACACTCGGCTTCCTTCGCAATGCCCGCATTACCGGGCGCACACCAGAGTTTGGTCAACAAAGGCGATGCCGCGATTTTCCACGCCAGCGCGTGTTCGCGCCCGCCGGAACCAAGAAGAAGGATATTCATGAATGGAAGCCGAACCAAAGTTTGTGCTACGGGCAAAAGGGTTTAGCATGGTGTTTCCCTGTTGCAACAGATTCGAAAGTCATGAGCGCGAGCGACGCTAACACCCTTCCCAATGCCCACGAATTCACCGTGTCGGAACTGTCCGCCGCGCTGAAGCGGACTGTGGAAGACAGCTATGGCCATGTTCGGGTGCGCGGCGAAATCTCCGGTTTTCGCGGACCCCACGCCTCAGGCCACTGCTATTTCGCGCTGAAGGACGACAGCGCCAAGATCGAGGCCGTGATCTGGAAGGGCGTCAATGGCCGGATGCGCTTCAAGCCGCAGGAAGGCCTGGAGGTCATCGCCACCGGCAAGCTCACGACCTATCCCGGCTCATCGAAATACCAGATCGTGATCGAGGCGCTGGAGCCCGCCGGCGTCGGCGCGCTGATGGCGCTGCTGGAAGAGCGCAAGAAGAAGCTCGCCGCCGAGGGACTGTTCGACGAAGCGCGCAAGAAGGCTCTCCCCTGGCTTCCCGAAGTTATCGGCGTCATCACCTCACCGACCGGTGCCGTGATTCGCGATATCTTGCATCGGCTTGAGGATCGCTTTCCGCGCCGGGTGCTGGTGTGGCCGGTGCGTGTGCAGGGTGAAGACTCGGCAGAGCAGGTCTCCGCAGCGATCAATGGCTTCAATGCACTGCCAGAGGGCGGCAAAATTCCTCGCCCCGATCTGTTGATTGTCGCACGCGGCGGCGGATCGCTGGAAGACCTCTGGGCCTTCAATGAAGAGATCGTGGTGCGTGCAGCAGCGGCCAGCAAAATCCCGCTGATCTCCGCTGTCGGCCATGAGACCGACGTGACATTGATCGATTTCGCCGCCGACAGGCGCGCGCCGACACCGACGGCAGCCGCCGAAATGGCGGTGCCTGTGCGTGCGGAACTGTTCGTGGAAGTCGCAGAGTCTGGCGCGGCGGGGCATGCTGTGCTGGCAACGGACGCAGGAACATCGCCGCAGCGAATTGCGTGCAGCCAGCCGCGCACTGCCGAAAGCGGTCGAACTCCTCGACATTCCCCGCCAGCGTCTCGACCGTGCCAGCGCGCGGCTGCCACGCGCATTGCGCGCCAACGCACATATCTATGACCGGCGGCTGTCGGCCATTACAGGACGGCTGACCGTCAACACTTTGAGGATGCAAATCAGCCGCAACAAGGATCAGGTGCAGCGTCTCGCGACAAGTGCACGGCGCTGCGCGCTGCTTCATATCCAGCAACGCGATACTGGCCTGAAACACATCATCCAGCTTTTAAATGCATTCTCATATAAAGGTGTTCTGGAGCGTGGCTTTGCGCTGGTGCGCGACACGCAGGACATTCCGCTCCATGCTGCGGCCGATATTAGCGCCGGTCAGCGGCTCAGTATTGAATTCGCTGATGGGCGCATCAATGCAACCGCAGAGACAGGCGCCACGACACCCAGTAAGTCCGCGTCCAAATCCACATCCCGGCGCGCCACCGATTTTGGCGTCAAGAAAACCCAAGGCGATCTTTTTTGACGCCTGATTTAAGGGTTTTACGGCGGCCTTCTCTCACCTATATAATTAGCCATCTAAACAGGCCCGAAAACTCTGGCGTCCCAAGTCCGCCAGTCAAGTCCGCCAAGATTTTGCAAGGATCATACCGTGCTCAATAAATTCGGCCCCTCCGGCCACGGCGAAGCGAAGGTCGAATATCTCGATGCCGATTTTCGCGTGACCGCGCCGGGGTCTTATGTTTGCTGCGCCGTCACTGGAGAGCATATCTCGCTGGATGAATTGAAATATTGGAGTGTCGACAGGCAGGAAGCCTACGCGACGCCAGCGGCTGTGCTCCAACGACATTATCCAGAAGTGTTGAAAACCAAAGTCTGACGCCATCCTTGCTTTTCGGAATTGCCTAGCGCCGCTTGCTACGCGCCTTCCCAAGACTTTCAGCCAAGAAGTCGCGCAGGACCTGAGCGTTCTCAACGACAAGCGTCACAGCGAACACTTCAGTCACTGCCGTAAACGATGAGAGTTGCGTGTTGTTGCGCAGACGCGCGATATCTTTCTCAGTTGTCACCAGTGTCAGCGATCTGGCCGCGGCACTTGCCGTCAACTTTTCCATGTCGCGGATTGAATAGGGATGATGATCGGGGAACGATGCGGTGTCGGCGACATTGACGCCATTGGTGCGAAGCGTTGCGAAAAACCGCACCGGATCGCCGATCCCTGCGAATGCCAACACGGATTTCCCGCGCAACGCTGCAAGCGAATTCTGATCCGGCTGCAAGACGGCACGCAACACCGGGGCATCCTGTGCGGCGACCACACTTGCAACGGCTTCAGCAGCCTTGCCATGTCCCACCACAATCAGTGCATCGGTGCGTGCAATCTGTGGTACCAGTGGCGTACGCAGGGGGCCTGCTGGAAACACACAGGCATTTCCAACGCCGCGGCCACTGTCGATCACAATAAAGGATGCATCCTTGGCCAGCGCAGGATTTTGAAAGCCGTCGTCGAGCAAAATCACGCTCGCACCTTGCGCGCTTGCCAGCGTCGCACCCGCCACACGATCTCGCGACACAATGACTGGAAGAGACGATCCCATCATCAGCGGTTCATCGCCAACGTCAGCTGCTGCATGTATGTTTGGATCGACACGAAGCGGACCACCAAGCTGTCCCCCGTAACCGCGGCTCACCACGAAAGGCTGTTCGCCCATTTCGCGTAGCATCGCCGCAAGGGCCATGGTCACAGGTGTTTTGCCCGCGCCGCCGACATGGTAGTTGCCGATGCAAAAGACCGGAAGCTCGCTCAAAGCTCCCGCGCGCGCCATCCGCCATGCCGTCACAGCGCCATAAAGTGCGCCAAGTGGCATGAGCAATCGCGACATCCACGATGGCGGCCCATACCAGAAGGCCGGCTCACGCATCGACGGTCCCCTGCTCAAGCCGCATTTGCAGCAAGTAAGGCTCCAGCGCGCCCAACGTTTTCTCAAGAGCGCCGCCAAGCTGCTCGACAACCTGTTCGGCAGAGCCCATCGCACGCTGTCTGGCAATCGGATTGGCCAGCAGATGGCCGAGCATTTTCACGAAATCATCTCTGCTCTCGACGCGAAACGCACCACCTGCGGCATCGAGTGCCTGATAGATTTCAATGAAGTTGAAGACACGCGGCCCGTGCAGAATAGCCGTCCCCAATTTGATCGCTTCGATCGGATTTTGGCCGCCATGATTGATGAGCGAGCCTCCCATGAACACTACGGGGGCAAGACGATAAAACAGACCCAGCTCGCCTATCGTATCGGCAACATAAATCTCGGTAGTACTGGTAGGCATCTCATTATACGAACGCAGTGCCACCTGCATGCCCGCGACCGCAAGCATGCGCGCAATCGCGATGCCACGCTTTGGATGACGCGGTACAATGACGGTCAAAAGTGCTGGAAAATACTCCATCAATTTTCGATGAGCATCGAGGATGATTTCCTCTTCTCCAGGATGCGTCGATGCAGCAACCAAAATCAAGCGGCGCTGGGTCGCCGCCTTGAGATGCTCGAGCTTATTCGAATCTGCCGGCGGCGCCAGAACATCGAGTTTAAGATTGCCGGAGGTGATGACATTAAGGCTGCCGAGCGCGGCAAAACGTTCGCCATCCAGATCGGACTGTGCAAGACAGAGATCGAAGCAATCGAGCAGCGCTGCGATGGTGCGGCTGAATTTCCGCCAGCGCGGAAATGAGCGATGCGACATGCGGCCATTGATCAAAACCATTGGAATGCGCCGCTCCGCACTCGACATGATGAGGTTGGGCCAGAGATCGGATTCAATGAACAGCGCAAGACCGGGCTGCCAGTGATCGAGAAACCGAGCCACGAAGGCTGGTGAATCATACGGCACGTATTGATGGATCACATCGGAAGGGAACCGCCGTTCGGCAATCGTCGCAGACGTCAACGTGCCTGACGTCAGTAGAATACGGACATTGAAGTTGCGTAGCCGCTCAATCAATCCTGCTGCCGCCAGAACCTCGCCGACGCTTGCACCATGAACCCAGATGAGCGGTCCCTCTGGGCGTGCGATGCTGCTGACGCCACGGCGCTCATCAATACGCGCAGGATCTTCCTTGCCCTGTTTCAGGCGCCTGCGGATGATTACACCAGCCAGCGGCGCCGCAAGCGCGGACAATCGGCGGTAAAGACGCAATGTCATTGGCAGGGCGCTAGGCATGAACACCCTTATCCACAAGACCAATGCTGGCATAGGCACGGCTTGTGACTGCGTTTAACTCAGCCTCCAACTCAGCCCGTAACGCTTCCATCGTTTCCGCATCGGCATCGCTAGGTACTCGAATGGGCTTGCCAGCCATCATCACGCCTTTGCCGAAAGGCAAGTGAATGACGGTACGATCCCAATTGTTCAGACGCTTAAAACGGGTGGTTGCAATCGCAACCGGCATGATCGGACGCCCGGATTCGCGTGCGAGCATAATGATGCCGAGACCCGCCCGCCGCGCCACCTTAGGCACGTCGGCTGTCAACGCGATATTGATGTTCTCCCGAAGAGCTTCAACCATGGCCTTGAACGCAACAACTCCGCCCTTGCGATGGAACGATGTGCCGTGATCGCCTGACCCGCGCACTGTGCCAACGCCCAAACGCCTTGCGGCAACTGCATTGATCTCGCCGTCCCGGTGGCGCGATATCAAAACCTTGGCTGGATATTTTTTGAGCTTGAGGAACGGCATCATGAAATGCTGTCCATGCCAGAACGCCACAATGACCGGCATCTCCAGCTCGACAAGGGGATAGATATCGGGCGGATCGTAACGAAATTTATTGGTCCACCACACCAGACGCAGGAACTCAGCTGCCAGCACCCCAACGGCATGCTGCATCCAGTTCGTCTGGCTTAGTTTGCGAAGCAATCGTTTCAATGGGAGGACTTTAAATCTTGGCCGGGATCGAGGAGACGATGCAAGTGCACGATGAAATAACGCATATGCGCATTATCGACGGAGTGTTGTGCCTTGGCTTTCCATACCGCATAGGCGGTCGCATAATTTGGGAAAAGACCAACGATGTCGACCTGATCGAGATTCTTGAAAGTGACATGGTCGAGATCGAGCAGTTCACCACCGATCACAAGATGAAGTAATTGTTGTTGCTCAGTATCCGACATAGTTCGCTTTCCTAAACGCAACTATCGGCCTTCGAATTGAGGCCCCAATCAGTCGCGCGCATCAGTCCACCGGATGATTCCGAAAATGGTTGATGATGCGTGTATGCCGCTCATACCCTGCCGCCACCAGTATTCCATGTCGGCCATCGGCCAGGTTGTACACCAGAGATTCTCCCGCCAGTGTCGTCAATTTCCCGCCCGCTTCGTGCACGATTAAATCTGCAGCTGCAAGGTCCCAATCGCGGCTGTTACTGGTTGCAAATGCTACATCAATTCGGCCTTCTCCGACCCTGGCGAGTCGCAGCGCCAGCGAACCAATCCGTGGATGAATGCTAATCCCTTCATCCGGCAGGCCAAGATCGGATAAACTAAGTCGCTCGATCAATGGCTTTGGCCCGGCAATTCTGGAAAAATCCAGCTTGGCACCGGGGCTCGCAGTGATTTGCTGCCCGTTGAGCGAGGCGCCCCGTCCATACGTTGCAAAAAAGAACTCATCGCGGGCGGGCGCAAATACCGCTGCCAGCAACGGCGACCCCTGACTGACAAGAGCCACGCTGATCGACCAGTCCTCCTGCCGCGCGAGATAGCTACGCGTTCCATCAATGGGATCAACAATCCAGGTGAAGGGCTTATCCAGCCGCGATGAATCATCGGCGCTTTCTTCTGACAGCCAACCGTAATCCGGCGTGGCCGGTTGCAGCCGGGCTTGAATAAGGTCATTGACCGCAATGTCAGCTTCCGACACCGGCGAGGATGCTCCCTTGATCCAGGCCCGCAACTCGGTGCGAGACATGCGCAGCGCGAGTTCTCCCGCTTCGCGCACTGTCGTAGCCAGCAATTCAACATCGCGGGTCAAAATGCCAGAGCGGAGACTCAAGGTTAGCGCCCGGCAAGCGTCAGTCCTTCGACACGCACGGTCGGCGCATTGACGCCATATTTGAATTCGAGATCATTGGCGGGGGTCATCGACTTGAAAATATCCAGCAAGTGGCCGGCAATCGTCACTTCACTGACCGCATACGTCAGAGCGCCATTCTCGATCCAGAAACCGGCAGCACCGCGACTATAATCGCCAGTCACGCCATTGACGCCCGATCCGATCAGATCGGTGATGTAGAAACCTTCCTTGATGTCGGACATCAAGTCCGCAGGCGACAGCTGTCCAGCCTCAAGATGCAGATTATAAGGACCGGGCGAAGGCGACGACGAGACACCGCGATGCGCATGCCCCGTGGTCACGAGTCCGAGTTCGCGCGCAGTTGCTGAATCCAGAAGCCATGATGTCAGCACGCCATTGTCGATGATCGCCAGCCGCTTCACAGCGACGCCTTCGGCATCGAAGGTTTGCGAACGTAACCCGCGCACACGCAGCGGATCGTCAACAATACGCACACTTTTGTCGAACAGTTGCTCGCCCAGCCGATCTTTCAGGAAGCTTGTCTTGCGCGCAATCGACGCACCGTTTGCGGCACCGACCAGATGACCAACCAGCGACCCTGCAACGCGGGGATCGAACACCACCGGCACCTTGCAGGTCGCCACCTTGCGTGGATTGAGCCGCGCCACTGTGCGTTCTCCGGCCAGCGGCCAACACTCTGAGGCGATGCCAGATCGCTGGCATGAATCGCGGACGTGAAATCGTAATCGCGCTCCATGCCGGTGCCTTCGCCAGCGATGGCCGTCATCGAGATGCCGTGGCTCGATCGCAGGTAAGAACCATGGAATCCGGTACTGGTAACAAGCACCATCCCGCCAATTCCTGCGGACGCCGATGCGCCACCGGATTTCGTGACCCCCTTCACTGCAAGACCCGCGGCTTCCGCCTCCTGTGCACGTTGCTCAAGCACCTCGACAGATGGCACCTTCGGATCGAGCAAATCGAGATCTGGAAACTGTTTCGCCAGCAACGAAGGATCGGCAAGGCCAACAAACTCATCGTCAGGCGCAACCTTCGCCATCGCCACAGCGCGCTCTGCGAGTGCGCGACATTGTCGCCGCTGATATCGTTGGTGGAGACCACCGCCTGACGCTCGTCCGACGAACACGCGCAGACCAACATCGTCGCCTTCGGATCGCTCGATTTCCTCGACCGGCCATCGCGCACTTCAACACCTTGCGATACGCCGCGAACCGCGACGGCATCTGCAGCATCCGCGCCTGCGCGCTCGGCTGCCTCGACAAGGCGCTGCGCCAGCGCACTCAGCGCGGTCTGATCCAGTAAATCCGATGCTGCAGATTTTGATGAAGACGACAATGATGCGTTTGGTGAAGAGATCACGAACAAATTCCTAAGGTTTGGATGCGAATGGGACGATCTATGAGATGTGCTTGTTTTACGCGGACTTCAAGCATTTTTGTCCCATTCTGCGCAGATATTTCTGCAAGTTGGCAAGGTCTTGTCAATCATCTCCGCCAAGGAATCGTCAATCATGCGAAGTGAAGTAATGCAAGTGAGAGACGATTAACCAGCCTTCTTAAGCGGATTCGGACGCGGCTCTGGCAATCTCCTCCTATCGACCGGGAACATAATTCCGGCGTGGGAGATAAAACCGTGAGGCGTCAATTCGGAGTAGGCCGGGTGCAACCCGCCGGGTCGAGCTGCAGTTGCAGCTCGACCCCCATTCTTTGCCTGTCAGCTTTGAAGCGCGCGATGGCCGCGCCGATGGCGGCATCCGGCATATCGAAATCAACCGCGAACATGTCGTCGTGCGTCGTGCCGTTCGCGGCATTCGCATGGCGGTAACTGTTCGTATTCAGTGAATTATCTCGGCATTGCCTGTCGTGAAACCGATGAAGGACAGGCAAGCACTCATGCTCGTTCATCGCGATCCGTCATTGTCGGTGCCGCTTCTCGTCACCTCGGACACGAATCAGATCGAACGCGGCTGGCAGATGTGGAGCGAGATGTTTGCACTTCCGCAGATCGAGGAAGAAAACGACGTCGGCTCGCGAAGCCTGCGACGCGCCGTCGTCGCCACAACATCATCAAAAGCCGCCGTCCAAAATTTCTGGTGCGCCGGAAAGCCGGTCGCGCGCAACCAGAAACGTTAGAGTTTATCGCGGCGAGCGCGAAATCATCGCACGCAACTAAGCCTTCGACGAAGCTTAGAAACTCCGCAGCACCGCATCCGCGAGCAGTCCACCAAACAGCAACAGCCCGGCATCTCGGTTGGACTTGAACAGCCGCAGGCACAGCGGTGAGTTGTCGATCTCGATGGTGCAACCTGCCAGCCGAGATGCGCGGCGAAGGCCGCAAGACCGGCCCACGCCAGCCAATGCGATCCACCTCGCCACAGCGCAATGCCGATCAAGACACGGCAAGGCTATAAAATATCGTCAGCGCCATCTCCGTGTCGCGTCACCGAACAACAACGCCGTGGACTTGATGCCGATCAGCACATCGTCCTCGGTATCCTGATGAGCATAGATCGTGTCGTACGCCGATCACCCACGAAATCGAACCGATATAGAGCACGAGCGCCGTCACATCGATACGCCCGAGGATGACGGCAAACCCCATCAGCGCGCCCCACGAAAATGCGAGGCCGAGCACGAACTGCGGCCAATAGGTGATGCGCTTCATGAACGGATAGATCGCCACCACGAGAAGCGAACCAGGCCGGTGATGATCGCGAAGAGTTGAATTGCAGCAGGACCAGCAAGACCAATCAGCGCCTGCACCACCAGAAAATAGCGGCCTGGGTCACCGAGACCTGGCCCGCAGGGATCGGTCGCGATCGCGTGCGCTCGACACTGCGCATCAAGCTTGCGGTCGGTGATGTCATTCCAGGTGCAGCCCGCGCCGCGCATGACGATCGCGCCGATCAAGAAACAGCACAAGCGTCATCGGCAGCGACTGAAGATCCTTGCGATGCCGGCCGCCAGCGCCGCGGACCACCAGCATGGCAGCAACAACAGCCACCAGCCGATGGGCCGATCGGAACGCGAAAGCCGCAGATAAGGCCGCGCCCATAACGGCGCGTGGGTATCGACCCAGTTCGCCGTGGCGTCTGCGACGGGGTCGCCGCGTTGCTCATCGTTGATCCGTTACGAGTGGAGTGGATTTGACATTCGCTACCACCTTACCGAAAGCTCTGGAAGCGAATGTCAAATCCAAAACTCCGCTAGAATTTTATGTTGCTAGTGGTCCTTTTGTTCTAACATTTGCAAGCACCTGTTGAAACGGGATGCAAATGTTAATCGACACTGGCTGATCATCGCGCCAGCACGTTGCCATTCAAGGTATCGAACGTGCTGCCGCCGCGCTTGCTGGGCTTGGCTTCCGGCAATGAGGCCGAACCCAGCACTTCGCTCAGGCTCGGCCCGGCAGGTCCCTGCTGCATCTGGGCCGCACGGCGCACACCTTGGTCTAGCAGTTTGCTCGGTGTTGGCGTGCCCCTTCTTCATCTGCTCACTGACCTGGCCGGAATACCGCACTTCTGCGCGTGGTTTCCACAAACTTGATCATCTTGAGTTCGGCCTGAGAGAAGTTGCCGATCAGCTTACAGGCTTCCGGCGGCGGAGCCTTGCGCTTGCCTGCGGCCTGGATCAGCTTGCCTTCTCCTCGGCATCCTTCCGCAACGGCAGGAAGCCATTCTGACATTCTCCGTGCGCCAGGCGGCGGTCCAGCCGGCGGCGCGACCACCAAATCCGCCACCGCCAATCGGCGGCGCGCCGGTGGTGAAAGCACTTGGCGAAGGACGCAGGCCGCCATGCGCGCCGTTGCACCATTCACCGGTGGGAACGGAGAGGACGTCCGTTGCACGGGCGGAAACGGGCGACGCGCTTGCAGGGCGCAGCCTGACCCGGCAAGCGGCGCCGGAAATGCGCCCTGCGCACGGGCATCGGCCGCATGCAGCGACGAACGCGGCCGCAGCCAGCGATATGATCAGACGGTGAGTGGTCACGGATTCTCCTCCGGCGGGTTCCAACGTCCCTAAGAGGCTGACTTTTTACGATTCCCGCCTGACTCCTTAACAACCCGTGGAATTTGGCGGCAGCGCGGCAGTTGATGGCGCAAGCTGCTGATAATCGGCGTCTAGAAGTCGGAAGCTCTAAAGCATTTAGGAAAGTTCAATGCCCAAATTCGATTCCCGCAGCCCTCGCCTTTTTGTCGAGCACCGCTTGGCCGCAGGCATCGGGATTACCCCTTGACCACGACCAGACCAACTATCTCGGCAATGTGTTGCGGCTCGCGGCAGGTGACACCGTGCTGGTGTTCAACGGGCGCGACGGCGAATGGCAGGCCACTCTCGCCGGACGCAAACGGCCGGATCGGCGAAATCGTCAGCCAGGTCCGCGCCCAGGATCGTTCCCGATCTGCACTACATTTCGCGCCGCTGAAACATGCGCGGCTCGACTACATGGTCCAGAAAGCCGTTGAAATGGGCGCTTCGGCGCTGCTGGCCGGTCACCACGCGATTCACCCAGGCGACCGCGTGAACACGGATCGCATGCGCGCAAACGTCATTGAGGCCGCGGAACAATGCGGAATTCTCGGCCTTGCCGAGGTCGCGAGCCGAGCCGCTTGAACGGTATCTCGGGCAGCGATGGCACAGCGCTGCTGGTATTTTGCGACGAGGAAGCTCCCGACCGCGACCCTGCGGCCGCTCTCACCCATGCCGCAAGGAAGGCCAGGCGGAATTGATGTCCTGATCGGTCCCGAGGGCGGTTTTGCCGAAGAGGAACGCATGCCTTCTTAAGCAGTCTCGTATTGTCAGGCTATCACTGGGACCGCGATTTTGCGGGCCGACACCGCAGCCGTTGCTGCGCTGGCCTTGGTGCAGACAGCCCTGGGCGATTGGGGAAATGGTGGCGATTAACTTAATACACGCATTAGTTGTATACCGGACATCTCATTAAGCGATTTTCGGGATCGTCGTCGAAACATAGGCGTCCGTGTTAAGGACTGCCCTCCTAAATTATTGCAACGGCGCATCATTTATCGCCGAACCGCTGAAGCTTCGGCGGAGTGCGCTACGCTAATGGATATTGAAATGAGCCAGACCAGTGCCGCAACCGCGACCGGGTCCGCCGCAAAGGCGGAGACCCTGATGCAGTCGTTTGCGCAGGCTGGCTACACGCACGCCAGCCTGCCGATTCTGCAGCCGGCAGAGCCGTTTCTAGATCTGTCGGGCGAGGACATCCGCAAGAGCCTCTATCTGACCACCGATGCCATCAGGCGAAGAGTTGTGCCTGCGGCCCGATCTCACCATTCCCGTGGCGCGGGATTACTTGCGCTCAGAACCAAGCCGGACAAGTTGCGGGATTTTGCTATCTCGGGCCGGTGTTCCGCTATCGCGGCGGATGCACCAGCGAGTTCGATCAAGCTGGTGTTGAATTGTTCGGTCGTCAGGATCGTGCCGCAGCCGACGCCGAAATGCTGGCGCGGGCCTTGAGACGACCGCGGCCTTCGACGTTAAAGACATCGATATCCGCACCGGCGATGTCGCGCTGTTCACTGCGCTGATCGATGCGCTCGATCTTTATCCGGTCTGGAAGCGGCGGCTGATCAAAGATTTCAATCGCAAGATCAGTCTTGCGCAAGACCTTCAGCGGCTGACGCTGGAAACTGATAAAGGCCGCAATGAATATGAAGGCGTCCTTGCGGCCCTGGCAGGATCGGACCGCAAGGCTGCACTGGCCCTTGTCACCGATCTGATGTCGATCGCAGGCACGAGCAATATCGGTGGCCGAACGGTCGCAGAGATCGCCGACCGTTTTCTCGAACAATCGACACTCAAAGGCGGCGCACTGCCGCGCGACGCTTTGCAACTGATCGAACGCTTCCTCGGAATCGCTGGCGAGCCGGATGAGGCGCTCGCGCAACTGCGCAAACTCGCCTCCGATGCCAAGATCGACATCACGGCCGCTATCGACCAGTTCGAAAGCCGGACCAGCTTCATGGCTGCGCGCGGCATCGATATCAGTACCATCCGTTTTTCCACGGCATTCGGCCGCGGCCTCGATTATTACACAGGCTTCGAGTTCGAGTTGCACCGCAAGGGCAACGGCACGGAGCCTTTGGCGGGTGGTGGCCGTTACGATGGCCTGCTCACGCGGCTTGGCGCGCGTACGCCTATTCCTGCCGTTGGATTTTCGATCTGGATCGAAGCGCTCAGTCAGGGGAGCGCATCATGACGCCACTCGTCCTTGCTGTTCCCTCCAAGGGCCGTCTGCAGGAAAATGCTGAAACGTTTTTCGCGCGCGCTGGCCTAACGCTGGCAAAACCGCGCGGTGCACGCGACTATCGCGGCACCATCAATGGTCTCGACAATGTGGAGATCGCTTACCTCTCAGCCAGTGAGATTGCCGCCCAGCTCGCGCGTGGCGCCGTACACCTCGGCATCACCGGTGAAGACCTGATCCGCGAAAACATTCACGATGCCGACAAACGCGTCATGCTGATTGAGAGTCTCGGCTTCGGCAGCGCCAATGTCGTGGCTGCGGTGCCGCAGGCCTGGATCGATGTCCGCACCATGGCGGACCTTGACGATGTCGCAACCTCGTTCCGTGCCCGGCACAATCATCGGATGCGCGTGGCAACCAAATATATCAACCTGACGCGCGGTTTCTTTGCCGCGCATGGCGTTGTCGATTACCGCATTGTAGAAAGCGCAGGCGCCACCGAAGGTGCGCCCGCGGCTGGTTCCGCCGAGTTGATTGTGGACATCACCACGACCGGCGCAACCCTTGCTGCCAATGGTCTCAAGGTCCTCGACGACGGAGTGATACTGCGCAGCCAGGCCAATCTGGTTGCGTCGCGCGACGCCGACTGGTCGACAGAGACGCGCGAAACTGCGCGGATCATTCTCGATCATATCGCCTCGAGCGCACGCGCCCGTAAATACAAGGAAGTGCGCACGCGCTTTGCCGGCTGCGACGCCGCATTGCTGGCCGAGACCCAAAACCGCTTCGGCGTGGTCTCGCCATTCGGCGGACCGACATCGTCTGGAATGGTGACACTGCATTGCCCTCCGGCGCAACTTCATGCGTTGGCCAGTTTCTTGCGGAACCATGGTGCGGAAACGGTTTCAATCGTTTCGCTGGATTATGTGTTCGACCGGGAAAATCCGCTTTTCGCCAAACTCGAGGCTTTCCTGAAACCGTAAGCCGGGATTGGCGACAATGCCCGGCGATTCCCATATGATTTCTAAGTCATCTCGTGCGTGCCTCGCAAGATGGCAGAGTGGGTAACCACAATCCTTGGACTCAAATAGATGCTTGGTGCTGACGTCTCTAACCTGACAAGCGATCCGCAATCCTCTGCCGCGCGAGGATTGTCGATCGTCGTGCCACTCTTCAACGAGGCCGCTGGCCTGGCGCGCCTGCACGAGCAACTCATCGCGCTGGCGAAGAGCTTGCACCAACGTTATCGCCTCGCCATTGAAGTCGTTTACGTTGATGATGGCAGCACCGATACGACCCTGAGCATTGCGCATGGACTTTCCCCGTCCTCGCTCGACGTTCAGGTGGTATCGCTGTCGCGCAACTTCGGTAAGGAAGCGGCCTTGATGGCCGGACTCGATCACGCCCGCCGCGGCGCAGTGCTGTTCATGGATGGCGACGGCCAGCATGCGCCGGAACTGATCGAGAAACTCATCAAGTATTGGATCGATGACGGCTATGACGTGGTCTATACGGCCAAAGCGCATCGCGACAACGAACCATGGTTGCGCCGCATGTCGGTGCGCGGTTTTTATACTCTCATCAACTGGGGCGCACGGCAGAAGATCCCGGAGGATGCCGGCGACTTCCGGTTGCTCTCGCCTCGTGCCGTCGCAGCACTACGCCAGCTTCCCGAACGTAATCGCTTCTTCAAGGGTCTCGCATCCTGGATTGGCTTCAGACAAATACGCGTCGATTATGAACCAGAAGCCCGCGCCTATGGTGTGACAACATTCAGCACGAGCCGGTTGCTCGGTTTGTCGATCGAAGGACTGACTTCCTTTTCTGTGGCGCCGCTGCGCATGGCGAGCCTGCTCGGGCTGCTGCTTGCGTTCGTAGCCTTTCTGTTTGGCCTCTCGATTTTGTGGGAAACTTTCATCGACGGCAAATCCGTTCCTGGCTATCCCTCGCTTGTGGTCGGCTTGATGACGATAGGGGGGGTTCAACTGATCATGATTGGTATCGTTGGCGAATATATCGGCAAGATACTCTCTGAGCTTAAAGCGCGGCCGATCTATTTCGTTGCCGAACACAGCACGAAAAACGCAGACAGCAAATCTGCAGACAAAACCTCGACGCGGACTGCGGCTGAATGAACGAGAGGCCATCGCCGCGCCGTATCTGGTTATGCGCCGACGACTACGGGATGAGCGCTGGCGTCAATCGCGCCATCCGCGATCTCCTTGCGCAGCGGCGTATCAACGCCACCTCGGTGATGGTGGTTGGCCCTGCCATCGATCGCAGTGAAATCCAGGCTCTCAATTCATTGCTGGCCGAGAACACGGGATATGCCCTGGGTTTGCATGCAACCCTGACCGCACCCTTCCAGCCACTAACGATGCATTTCCAGCCGCTCGATGGCGGAACTTTTCCATCTCTCAGCGCAATGTTTCGCCGTGCGCTGCTGCGGCAACTCGATCCCGAAATGATTCACGCCGAACTCATTGCCCAACTCGCCGCGTTTAAAACTCTGTTTGGGCGCGCGCCGGATTACGTCGATGGCCATCAACACGTGCAGCTCTTCCCGCAGGCGCGCGATGCATTTCTTGCTGCGGTCCAAAAAGAAGCGCCGGGGGCATGGGTACGGCAATGCGGCCGCATGCAACCGCTGCTCCAGCGCCTCAACAATCCAAAAGCATTGTTGCTGGATCATTTGAGCGCCACTTTCCGCAAACGTTGCGAGAAAGCTGGCGTGGCCTTCAATCCGGGGTTTGCCGGTGCCTACAACATGGTAGGCGGAGATGATTTCGCTACGGCGATGTCCAGCTTTCTCGAAGGCTTGCCGGACGAAGGACTGGTGATGTGCCATCCGGGATTTGTTGATCAAACGCTTGTCAGTCTCGACAATGTGACCCATCAGCGCGAGCGGGAATTTGCTTATCTCGCAAGCGACGAGTTTCCGCGCCTTCTGGCGGAGAGTAACGTCACCTTGTTCCGCGATTGATCCTTCGGACAGTATCCGTTCGGCATCTATGTCGTTTTGTCGCACCGCCCGAGGTTGGGTTTCGCAAATTAAATTCTGGGCGGGACTTATCACGTCCCAATGCCCATATACATTTTGGCTCGCATGCGAGAGCCACATGGGTTGAGGAGGCCATCATGACGCCACAGGAACGCCAACTGATTGACGATCTGTTCGACCATCTTGAGAAACTCGAAAACGCGCCGCGCGATGGCGAGGCGGAAGCTGCGATTGCACAAGGCCTGCGCCGCGCGCCCCATGCAGTTTATGCATTGGTACAGACCGTGCTGATCCAGGACGAGGCATTGAAACGCGCCAGTGCACGCATTGAAGAACTTGAGGGCAATGCACCTGAGCAACGCCCGGCCGGTGGTTTTCTGGATTCGATGCGCGATACGGTGCTTGGCCCTTCGCGGTCGCGCGGATCGGTTCCCGAAGTTCAACCAAACGAACAGCGCGGACCGATCTGGAATGCCGGACAGCAAGCCGATCCTCGCATGAATGCCGATCCGCGCAGTAGCGGGTCTGGCGGCGGCGGATCGTTTTTGGGGACTGCGGCAGCAGCCGCAGCTGGCGTCATCGGCGGTTCAATGCTCATGAACAGCATCCGCGGCCTGATGGGTGGTGGTGGCCATCAGGGTTTCGGCGACACAGCCTTTGCGGGAGACAACAAAAGCCCATGGGGCGGCGACAAGTCGAATAATGATCTGGCACGCGATGCCGGCATCAATGATATTGGCAAAGGTGACCGGGACAACGACACGCGCCAGAACTTTGCCCACGAAAACTTAGACAAAAACTTAGACGAAAACTCAGATGAAAACTCAGACGATGCGCAATTCAACGGCAGCGATGAGGATGGCGATTTGGATGCGGACGATTTTGATCCTGATGACAGCGATTTCGCCTGATCGGGTTCACGATTAAAACGGATGGGGGGGAGAAACCTGATGGCGTTACGCGAAGCGCGGCGCGAGGATGTCCGGCGGATTGTCGAAATGCTGGCGGACGATGAAGTTTCGCGCGGACGCGACGATGGGTCTGGCGACATGTCACCGTATTATGCCGCTTTTGACGTTATTGAGGCGGACCCAAACAACATGCTCTATGTATGGGACGAGGGCGGTGCCATTCTTGGCTGCCTGCAACTGACATTTTTGCCTGGCATGTCCTATCGGGGAAGCTGGCTTGCGCAGGTCGAGGGCGTTCGTGTCGACAGTTCGCGCCGTGGACAACGCATCGGCGAAAAAATGATGGGCGCGATGATTGTTAAGTCCCGCGCGCGCGGCTGCAAGCAACTGCAGCTTAAGACCGACAAGCGCCGCATCGATGCCCAGCGTTTTTACAAGCGGCTTGGCTTCGCTTCCTCGCATGAGGGAATGAAATTGGCACTGGATTGATTGAGGATTGATTTACCGGCGCGCTTTGAAAAAATCCTTCAGCATTGCCGCTGACTCGCTTTCGCCCACAGATGGATAAACCTCCGGCACGTGGTGACAGGTGGGAGAGGCAAAAAACCGCACACCACTATCGACCGCGCCACCTTTGGGATCGCTCGCCCCATAATAAAGCCGCCGGATACGGGCAAACGAGATCGCTGCTGCGCACATGGTACAAGGCTCCAGCGTGACATAGAGATCGCATTCGGTCAGTCGCTCGCTGCCGATGGCCCGTGCGGCGGCCCTGATCGCCAGAACCTCGGCATGAGCGGTCGGGTCGCGGTCAGTCAGGGTGCGGTTTCCGGCCTCCGCCACGACCTTGCCGTCGCGGACAATGACGCAGCCAATCGGCACTTCGCCCGTCAGGGCCGCGTTTTGGGCCTGTTTCAGGGCTAAATCCATGAAAGATCGTGCAGTCATGCCTCGTTTCCCACAAAGAACTCTGCTAAGAGAGCGCCTTCAGCAATCCTGGTTTTGCTCGTGAAGGCGCTCCCAATTCGTTAAGAGCGCGTATTTTGTGATGTAAACTGGACGTCACGCGCCGCTTTGAAGCGCGACCCATCTCACACCCTTGGAAGATTATTCATGCCCCGCGATAACGATAAAAACAACGGTCCTGGGCGCGGCACCCGAGGCCGCCCGCCGCGACGCGGGCGTGATGCAGGCTCTGCCGGCAAGGGAGGCTCGCGCAGCGGTTCGCGCGATGAGCGTCCAGCGCGCTCGGCTGCGCCGCGCGGCGGCGACAAGAAATTTGGCGACAAGAAGTTTGGCGAGAAGCGGCCTTATACGCCACGCGGCGCTGGTGCGCCCCGCAGTGATGGTCCGCGTCCACGCTTTAATCGCGATGATCGGCCCCGCGATGATCGCCCGCAACGTGATGATCGTCCTGATCGTGGGCCGCGCAAGGAGTTCGGTGCGCGGGATCGTGGGGAAGGACGTCCACCGTTCAAGCCGCGCGAAGATCGTGGCGCACGCCCCTTCAGCCCGCGCAATCGCGACGACAGCGCGCCGCGCCGTGAGCGCAGTGCAGGCGACGGACGCTTTGAAGACAAGAAGTTTGGCGAGAAGCGGCCTTATACGCCCCGCGGCGCAGGCGCGCCCCGCAATGATAGTCCGCGTCCTCGCTTTAATCGCGATGATCGGCCCCGCGATGATCGCCCGCAACGTGACGAGCGGCCTGATCGTGGGCCGCGCAAGGAGTTCGGTGCGCGTGATCGTGGGGAAGGACGTCCACCGTTCAAGCCGCGCGAAGATCGTGGCGCACGCCCCTTCAGCCCGCGCAATCGGGACGACAGCGCACCGCGTCGTGAGCGCAGTGCAGGCGACGGACGCTTTGAAGACAAGAAGTTTGGCGAGAAGCGGCCTTATACGCCGCGCGGCGGCGCAGGCGCGCCCCGTGGTGATGGTCCGCGTCCGCGTTTCAATCGCGAAGATCGTCCGCAACGTGACGAGCGGCCTGATCGCGGGCCACGCAAGGAGTTCGGTGCGCGTGATCGCGGGGAAGGACGTCCACCGTTCAAGCCGCGCGAAGATCGTGGGGGACGCCCCTTCAGCCCGCGCAATCGGGACGACAGCGCACCGCGTCGTGAGCGCAGTGCAGGCGACGGACGCTTTGAAGACAAGAAGTTTGGCGACAAACGACCCTATACGCCCCGCGGCGCAGGCGCGCCCCGCGGTGATAGTCCGCGTCCGCGCTTTAATCGCGATGATAGGCCCCGCGAAGATCGCCCGCAACGTGACGAGCGGCCTGATCGCGGGCCGCGTAAGTTTGATAGACCGAGAGAAGATCGTCCAGATCGGGAGCGTTCGGGATTTGATCGTCCGCGTTTCGATCGCCCACGTTTCGACAAGCCGCGCGAGGATCGTGCGCCGCGCGACGGTCGTAACGACTGGCAGGAACATCCGCGCAGCGAGGGACGCGAGGAGCGTCCGCGCCGCGACAATGAAGATGATTCCAAAATATTCGCCAAGCGCCCCGCTTTTGGCGGGCGCGGAGCCTATCGCGAGCGTCCCGATACCGACAGGCGCGCGGAACGATCGGCTGCGCCGGAAAAAAAGAAAACCGGCGAACGCATCGCGAAGATCGTGTCACGCGCAGGGCTGTGCTCGCGCCGTGATGCGGAGGACTGGATTGTGCAGGGCCGCGTCGCGGTCAATGGGCGCGTAATCAATTCGCCGGCGCTCGATGTTACTTCCCGTGATGTGGTGACCATCGATGGCAAACCGCTGCCTGCGCGCGAACGCACGCGGCTGTTTCTGTTTCACAAGCCGCGCGGTCTGATGACCACGCATTCCGATCCGGAAGGCCGGCCAACGGTGTTCGACAATCTGCCCGAAGGCCTGCCGCGTTTGATCAGCATCGGACGGCTCGATTTCAACACCGAAGGCTTGTTGCTGCTGACCAACGATGGCGGCCTCGCCCGCGCGCTGGAATTGCCGGACACGGGCTGGCTGCGACGTTATCGCGTGCGCGCCCATGGCGAGGTCACGCAAGCGCAGCTTGATGTACTCAAGAAGGGCGTTGAGGTCGATGGTGTCAAATACGGCTCTATCGACGCCACACTGGAACGCGACAGCGGCGCCAATGTTTGGGTCGTGTTCGCAATCCGCGAAGGCAAAAATCGCGAAGTTCGCAACGTCATGGCGCATCTCGGCCTTGAGGTAAATCGTCTGATCCGTGTGTCTTACGGCCCCTTCCAGCTGGGTGAAATCGGCGAAGGTGAGGTCGAAGAGGTGAAGACCCGCGTGCTGCGCGAGCAGCTTGGCGAGAAGATCATTGCGTCAACCGGTGCGGAATTCGCAAAGCCGGTCCAGGCCGAAGCTGACGATGACACGCAAGCGAAGCCGAAGAGCAAGCGCGTCAAGCCGCTCGGCAAGAGCGGGCTCATTGCGGACCGCAAGGGCCGCCGTGTGCTGGTGCAGCGTTCCGGCAGCGCCGAGGCGCGTACCCGCAATGAGGACGAGGCGAATGGTTACGGGCCGCCGCGTCGTCCACAGCGCGGCTACAAGGGCAAGCGTGATTTGAAGCCACGGGATGAGTGATGCGCGTCGTCGGCGGGCGTCTTCGAGGCCGCAATATTGCCTCGCCATCCTCGAATGCGATTAGGCCGACGGCGGATCGCCTGCGCGAGTCGTTGTTCAATATTCTGATGCATGCCTATGACAACCCGATCGAAGGTGCGCGGGTGCTCGATCTGTTTGCAGGTACGGGCGCGCTGGGCATCGAGGCCGTCTCGCGCGGCGCGGCGTTCACGCTGTTCGTGGACAATGGCGCGGAAGCCCGGGCGCTGTTGCGCAACAATGTTGAGGCGCTGGGGCTTGGTGGCGTGACGAAAGTCTATCGCCGCGACGCGACCGATCTCGGCCCTGCTTATCCAGTTGAGCCATTTTCGCTGGCGTTTCTCGATCCACCTTATGGCAAAGGCCTTGCGGTGACATCGCTCGCATCGCTGCGTGAGGGCAAATGGCTTGTGCCGGATGCGCTTATCGTTGTGGAGGAATTGAAAGCGGCGGCATTCAGCGCGCCCGATGGTTTTGAAGAACTCGAACGCCGTGCTTACGACGATACGGAATTTGTGTTTCTACGCGGGACCTGATCGCTACCGTCTCCCAAACAATTTCTCGATGTCGGCAAGCTTCAGTTCGACATAAGTCGGGCGGCCATGATTGCATTGGCCGGAGTTGGGCGTCGCTTCCATCTCACGCAACAGCGCGTTCATTTCCTCCGGCTTGAGGATGCGACCTGCGCGGACCGAACCGTGACACGCCATCGTTGCCGCGACATGCATCAGTCGCCGTTCGAGCGGCAAGGTCTCGTCCCATTCCGCCATGTGTTCTGCGAGATCGCGCAAGAGTGACGCGGCATTGGTTTTGCCGAGCAGGGACGGTGTTTCGCGCACCGCGACCGCGCCGGGGCCGAAGGATTCAATCGATAATCCAAAGGTCTCGAGTTCAGTGGCGCGCGCGGTCAGTTTTTCCACCGTTGCCTCGTCCATCTCGACGATTTCGGGGATCAACAAAATCTGCCGTTGCACGCCGTTGCGTTCAAGCGAGGCCTTCAGGCGCTCATAGACAATGCGTTCATGGGCGGCGTGCTGGTCTACCACGATGAGGCCGTCGCGCGTTTGCGAGACGATATAGGTTTCGTGAATCTGGGTTCGTGCCGCGCCGAGCGGGCGGTCGAGCAAATCTGACGCCGGTGCCGTCATCTCAGCGCGCACGTCCGCCGTCGGTGTGCCGGTGTCGAAAGCGGATTGCGGGGGCTCAGTAAATGCGGTTGCGTATGATGGTGCCGCAGATCCTTCAAACGCCGCGCCGGAACCTGTGGGATAATTTGGCGAACGGCGCCAGTCCCAGCCGGTGCGTGGCGCGTTCCCCGGGCGAAACGCCATGATCGCCGCGCCGTCGGTGTTGGCTGCTGTGCGGCGGCCTTCGCGCGCGAGGCCATCCTTCAGTGCATGAACGATCAATGCGCGGATCAGCCCTGCATTGCGGAAACGCACTTCCGTTTTGGCCGGATGGACATTGGCGTCGACCTCTTGCGTGTCGAGTGTGACGAACAGTGCGACCACCGGATGCCGGTCGCGCGGCAGATAATCGGCATAGGCCGCGCGCACCGCGCCCAGAATCAATTTGTCGCGCACCGGTCTGCCGTTGACAAAAAGATATTGTCCAAGCGCATTTGCGCGCGTCAGCGACGGTGCGGCGGCAAAACCTTCGACAATGACACCTTCGCGTTCAGCGCGAACCTCGATGGCACTGGCGCGAAAATCCGCGCCGAGGATATCGCCGAGCCGCGTCAATCGTCCCGCCGCGCCGGGCAATGCCGCAGCCCATGTCATGGGTGCGCGCTCTTCGCCGGAAAGCGAGAAAGCGATGTCGGGCCGTGCCATGGCGAGACGGCGCACCACTTCGCGGATCGCTTCTGCCTCGGTACGGTCGGTCTTGAGGAATTTTAATCGCGCAGGTGTTGCATAGAACAGGTCGCGCACCTCGATGTGCGTGCCTGTGGTCAATGCAGCCGGAGTGATGGAGGATTTGTCACCAGCATCCACAGTCAGCGACCAGGCGTGCGGTTCGTTGATATGTCGCGTGGTAATGCCAAGCCGCGCCACGGCGCCAATGGATGGCAATGCTTCGCCCCGGAAACCCAGCGTGCGAATGCGCAGCAAATCTTCATCATCGAGCTTGGAGGTGGCGTGACGCTCCACCGCCAGCACGAGATCGTCGCGGGTCATGCCCGCGCCGTCGTCGGTGATGCCGATCCGTCTGCGCCCGCCCCCGTCGGTAAAAATATCGATGCGGCTCGCGCCGGCGTCGATGGCGTTTTCCACCAGCTCCTTCACGGCGCTGGCAGGCCGCTCCACCACTTCGCCGGCGGCGATGCGATTGACGATTTGCTCGGGGAGCTGACGGACAGGCATGGATTGAGGCGACTCAGCGAAAATGAGTGGTCAATCTATGGGGTTTTGGCTGGCAGGGGGAGGGGTCTTAGCCAGATCGCTAGTCATCATGCCCACGCGAACCACGCCCAGCCTTGACGTCGCTGCGGCGCTTCTTACCCTCGAGACGACGCATTTTCGAACCCAGCGTTGGCCGTGTGGCGCGCCGCGCCTTGGGACGGACGGCTGCTTGGCGAAGCAGTTCCAGCAGCCGGTCAATGGCATCAGTGCGATTGCGCTCCTGGGTCCGGAAGCGCTGCGCGTGAATGACGATGACGTCATCCTTGGTCATGCGTTGTCCCGCGAGGCTTGAGAGCCGCGCCAGCATGTCCGGCGCGAGTGAAAGCTTTTTCACGTCGAAGCGCAGTTGCGCAGCCGTCGAGAGCTTGTTGACATTCTGTCCGCCCGGACCGGAGGCACGGACAAAGACAAGCTCGAGATCGCTTTCATCAATCGCGATGTCGCGGGTTACCCGCAGCATGATGTCTCCGTGGATCAGGAATCAGCCCACAACATAGCGCTTCGCGAGGATTTTGCCTTCCTCGACGGCGGGCTGGCCAAAGGCATCCACGTCCAGCAAGCGCGCGGCAAGGATGGTCTCAAGCATGAAATGCATCAGAAGCTCGCCAAGTGCTGCTTCATCAAGCCGCTCAAAATGGAAGGTGCGAACCGGGCAGCCGTTCTTCGCCAGCGTTTCGGCGGTGGCGCGGCCTTGGGCTGCCACCAGATCACCGATGGTTTTGCCTGCCAATGCATCCTCGCCACAGAGCTTGGCCAGGTCTGCCGGCATGCGCGGGCCCGTGCCTTTCACGTCAGTCGTGATGATCGTGAACAGTTTGTCGCGCGGACCGGCGATGAACAATTGCAACTGGCTGTGTTGATCGACAGGACCGAGCGAGGCAATTGGTGTGGTGCCCTTGCCATCCTTGCCGATACTCTCAGCCCAGAGCTGGACGTACCATTTGCCGAACAGCGCCAAACGATCAGCGTAGGACATCAGCACAGTGATCGATTTAGCTTTTGTTTGCGCGAGCCCGATCGAGAGCGCCGCGCCAACCGCAGACGGCACCTCGGCTCGCCGGTGCCTTGGCCAGGATGGGTGCGAGCGCCTTGGCCGCGCCGGAGCGGATCGCCTTGATGTCGAGACCCGCGATAGCGGCAGGAAGCAATCCCACATTGGTCAGCACCGAGAAGCGGCCCCCGACGCCCGTGTGATGTTCCAGCATCGTCACTTTGAAATGTTCGAGCAGATCGCGAAGGCCGTTTTTTTTGCCTGCCTTTGATGGCTCAGAAAGACCAAGAAACTGTTTCGGAATGTTGGCCTCAAGTCCGGCGTTCTTGAAAGCATCAATCGCTGCCATGGTCTGCATCAGCGTTTCGCCGGTGCCGCCGGACTTCGACACAGCGACAAACTTGGTCGTAGCAAGTGGCAATTGCCTGAGCATTTCGCCATAGGTCTGCGGATCGAGATTGTCGAGAAAATGCAATCTCGGTTTATCTCGCAACTGCCCAAGTCCCGGCACATTGTAATCGGCGAGTTGCAGCAGCGCCTGCGCGCCAAGGCTCGAGCCGCCGGTGCCGAGAAAGACAATATCGGTCGCGCCGTTGCGTAGGTTTTTTGCTGCGTGAGTAATGGCGGCGAGGTCTGCGGTTTCTTCCGGCAATCTGAGCAGTGGTAATCCGCCATCGGCATGGCGCGCGCGCAACCAGTCAAGACCGGATTCGGTTTGTGACAAGGTGGTCTCAAAAACCTGTTTGTCGATGCCGTGGGCGCCAATGGTGTCTGCGCGCGCATGGTTGATGGATTGGCGAAGGGACATCGCAGGCTCCGGCTAAAATCGCTCAGGAAGAACACTTATCTCAAATCAGATGGTCAAAATGACAACGTATGCAAGAAGAACTGAGGTCTGATCAATTTCCAGCCGGTTTTTCCGAGGCCAGTGGCGTGCGGCCAACGCTGACCGAAAGGATGTCCTGCGCCCAGATTCGCTTGGCTGCACGCTTGGTATCTTCCAGCGTGACCGCATCGATAATGCCGCTTCGTTTCTCGATATAATCGATTCCAAGGTTGTCGAGCTGATACTGGACAAGAGCGCCGGCGATCTTCGACAGATGAATCGAGTGCCAGCATTTGAGAACCTTTCAGGTATGATTTGGCTTCGTCCAGTTCCTGCTGCGTTGGTCCTTCATTTCCCATGCGCCGCAATTCGGCTGCGATGATATCGAGGGTTTCTTTGGCCTTATCGGTGCGGGTGGCCGTTTGGCCCAGGAACACTGCGGACTGTTTCATCCAGATCAGGGATTCGGAAATGGAGTAGGCCAGTCCGCGCTTCTCACGCACTTCATGGTAGAGCCGCGATGACAAGGTGCCGCCGGCAAGAATGTGATTGACGATATAGGCCGCCATGAAATCAGGATCGTTGCGTGCAATGCCAGGCCCACCAAACAAGATTGCCGTTTGCGGCACATCGAGCTGCACGACGGAATGTTTCGGTAGCTTTGTAAATTCGGCTGCGGGAATGGAGACAAGTGCGGCTTTCGCGGGCAGTGCACCGAAGGTCTGATCGAGCAACTTGCCGAGCGTGGCAGCGTCGATATCGCCGACAACGGCAATCTTGAGATTGTCCTTTGCCAGCACACGTTGCGCATAATCCTTTAGATCGGCAGCCTTGATGGCTTGAATGCTTTCAAGCGTGCCGTCCGGAGGGCGTGCATAGGGATGCGTGCCAAACGCATTCTCCCAAAATTTCCGGCTGGCGGTCGATCCCGGGCTGGTGGTTTCCCGCCGCAAATGGGAAATTGTCTGAGAGCGAATGCGCTCCAGCGGCTCGTTATCAAAGCGCGGGGATGTCAATGCCATGCGCAGCAGGTCGAAAGCCTCAGTGCTGTTTTCCTTCAGCATACGTAGCGAGCCGCGGAAATAATCGCGAGACACGGCCACGTTCATCTCGATGGCGCGGCGTTCGAGACGTTCATGAAAGGCCACGGAATCCAGATCGCCAGCACCTTCATCGAGCATGTTACCCGTGACGTGGCCAACGCCGGGCTTGTCTGCGGGATCCTGCGCAGCGCCGCCGACAAAGGCGTATTCCATTGCAACCAAGGGAACGGTGGCGTCCTGCACGAACCACGCCTCGATGCCACCGGGCGAAACCAGCCGCTGGATTTTCGTTGCTGCTTCTGCCGAAGCACAAATAAATGAGGTAGCCGCAATGGCGAGACAGGCGCTTGCGATCCGCAAGGAGATTTTGTGCGCAAAGATCACGAACGCTTCTCCTCACGTTTGGCAGTATTCGTGTCCTTGATGAGATATCCGGTCACTGATCGTTTTTTGTCGAGCCATTTTTGCGCAGCATCGCGAACCTGCTCGGCGGTCACGGCGCGAATTCGCGCGGGCCAATTGACGATATCGTCCACCGTCAGCCCGACAGTGATGGCGCCTCCATACCAGCGCGCTAGCGCAGTTTGACTGTCCTGAGCGTAAACGGATTCGGCGATGAGCTGGGTCTTTACGCGCTCGAGGTCCTCAGCGCGAACAGGGTTCTGCGCAAGATCAGCGATCACGCCGTCGATGACATTTTCGATCTGAGAAAATTCCACACCAGGTTTGGGCGATGCTGAAATCCCGAATTGCGTCAGATCCATCGCAGTCCCCTGGTACCAGGCGTTTGCGCCCACCGCGAGCGGCTTGTCCACCACCAGTGCGCGATAGAGATATCCATTGCTGCCGTGACCCATTAATTGTGCGAGCACTTCGAGTGCTGCATTTTCGCTGTCCTTTGCAGTAACGGAGGAGGGTACGAGATAATAGCGGCGCACGTTCGGCTGTTCGGCGTGTGGATCGAAGAGGGTCACTGTGCGGGAAGCGATAGGTGGTGGCTCCTGCGGCCGTATGCGCGCGGAGATATCGGGTTGCGCAGCAACCTTTCCATAAGTTGCTTCGATAATTGGGCGAATGTCCTGCGCCGTGACATCACCGGCAATCACCAGTGTTGCGTTGTTGGGGGCGTAAAAGCGTTTGTAAAACGCCAGTGCATCCTCGCGGCTGAGCTTTTCGATTTCGCTACGCCAGCCAATGACAGGGCGTCCATATGGATGGTTAAGATAGAGCGCCGCCATGATTTGTTCGCTCAACCGTGCATCCGGCCTGTTGGCCACGCGCATGTTGTACTCTTCCAGCACAACGTCGCGCTCTGGCAACACATTCTCGTCCTTGAGTACAAGACCGGTCATGCGGTCTGCCTCGAATTCCATCATTTTCGCAAGCTGCTCGCGCGGCACATGCTGGAAGTAGGCAGTGTAATCGGTGGAGGTGAAGGCGTTTTCGTTGCCGCCAATGCGCGAGATCAATTTTGAGAATTCGCCCACGGGGTGTGCGGTCGTGCCCTTGAACATCAGATGCTCAAGAAAATGTGCGAGCCCTGATTTGCCGGATGTCTCGTCGGCGGAGCCCACTTTGTACCAGATCATATGCGTCACGACCGGCGTGCGATGATCTGGAATGACAACGACCTGAAGGCCATTGTTCAATGTGAAAGTCGCAGGCGGCGCGGACTGAGCAGATGCTGTTTCAATTGTGGAAAGAGCTATGAGCGGTAAGGCAATTATCGCGAAAGTTCGTGCAAACAAGAAACGGACAGTTGTCATGACATGCTACCAAGCGCGATCTCTAAAAATTTCAAGACTGAGGATATAATACTGCCAGGGCAGAAACGAGCATGCGAGCACTTAATGTTGATTGGGATGTTGTAACATCTGCAATCAGCAAATCGACATTAGCAAATCGATATTGCAATCACGATAATGCAATCACCAGCGCTTCTCGCATTTGCCGCTAGCGGAATCGCAAACCTCGGTTGGTCCCTTCGATTGTCCGACGCCGTAAGCGTAGTTCGACGATGGCGTCTGATAGCCGGGGGGTGGTTGGGTCAGTTCCTCGCGCTCAGGCTCGCTGACAAATTTTTCAGCCTCTGGCTTGGCGCCACCAAACGCATTCGAAAACAGACCACCTGAATAGCCCAGTTCGTTTGGAAGCATCATGAGTGGAGCATTTGTGTTATTGCTACCCGGCGTATTGTTGTCCCTGCTGGCGCGGGTGCTCTTCGGCGAACGCGCGGCAAGTTCGCTGGGCAATAAAGGCATGCGCGATTGCTCTGGGCTGATCGCCGCTTTCTTCGCGGCTTCGCGCGCCGCCCTGCGCTCTTCTTCGTTAGGATCCTTCGGCCAATTTGGAGCGATCCTGGCATTGCCGGTTCGCGGCGGTGGTAAATCTGTTTTTGAAGGCACCACCAGCGGGGAGCGTTCGCGATAATCGATGGACCCGTCCTCGATTTTCTTGCCGCCGAGACCGCTCATCAGGTTGTCGATCAGCTTTTGCTCGAATGTCTTGTCTTCGGGTTCGTCATCGTCATTGGCTGCGTGAACGGTGCCGACACCAATCATCAGAGCAACACCAGTTACAATCGCCGCGAGGCGAAACGCCCGCAATGCTGCCCTCGATAAAAGGTTCGCATTTGCACCGCTGTTTTCGGTTTCACGCATCGCGCTCATCCTGATCCGTTGGTCTGATGTTATGCCGACAAGCCGTATGGGCTGTTATCAGGGCCTTTTTGCGGCGCCTGCATCCCGGAAGGAGTCATACAGGAGGCTTGCAACCCCGGCAACGATGGCAGCGTCGGCAAGGTTAAACACGTACCAATTGAAGGTTTTTCCGCCGATCTGGATGTGGAGCAACGCGAAATCGACCACGGCGCCATAGGCCAGCCGGTCGATGGCATTGCCAATGGCTCCGCCAATGATCAGGCCAAGGCCTACAACAGCGATGCGGGTTTGGGATCGCGTCATCCAGATCGCAAGGATGATGATGGCTACGACCTTCATAGCCAGCAGAAGACCCTGTCCGAGTTCGCCTGCATCCTGAAACCAGCCATAGCTGATCCCGGTATTCCACGCGAGCACCAGGTCGAAAAATGGCGTGATCGCAACTGCGCCACGGCGGTCGAGTTCGAATACATTCAGAAGCCATAGCTTCGATGACTGATCGATCAGGAGCGCGACAAAAGCGGCGATCAACCCGGAGCGAAGCAGAGGGGTCACGCGTCGACGACCTTTCCAAGCGCCTTCCATTCGCGCAAGGCCTGCGCGTCGCGCGGCGACACGTCGGGATATTCAGGATCGGAGCCGACCGTCGGCAGGATTTTCCAGGAGCGTGCGCATTTGGTGCCGGCGGCTTTTTCGACCACAACAGCCACGCCCGGTACATCATTCAGCGTGAATGCTGTTGCAGGTGCGCTCTCGTTGCTCACCATCGCATTCGAGGTGATGCACACTTCGGCGAGATCGATATCGAAAAGAATTGCCAATATATTTTTGTCGGACACATAAACCAGTGGCGAGGCTTCGAGGGAGGAGCCAATTCGCTTGGCAGCACGTTCGACTTCCAGCGCGCCGGTGACAACGCGGCGTACCTCGCGGATTGTTTCCCATTTGCGTGCCAGTGTTTCGTTACGGAAACCGGCAAGATCGTCGCGGAACGTGGCCAGATGCACTGACGGCTCGGCATCGGGGCGATACATCAGCCACGCTTCATCAGTTGTGAAGCTGATCACGGGCGCCAGCCATTTTAGAATTGTATCGCACAGGATATCCACCGTTGTCAGTGCGGCTTTGCGCGCAAGCGACGAGGGCGGATCGCAATACAGCGTATCCTTGCGAATGTCGAAATAGAACGCCGAAAGTTCGGTGTTCAAGAAGTTCGACAGCGTGGCGATGATCGTCTTGTAATCGAAATTCGCGTAAGCTTGTCGCACGATGGCGTCGATCTCCGAAAGCCGATGCAGCATCAGCCGCTCGAGCTCAGGCATCTCAGTCACTGCAACCGCCTCGCTGCGATTGAAATGATGCAGCGTGCCGAGCATCCAGCGAATGGTGTTGCGCAGCTTGCGGTAAGTCTCAACAGTGTTCTTCAGGATTTCCGGACCGATGCGCTGGTCGTCGGCGTAATCCGATGCGCACACCCATAGCCGCAGGATGTCTGCGCCCGATTGCGCGATCACTTTTTGCGGCTCGGTGGTGTTGCCGAGCGACTTCGACATTTTGCGGCCCTGCTCGTCGAGCGTAAAGCCATGGGTCAAGACGACGTCATACGGTGCGCGACCGCGCGTGCCACAGCTTTCCAAGAGCGAAGAATGGAACCAGCCACGGTGCTGATCGCTGCCTTCGAGATACATCACGGTATCCTGGCCGCCATCGACTTTGCGCTTGATGCCAGCGAGGCCCGGAAAATGAACCGGGTCTTCCAGCACGAAGGCGTGGGTCGATCCGGAATCGAACCAGACGTCGCAAATGTCGTCGATCTTTTTCCATTCCTCATTGGCGCGAGATCCGAGGAAGCGTTCACGCGCGCCATCGGCGTACCACGCGTCAGCGCCTTCTTTCTCGAAAGCATCAGCGATGCGCTGGTTGACGGCTTCGTCCTGAAGAATCTCGGCCGAGCCATCGCCCTTTTCACGCACAAACACCGTGATAGGCACGCCCCAGGCACGTTGGCGCGAGATCACCCAGTCGGGTCGGCCCGCGATCATGCCGGTGATGCGGTTCTGGCCTTGCTCCGGCACCCAGCGCGTCACTTTGATTGCTTCAAGTGCGCGATGACGCAGTGTATCGCCGGGCTTTGTTTTGTTTTTGTCCGTGATGTCCTTGTCCATCGCAATGAACCATTGCGGTGTGTTGCGATAGATCACCGGCTTTTTCGAGCGCCAGGAATGCGGATACTGATGTTTGAGACGTGAGCGCGCGAGTATCATGCCGCGCTCAACGAGCGCCTTGATGACGGTCTCGTTGGCGTCGCCCTTTTCGCCCTTGTCGTTGAGGACGCGCTTGCCAGTGAAGCCCGGCGCCTGTTCGGTCAATGCACCATCGGCATCGACGGTGTAGGGAATGGTCGTGTTGATGCCGCGTGATTCCAACTCACGTGCATTCGCGGTCCAGATGTCAAAGTCCTCGCGGCCATGGCCGGGCGCGGTGTGGACGAAGCCGGTGCCGGTATCGTCGGTGACGTGATCGCCGTCGAGGAGGGGCACTTTGAATTCGTAGCCGCCGTTGAGACCTTTCAGCGGATGGGAGCACTCCATAGTCGCAAGAATGCCCGATGGTACAGTGTGAACCTTTTCGAAGCCAGCCACACGAGCTTGTTTAAAAACATCCTCCGCAAGTTTGTCCGCAAGGATTAGAAGATCGCCGACCTTGGCCCAGTTGTCAGCGGATGCATCGGTGACTTTGTAGAGACCGTACTCGATTTTCTCCGAAAAGCTGATTGCTCGATTGCCAGGCAACGTCCACGGCGTGGTCGTCCAGATGACGATAGATGCGCCAATCAGCAAATCTTGAAATTCTTTAGCGGCCTTAAACGCTTTATCCATGGAGCCGTAGCTGGTCGCCGGTCCGATGCCAGCGCTGTCTACAACTGGAAACTTCACCCACACAGCATCCGAGGTGTAATCCTCGTATTCAACTTCGGCTTCCGCGAGCGCGGTTTTTTCGACCACACTCCACATCACTGGTTTGGAGCCGCGATACAGCGTGCCGTTGGCGGCGAACTTCATCAGCTCGCGCGCGATCTGCGCTTCGGCTGGAAAGCTCATCGTGGTGTAGGGATGCGACCAGTCGCCGATCACGCCGAGGCGCTTGAATTCCTCACGCTGCACGTCGACCCACTTTTGCGCGAAGGCGCGGCACTCGCGGCGGAATTCATTGATCGGCACCGCATCCTTGTTCTTGCCCTTGGCGCGGTATTCTTCCTCGATCTTCCACTCGATTGGCAGGCCATGGCAGTCCCAGCCCGGCACGTAGTTGGAATTAAAGCCGAGCATCTGCTGGCTCTTCGTCACCACGTCCTTGAGAATTTTGTTGAGTGAGTGGCCGATGTGGATGTTGCCGTTGGCGTAGGGCGGGCCATCGTGCAGCACGAATTTAGGCCGCGCCTTCGCGCTCGCGCGTAGCTTGCCGTAAAGATCGATCTCGTTCCAATGCGCCAAAATCTCCGGCTCGCGCTGCGGCAGGCCCGCTCGCATCGGGAACTCGGTCTGCGGCAGATAGAGGGTTTTGGAATAGTCGGGGGCGTCGGATTTAGGCTTTTCGGTCATGGGGGGTGAATAGCATTTTCCGGCGCAGGGGAAACCCGGTTCAGGGCCGAAAACGCATCAAATCATAATATCAAGGCGCAAATCTCGCCTCCCTCATGCCGGCCCCGTCCCGGGGCATCCACGAATTCCTGCGTGGGGCGATCACTCACCCCACCTCGCCCAGCTTCGGAAATGCATCCGGAACTGCCGCCAAGGCCGCGCGGGCTTTCGCGCTGTCATCATCCATCCGGTGCACCAACGCCTTGATGTCGGCGAACTTCAGCTCATTGCGGATGAAGGCGATAAAGGCGACATCGAGCCGGGTGCCGTAAAGATCACCCTTGAAATCAAACAAAAAGATTTCAAGAAGCGGAGCGCCATTGTCGAAGGTTGGCCGGCGGCCAAAACTTGCAACGCCGTTGAAGCGTTCCGACCCCCGTCCGACACGCACGGCATAAATGCCATGCTTCAATCCGCAGGCTGGGTCGAGCCGGATATTCGCGGTGGGATACCCGAGATCGCGTCCACGTTTCTCGCCATGGATCACCTCACCGGAAATAAACCATGGGTACCCCAGAAGCGCCGTGGCTTCCTCGATTTGTCCCTGTCCCAATGCGTTGCGGATCGCCGTGGAAGAGATCGCGCGTCCATTGGCATCGACATGGGATTGAATGTGGACCTCAATGCCGAGTTTAGGTGCCTCAGTTGCCAGAAGCGCCGGGGAGCCGGTGCGGCCTTTGCCGAAGTGAAAATCGAAACCGACCGAAATTCCTGTGATGCCGAGTCGCTCGATGAGATCGTGGTTAATGAAATCCATCGCCGGGGTGCGGGCGCGGGCTGCATCAAACGTCATCACAACGGCACCTGCGAGGCCTGTCGCTGCCAGCAGACGGAGCTTGTTGGGAAGCTTAGTGAGCTTGAATTGCGGTGTGTCCGGGTTGAAAAAACTGCGTGGGTGCGGCTCGAATGTCACGGCAAGTGCAGGGCGGTGATGCTTTGCAGCCATATCCAAAGCGGCTGAAATCACTGCCCGGTGGCCCAGATGCACACCATCGAAATTACCCAGCGCCACCACGGCCCCTTTGGGAATGGTGTGAAGTGGGCTGTTATCGCGAATGATGGAAAAATGGGGGCTCATTGGCCGAAATAGCGAGGTTTGTGAGGGGGGCTTACGGCAGCTGCCGTGACCTCGGCAACCCTTTCCCGGCACCCCTTTAAAGTCAAGGCAAAGCCCCATTCAGGGCGTCCTGGCCCCCTATTAACGTGCTGTTTAAGCACCGCTGTTACCGTCCGTCAGAGATTACTGGTGGTGGGGCTGGATTCGCATGAGGCGAATGCGGTTAAAAGTAAGAGTTTATTAAGGGACGCAACTTGGTTGCTGCGTTTCAGGGAGACAAGCGATGGCTATGGATTTGTCGATGTCGGTTTTGGTGGTGGATGACTACAACACCATGATTCGCATCATTCGCAACCTTCTTAAGCAGCTCGGGTTCCAGAACATCGACGATGCCAGCGATGGCTCTGCGGCGCTCACCAAGATGCGTGGCAAGAGGTACGGTCTGGTGATCTCGGATTGGAACATGGAGCCGATGACCGGTTTTGACCTTCTCAAGGAGGTTCGCAGCGACCCTAATCTCGCGACGACCCCTTTCATCATGATCACTGCGGAATCAAAAACCGAAAACGTGATCGCCGCCAAGAAGGCGGGCGTGAATAATTATATCGTCAAGCCGTTCAATGCGGCGACGCTCAAGACCAAGATCGAGGCCGTGTTCCCGGATTAATCCGGCATCAACGCTGTTCAGACAATCATGCCCGGCCTTGTGCCGGGCATTTTTGTTTGTGGCTCGCAGGCTGCAACGCCCATACGTCAGTGGTTCGGGCCACACATCTACCATTTCAATTCGCGGGTGAGCGCGAGCGGTGGCCTGACATCGCCGAATAGCCGCTTGGTCGTGAGTTCGTCGATTTCCTCGATGCTTTCAAAATCCGCAGCATGAATGCCGCGCGTCACGAACAGGCAATCGATCTTCATTGTGTTGGCGCCAATGAGATCGGTGCGGACTGAATCGCCAATTGCAAGAATGCGGTTCGCTGGCGTTACGCCCCCGCGCTGTTTGTGTGCGAGTTCCAATGCTCGCTCATATACCGGCTGGTGCGGTTTGCCGTAAAAGATCACTTTGCCGCCGAGTTCGCGATAAAGTTCGGCGATGGCGCCCGCGCACGTAATTAGCCGGTCACCGCGCTCAACCACGATGTCCGGATTGGCGCAAATGAATGTCAGGTCGCGCGCACGGGCTTTTTCCAGCATATCGCGGTAGTCTTCGGCGGTCTCCACATCGTCGTTATAGGGACCGGTGCAGACGATGTAGCTGGCTTTTTCCAGGGGCGCGAAGGTGATGTCGAGTCCGCGAAATATCGGGCTGTCGCGTTCAGGGCCAATTTGACATACCGATTGCTCGAGATGTGAAGCCACGTAATTGCGTGTCAGATCGCCGGACGACACAATCGCATCGTAGGTTTCGTCAGCGATGTTCATCTTGCGCAATTGGCGCTGCACCAAGTCTGCAGGCCGTGGTGCATTGGTGATCAAAATAACCGTGCCGCCTTGCGCGCGGAATGAGCGCAGCGCCTCACATGCAACAGGGAAACCTTTCAGACCGTCGTGGATGACGCCCCAGATATCGCTGAACACGACATCGATATCATTTGTGAGTTCGCGCAAATGCTCGACAAACCGCAACGTCATATCAAGGAGACTCTTGGAACTGGTGGCAGGGAAATGGTGACAGATCAGTTTTTCGCGGAAGCGCGGCGTACCAGCGCGGCATTGCCTGTACGTGGCACGTCGGCTGAGGCGGCTCTAACCCGCGCGGGACTGCCGGATAGCCCATTTGCCACCGGCGTGGAAGCCGAAGTTGTCGGGATGGCGGCGGCTTCGGCCCGCAGCGGACGCGGTGGAGCAAACAGGAAGCCTTGGCCGAAGCGCACATCGTAATCGAGCAGATCGACCACGGAGCGTTCTCCTTCGATCTTTTCTGCGATGAGATCGATGCCGAAGCGTCCAAGCAGGTTCGACAGGTCGGCGGCATGAATATCAGTTGATGATGACTGCCTTTGATCCAGCAGCAGGCTGGCTGGAACCTTGATGAAGCGTACGCCACGATCGGCAAGCTCGCGTGGATCGATCCGCAGATCGGTTACGTTATCAATCGAGAAGCGGTAGCCAAGATGTTGCAGTGAAGTGAGATGTTCGCGTTCCATCGGGCCGAAATTGCGGAAGGTGCTCTGCTTGAATTCCAGCACCAGGAATGGCGCCAGCGCACGGTTGGTTTCGAGAAAATCGAGGCATTGCGCGAAGCTGGCTGGATGGCCCAATGTTGCTGAGGCAATATTGCAGAACATGCCGATGTCTTTGCTGCGTCCCTGTAGCCGCCGCAAAACCTGCACGCAACGAAACATCACCATAAGATCGATCTGCCCCATCAATCCGGCGCTTTCCGCCGTGGTGATGAAATCGCCTGCGGTCAGCACATTATCTTGATTGTCACGCAGGCGGGAGACGGCCTCATAGAAGCGCACCTTGCGCTGGGGCAGCGTCACCATCGGCTGCAAATAGAGATCGATGCGGCTGGCCTCGATCGCGTTTTTTACGGCGCTCAGGACATGGGCATTGTTGACGTTGGCTGGTGCCGGCGGAGCGGGTGCGTGTGGGGTTCCCGGCGCTATCTCCGGAGCAGCATGGCTGAAGATTGCGCCAGCTTCGGATGTCAGCATGTCATGATGGTTTGCAAGGATCTCGTCATGGGCGGCGACGGAATCTGCGAGTTGCCTGACCAGCGTTCCGAGCTCGGTAATTTCGCCCGTCACCGAATGAAAATGTTCACGCGGCTGGGGCGTACTGTCTTGTTCGGTATCGTTCATTGCCGCCAGCCGGCCTTCGAGAGCGACGATGCGCCGCCCGAATTCCATGACTTGCCGCGCCAGATCGGCAGTGCCGCGCGAGAGATCGGCGATCTGGGTGCTGGCATTGGTGCCGCCGCGCATTTGCATCGATACGGCATGGTGGAGGATCATGAACGTCAGCGCGGCGAGTGCAACGACGCCGGATATTCCTGCGCTCACGCCCGCCAACGAGTAAAGCGTGAGGCCAAGCGAAGCTGCGACCAGCACCATGCAGATGGCGATGAAAATCGTCGAAATGCGGATCATGAAGCGCGCGCCCAGCCCCAAACTTCATCACCCTAGCATCAAGGTTTGATTCGCGCGGAAAATCTTCCTCTCCACCCACAACTGACTTCGTTTGCTACGATGGAGGCGAACGCCTCAGGCGACCGCGCGAATCACCTTCGTCACCTTGTCCATGATTTCCCCGATTTGGCTTTCGCTGATGATCAATGGCGGGGTGAGTGCCAGGGTATCGCCTGCGGTGCGCAACATCAGGTCATGGTCGTGGAATGCCTTATCGAGCGCCTCAAGCCGCGCAGGCCGGGGCCGTCTTTCTTGGGAGCTAGATCGATGCCGGCGGTGATGCCAACGGTGCGAATGTCCACCACATTCGGCTCATTCCGCAGGGCCATGACGGCGTCGGCAAATTTTGGTTCCAGTGCTCGCGCCCGCTCAAACAGCCCCTCCTCGCGATAGAGGTCGAGGGTGGCCAAGCCCGCCGCGCAGGCGAGGGGATGCGCCGAGTAGGTGTAGCCGTGAAACAGCTCCACCATATGCTCCGGCCCCTGCATGAAGGCGTCGTAGATGGTGTCGCGAACCAGCACGCCGCCCATCGGCACCGCGCCGTTGGTGATGCCTTTGGCGAAGGTGATCATGTCTGGGATGATGCCATAGCGCTCGGCCGCGAAAGCATAACCCAGCCGCCCATAGCCGGTGATGACCTCGTCCAAAATCAGCAGGATGCCATGCTTGTCGCAGATCGCCCGCAGCTTTTGCAGATAGCCCTTCGGTGTGACCAGCACGCCGGTGGAGCCCGCCATCGGTTCGACAATCACAGCCGCGATGGTCGATGCGCCATGGATGCCGACCATGCGCTCGAGCTCATCTGCGAGGTGGGCGCCCCATTCGGGTTCTCCCTTGGTGAAAGCCTGTTTGTCGCGATCATAGGTGGTTGGAAGATGGTCAACGCCAGCCAGCAGTGTGCCGAACATCTTGCGGTTGTTGACCATGCCGCCAACGGCAATGCCGCCGAAGCCCACTCCGTGATAACCGCGTTCGCGACCGATCAAGCGGGTGCGCCCGGCTTCGCCACGGACATTGTGATAGGCGAGCGCCACCTTGAGTGCGGTATCGACTGCCTCAGAACCGGAATTGCAAAAAAAGACGTGATCAAGTCCCTTGGGTGCAAGGGCGGCAATACGACTTGCCAGCTCAAATGCCTGCGGATGGCCGAACTGGAAGGGTGGGGCATAATCCAGGATCGCGGCCTGCTTCTGGATCGCCTGGACGATGGGTGCGCGATTGTGCCCTGCATTGGTGCACCACATGCCCGATGCGCCATCAAAGATGTTGCGTCCGTCGGCGGCGATGTAGTGCATATCCTTGGCGCCGACGACCATGCGCGGGCTGCGTTTGAATGCCCGGTTGGCAGTAAACGGCATCCAGTAGGCATTAAGATCATTCGGGGTTGCGGTGGGCGTGCGGGTTGACTGGATATTCACGGTCATTCCTTCCGGCAAAGGACAAAGCGGGTACTTTCAAGCCTATCAGGTTCTTCGGATGGCGGAAAATGCATCGCCATGCGGACCCCCTGTAAGCAAAGAAACGGATACAATTAGCAGCATTATACCACCCTTAGTCTAGCATTTGATTCATTCACCCTTAAAAGTTGCATGACCCAATGGGTGCATGAAGCAGGCTGTCCAGCTCTTCAAGGATTTTGGTCAGGCGCGCGGAACTTCCGCCATCGAATTCGCGCTCGTTATGCCTGTGTTTTTCGTCATTGTATTCGGCATCGTTGTCTTCGGATCGTATCACGCAGTGGTGCAGGGTGTGCAACAGCTTGCAATCGATGCCGCGCGCTCATCGATGGCCGGCTCAAACGAAAGCGAACGCACCATGCTTGCGACCAATTATGTCATGAGCAATATCGGCTCGTATCCTCTGATTGCGGCAAACCATCTCACCGTCGAGGCAGAAATGCAGGGCTCGGACAATGACAATAACGTGTTCGTCCTCACGGTGAGTTACGATGCCTCCAACATGTTCATCCATACGCTGCCGTCTTTCGTGCCGGTCCCGCCCTCGATGATTACGCGTTCGGCGGTGATTCCGCGTGGAGGAAAGAGCCCGGCATCATGTGGCGGTTGATGGTGAATGATGGCTGGTGAATTAAGGATATCCTTCTTCCTGCCTGCGCAGATGGTTATGTGAGGGCGCTTGCGGCCTGTTTTGTCGGCTGGTACGACCTACATCCAACAAGCAAAGCCCCCGACATATGTCCGAGAAGAAACCCAAAAAACCACAGAAATTGCGCGCGCGCCTTCCCCGCGGGCTGGAAGATCGTGGCCCTGCCGCCATCGCCGCCACACGCCGAATGGTCGAGACCATTCGCGAGGTCTATGAGCGCTATGGGTTTGAGCCGGTGGAGACACCGGCGATGGAATACACTGACGCGCTCGGTAAATTCCTGCCGGATCAGGATCGTCCCAACGAAGGCGTGTTCTCGTTTCAGGACGATGACGAGCAGTGGATTTCGCTGCGCTATGATTTGACGGCGCCGCTCGCGCGTTACGTCGCGGAAAATTTCGACACGCTGCCGAAGCCTTATCGCAGCTACCGTCATGGCTATGTCTACCGCAACGAGAAGCCGGGACCGGGTCGCTTCCGCCAGTTCATGCAGTTCGATGCCGACACGGTGGGGTCAGCCTCGCCTGCCGCCGACGCCGAGATGTGCATGATGGCCGCCGACACCATGGAGGCGCTCGGCATTCCGCGCGGGCAGTATGTGGTGAAGGTCAACAACCGCAAAGTGCTCGATGGCGTGATGGAAAGCATTGGCCTTGGCGGCGAGGAGAACGCGGGCAAGCGTCTCACGGTGCTGCGGGCGATCGATAAATTTGATCGACTTGGGTTCGAAGGCGTTCGTCAGCTATTGGGTAAAGGTCGCAAGGATGAAAGTGGTGATTTTACGAAGGGTGCTGAGTTAGACGAGCAGCAGATTGACACAATATACCAAGCTTTTTTCCGCTCCGATTGGAGTGATCCAGATACGACAACGATAGAGGCTGAAGTAGATACAATCGACGATGATGTTCGCTCTAGCTCCGGATTTGGTCCTAGGTACGATAATCTCTACTTTCTAAAAATGCTTCGAGGAAAGGTTGATGGCGCCGGCATTTTTGATGAGGGCCTCGATCAATTGGTAGACATTGAGAAGCTTGTGCGATCATGTGGATATGGCACAAAGCGCATTCGCATCGATCCCTCCGTCGTTCGTGGCCTCGAATACTACACTGGCCCGGTCTACGAAGTAGAGCTGCTGCTCGATACCAAAGACGAAAAGGGTCGCCCCGTGCGGTTTGGCTCAGTGGGCGGTGGCGGGCGTTACGATGGACTCATCTCGCGTTTTCGCGGTGAGCCGGTTCCTGCCACAGGCTTCTCCATTGGCGTCTCGCGGTTGCAGGCCGCGCTTACAATGTTGGGCAAGATCGACAACACGCCTGAGTTCGGTCCCGTGGTGGTGGTCGTGATGGATCGCAACGAGATCGCGCAATATCAGAAATTCGTCGCGACGCTGCGTAATGCGCCTGTCGATCCGACGAAGTCGAATGGGCCGCGCATTCGCGCTGAACTCTATCTCGGCAATCCGAAGAACAATCTCGGCGTGCAATTCAAATATGCCGACCGGCGCAATTCGCCATGCGTGGTGATTCAGGGCGATGATGAAAAAGCCGCAGGTCAAATTCAGGTCAAGGATTTGATCTTAGGTGCGGAGATCGCAAACCTCAGCAGCGACCGCGACGATTATTTGCAAAAACAGGCCGAGGCACAATTCGCGGCAAAAGAAGATCAGCTGGTCGACGCCGTGCGCAAGGTTCTCGCGCGGCATAATGTGAAATGGGGATAGTCCTCTCGGGAAGCCGAGCGAGCGAATATCACAAGGCGAACATCAAAGGAGCATCAATGCCCGAAGTGCACGTGTTTATGGCGGAAGGCCGCAATGACGAACAGAAGAAGGGCATGATGGCCGACATCACCCAGGCGCTCGTCAAGAATCTTGGCGTTGATGCCGAGGTCGTCACCGTGCAGATCGTCGAGGCAAAGCTGACGGACAAGATGAAGGGTGGAAAAACCTTCCTCGAGCGCAAGGCTGCAAAGTAGCAAAGCTCAGTAAGCGGCGCGCAGCGGCCTGTCGCTGTATCCGGGATGCACCCAGATGCAGGCGAAGGAGATGTAGCTGCCGTAGTGGGCCTGCACCCCGGTGAGCTTTACGACCTTGCCATAGTGCGCGCAGTGATTGATCGCGAGCGCCTTGATGTCCACGCCATCCACGTAGAGCGAGTAGGCAATGATCCCGCCGGTATCGTTGCCCTTGAACGGCGGTACGGTGTCTAAAAACGCATGTGCAGGTGCGACACTGCAGACCAACACACCGCAGACCATTGCCAGCAACGCCAGTTTTGCCGCCCGAATCATTGGCTCTCTCCGCTCGATTTCCGCAAACACCATAGGCTGCATGGGCTGCCATGAAAAGAACGCCAGAACGGCCTTGGGAAGGTTCTTTGGCATGTGTGGCTCCGCTGCACTTGACCCGCTGCCGCCTTCGCGGCACTTTCTATTGGATTCTCTGGTGGACCGCTTTATGCGCGACATGCTGATGTTGAAGCGAAAATTGATTCTCCGTCTGGCGCTTGGCGCGGTGCTGGGGCTGATGTGCCTTGGGCAGGCGGCTCATGCGGCCAATCCGCTGGAATTTAATTTCTGGCTGTCGGGGCCGCGTTATGATGGCCAGATGGGCCAGTGCTGGCAGGCGCTTCACGCGATTTCGGCGCAGTTCGCGGAAAAAGAAAGCAAATTCTGGAATTCCAGCCTGGAGATCACAGGCTATGCCGATATCCAGGAAGTTGCCTTCCGGCCATGGAACGCGAACACTATTCCACGCCGGTTCTGCACCGCTCATGCGATGCTGAACGACGGCAAGGAGCGCCAGGTGCATTACTCGATCATCGAAGATGGCGGCTTTGCCGGATACAACTCAGGCGTCGAATGGTGTGTGGTCGGCCTGGATCGCAACTGGGCCTACAACCCGCATTGCAAGGCCGCGAAGCCTTAAATTTGAAGCCTTAAATTTTTCCACAATTCTCTCTCTCTAATTTTATTTCTCTAAAGTTTTAGCGCTGGAATGTTTTAGCGCTGACTTGGCTTTCAGCCTTGCGGTTAAGGCTTGCGATTAAGGATTGTCATGACCGGATTTTCCAAACGGTCTTTCCTACTTGCGATCATGTTGTGCAATGGTGCTTTCACCACACCGGCCCCGGCGCAGGATCATCGCCAAAGCGCACCGGGTGAATTCAATTTTTATGTCCTCTCGCTGTCATGGTCGCCGTCATTCTGCGAAGTTGCCAGCGAGCGCGGCGGGCCGGCCCGTTCCCAACAAATACAGTGTGGCGGGCGGCCTTATTCCTTCGTCGTCCATGGCCTGTGGCCGCAATATGATCGCGGCTTTCCGAAGTCATTGCCAGCGGCCTGCACCACGGCTTGAGCGCAACCTGATGTCATCGATGCTCGATTTGATGCCTGCGCCGGGCTTGATCTACAGCGAATGGGACAAACATGGCACGTGTTCGGGACTTGGTCCGCGCGCCTATTTCGAGACGGTCCGCAAGGCGCGCGCAGCTGTGAAAATTCCAACGGATTATCTCACACTGTCGCGCGTTCAGAGCGTGTCGCCGTCCGCAATCGAAGATGCTTTCATCAAGGCCAATCCCGGTCTCAGCAGTGCCGCCATCGCCGTGACCTGCGACAACAAGCGTCTCAGCGAGGTGCGGATTTGCCTGAGCAAGGAACTTCAGTTCCGGGCCTGCGAGGAAATCGACCGCCGGGCCTGCCGCCGCGACAGCGTAATGATGCCGCCGGTGCGGGGCGGATGATGAAAGTGCATTATGCCTGTTGCTTTCACCGCATGATGTCGTAACCGTCACGCATGAATTATCGCCACGCTTTTCATGCCGGGAATTTCGCCGACGTCATCAAGCACATCGTGCTGGCGCGGATTCTGGTTTATCTGCACGATAAACCAGCCGCGTTTCGTGTCATCGACACCCATGCGGGAGCCGGACTTTATAATCTGGCTGGCGATGAGGCGAGCCGTAGCGGCGAATGGCGCACCGGCATTGCGCGGGTGATGCAGGCGCGTCTGTCGGAGGCTGCGGCTGCGCTCGTAGCGCCTTATCTCGATATCGTGCGCGCTTTCAACCCACAGCGCGATCTGCAAACCTATCCGGGATCGCCGTTGATCGCGCGGGCGCTGTTGCGGCCGCAGGATAGTCTTGCGGCCTGCGAGCTTGAACCGACAGCTCGCAAGGCTCTGGTTGGTGCGCTACGCCGCGACCCGCAGGCGCGTGTGGTCGATCTCGATGGCTGGGTTGCTTTGCCGGCATTCGTGCCGCCGAACGAGCGGCGCGGCCTGGTCTTGATCGATCCGCCGTTTGAGAGACGCGATGAGTTTGAACGGCTGGCTACCGGGTTCGCGGCGGCTTTTGCAAAATGGCCGAGCGGAATTTATATGCTTTGGTATCCGGTCAAGGAACGCCGTGCGGCAGAAACGCTTGCGCAGAAAGTTGCGCACGTCGCAGGCGGGGTGGAGCGGGGCCGCGACAAAGTCCTTCGCATTGAGTTCAGCGTCGCGCCGCAGACGCCGCAAGGCGATCTGGTCTCGGCGGGACTTTTGATTGTTAATCCGCCCTGGACACTTGCGGCGGAGATGCGAACGATCCTTGCGGAACTTGAAAAACCGCTTGGCCAAGGCGGGGCGGGCCGTTTCCGGATCGAGAGCCCAAAAGTCTGAGCCAGCGCATCAAAGGTATATGAACACCCATTTGGGCCATAATTTGTACCATGGCCAATTTGCCGGGAAGCGTATTATGCTTGATGGGTGAGGCTGGCTTTGCACATCGCTTCCCGAATGGGGGCGGCGGATCAATGAGGCCTTTGAGCGGATCGGTGTTCTTCACAGCCGCTCCAGGAGCCGATGCTGTCCGGTTGTAATGTTCGGTCGGATCAACGCGAAGAGAAGCGTTGGCAAAGCAGTGCGGGGAGAGGAGTTTTCCCGATGGCAATGACTGGTACGGTCAAGTTCTTCAACGCGGAACGCGGTTACGGTTTCATCAAACCGGATGATGGTGGACGCGATGTGTTCGTTCACATCACCGCAGTCGAGCGTGCGGGACTGAAGGATCTGATCGAAGGGCAACGTGTTACCTTCGAGGTCGAGCCCGATAAAAAGGGTAAGGGGCCGAAGGCAGTGGATCTGGTCATAGCGTCCTGAGCATGCGCGCAGATCGCGTATAACGGGACGTGAGTGTTTGGCGCTCTTGAACTGCTGTCTGGAAACAAAAATCCCGGGCAGCGGGCCCGGGAGTTTGTTTTTTGAAATGAGATCAGACGAGAGCGTCGATCAGAAATGATAATTCACACCAAGACGCACGACGCCGAACTGGTAGCCATTTGGCAAGCCGGTGATCGAGAAGGTCTGGCTCGCCAGATCAACATAAAGAAACTCGCCCTTGGCTGACCAATTCTGGTTGAGCGCGAACTCCACACCGACGCCTGCCGTCCAGCCCACCGAACTGTGAGTTTCCGAAAGTCCGGATAACTCAGCTGTCACGCTGCCGAAGGCAATGCCTGCGGTGCCATAGAACAGAACATTGTTCAGCGCATAGCCAGCACGTCCGCGCGCCGTGCCGAACCAGGGATTTGAAAACTTCCATGGTGCGAAGGTGTCATCGGCGCTATTGGCCTGAATATCGCCTTCGATGCCGAACACCCAGGCGCCACTTTGCCAATTATATCCGATCTGCGCGCCGCCCAGTACGCCCGACGGCGAAGCCGGGTTGTTGGTGATGTCGCCCCAGCCGTAGCCGATGTTGCCGCCAATGTAGGGACCAGCCCAGGTATAAGCCAGCGGTGGAGGAGCGTAGGGCGCTTGCGGCTGGCGATACGCCATGTCGGCAGCCTGCGCGGATGACGTGATGCACATCGCGACGATTGCTGCGCCATAAATCTTCTTACTCATTTAAACTCTCCTCAACGCGCACGCTTGTGATCGTCTGGTTGGTTCGGTTGCCGCATGCAGCGATATCGCTACGTGCTGCAATGCCGGATGGTTGCGAAATTCCGCACTTTATATGGAAGATTTATTGAAAATTTTGCGTTAAACAGTCGTTAAAGCGGCTTCCCGGCGGCTTAACATTGTTAAGAAAGTGTTGCGGCATATTTGCCGCCATAACGTGAACGTGCACGTGCTGGGATGGAAAAGCCGAAGCATATAGCTATGAGCCATGGATAAAGACGCCAACGATCCGTCAAAGACGCCGGAGAAGGACAAGCCAGTGCTGCAGCCGCCCTCGCAAGGTGTTGCCGCTCAGGATTTGCCGCCAGATGTCGATGCTGCGGGAACAGCGGATGATGACGAAGAGAGCCGTCTTCCGGAAGTCATCGATGAATTCATTGAGCCTGAGATAGAGAGCGCCTTCGTGCTTGGACGGGCAGCGATTGAGCGTGCGGTGAAGCTCGCACCGACATCAGCCGGTGTTTATCGCATGCTCAATGCGGCGGACGACGTGCTCTATGTTGGCAAGGCGAAAAACGTTCGCAAGCGATTGTCGTCTTATGCACGTCCCAACGGTCATCTCGCGCGCACCGCGCGTATGATTGCTGCGACGGTTTCCGTGGAAATCATCTCGACTGCGACCGAGACCGAGGCACTGCTGCTCGAGGCCAATCTCATCAAGCAGTTGAAACCACGATTTAACGTCCTGCTGCGCGATGACAAGTCATTTCCATATATTCTGATCAGTGGCGATCATTGGGCGCCGCAAATTCTCAAGCATCGTGGTGCGCAAACCCGCCCCGGAAGATACTACGGTCCGTTCGCTTCGGCCGGTGCGGTCAATCCGACGATCACAGCCTTGCAGCGCGCATTTCTGGTGCGCTCATGTAGCGATTCTTTCTTCGAAAGCCGCACGCGACCATGCCTGCTGTATCAGATCAAACGTTGCTCGGGGCCGTGTACCGGCGAGATCGATTTCCCCAGTTACACTGAGCTGGTACGGGAGGCGAATGATTTTCTTTCCGGGCGCAGCCATCTGATCAAGCAACATCTTGCGGCTGAAATGGAGAAAGCGTCGGCGGATCAGGAATTTGAGATCGCGGCACTCTATCGCGATCGCTTAGCTGCGCTCTCCGCAATTCAGTCGCGGCAGGGCATCAATCCGCGCACGGTGCAAGAAGCCGATGTGTTCGCCATTTATCAGGAAGGCGGCTATTCCTGTGTCGAAGTGTTTTTCTTCCGCACCGGGCAAAACTGGGGGAATCGCGCCTATTTCCCGCGTGCGGACAAATCGGTGTCCGCTGAAGAGGTTCTCGGCTCATTCATCGCGCAGTTCTACGATAACAAGCCGCCGCCAAAATGCATTTTTCTGTCGCATCGCATTGAAGAGAGCGAACTGCTGGCGAGCGCGCTCAGCGTTAAAGCCGGCTTCAAGGTGGAAGTTTTAACACCGCAGCAGGGCGAGAAAAAGAAACTCACCGCGCATGCACTGACCAATGCCCGCGAAGCCTTGGGCCGCAAGCTTGCCGATACGGCAACGCAGACACGTCTGCTACAGGAGCTGACGACGACGTTAAGTCTTCCTCGCGTGCCAAAGCGTATCGAGGTTTATGACAACAGTCACATTCAGGGTACCAACGCCGTCGGCGCGATGATCGTCGCCGGACCGGAAGGGTTTCTCAAGAATCAGTATCGCAAGTTCAACATCAAGTCGGAAGGCCTGACACCGGGTGATGACTACGCGATGATGCGCGAGGTGTTGCAGCGCCGCTTCAAGCGTCTTTTGGACGAGGCGCCGGTGAACGAGACACCGGAGAGCCGGGAGACATCGCAATGGCCAGATCTCGTCATTATCGATGGCGGGCTCGGTCAGCTGAATACCGCGCGCGATATTATCAGTGAGTTGGGACTCACGAATGTTGCGCTGGTGGCGGTGGCAAAAGGTTTGGACCGCAATGCCGGACGCGAGACCCTGTTTATGCCGGACCATTCGCCGATCAAGCTTGAGCCGCGCGATCCGGTGCTTTATTTTATCCAACGGCTTCGCGACGAAGCGCACCGTTTTGTGATCGGCTCGCACCGCCAGTTACGCAAAAAAGATATCCGGGAGGCCGGATTACAGGAAATTCCGGGAATCGGCCCCTCACGCAAGCGTGCCTTGCTTCATCATTTCGGCACGTTGAAAGAAATTGAGCGGGCGGCGGTGGCCGATCTTTGCAAAGTTCCGGGCGTGAGCGCGGAAAGCGCACGCAAGATTTATGACTTCTTCCACCCGAATGCGGGCTGACGGTGTTGGAAAGCTATCCCATATCCAGCATGAGCGCCGCATTGCTGTTGACCTTGGCACGCGGGCAGTATTGGTAAAGCCATGAATTCTGTGACGACCAGAGGGGCGGCCCAGCATCCGCTGGCCCTTCCCAATATTCTGACCTACTCCCGGATCGCCGCAGTTCCGGTGGTGGTTGGCTGCATGTATGCGCAATCCATTGGTGGCGGCCCATTGTGGCTGCGCTGGATTGCACTGTTCATTTTTATTACGGCTGGCGTGACCGATTTTCTCGATGGCTATTATGCGCGTATGTGGGATCAGCAGTCCGCCTTTGGCCGTATGCTTGACCCCATCGCTGACAAGCTTCTGGTGGCATCCTGTTTGTTGATGCTTGCCGCCGATGAGACCATTCGCGGCTGGTCGTTGTGGGCTGCCATCGTCATTTTGTGCCGCGAGATTCTGGTCTCGGGCCTGCGTGAATATCTCGCCGCCCTGCGCGTCAGCGTGCCGGTCTCGCAATTGGCGAAATGGAAAACCACGGTGCAATTGGTGGCGATTGGATTCCTGATCGCGGGCGAGGCGGGGGAGGTGATCCTGCCGCAAACCACGCTGATCGGGCTGGTTCTGTTGTGGATTTCGGCGATCTTCACGCTCTACACGGGATGGGATTATTTCCGGGCAGGCATCCATCATCTTATTGAGGATCGCTCATGAAGGTTCTCTATTTTGCCTGGGTTCGCGAGCGCGTTGGCAAGACAGAAGAGATTGTCACGCCGCCGGCAACCGTGCGCACGGTGAGCGATCTTATGCAGTGGCTGGTGGGACAGGGCGAGGAATACGCCCATGCTTTCGAGACGCCGGGTGTGATCCGCTCGGCGATTGATCACACCCATGTCAAGGCGGAGACGCCGATCGCGGGCGCGCGGGAAATTGCGTTTTTCCCGCCGATGACCGGCGGTTGAACGTCAGTTGGATCATTTGCAATGACAATCCCGGTGACCATTCGTCTTCAGGGCGCTGATTTCGACATCGCAAAGGAAATTGCAGCCCTTACCCAAGGCCGTACCGATATCGGCGCGGTGGTGAGCTTTTTGGGAATCTGCCGGAGCGGTGAGGGCAACAATGCCATCACCGCATTGACGCTTGAACATTATCCCGGCATGGCCGAAGCAGAGATCGCCCGCCACGTCGAAGAGGCAAAGACACGCTGGCCGCTCACCGGCGTGAGCGTCATTCATCGCTTTGGCCGCGTGGCGCCGGGTGGAAACATTGTTTTGGTGCTGACTGCGTCAGTACATCGTGAGGCAGCGTTTCAAGCTGCGGAGTTTTTGATGGATTATCTGAAAACCAACGCGCCATTCTGGAAATCTGAGGAACGCGCGAAGGGATCTGCGTGGGTTGAAGCGCAAGCCCATGATGATGCAGCTGCAGCACGGTGGAAAAAATAATGGCAAAAAAATCCAAGTCGGTTCCGAAATCGAAGCCGGTTGCGAAACGTGGCCCTGCAAAAATCGTAAAATTTTCCAAGTCGGTCTTTCCCAAACCGGCCCCCGGTGAACTGGTGACGCTGCTTGATTTCGTACGCTTTGCGGTGAGCCGCTTTACGGAAGCGAAGCTGGTGTTCGCGCATGGCACCACAGATCCGGTGGCTGAAGCCGCCTTTCTGATTTGTGTGGCGCTGCATTTGCATCCCGATCAGTTCGAGGCGTTCGCCACCGCACGTGTCACCTCACGCGAGGCGAAGACGATTCTTGATCTGATCGAGCAGCGTGTGACCACGCAAAAGCCTGCCGCCTATCTCGTCAACAAAATCTATATGCGGGGCTTGCCGTTCTATGTGGATGAGCGAACGATCGTACCGCGCTCGTTTATCGGCGAATTGCTGGATTTGCATTTCAGCGGTCACGGCGAAGACAGCCAGGCGCTGATCGAGGATCCCGCGTCGGTATCGCGTGTGCTTGATCTTTGCACGGGATCAGGCTGTCTCGCCATCTTGGCAAGCGGAACGTTTCTTAACGCCGCGATCGATGCGGCCGATATTTCCAAGGATGCGTTGGCGGTGGCCGCCCGTAACGTTGCCGATTACGGCCTCGAAGACCGTGATCGCGCTTCGCCGCGGCAATTTGTTCGAAGCCGTCGGCGATACGCGCTACGATCTGATTATCACCAATCCACCTTATGTCGACGCGGAGGGCATGATGGGCTTGCCGCGCGAATGTCGCCACGAGCCAAAGCTTGCGTTCGACGGCGGTGCGGATGGTCTGGATATCGTGCGGCGCATTCTGGACAGCGCCGGACGCCATCTTCTGCCCGGCGGTGGCTTGTTGTGTGAGATTGGCCGTAGGCCGCGATGCGGTGGAGGATGCTTATCCGCATTTGCCGCTGCTTTGGTTAGACACGGAAGAGTCGGACGGCGAAGTGTTCTGGGTCGCAGCGGATGCGCTCAGGCGAGATGCCTGAGCGCATTGCGTTATCTCACGCCGCCGCTTTTTTGCCCTTCGGCTGCACTTCGGCGGTGTAGTCGTCCATCAGCTGCTTGGTGAGTGCGCCGGGTGTGAACTTCCAATTTGCGATTGATGCAACTGGCGTGACTTCCGCCGCCGTGCCTGTGATGAAGCATTCGGTGAAGCCATTCAACTCATCCGGCAGAATGCGCCGTTCGATCACTTCAACGCCGCGCTTCTTTGCGAGATCGATCACGGTCGCTCGCGTGATACCGGCAAGAAAACAATCGGCGATAGGCGTGTGCAGCTTGCCATCCTTGATGAAAAAGATATTGGCACCAGTGCATTCGGCGACGCGGCCTTCCCAGTCCAGCATCATGGCGTCGGCATAACCTTCGCGTTCGGCTTTATGCTTGGAGATCGTGCAGATCATGTAGAGGCCTGAAGCCTTCGCGAGCGCCGGAATTGTCTTCGGATCGGGGCGGCGATAGTCGGCAAGAGCCATGCGAATGCCTTTCAGCCGCTCGGCTGGATCGAAGTAGCTTGGCCATGTCCAGCAGGCGATCGCGAGATGGATGGTGTTGGTTTGTGCTGACACACCCATCATTTCCGAGCCGCGCCAGGCGATGGGACGCACATAGGCATCGACCAGGCCATTTTTGTCCAGCACCAGCTGCTTGGCCGTATCGATCTCGGCAACTGAATAAGGGATATCAAAATCGAGAATGTTGGCGGAGCGTTTCAGACGCTCGCTGTGCTGGGTGCTTTTGAAAACCCTGCCACCATAGGCGCGCTCGCCTTCGAACACGCTGCTCGCATAATGCAGGCCATGGGTGAGGATGTGGACGTTGGCGTCGGCCCACGGCACCAGCTTGCCGTCGTACCAGATCACGCCATCGATTTTGTCGAAGGACACTCCCATGACTATCTCTCCCGGATATGAGCGGTCCTGTGTCTAGCGACATGGCCGATCGGTTTTACGTCAGGACCGAAGTCCATTATGGTTGGACTGAAGTCCAGTATGTTTCGCGAATTATCGACCGGCAAGATTCGCCCACCAAGATGAGCCGCATAGCTCTGTGCATCTGGAGCGGGTGAAAATACCGAATATTTCGTAACTGTGATTGTTTTTGTAACATTAAACCCAAAATATGTCAACATGCCTGACGTAAATTTCAAAACCCAGCGTCCCGAGGCGCACAAAGATGACCCGGGGGTGGGTACGCCTCTGCGGGCTGCCAACATGCGCTGGGATATCATTGAGCTTCTGTTTTTCGCCTACCGCGATTTCGTGGGCGATCCGGATCACATCCTTGAAGATTTCGGATTTGGCCGTGCCCACCACCGGGTGGTGCATTTTGTCACCCGTTATCCGGGCTTGAAAGTCGCAGATCTTCTGGATGTGCTGCGCATCACCAAGCAATCGCTCGGGCGGGTTCTCAAGCAATTGCTTGACGAGGGCTACCTTGTCCAGAAGGCGGGCACCCATGATCGGCGGCAACGTCTTCTTTTCGCCACCGCCAAAGGCGAGGCATTGGTGGCGAAGCTGGCCGGTTTGCAGACCGACCGCATCACGCGCGCGCTGGAAGGCATGGAACCGGCGGGCGTGGAGGGGGTGCGTCAGTTTCTGCTGGGCATGATCGATCACGAGAGTCCCGATAAGGTGCTGGAGGTCATCCTCAAGACCGGGCGCAAGACGACGAAGGACTGATGGTGATTGAGACGACAACGCCGCGAAATGTCAAAACACTCGCCGACGACGCTCCGCATCTTTTGCTGGTGGATGATGATCGCCGCATCCGCGATCTGCTGTCGCGCTTTCTCGTTGGTGAAGGTTATCGCGTGACCATCGCCCAGAGCGCCGCCGCTGCCCGTGCGAAACTGCAAGGTATGCAATTCGATCTTCTGATCCTCGACGTCATGATGCCCGGCGAAACAGGATTCGAACTTGCCCGTTCACTGCGTACGTCCTCCTCCGTGCCCATTGTCATGCTGACAGCGCGGCATGAAGCGGAAAATCGCATCGAGGGTTTGCAAATCGGCGCGGACGATTATGTGGCGAAGCCATTCGAGCCGCGCGAACTTGTGTTGCGCATCGCCAATATTCTCAGGCGCGCGGCTCCCATAATCATGCCGCAAATCGAGTCGGTGAAGTTCGGCCCCTACATCTATCATCTCGACCGCGGTGAACTGCGGGACGGCGAGGAGATTATTTATATCACCGACCGCGAGCGCGAGATGCTGCGCGTTCTTGCCGGCACGCCAGGCGAGACTGTCTCGCGCGGATCGCTGGCTGGCAAGGATAGCTCGGTCAACGAGCGCACGATCGACGTGCAGATCAACCGGCTACGCCGCAAAATCGAGCGCGATCCCGCCAAACCGTTATTCCTGCAGGCCGTGCGTGGTGCGGGCTATCGTCTCGTGGTTTCACCATGAAGCAGCAGTCGTGAGACGTCGCTCATGAGCACGCTCGATACCAGCCGGGACTTCATCCGCACTGCGTCGCGGCGGATGTCAAACGTCAACGTATGGCTCGGGCGGCGGTTCAAAGGGTTGATGCCGACGGGTCTGTATGCCCGCGCATTGCTCATCATCATTGTGCCCATGGTGGTACTGCAATCCGTGGTCGCCTTTGTGTTCATGGAGCGGCACTGGAACACGGTGACGCGGCGTCTGTCGGCGGTTGTGGTGCAGGACATCGCCAGTCTTATTGATGTCTACAAGGCCTATCCGCAGGATAAGGACCGCACGCAGCTGCGCAAAATCGCACAGCAGCGGCTTGGTCTGGTGGTAGATTTCCTGCCTGTCAACGACATGCCGCTGCCGGGGCCGAAACCGTTCTTCTCACTGCTGGACCAGACACTGTCGGTGCAGTTATCGCGTCAGATCAGCCGTCCTTTCTGGATTGATACGGTTGGACGGTCGTCGGTGGTGGAAATTCGTATCAAGCTTGATGACTCCGTAATGCGTGTGTTCGCGCAACGCAGTGCTGCCTATGCCTCGAATTCGGAAATTTTTCTGTTCTGGATGGTGGGCACGTCGTCAATCCTGTTGATTGTCGCTGTCTTGTTTCTGCGTAACCAGATCAAGCCGATCCTGCGACTTGCCGATGCTGCGGAGAATTTTGGCAAAGGACGCGAAGCTCCGGATTTCCGGCCGCGTGGCGCGCGTGAAGTCCGTCGTGCAGCACAGGCGTTCATGGAAATGAAAGCGCGCATCGAGCGCAGCATCGAGCAACGAACTGCGATGCTGGCGGGTGTGTCGCACGATTTACGGACCATTCTCACCCGCTTCAAGCTTGAGCTTGCCCTGATTGGCGACAACCAGGAATTGGAGGGCATGCGCAAGGATGTCGATGAAATGAACGGCATGTTGGAGGCGTATCTTGCCTTCGCGCGCGGTGACAGCGGCGAGCAGGCGCAATCCACCGACATGCAGCAGGCACTGGAAGAATTGCGCGGCGACGCCGAACGGCAAGGTCATACGGCAACCGTCACGTTCCAGGGCTTGCCGGTGGTGACAGTGAGGCCGGCGTCGTTCAAACGCTGTCTTGCCAATCTTGTGTCCAACGCTGCGCGCTATGCCAACGTCGTTGCCATTACAGGTCATCGCGATCACCGTTATCTGACAGTGACAATCGACGATAATGGTCCCGGTATTCCTGTTGCGATGCGCGAAGAGGTGTTCAAGCCATTCCTGCGTCTTGATGACGCCCGCAATCAGGATGAAGGCGGCACGGGTCTCGGCCTTGCGATTGCACGTGACATTGCCCGCTCGCACGGCGGTGACATCACCCTCGGTGATAGTCCCATGGGCGGTCTGCGCGCGGCAGTCCGCATTCCGGTGTAATACACTTTACCTAATTCAACAGTCACACACCGTCGTCATCCTGAGGAGCGCGCTCTTCGCGCGCGTCTCGAAGGATAATGCATGCATAATATTTGTCATCCTTCGAGGCTCGCCGAAGATGGCTCGCACCTCAGGATGACGAGAGCAGCGATGTGAGCTTGATTATTTCGCTAGTTCTTTCGAACGCTTTGTTGCTGCGGCTACGGCGCGTGTCAGCAGCGCTTGAAATCCCTCCGCACCCATCAGCACATCAAGCGCGGCGGCTGTAGTGCCGCCCGGCGAGGTCACGTTCTGACGCAAGGTCGCGCTGTCCAAGTTTGAACGATGCAGCAACTCGCCGGAGCCGGTGACAGTTTCGCGTGCGAGCTTTGTCGCCAGTTCCACGGGAAGACCGGCAGCAACGCCCGCGCGCGCAAGTTCTTCCGCCAGCAGGAACACATAGGCCGGTCCCGAACCGGAGACGGCGGTCACCGCGTCCATCAGGACTTCATTGTTGATCCATTCAACGGTGCCGGTCGCTTTTAACAACGCATCTGCGACCGCGCGTTGTTGCGATGTGACACCATCTGCCGCCACCGCGACCGTGATGCCACGACCGATGGCAGCGGGCGTGTTGGGCATGGCGCGAACCACGGCGCCGCCGCTGGCCTCGGTGATGGTGGCAATCGTGGTGCCTGCCATGATCGAAACCACGATGGTGGATGGTCCGATGAATGATTTCAGGTGCACTGCTGCTTCGCGAAACATTTGCGGCTTCACAGCAAGCACCAGAGCTCCAGAAAAACTGGTTTCTTGCGTTGCCGGATTCAGCCGCACGCCTTTCGCGGCAAATCCTCGTATCTCATCGGAGGGATGCGGTTCAATGATGACGATGCGGCGCGGGTCGAGACCGCGTGCAAGCCAGCCGGAAAGCATTGCGCTGCCCATCTTCCCCGCACCCGCGAGGACAATGTTGCCCGAAAGGTTTTCCAATGCGTTGGAAGGTGTAGTCATGACGAATGTCCCGGATGATTGTGCCGGGACCATATCATCGGGCGCACCGGCCTTGTCCAGAGCGCGATCTCCAGATTGAATTGCGATCGCGCTCTATTTTTGTTTTGAAAACGCTCTCATTTATGCTTCGCCTGCGGTGTCAAACATCGAGGCGGTCATGGCATCACCGGCAGACTTGCCTGCCCAGATGACAAACTGGAAAGTTGGAAAATAGCGTTCGCAGGCGTGTAATGCACCTTCGAGCATCAGTTCGCATTGCGATGCCGATGCGGTGAGACCATCCGGCAGCAGCAGGGCCTGCCGGTACATGATGATGCCGGTGCCGGTCCAGATATCGAAATGGCCGAGCCACAATTGCTCGTTGACCATTGCGATGAGACGCTGGACTTCCGCGCGGCGGCCTTCCGGAATCTTCAGGTCAAATGCGCATGCCAGATGCAGCGCCTCGATATAACTCATCCATGTGAAGGAGAGTTGATAATCGGTCCAGCGTCCCTTGGAGAGAATGGTAACTTCATCCTCGCCTGCGCGCTCGAATGGCAAATCGTTGGATGAGGCAAGATCCTCGACAACGGAAAGCGGATTGCCTCGCGAATCCATTGTGATGTCCAGAAGGGACATGCTGTTTTCACCTATTCTGATTTGGGAATGCGCACACCACGAAACGCTGAACTCGCGATTGTCATCGCGGTACGTCTGCCATCTTCGGATACGGATTGTTCGATTTATGAATCGATCCACCAGAGCAGCAAACTTGAACGCTCAGATTGATCTGTGATTTGCAACTCACGCGCAACGCCACGCCGAAATCCGTCCACAGGCATTCCGGCAAAATTGCGGTTTCATCAACAGCTCAATCGTCGGCTCATGAGAACAAAACGGAATCAAATTTGCTGATTGAGAGTCAGGGTGGCCCGGTTTCGCGTGAGACGAGTCAGGCGTCGCCAGGAGATGCGTGTTTCAAATCAATCAAACAGGCTTGAAACCAACTCTTCCGAGGCGGTGCGGCCAATGGCGTCGCCGATTAGCCCCGCAATCGAGAGGGTGCGGATATTGCTGGCATTACGCACGGCTTCGGTTGGCTGGATCGAGTCGGTAATCACCAGCTCCTTGAGCTTGGAGGCGGTGATACGGGCAACCGCTCCGCCGGACAGAACGCCGTGGGTGATGTAGGCGTAGACGTCCTTCGCGCCATTGGCGAGCAGGGCGTCCGCGGCGTTCACCAGCGTGCCGCCGGAGTCGATGATGTCGTCGACAAGAATGCAGGTGTGACCAGCGACATCGCCGATCACGTTCATGACTTCGGATTCGCCGGCGCGTTCACGCCGCTTGTCGATGATAGCGAGTGGTGCATTGATGCGTTTGGCAAGGCCGCGTGCGCGCACCACGCCACCGACATCCGGCGAGACGACCATCACGCTCGTCAGATCGAATTTTTCGCGGATATCACGCACCATGACTGGCGATGCATAGAGGTTGTCGGTCGGGATATCGAAAAAGCCCTGAATTTGCCCGGCGTGCAAATCAAGCGTCATGACGCGATCCGCGCCAGCATGGGTAATCAGGTTGGCAACGAGCTTGGCCGAGATAGGCGTGCGTGGGCCGGCTTTGCGATCCTGCCGGGCGTAGCCGAAATAGGGTATCACGGCGGTGATGCGGCGCGCGGAGGCCCGGCGCAGCGCGTCGGTGATAATCAGCAACTCCATCAGATGGTCATTGGCGGGATATGACGTGGATTGAATCACGAACACATCCGAGCCGCGCACGTTTTCCTGGATTTCCACGAACACTTCCATGTCGGCAAAGCGCCGGACGATGGCTTTGGTCAAGGGCAGATTGAGCCACTGGGAAATCTCGCCTGCCAGGACGGGATTTGAATTGCCAGCGACGAGCTTGATGGAGCCGTTTTTCGCCGACATCGAGGCGTCTCCTCGCGACAGGGTGGATACGGTCGTCAACATATCAGTTGCCTGGAAATCAGCACATTTTGCACGCGCGAGGTGATACCAAGCCGTTAGCGCCGCTGGCAATACGAACCGGATGGTTTTCCTGCAAAAACAGGACGTTTGCCTTACAAGTGTCGTTAATGAACGTTGAAAGCCAGCGTCTGGCTTGCGGGCCGTGTCGGTCCATCCTCATCCGCCGCCGCAATCGCAGGTCCGGATTGGACTGCGGGTTCCGATGAAGGCTGGTCCTGGAGGGGTGTTGTGCCATTGATCAGGTTGCCAACGCCCATCAGGCCGGCTTGTGCAATCCGGCGCATCAGCTGTTCATCATCAGCTGCGGCCCAGGCATTGCTGCCCGCTTTGCCGCCCGGTTCTTCCCCCGTTAGCCGCAAGGTACGCTGCTGATCGCGGTCATAGATATCCCAAACCCAGACAATCGTGCTTTTGCCACGCTGAACCTGCGCAGACAGATAGCTCCGGACCCGGTATGAAGCGGGCGCTTCGCGCGAAACGATAGTGATGCTCCGGGCTGTGGATTCCGCTTCCAGCGCTTTTACAAGGCGGTCAAACACTTGTCGCGGCGGTCCATCGACCAACTCGAAGGCGACGGTTGGACCGGCGCTTGACCCGGCGAGCGGACTGGAACCGTGGGCTGTGCATGCCGCCGTGAAACTCAGGAGGGCCAGCAACAGCGGCACCCTTAAAAGCGCTATCCTTGCGGATCGTGACGTTGCCCAACCAGCAGCTGTTCGCTTTTTGAAACTCATCAACCCCGCCCCATTAGTCGACAGGCTTTTGCCTCAATCTTGCAGGCGAGGTCGAGCGATATCGTTAAAATGCGTTAACGTCTAGGGCAGAGCCAAGGCGGGTATGGACAGAGTCACGCAAAAATCAGTCCGCAAGCACCAAAATCAGTCTTCAAGTACAATGGCGTGGATGTGGCGGCCATAGTCCGCCTCCTTGCGATGCACTGAGCGCCGGTAGCTGTAGAAGCGCTCATCCGCATAGGTGCAGACATCGACATCATCAATCGTCAGGAGGCCTGCGCGCTCTAACCGCCGCCGGATATAGCCCGCGAGGTCGAACATCGCATGCGCGGGACGCGATGATGGAATAAAAAAGCGCTCATTTGTTGCGTCAGCTTCTCTGAACCGTGTGACGAATTCCTCGCCGACCTCGTAGCTGGATTGCCGGATCAATGGGCCAATGGCAGCGATGATATTTGTCCGCGCAGCCCCCAGTCCTTCCATCGCCTCAACGGTCGATTCCAGCACGCCGGTCAGTGCACCCTTCCAGCCTGCATGCGCGGCACCAATCACACCTGCCTGCGGATCGACGAACAGGACCGGCCCGCAATCGGCAGTGGTGATGCCGATTGCAAGTCGTGGAATTTTTGTCACGATGGCATCTACATGCGGGCGCTGCTCATTGCTCCACGGTGAGGTGGCGACAGCGACATCGGGCGAATGCACCTGATAGGCGGTGAGAAAATGTGAGGGTTCGACCTTGAGGCTTTCCGCCATGCGTTTGCGGTTCTCGATGACATGCGCGGGATTGTCCTTTGAGCCAAGACCACCATTGAGGCTCTCGTAAATTCCTTCCGACACCCCACCCTCGCGCGTGAAGAAAGCGTGGCGCAAACCCGGCACGGCGAGCAGGAGGGACGACCCGAATGTCATGTTCTCTCGGCTTCGGTTATGGATTCAGACAAGGCTGCAAGTATCTTGATGTCAGGATGCGAAACACCGAGCACTTTGAATAGCGTGCCCATGCCGCCTTTGCCTGATCCTGTCAGGCGCGTCAGCGCCGAGGCGATGGTCTCGGCCGTTTTTGGTGGAGCGTTTTTCATCAACGCCAGCGCCCGGGTTTCGATGCCGAGTTTATTCAGAAAGATGCCTTGTTCTATCGGACCATGAATGCGAGCGCCCATGGTTTCCGCCGCCTGACCCAGTGCCTGAAAATCGACATGCGAGGTGATATCGACAAGTCCCGGATCCTTGAGCGGATTGGCAAAGTTGTGGTTTGCCACCGCCTGAAAGGTATCGCCTGCATCGCTACGCATGTGGCCGTAGTCAATGATCAGCGCAGCACCGCCTTGATCGCGGACGCGGCGTGCGATCGTCATAATCTCTGCGTCTGGACGCCACTCAAAAATGGCGCCATGGGGCGCGGCCCGCACTTGTGGCGGTAACAGGACTTCAAAACGCGGCAAGGGGTCTTTCGCGATACCAAAGGTGAAGCCGCTGTCGCTGTTCTCAATGACACGCTCATGCCATCCGGTGATTTTTTTCACCGCCTGATGCACTGGCAATGCATCAAAGTATTCGTTGGCCAGGATGATCGATGGACCGGCAGGAACATCGTCGATGCGGTCGTGCCACTGCACGTTCTGAATGTCATGCAGCGCCGCTCTCTGAATGTCGCGTAAGGCAGGGCTTGTCTCGACGAGGTGCACCTTGATGGCGGCGTGAAAGGCCGGGAGGATTCGGATCGCTCGCAGGGCATCGGCCATCATCGTGCCGCGCCCGGGCCCAAGCTCAATGAGGTGAACCTGTGTCGGCATGCCCATCGTATTCCAGATCGCGGCAGCCCAGAGCCCGATCAGTTCGCCGAACATCTGGCTGACTTCCGGCGCGGTGATGAAATCGCCTTCGCGCCCGATGGGATTGCGGCTCAGGTAATAGCCATGTTCGGAATGCGCGAGGCAAAGCTCCATATAGCGCGCCACGGGCATAGGCCCTGTCGCCGCGATCTGCTGACGGATAATGGCTTCAAGCGGTGCGTATTCAGCCACGTTATTCCTTTGTGCTTTTTCTCTCAGGATGTCTGCTGCATTTGCGGACGCCGCCATGCGGCCATCATAAAGATAATCCCGGCGACGATCATGGGGACGGAGAGTATCATTCCCATTGTCAGGCCGCCCCATAGAAATCCAAGTTGCGGATCGGGCTCGCGGAAAAATTCGCTGACGATGCGAGCCAGGCCATAAAGCATCGCGAAAGCACCAATGATGAATCCTGGACGCTTCAAAGCTCCACCGCGTATCAACAATGCCAACATCATAAACAGCAAAACACCTTCAAGCGCTGCTTCATAAAGCTGACTCGGATGCCTCGGCAGCGGCCCGCCATTGGGGAATATCATCGCCCAGGGCACGCTTGGCTCCGTCACCCGTCCCCACAACTCGCTGTTGATGAAATTCGCAATGCGTCCAAGCAAGAGACCAATCGGTCCGACAGCGCAGGTCACGTCACCAAGCGAGCGCACCGGGATATTTCGTTTCCAGCCGAACAACAGGACAGCCAGCACGCAGCCCAGGAAGCCGCCGTGGAATGACATGCCTCCCTTCCACAGCTCAAAAATTTCTGCCGGATGCTGGGCGAAGTAATTGAAGTTGTAGAACAGCACATAACCGGTGCGTCCGCCGAGAATGATTCCGATCGTGATCCAAAGAATAAAGTCGTCGAAATCAAGCACAGTGAAGGGTGCCTTGCCGCCCCAGAACCGTTCGTTACGGATGATCCAGCGCGCGTAAATCCAGCCGAGCACGATGCCGCTGATATAGGCCAGCGCATACCAGCGGATCATGATCGGTCCAAGGGAAACTGCGATCGGATCGAACGCCGGGAAGACAATGGCCAGGGTGGGCATCACAGGGCTTTCGTATATACAGCGAGGGCTTGCAGATGGGGTTCAGCCCCTCATGGCGGCTTAAGGGCGCTTAAGTCAAGAATGGCCTTGCATCTTGCGCAAGCAAAGGCTGATTGCCATTGTTATTGTATAGGTGCGGCAGCGCCGCCGCAGCGGAGTGATTGAAATGACACAGACCAGCAACCGTTTTTTTGACGAAATTGCCCGCCTGATGAACGACGCAACCGGCGCGGCGCAGGGCGTCAAGCGTGAGGTGGAGACAGTTGTTCGCGCTCAGGCGGAACGCATCCTGCGCGATCTCGATCTCGTCAAGCGGGAAGAGTTTGAAGCGGTGAAGGATATGGCCCGGCTCGCGCGCGAGGAAAACGAGGCGCTCAAGGAGCGCATCGCCGCACTGGAAAAGAAGGTTAGTCCGGGCTCGGAGACATAAAGTTAGTCAAAGCCTTACACGCCGAAGGCGAGCGGCCTGAAGGCATACAGCAAGGCCCTGTCGAGCTTGTTACCAAGATTTTCGAGGGCGGAGTAGGCCTGTGTATGCGTGAGCGGGGGTATATCGCGGCCTTCTTCGACAAACATCGCGAAAATATCCACGAGGGTGATAATGCGGACGATGTCGCTGATGCGATCGGCATGCAGCCCATCGGGATATCCCGTCCCGTCGAGCAATTCATGATGGTGCAGCACCACGTCCAGCACTTCGCCTGGAAAGCCTCCCTGCTTCTTGAGGGCTGCAAAACCAAGGCGGGTGTGGTTCGCGATGATATCGTTTTCTTGATCGGTCAATTCGCCTGGCTTGTCCAATAGCTCCGGCGGAATGAATGCCTTGCCGACATCGTGAATCAAGGCGGCGCGAACAACGCGACGCTGATCCTCGTCGTTCATGTTCAGAAGTTGCGCAAATGCGACGGCATAACCGGTCACAAGCATGGTGTGACGATATGTGCGCACATGATGCTGGTTCACAGCCAGAAGCCAGCTTTTGAGCGATGATCGCTTCAGTGCTTTCAGGATTTGTGTTTCTTCCTGCATGACATCGTCAAGCGTCAATGGAGCACCGGCTGGAAGCCGGTCGAAAATCTTACCCAACACGGTGAGCGCGGCAGCGATCCCCCTACTAAGGGCCCTCTCCGTGGTTGAACGCTCATCCACCGGTTTTTCAGGAAAAGCATTACGAATGCGATGCAGGATGCTCTCGGGGTCAAACGGCCGCTGGATCGTGTCGGTGGCGCCAAGCGCCCAAGCCTGCGTTGATCCATGATGCAGTGAATTGGTGAGTACGAATAACCGAGGCAACGCCTGATAGGCCTTGTTGGTCAGCTTGCGGCGGACACGCTGAACTGTCTCGACTGCAGTCAGGTCGATATCGACAACGACGCCGGAAAAATCGCTGGCCGGATGATCCGGCATATCGAAGACAGAAATCTTCTCGACGCTGCCCGCGTTTTCCAAAATCCCTGCCAGCTCGCTGCTTTGATCTTCACAATCAGAAGCAAGCAGCAGGCGTTTCCTGCTAGGAGATGTCAGGGGTGCTTCTGCGATTGCTTCTGCAAGGGCCATCACGTCCTCTTCGGGGGCGTTAGTGTTGACTAGCCAGAGACATAACCCATAAATCGGTTCCGGAAGCTTAAGACTTATCGTTAAAACTTAGCTCTAGTGCTTTGCAGGTTTCCTTGTCTTTCCGGCCCTTTGGGGCTATGACACCGCCCAGTCGGCCACCCCCGCACCCCTGGAGGCTTGTGGCAGGCGATTAGCGGGCCGCTTAGCGGCCTTTAACTTTTTGAAAACAAAGGCGTTTCTTTGCGCGGGATAAAGCATCCATTCGTTTGAAACGCCGGTGTTAAAAACCAAGGACTGAACTTATGGCGACCGTCAAGGAATTGAAGGCGACCGCGCGTCCGAAGGCCGGCAAGGGGGCCGCCCGCGCAGAACGCCGAGCTGGCCGCGTGCCAGCCGTAATCTATGGTCACAACCAACCCCCTCTGACCATTTCTCTCGGCGACAAGGAATTGCGTCAGAGCATCCTCGCGGGTCGCTTCCTCACCACGATTTACAACATCGAGCTCGAGGGCAAAAAGCATCGCGTGATCCCGCGCGATTTTGCGCTCGATCCGGTGAAGGACTTCCCGCTCCATGTCGATTTCCTTCGTCTCGGCGAAGGTGCCACCATTCGCGTCAGCGTTCCGCTGCACATCAAGGGTGCCGAACTTTCACCCGGCGTGAAGCGTGGTGGCACGGTCAACATCGTCAATCACACAGTTGAACTGGAAGCGGGTGTCGATAACATTCCGCAGTTCATTGAGGTGGATGTCAGCAAACTCGAAATTAACAACACGGTGCATCTGAGCGACATTCAGTTGCCGAAGGGCGTAAAGGCCATTTCGCGCGACGACCAGACGCTGGTCACCGTGGTGCCGCCATCAGGCTACGGCGAAGAGGCGAAGGCTGCGACTGCTGAAGGTGCAACTGCTACGCCTGCGGCTGGTGCTGCAGCGCCCGCAGCGGGTGCTGCTCCAGCGGCTGGTGCCAAGGCACCTGCTGGTGGTGCCAAGGCGCCTGCAGCTGCCAAGGCACCTGCTGGCGACAAGAAGAAGTAACTTTACGTGCGGCGGATTTGACGTTCGTATTGAACGTCAAATCAAAGCCGCACGAGCATTCATATTTTACAAGTATCCCTTTGGTTCTCACGCTCGTATGAGCGGTTACAGCAAAGGAGTACGAACGTGAGAACCGGGATACTTGCATCATGCGCCTGTTCGTCGGACTGGGAAATCCCGGCACGAAGTATCAGGGCAACCGGCACAATATTGGGTTCATGGCAGTCGACGAAATTGCGCGGCGTCACGGTTTTGCATCGTGGCGCCGACGTTTTCAGGGCGAGACTGCCGAGGGCACCCTTGATGGCGAGCGCGTCATCCTGCTCAAACCTGCAACCTATATGAATGAGTCCGGGCGCGCGGTCAGCGAGGCTGCGAACTTCTTCAAGCTCGGCCTTGGCGATATTGTGGTGTTTCACGACGAACTCGATCTGCCACCTGCGAAGTTGCGGGTGAAGACCGGCGGCGGCCATGCTGGCCACAACGGCCTACGTTCGATTTCCGCGCATCTCGGCAATGACTATCGCCGTGTACGACTTGGCATCGGTCATCCGGGTGTGAAGGATATCGTGCATGCCTATGTGTTGAATGATTTTGCGAAGGCAGATGATCCCTGGGTCGAAGCGCTGTGCGATGCCATTGCTGAAAGCGCCGGACTGCTGGCGAAGGATCGCGATTTAACATTCCAGAACAAGGTGCATCTGGCGATGGAGGCCAAGGGATTTGCATCGAACGGTGATGAGAACGACGCAAACGGGGCCAAACCAACGTGAGTGTCATCGCCGAACGATCCAGCGATCCATCGTGCGAAGAAGCTGAACACGCGGGTCAAACCCGCACATAACGAATGCAACTCTGCCTGATCATATCGGGCGCGACGGTAATCGGAAAGAAATATGGGATTCAAATGCGGGATTGTCGGATTGCCAAATGTTGGCAAGTCCACATTGTTCAATGCTCTGACGGAGACGGCAGCAGCACAGGCGGCCAACTATCCGTTCTGCACCATCGAGCCGAATGTCGGCGCGGTGGCGGTGCCTGATGCGCGGCTGGATAAGCTCGCAGCCGCCGCGAAATCCGCGCAGATTATTCCGACCCAACTGACATTCGTCGATATTGCCGGTCTGGTGCGCGGGGCGTCCAAAGGCGAAGGTCTCGGCAACCAGTTTCTAGCCAATATCCGCGAAGTCGATGCGGTGGCGCACGTGGTGCGCTGCTTTGAAGATTTCGACATCACTCACGTGGAAGGCAAGATCGCGCCGCTCGCGGATATTGAAACCATTGAGACCGAACTGATGCTGTCGGATCTTGAAAGCCTCGAAAAGCGAGTCGACAATCTCACCAAGAAAGCCAAAGGCAACGACAAGGATGCCAAGGAGCAACTCGATCTGGTGCAGCGTGCATTGGTGTTGCTGCGCGAGGGTAAGCCCGCACGCGGGCTCGAACGCAAGCCGGAAGAAGAACGGGCTTTCCGCATGCTGGGACTTCTGAGCTCCAAGCCTGTGCTCTACGTTTGCAATGTTGAGGAAAGTGCTGCGGCCAAGGGCAATCATTTTTCAACGCAGGTTGCTGAATTCGCCAAAAAAGAAGGCGCGGTCGCAGTGGCGATATCGGCGAAAATCGAATCCGAGATTGCAACGCTGTCGCGTGAAGAGCGCGTGGATTTTCTCTCAACACTCGAACTGGAAGAGGCTGGTCTCGATCGGCTGATCCACGCGGGCTATCAACTCCTCGATCTCATCACCTATTTCACTGTCGGCCCGAAAGAAACCCGTGCCTGGACCATCAACCGCGGCACCAAGGCGCCGGGAGCGGCTGGTGTGATCCATACGGACTTCGAGAAGGGGTTCATTCGCGCCGAGACCATTGCCTATAGCGATTATGTTGCGCTTGGCGGGGAAGCGGGTGCGCGCGATGCGGGCAAGCTTCGCCTCGAAGGTAAGGAATATGTTGTCGCTGATGGCGATGTGATGCATTTCCGTTTCAATACGTGACTTTTCTTTCTTGCGATCTGGGTCGGCGCGTGCGCAAGGACGAACGGGGCGGGATTATCCTGGACTCATAAATCGCCCATCCCCGTCGCAAACGGGGATACTGCAGGATAAAAATCTACATCAGTGCATATGTCCCTGATCGCGGATCGCTCCCAGGTGTTCGTTGATACGGAACACGATCAAAATGAATTCAGCGATGATGCGCGCGAACATCATCCCGGCCACCACGCCTGCGACAGCGGACAACACGACAATGAATCCGCTAAAGGGGCTGATCGCCATCATGCTCAATCCGGACAGAATGCCGGAAATGCCAAACAGGACGATCAGAACCAAGATCAGCCAATAAAGGGTCTTGATGATTGTGGGGGTAATAAATCGGTCCCACTGAAAAAGATCCTGAAATTGAAACATTGGTTACTCCGGAATACTGGCATCATGCCTTGCTTGCAGGGCGTCATGCAACCACGACCCTTGAGGTCCGTTCAAATAACGGCCAAACTTTGTAATGCTCTAACAGAAATTATCACGATGAAGCTCACCTTTGAAGATATCAAGCCAGGTCGTATTGGTTCATTCGGACCTCGCCATGTCTCACGCGAGGAGATTTTCTGAATTCGCGGCTGAGTTTGATCCGCAACCCATGCATCTCGACGAGGAAGCCGCGAAGCACTCGATGCTGAAGGGGTTGGCTGGTTCCGGGTGGCATTTATGCGCCATTTGGATGCGTATGGTGTGGGAAGGTTTTATCAGTCGCATTGAATCGATGGGTGCGCCAGGCGTTAAAGAGGTCCGATGGGTGTCGCCATTGCGGCCCGGCGATGATCTTACGCTCGATGTCGAGGTGCTTGGGTTGCGCGAATCCAAAAGCCGGCCCGATCTCGGATTCGTTCACCTCAAGAACGAAATCCGTAATGCATCCGGTCAGGTTCTCATGGTAGTGGAGGTGGAAACCATGGTCTTGCGGCGGCACGCTGTGGAAGCAGTGTGAAAGGCATGCCGCGATGAAATATTTTGAAGACATCAAACCCGGGGATCGTCGCGAGCTTGGCTCATTCACGTTCACGGCGGATTTAATTAAGGCTTTTGCCAGCAAGTACGATCCGCAGCCGTTTCATCTGGATGAGGAGGCTGGACGCAAATCGATATTCGGTGGTCTCGCGGCATCCGGCTGGCATGTGTGTGCGGTCTACATGAAGCTGACGGTTGCTAATTTTAAACGTGAGACTGCGGAGATCGTCGCTCGCGGCGGCAAACCAATTCTCACCGGGCCATCGCCGGGATTTCGCGATCTGAAATGGATCAAGCCTGTCCTGGCCGGAGACACTCTCACATTTGCGTCCGAAGTGACGGCGATGCGCCCTTTGGAGTCGCGTCCCGGATGGGGAATGATCAATTTCTACAACACTGGCGTCAACCAGCGTGGCGAACTTGTGTTCTCGTTTGTGGGTGCAGCGTTTACGCCACGCCGGCCAACTGAATCTCCGGCCTGACGCTTAAGCGTCAGGTGGGGAGGACCTGATCAGCGGCTCCAGGCAATCGCCAGCGCTGTGATTGTAATTGTCAAAAGGATCACAAATCGCGCAATGATCGAGACGATGCTCCGGGGCGCTTGTCCTGGTATTGGATGAATGCTGCTGGATTGGATTGCTTTCACGAAAAACAGTCTCCTGGATAGATAGCCGGAATCCAGCCGTCCATACTTCTTGTGTGAATATCTGAGTGAAGACGTGGATCACCGGGTCAAGCCCGGTGATGAGGGGTGAGATGAATCAGTCGTGCCGTGCGTGGCTGACGTGTTTCCACTGTGCCAGATTGTCGGCGATGATTTGGGTGGACTTCATAGCAGTCTGGCTCAGTTGAGCATAGCCCACGAGCTCGCGCTGAACGCGCTGCCCCTCATCATGCATAAGATCACGCAGGGATTCCAATTCGGAAATAAGATTTTCGATCTCGTTCAGCGATGCGCCGGCAACGCGCTGTATCAATGCGTTGACATTGTTGACGGCCGATTTATTGCCGCTATCCGAAGGAACATCGCTTGTCGCGGGACTGGATGTGCGACGCAGATAGGCGATGTCATTGCGCACAAAGTCGCGAATTCCAGCTTCCACATCAGCGACGGTATCTTGGCCCGTTGGTTCTTTTACTTCTGGAGTGACGTTCATTGGCTGTCCCCTGTTTTCGATCACGGCGAGTTGATAAATTCAGCCGATCTTGACGATAGCGGGGCAAATATGAGGCGGGAGACGGTCATTCACAGGATGAAAAATGATTTAGCTGCGTGAGGGATAGTCACACGATGGATATCCGGTCCAATCAGGACCGCAGCATTATCGCTGCTTCCAGCCACCGCGCTTGCCGGGTGCACCGGCGGAGGATCGCGGCGAAGGACGATAGGGTTTGGATTCCACACCTGGACCCATTTCGTCGAGGTCCGGTTTTTTCGCGCGACTCATCTTTTTTGGCGGCAAGTTTGCAGCCTCGCCATATTTTTTTGTGCCACTGTAGGCCCCAGCTTTGCCCGCGACGACGCGCTGTTTCACCGTTGGATTATCCACCACCGCCAATTCAGTGGCGCGCAGCCGTTTCACCTCGTCGCGCAGTCGTGCGGCCTCTTCGAAGTTCAAGTTCGCAGCCGCATCGCGCATACGGGTTTCAAGATCGGCGAGCACGGTCTCGAAGTTGTGGCCGATGCCGATGATGTCATCGCTCAATGACCCTTCGCCAACCTCAACCAGCACGTGGTCGCGCTCATAAACGCTGCTGAGAATATCCCCGATGGATTTTTTCACGCTCTCTGGTGTGATGCCGTTGGCTTGATTGTAGGCGACCTGCTTCTCGCGGCGGCGATCGGTCTCCGCAATCGCCCGCTGCATTGAGCCGGTAATGCGGTCGGCGTAGAGAATGACCTTGCCATCGACATTGCGCGCGGCGCGGCCAATGGTTTGGATCAATGAAGTTTCACTGCGCAGGAATCCTTCCTTGTCGGCATCGAGGATCGTCACCAGCGCGCATTCAGGAATGTCGAGACCTTCTCGCAACAGGTTGATGCCGACGAGAGCGTCGAATGCACCAAGCCGCAGATCGCGGATGATCTCGATGCGCTCGATGGTGTCGATGTCCGAGTGCATGTAGCGCACGCGGATGCCTTGCTCATGCAGATATTCGGTGAGGTCTTCCGCCATGCGTTTGGTCAGCACGGTGATGAGTGAGCGATAACCCGCCGCAGCGGTGGCGCGCACCTCACCCACGAGATCATCCACCTGCGTGCGGGCTGGGCGAATGTGAACCGGCGGATCGATCAAACCGGTGGGGCGGATTACTCTGCTCGACGAACACACCGCCGCTTTCGTTCAATTCCCATCCGCTGGGCGTAGCTGATACCGCCACCGATTGCGGACGCATCATGTCCCATTCCTCAAATCGCAAAGGGCGGTTGTCCATACAGGAGGGCAGGCGGAAACCGTATTCGGCAAGCGTTGCCTTGCGGCGGAAATCGCCCCGGAACATGCCGCCGATCTGCGGAATGGTGACATGACTCTCGTCGGCAAACACCAGCGCGTTGTCGGGGACATATTCAAACAAAGTCGGCGGCGGCTCGCCGGGTTTTCGCCCTGTAAGATAGCGCGAGTAATTCTCGATGCCGGCGCAGGCTCCAGTCGCTTCCATCATTTCGAGATCGAACGTGGTGCGTTGTTCGAGACGCTGCGCCTCCAGCAGGCGGCCTTGCGCATTAAGCTGATCCAGCCGCCATTTCAATTCGCTCTTGATGCCTTTGATGGCTTGCAACAATGTCGGGCGCGGTGTCACGTAATGTGAATTCGCATAGACCTTGATAAATTCCAGTTCATCGCTCTTGTGGCCGGTGAGCGGATCAAACTCTTCAATGGTTTCGATGACGTCGCCGAACATGTTCACGCGCCAGGCACAATCTTCATAGTGCGCCGGAAAGATATCGATGGTGTCGCCGCGCACGCGGAAAGTGCCGCGGGTGAAGTCCGCCGAGGTTCGTTTGTATTGTAGTGCGACCAAATCGGCGATGAGCTGGCGCTGGTCGATGCGCTCGCCCTTCTTCATGGCAAACGTCATCGCGGTGTATGTTTCGACCGAGCCGATACCATAAATGCATGACACTGAGGCTACGATAATCACGTCATCGCGTTCGAGCAGCGCGCGCGTCGCCGAATGGCGCATGCGGTCGATCTGCTCGTTGATCGAGGAATCTTTTTCGATGTAGGTGTCGGTGCGCGGGACGTAGGCTTCAGGCTGGTAGTAGTCGTAATACGAAACGAAATACTCGACCGCGTTGTCGGGAAAGAAATTCCTGAACTCGCCGTAAAGCTGTGCGGCCAAAGTTTTGTTCGGCGCGAGGATCAGCGCCGGACGCTGCGTTGCTTCGATCACCTGCGCCATGGTGTAGGTTTTTCCGGAGCCGGTGACGCCGAGCAGCACTTGCGTGCGGTCGTTGCGCTGGATGCCTTCAACCAGTTCCTTGATCGCCTGTGGCTGGTCGCCCTTTGGCGCGTACTCGGATTTGAGTGTGAACCGCACGCCGCCTTCGGATTTTTCCGGGCGTGGCGGACGGTGCGGGGTCCAGATCTTCACACTGCCGTCGTCTCTTTTGAACTCGGGGCGGCCATCGCGGATCAGAGCCTCAAGTGCCTCCGCTGTCGCGGCGACGCCGAGTGCTTCGTGTTTATTACGAGCTGGACGTGCCAGTGTGTCATCGTCTTCGACATCGTAACCAAGCTGTCGCGCCAACTCCGGATCAAGTGTCGGAATTGTCGCGCTGGTGCCGTAGTTGGCTTGCGGCATTTCGCCAAAGCCTCCCACACCCGAATCCTCCCCTTCAAAGGGAATAGCGGAGATTTGCTCACTACTGTCCGTGGTGACTGCACGCGCGCCGCCCGGCTGCGGATAGGGTTGCAGCGGACTTGGTCGTGGACCGACATCACCATCGCCGGGATTTTTCGACGTCGAAGCGCGTGCGCGATGGGCCGCCGCTTCGCCACCGGCGCGACGGTCCTTTGAATTCGATGGCGGCTGTTGCAAGCCGGTGGATGAACCAAGCCCGCTCTCGCCGCGATTAATCGCAGGATTCAAAAGTTCCGCTAGCGCAGGCCCAATCGGCTGCACATCGGGCCGATGCGCTTTCGATTTTGGGGTTTTAACGGGCTTCTTGGGAGCGCCGGGGTTCTTTGCCATGTTGGGAATATGGGACGCGATGCTGAGAGATAAAAGGGCATCTTACACGTTATAAATCGGCATCTTACACGCTAAAGAATCGATGCGATCTCAAGTAATAACATTGACTTTGCGTCGGCGATCTGGCGACTTCGATGCAATCGCATGAATTCAGATTTTCCGATAATCAGCAACGGGATTCGTACATGATTGACCTTTATTATTGGCCCACCCCGAATGGCCACAAGATCACAATGTTTCTTGAGGAAACCGGTCTTCCGTACACTATTCATCCGGTCAACATCGGGGCTGGCGATCAGTTCAAGCCGGAATTCCTGGCGTTCTCGCCGAATAATCGCATGCCTGCGATTATCGATCAGAAACCCGCCGACGGTGGCAAGCCGGTGTCGGTTTTCGAATCCGGCGCGATCTTGATTTATCTCGCGGAAAAAACCGGGAAGTTTATGTCTGCTGACTTACGCAAACGTTTCGACGTGTTGCAATGGCTGATGTGGCAGATGGGCGGCCTTGGCCCGATGGCCGGTCAAAACCATCATTTCAGTGTATATGCGCCGGAAAAAATCCCTTACGCGATCGCGCGCTATGTCAACGAAACCAATCGTCTTTATGGCGTGCTTAATAAACGTCTCGCGGATCGTGAATTCGTTGCAGGCGAATATTCCATCGCCGACATGGCGGCCTATCCCTGGATTGTGCCTTACGAGCGGCAGGGCCAGAAGCTGGAAGATTTTCCAAATCTCAAGCGCTGGTTTGAGACCATTCGTGCGCGGCCTGCAACCGAGCGGGCTTATGCGCTGGCCAAGCAGGTTAATCCGGGCGCTGAGGGCATCAGCACCGATGCACAGAAGAAAATTTTGTTCGGGCAGACTGCTGGAGTGGTCAAGAACTGAGAATGACCGGTTGATCTATCTGGCGCAACGATTGCCGCTCTGCTTCGGCACGAAGGCATTCGCGGCAGAGGCAATCCTCATCATTGGCAGGCATTGGCAGCCGTGCGGTTTCCTTATCGCACCAGCATTCTCCTGACAGGCTGCAGGTGAATGCTGTTCCGCAGCGAGGACAGACGATGGTGCGCTTGTTCGGTTCTGGATGTTGAGACATCAGGCTCTCGCGATCAAGCCGGCTTTGTTGTGCATTGAGATATCGGATGATTGGTTCTCAATTGCTGGCAACATCGAAACGAATCGCGGCTCCTGCTCGATTCGTTTCAGCCAGGCGCGGATCGAGGGATATCCGCCCAGATCGAAATCGCACTGATGGGCCACATGCGTGTAACCATACATGGCAATATCCGCGACAGTGAGATGGCCAGCCGCGAAATAGTCATTGGTTTTGAGATGGTTTTCCATCAGTCGCAGCGCGGTATAGCCGCGTTCCATCCAGTCTTCCAGCGCATGGGTTTGCAAATCGCGCCCACCGCGCACAAGCGCCAGCCAGAAATAGGCCGCGCCAACACTCGGTTCCAGCGCGTGCTGTTCAAAGAACATCCACTGTAGCGCTTCGGCTCGATCGATGCGATCTTCCGGCGCCAGTGGAGTTCCAATGGCGACATACCACAAAATTGCATTCGACTCGGCCAGATACCGGCCATCGGCGACTTCCAGCAACGGCACCTGACCGCTCGGGTTCTTCGCGAGAAACTCTGGCGTACGGCTTTCGCCACGCAAGATATCAATCTCGATCGTGGTGTAGGGTGCATCCAGCAAGGCCAACGCTAGGCGAACCTTGTAGCTGTTGCCGGAACGTTGCATCGAATAGAGTTTGTACATGCTGGCTATTTCGCTTGCACAGATTTGACGATTTCACCCAGACAATGATGCGCACGGTGGCTTGCTGCAAGTCCCTGTCGTCTGGAAATGCTTGAATTTCGTCGCTGCGTAGCAGCGGGCGCAAAATAATGCCATGCTAACCGTTGAAGGACGAGATCACGCTTGTGCGAGTTGCCGGTCGTGAAGGTTCAATCTCTGGCGATTGTGGTTCCCTCGAAATTTCAGAAGCCATCGCCGGCATGATGGACGGCACGATTGAAGGCGCGGCGGCAAGAGACGGGATTCTTGTCATGCTAAACTGATCGGCATTTTTGATGATGCTGCGGACTGCCGTCCAGCACAGGGTTGCAATCATCATTCCGGCGAAAGCATCGGAAAAATAATGACCACCGTCGATCGGTGTCGATGCGATCATGACAATATTCAACGCCGCTATGACCCAGCGCAGATAAGGCACCGGCCACAACGCAAAAATAAACAACAGCCCAAGCGCGGCGTGCAGGCTTGGGAATGTGATGATTCCTTCCGCACCTTCCCCCAGGAGAGAGCGGAATGTTCCATCCCGCAAACCATGAAAAACGGGAAGATGGAGATCTCGCGTCGCGGGCACAATCGCAGGATAGTCATGAGCCGACAGCTGCAGATGACCCCACGCTCCTTGCGCCGGCATGAGGGCTGAAATCGCGATGGTGACGAGAGTTGCGAAAATGAAACTCATAATGAAAATACGCAGCCGTGAAGTATGGCCAATAAAAGCCAAAGCAATCACAGTGGTAATCACTTGCACGGGGATACTCGCATAGGACAAAAAGAAGACGCTATGGAGGGAAGTGTGAGCGTTCATCGCTGTAAGCCACCCCCTCCAGTCGAAACCGAGATGATGGTCCCATGCGATGAAGGTCGCGTCCCACAACGGAAGTGCCGTACTTGCCGCGATATAAGAAAGCGGCGCTGCCACCGAGGTGAACGCAATCATTTGCGCGGTGCTTGTCAGGGCGATTGCGAGACGCGGTTCCTTCCTGACGGCCTGATAAAACCAGCCTGCGATACCGAGTAAAACAGCGCCACAAAGAGGCTTCATGAACGAGGCCCAACCAATGTCAAAGAAGCCGGTCACGTATGCAGCCAGATCAACGGAGGCAACACCCAAAATCGTGATCCAGCTTATGCGATCTGCCCGCTGCAATTTGCTTTGATCGATATTCACGATTTCGGCCTCGTCCACTTCGGGGCGTTAATTTGTGTCTTGGACGTACCAGAGGCCGGTTCGCGGACCGTTAATGGCAGCAGAGCTGCAATGCTTAATTGCGGGTATAGAGCCGATACCTGAAAACTCATGTTTTCCAGGCTTTCAGAAAGATCGGAAGGTATCTTGCGGTGCAGCGGTCCCCACTTTAATGTGCGTTTCTGCCCATAAATCGACTCTGTAGCCTCACCGCCTGCGATGTTTGCAAGGAGATGACAATGCCGTTTCTGTCCGCTGCGCTTGACCGTGTGAAGCCGTCCGCGACCATCGCGGTCACGGATAAAGCACGCCAGCTTAAAGCAGCGGGCCGCAACATCATTGGACTTGGCGCGGGTGAGCCGGATTTCGATACGCCAGCCAACATCAAGCTTGCAGCCATTCATGCCATTGAGGCTGGCAAAACCAAGTACACCGCAGTCGACGGCATGCCCGAGTTGAAGGACGCAATTGTCGCTAAGTTCCAGCGCGAGAACGGCCTGACCTATAAGCCAAGCCAGGTCACGGTCGGTACTGGCGGCAAGCAGGTGCTGTACAATGCTCTTATGGCAACGCTCAATCCGGGCGATGAGGTCATCATTCCCGCGCCATATTGGGTGAGCTATCCGGAAATGGTGTCGCTCGCTGGCGGTGTGCCTGTGCCGGTGGTGTGTAACGCCAAAGTTGGTTTCAAACTGCAACCTGCTGATCTGGAAAAGGCGATTACGCCGAAGACCAAATGGATCATTCTGAACTCGCCGTCGAACCCGACTGGCGCGGCTTATACGCATGCAGAGTTGAAGGCCTTGACCGATGTGTTGGTCAGGCATCCGCATGTCTGGATCATGACCGACGATATGTATGAGCATCTCGTCTATGACGGTTTCAAGTTTGCGACTCCGGCACAGGTCGAGCCGAAATTGTACGACCGCACGTTGACAGTGAATGGCGTGTCGAAAGCCTATTGCATGACCGGCTGGCGCATCGGCTATGCCGGCGGTCCGGAGCACCTCATCAAGGCGATGTCTACAATCCAGTCGCAATCGACATCGAATCCGTCGTCGATCTCACAGTGGGCTGCAGTCGAGGCGCTGAACGGGCCGCAAGATTTCATCCCGGTGAACAACAAGATGTTCAAGGAACGCCGCGATCTTGTCGTGTCCATGCTCAATCAGGCAAACGGCATCGAGTGCCCGCGCCCGGAAGGCGCGTTTTATGTTTATCCGTCATGCGCGGGTACCATGGGACGGACTGCGCCGTCGGGCATGAAGCTTGAGACCGACGAGGATTTCGTGACTGCGCTTCTGGAGACGGAAGGCGTCGCGGTGGTGCAGGGATCGGCTTTCGGTCTCGGCCCCGCATTCCGCATTTCCTATGCCACCAAGACGTCGGATCTTGAGGAAGCCTGCAAACGCATCCAGCGCTTCTGCGGCAATCTGCGGTAAGGGCAAAGCGCTTCTGTAAAACGGGCGGTCTCACCAGGATGCTGGTGCCGGGTTAAGATACAATTTTCTATAAATTGTATCTTTCAGGCCATTGGCCAGTTTTGACTGGCCTGAAGGCGCGCACGAAATTAAGTGTCATTTCGACGGCAAATTGAGGAAAGCGCCTTGTTTTTGACACGAGGCTTCCCTTTTGTCCGCGCACTTCAAACAATTAGCCGGAGCTTGATTTTCATGCGTTTTTCTAAACTGTTCGGTGTTGCCGCAGCAGCCCTG
>CAWESR010000009.1:0-94134 GCA_963811795.1 uncultured Alphaproteobacteria bacterium
GTCATTCACCGATAGTTTAGACACTTCCTTAACAATAGAACTCATCAACACAGAACAAACGCTTCGGTGTTCGGGGGCTCATTTTGCTCAAACTCCTGCATTTGATAACCGCCGGATAATTTGTCCGGAGGGTAGGGAGCATTCATGTTCGCCAAATTTTCCATCCGCTCCAAGATGATCGCCGTCATCTCATCTCTACTGATCGCGTTGGCAGGCACCGGGCTGCTGGCTATCAACAAGATGCGGGCGATCAACTTGCATACCGTGGATATCGCGACCAATTGGTTACCCAGCATAAAAGCACTTGGCGATTTGCGGGTCACTATTCAGAGATACCGCGTCAATTTACGGCAGTTCGTGCTGGAAACCGATCCGGCGCCAAGAGCGGCAATCGCAAAAAATTTGGACGCCATCGTGGAGGAGCAAGCACGTGCTTTCAAAGTCTACGAACCCTTGGTGACCTCGCCGGAAGAACGAGCGTTGTATGAGGAACTCACGCGAGGATGGAATACCTACTTGGCCGCGGCGCGGGAGGTTTTGGATGCGGCCGGTAAAGAAAACGACCACACCAAAGCCCGCGATCTGATCGTCAACAAGACCAGCCCGATTGCCCGGAGTTCTCGATGAGGTTCTGAAAAAGGATGTCGAGTTGAATCAAAAGGCTCTCAATCCGCCACACAGGACGCAGAAGCACACCTATGCTCTAGCGTTCGAGCTGATCGTCGGTATTCTTGCCCTTGCCATTGTTGCCGGAGTGGGCGCCGGATTCTATTTGGTGCGAGACGTCATGCATGGCATCGCCTCGGTCGTTTCACCAATGCGGGCACTGGCAAATGGCGACTTACACAGCCATTATACCACACCAGGTGAAAAGACTGAGATGGGCGCCATCGCGGACACCTTGCAGGTGTTCAAGGATGCGCTGATCGCCAAAAAAGCCGCGGACGAAGCAGCCGCGTCCGAGGCGGACGCCAAGATCGTCCGCGCGCAGCGGGTCGACAACATCACTCGTGAATTCGAGGCGATGATCAGCGAACTCATCGGTTCCTTGTCGTCATCATCGACCGAACTGGAAGCTGCGGCCAACACATTAACCTCCACCGCCGAGTTGACCGGAAAAATCTCGGGCGAGGCCGCCACCGCATCTCAGGAAGTTCCGAGCAACGTGCAGTCCGTCGCAAGCGCAACTGAAGAGATCACGTCATCGGTGCAAGAAATCGGCCGCCAGGTGCAGGAAGCTAGCCGGGTCTCCGGGGAAGCTGTCAAGCAGGCGCAAAAAACCAACAGCAACATTGCCGAGCTCACTAGCGCCGCATCACGTATCGGCGATGTGGTAAAGCTGATCAGCGCCGTAGCCGAACAGACCAATCTGCTCGCACTCAACGCTACCATCGAAGCGGCTCGCGCAGGCGACGCCGGACGCGGATTTGCGGTGGTCGCCTCGGAAGTCAAGGCCTTGGCGGCGCAAACATCAAAAGCTACCGAGGAAATCAGCCAGCAGATCGCGGGCATCCAGTCGGCAACTGAAGCTTCGGCGGATACGATCAAGGAGATCGGCTCAACCATCAATCTGATCTCGGAAATCTCCTCGACGATATCTGCCGCGGTCGAGGAGCAAGGCGCTGCCACCCAGGAAATCTCTCGCAACATCCAGTATGCGGCCCAACGCAGCAACAGCCTTGCAGGCAATATCACGACGTCAGCCGCGGCGCGGGTGAAACCGGTTCCGCATCAAGCCAAGTGTTATCTTCGGCTCAATCCTGTCGCAGGATAGCGGGCGTCTCAAGAGGGAGGTCGAGAAATTTCTCGAAGCAATGCGCGCCGCTTCACCGAAAGCGGGATTGCTTTAGATTGAATCGCAATCATCTTTCGAGGCTGTGAGGTCTTTGATTTTTGATCGCCCATCGTCTGTCACGTCAGATGCAAATATAAACGCAACGCAACTGTACTGCGTTGGTAGGAGCGTGTCCCTTACCTCGTATCGGCGGTCAGGCCGTGGTTGCAAATGATGATGAGCTTGGCTGTAAGATTTTTTCGCATGCACAATGCATGTCATGCATGCATCCGAAAATCAGGTCCTTACATCTGGTGAAATGAAGCTAGATATTTCGTCACGTCACTAGCGACCAGATCCGTCCCTGATGAATTGCGTTTAAATAGCTTCGATTGTTTGAGGTCTTTAACCTTGAGGTGTGTTTCGAACAGTGAATGCAGCGTCATAAGTAAGGCTCTACGCAGGTCGTTTAAAATAATGCCCCGGAGAATGCAAAGCCTGCATCTTTGTTAGGCAACTGCCTGTAGGAATGCCGACGCGTTGCAATAGGAAGGCAAGAAGATGCAAAAAACCGTTACGTTTCAGGCAATGTAAGGATGGCACGTCTTGTGCAATAGTTCGGGTGAGTTGGTTGCTAGGGTTCCGGCTTTGCGCTGCTAAAGTGCTGGTCCGAGAGTAACCGCTTGCGGGGGAGAAATCCTCGCAGGTGCACGGCGGGACAAAAGCCCGGGAGACCTCGTAAGCCAAGGGATTGGCAAAGCGATGGTCTGTCGCCGATCCCTTTTTGTAATTTTTGCAAGAGGGATCAGTCATGGACAGGCTCACATCTATTATACTGCGTTTCACCATTTTTGCTTCGGTGCTGGGGGCTACAATTGCGCCGGTTCATGCCGCGCCGAAAAAAGACTTTAAGGTCGCGTGGTCGATTTACGTCGGCTGGATGCCGTGGGGATATGCGGCAGACACCGGGATCGTCAAAAAATGGGCCGATAAATACGGTATCACCATCGAGGTGAAACAGTTCAACGATTACGTCGAATCCGTCAACCAATATACCGCCGGCGCATATGACGCTGTGACCATCACGAACATGGACGCGCTGTCGATTCCCGCCGCTGGCGGAGTTGATACCACAGCTATTGTGATCGGCGATTTCTCCAATGGCAACGACGCCGTCATCCTGAAAAACAAGGCTGATCTCGCGGCCATCAAGGGGCAGAAGGTCAACCTCGTCGAATTCTCGGTTTCGCACTATCTGCTCGCGCGCGCGCTCGAAAGTAAACATCTCGCCGAGAAAGACATCAAGGTCGTCAATACATCCGATGCCGATATGGCCGCCGCTTACAAAACGCCGGAGGTGACTGCCGTGGTGACATGGAATCCGATCGTCTCCGAAATTCTCGACTCGAAGGATGCCAAGAAGGTATTCGATTCATCGCAAATCCCCGGCGAGATCATGGATCTGATGGTGGTCAATACCGCCGTTCTGAAAGACAACCTAGCTTCGCCAAGGCTCTGGTTGGCATCTGGTACGAGACCATCGCAAAAATGAATGCTACCGACGCGGATGGAAAGGCTGCGAAAGAAGCGATGGCCAAGGCGTCGGGAACGGATCTGGTCGGCTTCGAGAGTCAGCTTGCCTCGACGCGTTTGTTCGATAAGGCCGCGGATGCGGGAGCTTTCACAAAGGGGGCGACTGTCGGCCACACGATGGATCGAGTGCGGAAGTTCCTGTTCGCGAAGACTTTACTCGGTAAGGATGCGAAGTCGGCGGACGCCATCGGTATCGAACTGGGAGACAAAACAGTGCTCGGCAACAAAAGCAATGTGAAGCTGCGCTTCGACGCAACCTACATGGATGAAGCCGCGAAAGGGAAGCTCTGATCGATCCGTCCGTCTCATGCGCTTCATGAACATCAAGCCGGATAGGCAGGTGCGGTTCTATCTTGCCGCGCTGCCTTTCGTATTGTTGGCGATCGCCTATTTCTCTGGCTCAAGCATGAGGCTCGCGGACAATCCCAACGACAAGTTGCTGCCTGCGCTATCGAGTATGGCGCAGGCGGTGCGGCACATGGCCTTTGAGGTCGACGTGCGAACCGGCACCAACCTGATGTTGGCGGACACAATGGCGAGTCTCGGCAGGCTGCTCTCCGCACTAACCATTTCGACGATTGCTGCATTGGTATTCGGTATCGTGATTGGGTTGTTGCCCAGTGCCAACGCGTTGCTCTCGTCTTTCGTCGGTGTCACCTCGATGGTGCCGCCACTTGCGCTATTACCTATTCTGTTCATCGTTATGGGCCTCGGCGAAAATTCCAAGATTGCTCTGATCGTGATCGGGACCTTGCCCTGCATGATCCGTGATCTCACGATGAAAGTGCTGGAGTTGCCACGGGAGCAACTCATCAAGGCGCAGACACTTGGCGCATCAACCTGGCAGGTGGCGCTTCGTGTCGTGTTGCCGCAAATTTTGCCGCGACTGATCGACTCGCTGCGTCTGCAGCTTGGACCGGCCTGGTTATTTCTAATCGCCGCGGAGGCGATTGCTTCCGACACAGGCCTTGGCTATCGCATCTTTCTCGTGCGGCGCTATCTCGCGATGGATGTGATTATTCCGTACGTGATCTGGATCACGCTGCTCGCCTTTCTGATGGATGCGGGACTTCGCCTATTGCAACGCAAGGCTTTCCCGTGGTTTGCGTCGGTGAGGTCGGAATGAGTGCGATCCATTTAGACGATGTCTGGAAAGAATATGGCGATCATATTGTGTTGGAGCGGATCACGCTCGATGTGGAATTGCGCGCCTTTATTGCCCTTGTCGGTCCGTCAGGCTGCGGCAAAACTACCTTTCTTCGCATGCTGCTGGGTGAGGAAGCGCCGACGCGGGGGCGGATCCTTGTCGATGGTGTGCCGCTAAGACCCGAACCGGATGCTGACAGAGGTGTTGTCTTTCAACGCTATTCGGTGTTTCCACATTTGACAGTCTTGCAGAATGTGTTGTTGGGACGAGAACTCCAGCACGCTAAAATGATCGGGCGACTGTTCGGGGCGACCAAGCGCGCCGCTACGGACGACGCAATGGCGCTGCTCGCGGAAGTGGGCCTTGTCGGACACGAGAACAAATATCCAGCGGCGCTGTCCGGCGGTATGCAGCAGCGGCTGGCACTGGCGCAGGCCATCATGCGCGGCCCCAAAATTCTTTTGCTCGATGAGCCGTTCGGCGCATTGGACCCCGGCATTCGCGCCGACATTCATGTACTGATGAAGCGGTTGTGGAATGAAACCGAACTTACGGTGGTCATGGTGACGCATGATCTGAGCGAGGCATTCCGGCTGGCGACGCGGGTTATCGCATTCGAGCGCAATCGCAATCGACCCGAAGAATGCGAGCGCTATGGCGCTACCATCTCGCGCGATCTCGAAATTTATCCGCGCCGCGCGGCCGACGTGCGGTGCATACGATCTTTTGCTCCGGTCGGGACGGCCCTGCCGAAAAAGGAGCATAGCCGGGACGACCTGGCGCGCGTGTCTGAGAAAGGGCAAATCATGATCTTGACCGAGGAGCAGAAGGCCGAAATTGCGGCCAATAGAAAGCGCTACGAAGAGCTGAAGGCGGCGGGCCAGGGGCAGGCGCCACGTGCGTTGCCGCCGCCAACGCCGCGTGTCGGCGCGCCGATCGAGAAGATTGCAGTCGTCCACCGTGAGGTCATTCCCGGTGGATGGTATTGGACCACGCGCCTTCGTCGCGGTGAGGCCTTGCGGTTGATCAACGTGAGCGGCGCATCTTGCGTCAGCATCCTGGCGTGGAGTAGCGTCGATCCCAGCGAGCGGCTCAATCATGCGGACACCATCAAGGTGCAATGGGCGGCGAGCTTACGTAAGGGGCGGGTCATTCTCTCCGACATGGGCCGCGTGCTGTTTGGCATCATCGAAGAGACGAGCGGTGGTGCACATGATCCCATTACCGGCTGCTCAACGGCGGCAACGAACGTCGCCCGCTATGGCGTGGGACAATTGCGCAATACGCGTGATAATTTCATTCTGGCTGCGGGCAAGCTCGGGCTCGACCGGCGTGATGTCCATCCATGCATTAACTTCTTTGCACCGGTGAGCGTCAATGCCGATGGGCATTTTCAATGGGATGCCGGTCGCCGCAGCCCAGGGGATTTCATCGATCTGCGCGCAGAGATGGATTTGCTGGTAGCATTATCGAATTGTCCGCATCCGCTCGATCCTTCGCCGATATACGCGCAGAACGATGTCGAGATTGTGCGTTATCAGGCCGCTCTGCCTGATGATAACGATCTATGCCGGACGGCAAGCGCGGAAGCTGCGCGCGCGTTTGAGAATAACGCATTTTCTCTAAATTCCGGCATTGCGGGGGGAGAACAATGACTATTCCTTCCGTTCCCGGGCGCATCATACTCGACTTTGAAATCCCGGCCCGTTCGCCGTGGTCCGCTATTATTCGCAAAGGACAGACATTACGCATTGTAGATACTCACGGCCAGCAAGCGGTCGATACGCTATTTTACTGCGCTGATGATCTGCAGGAGCGCTACAGCGGCCAGGATACCTTGCGCGCACAAGGTTCCGCCTATGTCTCCACTGGCACGCGCATCATGTCGAATGAAGGACGAACGATGCTGCGCGTAACTGCGGACACTTGTGGTCTGCACGATACTTGCGCCGGGCGCGTGCTCTTGCGAAAGCAATTCCGTCCGCTTTGGCCACGGCACTAAATATCTCCATGCGTGCCGGGAAAATTTCCTGATAGAAGCAGCAAAGCATGGCCTGTCGAAGCGCGATATCGTGCCAAATCTGAATTTCTTTATGAACGTGCCGATCGATCCGTCCGGTAATTTTACCGTGATTGACGGTGTCTCCAAGCCAGGCGACTACGTCGAAATGGTTGCGGAGATGGATGTGCTGTGTCTGATCTCCAATTGCCCGCAAATCAATAATCCCTGCAACGGCTTTTTCCCGACACCGATTCAGGTCGTGATCTTCGCAGCGCAAGAGAGCTGATCCTATGTTTAGTAAAGTTCTGATTGCCAACCGCGGCGATATCGCCGGGCGGGTTGGCAAAACGTTACGGCGTATGGGCATTGCATCTGTCGCGATCTACTCGGACGCTGATCGTTTTACACGGCCCGTTCTTGATGCGGATGAAGCTGTACGCGTTGGCCCCGCGTCCGCTACGGAAAGCTATCTCAACATCGACGCGATCGTCGCCGCATGTCTAGAAACTGGCGCGCAGGCGGTGCATCCAGGTTATGGGTTCCTGTCGGAAAATCGCCACTTTGCTGGGAAATTGGCGGAGCATGGCATCGCCTTCATCGGCCCGCGTCCGGAACATCTTGAGGCTTTCGGATTGAAGCACAAGGCGCGTGAGATTGCCCAATTAAGTCACGTTCCGCTGCTGCCGGGATCTGGTCTGCTCCAGACTGTCGATGAGGCTATGGCGGAGGCCGGTCGCATCGGTTTCCCTTTGATGCTGAAAAGCACGGCTGGGGGAGGCGGCATTGGAATGCATCTCTGCCACGATGCCGGCACGCTACGTGAGCGTTTCGAGGCTGTGCAGCGCACCGCGCTTGCGAGCTTCGGCGATGCTAGAGTTTATCTTGAGCGGTTTGTCGCCGAAGCGCGACACATCGAGGTTCAGATTTTCGGTAACGGCAAAGGTCAGGTTGTCGCACTCGGTGAGCGCGACTGCTCCCTGCAAAGGCGCAATCAAAAGGTTATCGAGGAAACTCCTGCGCCCGGTTTGAGTAACGAGATGCGCGTGGGGCTTCATCGGGCTGCAGTGGCTCTTGGCGAGAGCGTCGCTTACGAGTCGGCAGGTACTGTGGAATTCATCTACGACGTCGAGCGGGAAAATTTTTATTTCCTTGAGGTCAACACTCGGCTGCAAGTCGAGCACCCGGTGACTGAAGCCGTGTTCGGCGTCGATCTGGTCGAATGGATGGTGCGGCAGGCGGCGGGTGAGGATGTGCTGGATGGTCTGGGAACACTTAAGCCAAAGGGCGCGGCCATCGAAGCGCGTGTCTACGCTGAAAATCCAAGTGCCGGTTTCCGGCCGAGCGCGGGTCGCCTGACCCATGTTGAATTTTTAGGCGACGCACGCGTCGATGGCTGGATCGAAACCGGCGTCGAAGTCACGCCATTTTATGATCCGATGCTGGCGAAGGTGATTGTGGCGGCCGACACACGCGAGGAAGCGATTCGGAAGCTTGTCGGCGCGCTGGATGACATCGATTGTCGCAGGCATCGAAACCAACCTCGATTATCTCCACGCTATTGCCGGTCGGATGTTTCCGTAGCGGACGCGTTGCCACCAATGTTTTGGCAAATTTCGCCTTTGCACCGCGCACCATCGATGTATTGGCCCCTGGCGCGCAGTCAGGACTGCAGGAATTGCCGGGTCGATTGCACCTTTGGCATGTGGGCGTGCCGCCGAGCGGCCCGATGGATGAACGTTCGTTCCGCATGGCCAACATCATTGTCGGAAACCCTGAAGAAACGGCTGCGTTGGAATTGACTGTCAACGGGCCGACATTGCGGTTCAATACGGATGCAGTTATCGGCCTTGCTGGCGCACGCATGCTTGCGAAGCTCGATGGAGTTGTTGTCGAGAACGATGTGCCGTTGGTCGTGATTGCAGGTCAAACGCTTGTCATCGGTAAGATCGATGGCGCCGGTCAGCGCTGCTACCTTGCTGTACGAGGCGGTTTCGATGCGCCAAAGATTTTCGGTTCTCGTGCTGTATTTACGTTGGGTGCATTTGGCGGTCATGCCACCGGATCGCTGAAGGCAGGAGATGTGCTGCATATCGGTAAAGGCGATAATCTCAATGTTCCGCGTGAGCTTACAAAGGCGGAGCGTCCTGTCCTGACGTGCGCCTGGGAAATCGGCGTTATCTATGGCCCGCACGGCGCACCAGATTTCTTTCGCGATGAAGACATCAAGACCTTGTTTTCTGGGAGTATGAAGTGCACTTCAACAGCGCGCGCACCGGTGTACGCTTAATAGGCCCGAAGCCGATATGGGCGAGGGCTGATGGCGGCGAAGCCGGCCTGCATCCCTCGAACATTCATGACAATGCTTACGCGGTTGGATCGATTGATTTTACCGGGGACATGCCGATCATCCTCGGACCTGATGGTCCAAGTCTTGGGGGCTTTGTATGTCCGGCGGTGGTGGCGCGTGATGAGCTTTGGAAGACGGGTCAGCTGAAGCCCGGAGACAAAGTTCGCTTTGTGCCGGTGCATCGTGATCGAGATCCGATAGCCGGGCCGGCGGTCAAGGTAGCATCCCGGCAACTTGGTTCGGCGATTGTCGGCCATTGTGATGACGGTCTGATCCCTGTGGTTTACCGTCGTGCAGGCGACGATAATTTGTTGGTCGAATATGGGCCGATGGAGCTCGATATCGCGTTACGGTTGCGCGTGCATGTTTTGGCAGAAGCTGTAACCCAAGCGAAATTGCCGGGACTGATCGATCTCACTCCCGGTATCCGCTCGTTGCAGATCCACTATGATAGTGCTGTTCTCTCACGGCATCGGCTGCTTGAGGTGCTGCAGGAGCTCGAACGTAGCCTGCCGCCGGTTGATGCGATGAAGGTGCCAAGTCGCACTGTATATTTGCCTCTGTCATGGAACGACCCGCAAGCGATACTTGCGATGCAGAAATATCAGGAGCTGGTTCGTCCCGACGCGCCGTGGTGTCCCTCGAACATCGAATTTATACGTCGTATCAATGGGCTGGAGAGCGAGCAGGAGGTAAAACGCATTGTCTTCGATGCGAACTATCTCGTACTCGGCCTTGGCGATGTTTATCTTGGTGCACCTGTAGCGACGCCGATCGATCCGCGCCATCGACTGGTCACCACGAAATACAATCCTGCGCGAACATGGACGCCGGAAAATGCCGTCGGCATCGGTGGCGCTTACATGTGTATCTACGGCATGGAAGGGCCGGGCGGCTATCAACTGTTCGGCCGTACCATTCAGATGTGGAATACTTGGCGGACCACTCAAGTGTTCGAACCCGGGCATCCCTGGCTGTTGCGTTTCTTCGACAAAATTCGCTTTTTCCCGGTCAGTGCGGAAGAGCTTCTGGAAGCCCGCGCTGCGTTTCCCCACGGCGCATACCAGTTGAAGATAGAGCAGGACGAATTTTCTTATGTGGACTACGCAAAAGGTTTGGCCCGTGACCAAGACACGATTGCGGATTTCAAACAGCGGCAGCAAGCTGCGTTCGAAGCGGAGCGTCAGCGTTGGAAGCAATTGCGGATCGATCAGGTAAAGGATGATGTCTCCGTAAGCGCAATGGCAAGTGTCGATGACATTCCTGATAAAAATATCGGAGTTTTTTCCGAGGTGCCGGGGAATGTCTGGAAGATACTTGTCAGCGAGGGTGCGGATGTAGTGGCTGGAAATGCTCTCGCCATCATCGAGTCTATGAAAATGGAAATCAGCGTGGAAGCTCCTGTTGCCGGCAAAATATCTTCTATTCGCATCAAGCCAGGCCAGACGCTACGCGCGGGCGATCTAGTTGCTTTGATTGCGGAGGGCTAGATGGATCCGGTCTTCGTCATTCTACCATTTCATATGTCCGTGCATGCAACCCTCTCCGTCCGGTAAATAGGATTTTGCGATGACTAAAACACTTCTTGAAACAGTGGCCGACCATCGCTCGGGGCGGATACCGCTTACACAAACCGTAAGTGAAGCATTCAAGCGCATCCATGCTCACGGCGATCCGGCGATATTCATCAGCCTGCGTACCGAGGCTGACGTATTGGCGGACGCGCAGGCGCTGCAAAACAACGATCCGGAAAATCTTCCGTTGTATGGCGCGCTGATAGCTGTGAAGGATAATATCGATGTCGCAGGTCTGCCAACGACGGCTGCGTGTCCGGCTTTTGCATATCAACCTGCGCAGGATGCGACAGCAGTAGCTCGACTGCGCGCTGCGGGCGCTATCGTCATTGGCAAGACCAACCTCGATCAGTTTGCCACAGGCCTTGTTGGCACCCGCTCGCCCTACGGTATTCCACGCAATGCGTTCCGTCGGGATCTCGTGCCGGGAGGTTCAAGTTCGGGCTCTGCTGTTGCGGTCGCTGCGGGATTCGTACCAATCGCTCTGGGGACGGATACCGCAGGTTCGGGCCGCGTACCGGCAATGTTAAACAACATTGTTGGATTGAAGCCCAGCCTCGGTCTCGTGTCCACGCAAGGCGTCGTTCCCGCATGTCGAACACTCGATTGCGTCTCCGTGTTTGCACGCGACGTTGACGATAGCTTCGCCGCGCTGGCGGTTATAGCGGGGCCGGATACCAAGGATTTCTTATTCGCGAAACTTTCCGCGGTTGATTCCTTGCGCTGCACCACCACATCCGCGGCTTGGCGTGCCGAGGGCGGGGCAATGCGAATTCTTTGGTGACCACGAAGCTGCCGCAGCTTTTGAAGCAGCGGTTTTACGGTTGTCTGCGACGGGTGCAACTATTGTCGAGGTTGATATTGCGCCGTTGCTCGAAGCCGCACGGTTGCTTTACGATGGCCCTTGGATTGCAGAACGCTATCTGGCGGCAAAATCGCTGTTGATGACTGCACCGGATGCACTTCATCCTGTTACGCGGGAGATTATTTCTGCTGGTGGAAGCCCCACTGCTGCAGAGGCGTTTGCAGCATTTTATCGTTTGCAGGAGATCCGGCGGATTTCCGAGAGCCTGCTGGCACGGCTCGATGCCTTGGTGTTGCCCACAGCACCATCCGTTTACACCGTCGAGCAACTGCTTGCGGATCCAATCGGACTCAATAGCCAGCTCGGCACCTACACGAATTTTGCGAATTTGCTCGATCTCTGCGCACTCGCGAATTCCAGCTTCCATCATGCCGAATGGCGCACCATTCGGCATCACGTTGATCGCAGCCCGCGGCCAGGATACTGCGCTCGCTGCCATGGGCCGCGTATTTCATGCTCGTAGCGGACTTACTATGGGCGCGACCGATGTCCCAGTAACGCAACCGTTGCCTGTGGCTTCATCGTTGCAACCGGACGAGATTGCTCTGGTTGTTGTCGGAGCACATCTTTCAGCTATGCCGTTGAATGGCGAATTGCAGGCGCTTCATTCGCGCCTGCTCGAATGTACAAAGACGACCGCGGACTATCGGCTCTTTGCTTTGCCTCATACGATGCCGCCCAAACCCGGTCTTCAACGGGTCGCGGATGGAACAGGTCACTCAATCGATGTTGAGGTCTGGGCCCTCACCCGAGAAGCCTTTGGCGCATTCGTCGGCAACGTTCCTGCGCCGCTTGCGATCGGCACAGTTCGTTGGAGGGTGGCCGCGCGGCCAAGGGTTTCCTTGTAGACATGCAGCCCTTGCGGCGCGCGCGAAATCTCGTCGTTTGGAGGCTGGCGCAATTTTACTGCGGCGAATTAAAAAAGCTTAGAGCGTTTTCAAGTGAAGCATGCCAGCGGGCTTGACCAGCGGTAGGTACCGGTTCGCGTGAAGAAAACGCGTCAACACAAATGATCACATATGATAGAGCGTAATCGCAATTCAATTCGATGGGATTGCGCTCTACCACATTTGATACCGAAAAGCGGATCAGTGGCGAGGGTACCATTGGGGTAGTAGGACGGCGTGTCTTTGAAAGTTTAGAGATGTCTTGTAATGTGTATGAAAATCGCAATAGATCAGCGTCACCAATTATCTGATCGAAGAAATCTAACCAAATGTATGGGCGTGAATAAGTTCGCGGGCTGGCTGAAAATCGCAGTGTCGGTGGTTCGATCCCGCCCCTGGGCACCATTTCAATTAAATGAATTCATATGCACTGTGGGTATCTGTCGCGGTTAAAATTCGCGGTATGCAGTCCCAAGTGTCATTAGAACGCCTTTCCTGAAGTTACCTCAGCCTCTTCGTTAATAAGAGCCGCCAGCTTATGCGGCTGGCTCAGCATGGGTAGATGTCCGCTTTGTAGCGAGATTGGTTTTGCATTTCGCAAATGACTCCGCATTTCTTCTTGAATGGAAGGTGTAAGATCGCTCTTGTCCTCAGTCAGTAACACGTAAACTGATCGTTTGGGCTGGGACCACTCGGTGATTCCCGTGAAAAGAGCCGGCGCCTCTGGCACCATATGCGAAATCACCCTTTCGGAATCAGCCGGCTCAAGATCGTTACAAAGTGCCTTGCGAACTGCTGAACTCGGAGCCTTAAGTCCATCTGGATTTAGCCATGAAAAGATTCAAATCATCAGCCGGGAAAGAAAAGGCATACCATCCAGATATGCCTCTCCAGAATTTGGGATACCCGCACCAATAAATATGATGGACGCGATTTTTCCGGGAATCATAGAAGATACTTGAAGCGCCAACGCTCCTGACACGGAATGCGCGACGAGTATCACCTTTTGGAATTTGCTTTTTTCGATCTCTTGTACAACGGAGTTTGCAAAATCTGGCAGACGAAGAATTCCGAAACGTTGCCGCTTTACCCGCACGTCCAGGTAAATCAATGGCGATGGACTTCGATTTTAGTTCAGGAATGACCTTTTCCCATATCCAGGAACCAAGCCCCGCCCCATGAAGTAGAATAATGCCTACCTGTTCTTCCGCTTTTTTCTCATTGGACATTGCCATGGCCTCCAAATTGACGGTGCTCAAGACGACAAGGATGAAAGTCAGAATTTTTCGCACAAGAGCGCCAAAGTTATTTTCACATTTTCTGAATTGACAACAAGCTGTCATAATGACAATTTAATGTCAATGTCGATCAGTACGAGTAAAACCGCGCGGATGTGGGGCGAGATGGTTGTTTCCATCTTTCGTCTGAATACTTTATTTTTATCTCTCGGAAATGAGATCGCCCGCCCAGCAGGTCAAACAAGTGCACGATGGTTCGTGCTTGCCGCAGCATACATGCAACCTCAGACCGTCTCTCAAATTGCTCGGAGAATGGGGGTCTCTCGCCAAGGCGTTCAACGAACCGCTGATCTGCTATGGAAGGAGAACTTCCTTATCTTTCGAGAAAATAAGGAGCATAAAAATGCAAACCTCGTCGAGCTCACCGAAAAAGGCAGAAAAGCCATGGAGGCCATCGCCAAGGAGCAAAAGATTTGGGCTGAGCAATGGATCAAGAAGATTGGTACAGAAAATCTGGAGGCGACCCTGGCGAACTTGAAGCGAATAGAAGAAGTTTGTCGAAAGACCTCGCCAATCCGAGAAGTGCCAAGGGCTGCTGGTAAAAAACGACGTTTTAAAAAACTAAGTCTTTAGGCTGGACGTAGGCTGGGTGAAAATCGCAGTGTCGGTGGTTCGATCCGCCCTGGGCACCACAGCTTATCCCCAGACGACTTCTGATATTGCCGCCAGCTGGCTGGCTATTCCACTGCCGCCTCGAACCGAGCTCGCATGTCGCACAGCCAAGAACGAGCTCAATATGTACTGCCCGCCGGCGTAATCGACGTCGAAGCGGGGAGCGAGGGCAACGACACCCAGAATAAAAAGTAGACCAATCGCAATTGCTACGAATTTCTGAGCGGAAGCAACTTTATCGTGCCCGTAAATAGCAATCGCAATCGATCCGAGGCCCATGATCAAATAGCCGAGTGCACGTGTGGCGTCGCCGCTTTCGAAATGAAAAATGCGCGCCATGCCGCCCGTAATCGCATCGCCTCCTGTCCAGATGACCAGCGCGAAAAAACCTAGCGATATAAAGAAAGTGATAAGCGTACCAACGAGGCGACCAAGGACTCCAAAATAGGCTCCGCTGCTCACTGTGCTATTCGTTCCAGCTCGCGCACCGAGCAGAGCAAAGGGCCCGACAAAGAGCGCACCTATCAATAGTCCTGTGGCAATGGCGCTGACTGCGCTCAAAAATCCAAGTCCAAATCGAATTGGAAGCCATCCCAGCACGACCAGATTGAGGCACATTTGTGCGCCTACGAATACTCCGAACAGGTCTTTCGGAGCGGAGTGACGTTCCCGCTCAGGGATGTAGTCTGCACCGTGTTTTTCCATCGTTGACGATGTTGGTTTCATGAGAAGCTCCCCTAAGTTTTAAGCAGCCGACCATTTGTTTTGACGCGTTGTCTTCACGCAAACCGGTACCCACTTCGCTCGAACGGCCTAGGTTTCCCGCTTGCTTGCTCCAAACCAGACGGGCGCTGTTTCTTGATTGCGGCCTTGGCTTGCGCGCAATCTTGATCCGAAGAAATTTTCCAGGAATGACCGCCATCCTTTGAATGAACTTCTAATGATGCCCATTCTTTTGAAAGTCGGCAGCATTTGACCGGAAAATGCCAGACCCAAAAGTCTGGCGCCGACGGCTGTCTTGCGTGCCACATGGTGCGGCTGCATTCTCGCCAGGGCAGACGTGGCGAGTGGCCTAAGCTGCAAGACACCGGCCCCCATCATGTCTTCCAAAGTTTTTTGTCCCACCGGTGAGCGCACGATCATGAGATTGATGTTGTTGCGCTCACCATCAATGTCCCAAGCATCTCCGCAAACAATGTCAGCCTGTTCGCCTACGCTGTCTGGACATATCTTGCAGCGAAATTGCAGGTCCGGCCCGAACTCCTTGAACCAGGTATTATCGAAATTTTCTTCGTGCACACGGCCCTGTTTACTTTCTATCCGCGTGGGCCCCGGACAGCCGTGGCCCCTATGTCTCATCAAGCTGACATCTTCCTCCTTAAATCCATATCTTGCAGCCATCCGAACGGACGCGTGATGGCTTGGCATTCCCCCGCACGGGAAGGAGATCGCCACGCGCAAGAGCCGATCCACGCGTTCGTCGATGCGTGAAAGATGACGAACGCCGGCCACGTCGCATGGCTTTCCGACAAAGGCGAACGGTTCTTCTCTGTCCAACATGTCGTGCAAGCCGCCGAGCGAGGACACCGGTCCATAGCGCGCGCCCGTCGCCCTGCGCACGTCCTCTCGGGTACGACTGACATGCGACACACTCCGCATCGGATTGTCGTGGTCTGCCGCCACGTGAAGGACGGCCTTGATATCACCTCGATCGAGCAGCTCGGCCGCTATGGCGGTTATGGCTCCGCCGGAGGAGCCTTCGAATTTCGTTTTTTCATCCAAGATCTCTGCCACGTAGGTCTCACGCAGCACTCCCCAGACTGGATCAGCATGATGGATGTCGGCTCGTCGTTCTTGCTTTATGCCGGGACATACCGTCAGCACGTCATGCTGCACACCCTCATTCAGGTTTTCGGCTGTCGCCGGTCGCAGAAAGCCTTCTTGATTGAGCACCATTTTGATGTGATTGGAGCCGACCATGCTCTCGCATAAGCCACACCCGACACAGAGGCCGCTCTCCACAATCGACTTGATGTCATTTGGCCTGCGCGGCTGAAGAAACCTGAAGAGGGACCAGGCCTGCTCTTCAATGGAGCGTCTACCCACGACGTTTTCTGGCCGCGTGGCTGATAAGTCGGACATCATTCGCTTCACTCCTTGCTATGGAGTTCGTTACCAAGATGGTCGGTGATCCAATTGGCGCGATCGTTTGATTTCAATCAATGATTGAAGTCAATTTATGATGCCACTTAAGGTAGGTTTTTTAAAAGCAAGCACTCTCGCTCGGGTCCATTGTCCACATTATCTTCATGGACTCGATCTTCATGAACTCGGAAAGCGTTTTTGGCCGCGTCCGATCATCTCTCAATTCCGCATGATGAACGCGAGTGCGTGCTGCTGCCGAAACGATCCGTCACCGCGTCATGTCCGGTCCACCATGATGATGGCACGAATTGCGGTCTTCGACAGAGAGGTTGGTAATTGGGCGTGGGCCTGGCTTAACCTGCGCGTGTGTTCAAGTCTGCCTTAACACTATCGCTGAGTTCGCCCACCCATTCCTTTTCGAGATTGGATGCTCCAAACGCGCCTGCAACGGTGACGCCGATTGCAAGACCAACAAGGCCGAGAGCCAGCGGCTGTCTTTCGAGAACATTGGAAAGTGTCGATTGCGCCCTGGTGAAAGCTTTTTTAACGGGAAGCGAGTTGGCTGAGTTGCTCAAGTTCTCCCACGCATGGGTATCTTCATTCCCCCGGTCTTTGATCGCCTGTGCCGCTGCTGACACGGTATCAGAAGCCGCGTTTTTGGTTTCGTTCAGGGTTTCGTTGACGCGCCGTGATGCTTCCATTTCACGAACTCTCTGTGTGGCCGAGTAGTCTTTGGATTTGGAGGCAGTCGACCACAAATTACGCGCGCCAATATCGGCAAGCGGTGCAGCGGCACTGGCAGCTCTTTTCAGCTTCTCATTGCCCATAAGCAACCAGAGGGCGCCACCTCCAATGAGGGCTGCGGAGAGGGGATTCTCGCGGGCTGCTTCCCTCAGGCTTTCGAGAAAGCTGGTTTGTGTACCGTTCATTGCACCATTCCCTTCAAGGTGTCTTTGTCCTTTTCGAGCTGGCGTATCGTTTCACGGGGGGTGAGTTTGCGTGAAATGAGCATACTTTTGCCAATAGCAAACAAGAGCGCTGCAAGCACCGCGGCACCGATCGCAGAGATCAGATAAGATAGCGGCTCCGACCAACCTGCCGAAACCAACGCCGCTGATAACGCCAATAGGGCCATTACAAGAGCGGGGATCATAAGGACGGCCCCCGCCACGATGAAACCTATCGCTGCGCTGAGGTGTTGGGTCTTCTCGCTAAATTCGGCTCTCGCAAGATCAAGCTCATTTTGAAAAAGCTTGGAGAATTGCGTAAGGGCATCGCCAAGCAGAGTGGATATGATGCGAAAATCGCTTGGGGTGCTCATGGAACATGGCCACGTTGTGAAGATGAAACCTGATTTCCCGATGCTTTGAAGAAGCGGACGGCTGCGAAACCGGCGAGTACCGAAAGCCCAAGGAACGCTACCGGCTGTCGTTGCGAAAAATCGCTCACGCCGCCGACCAGGTCGCGATAGGTTCCATTGCGGATTTTCTCGGCCGCGTCTTCGACGTATTCAGCCGCTGAATTAAAACCGCGTGCGGCAAAAGGCGTGTCTGCCTCGAAGGCATGGGCAGCATTTCGAATATTGTTAGCCAACTGACTTATGAAATCCGCTCCCGCGCGTTGCTGCTCGCGCGCCTGATCCTGGAATCGATCGGCAGTTTCCGTCGTCTCTTCCTTGGCGTCATCACGCTGCTTCATGTTCGCGGCAGCTTCCGCCATTTGTTGACCTTGAGAAAAGTTCGTATTCTGGTTTTGAGAAGAATTCGTATTCTGTGTTCGAATATCGGAATCACTCATGGGGGCCTCTCTCAGAGTGCGGGTTTCGGGAAGGATCGAACGCCGTCGTCACATGGTCATCGGCGACTTCCTTGAGTGTGTCGCTCGCCTGCTTCATAACGGCTGCTTCGGTCTTGGTATTGGGAAGCGAAGCGGCTAGGAGTCCGCCAATTGCAATCCCCAAGCCTCCCATCAATGCGACATTGTCTCGAACCCAATGGGCAGTTGCCAGAGCGGAAGTTGTAGGATTGTTTGTACCAGATCGAGCATGCTCCATCTGCTCTCTCGCCACTCCCGAGGTAGCTTCCCGGTTGGCTTTGACCATGTTGCCGATATTACCAGCGGTCTGGCTCGCGTAATCGCGCAGGTTGTCCGTAGCATCCGCCAAATCTTTGCCAAAGGATTGGGCGGCATCCGCTGCGTCACCCACCATCTCCTTGGCCTTTTCGATGCCCGGAGAAGCCGCCTCTGTAACGCGGGTGCGAACAGAATTCGAGCTTAAGGCGGCCCGGCGCCAATCACCCAGACGGGCAGCGGAAGACTGCGTGCCAATCGCAACGCGGGCACAACGACAGCAGTACCGGCAGCAATCGTCTGGATCGGGTTTTCCAGGGCTTGTTGCTTTAGTGAGCCAAGCCAATTCTGCCTTTTGTGACCTATGAAAGCGGAGACTTCCGACTTTATGCCTTCGGGGGAAACCTTGTAGCGAATGCCTTCAGTTGTGCCGGTGATCTGCGCCTTTAACAGATTAAGAGTTGCCGCAAGCTCTGCGCGGCTGAATTCAAACTCTTGTCGTAATTGCTCAACGGATCGCGCCATGTGTGTTTCCGCCCTGATAATCGTTCCAACACGAACTCACTTTCTACTGAATTGTTCCACGGTTCCGGTTCGGGCCTCTCCTTTGCGGGCATATTCTTTGAAGAGAAATTCCGGATGTTTAATGAGGCAGGGGCTTCTTTCCGGGCCTGGTGGAAATGTCCGGGAGTTTTAGATTGAAAATATGGGACGATCTTTCTACCCGGGAATAGAATGCAGGGCCAACATGAGGAGGATGCGATGACAGTCTATGGCGGTCCGGTCTTCGACATGGCGGCTCGTCAATTCAAGGTCATCGCCGATCATCTTTCAATTCCGCATGATGAACGCGAGCGCGTGCTGCTGCCGAAACGCTCCGTCACGGTGTCGTGTCCGGTCCACCGTGACGATGGATAACTGCGGTTTTTGAGGGCTACCGCGTGCAGCATCATCTGACGCTGGGTCCAACCAAAGGTGGCGTGCGTTTTCACCCAAGTGTGATCTTGGCGAGATGGCAGCACTTGCGATCTGGATGAGCTGGAAATGTGCGCTCACGGGTTTGCCGTATGGCGGCGCCAAAGGCGGGGTCGCGGTGGATCCGCGTGACCTTTGTCTCCGCATGAACTGGAAGTGCTGTCCCGGCGCTACATGCAGGAGATGATTCCGTTTGTCGGGCCGCACACCGACGTGATGGCGCCGGACATGGGCACGAACGAGCAGGTGATGGCGTGGTTTATGGACACTTACTCGTGTATCGCGGGCACACCGTCACCGAAATTGTCACGGGCAAGCCGGTGAGTTCGGCGGCACGCTGGGGCGGCGCGAGGCCACAGGGCGGGGCGTCGTTTATCTCGATCGAGCGTGTCATGAGAGACTTGGGATTGCATCTCAATGGAGCAACCGCCGTCATTCAGGGGTTTGGTAATGTCGGTTCCTTCGCTGCATGGGAGCTGTATCGGTCTGGCGTCAAGGTCATCGCTATCAGCGATCACGCCGGGGCGCTCCACAATGCTGCCGGGCTGGATATCCCTTCCTTGATCACGCACGCCGCCACATGCGGCAGCCTTGCGGGTTATTCGAATGAACTGCAATGTGACCCCGCCAGCATTTTGACTTTGCCGTGTGACGTGCTGGTGCCGGCTGCGACCGAGCGCGTCATCGATGCGCCAATCGCAGCCAGGCTTCGATGCCGTGTGTTGGCCGAAGGCGCCAACGGCCCCACCACGCCCGATGCCGATCTGGTTTTGGAGAAACGCCAGGATGAAATTTTTGTTCTTCCGGACATTCTTTGCAACGCGGGCGGTGTGGTGGTCAGCTATTTTGAATGGGTACAAGACCTGCAGCAATTATTCTGGGAAGAGGAAGAGGTGACGCGGCGCGAATATCAAATTCTCGACCGCGCCTTCGATCAGGTGGTGCTGCGCGCCAGACGCGACAAGGTATTCCACCGGACAGCGGCGATGGCGATTGGCGTCGAGAAGGTTTACGCCGCCAAAACAACTCGGGGTCTTTTCCCCTGAGGCTTCGAGAAGTTTACAGTGCTTATTGTGGAGCCAGTTTTTGTTTGCGCAGGGTTGCAACGCTTACAATGAGTGTCGCAATCGCGCACAAGGCGATGGTTATGATCATAGGTTTAGCTGTGCCATCGAAAAAATGACTGCTCACGATAATCATCAGGCCGCCTGTGATCATTTGCAGCGTGCCGCCAAGTGCGGAGGCAAGGCCCGCGATTGGCCCATGTTCTTCCAATGCGAGCACCATGGTCGCAGGGATGACAAGGCCCAGAAATGCAAACGCTGCGAACAGCAGCATGATTAGGAGTTGCAAGCTTTCAATGCCTGCCATCGTAATTACGAACAATATTGTTGCAAATAGCGCATAAAATGAAACGGCTGTGAGGACAGTGCGTGCCATCCCGAACCTTGCACCAAATTTGGCTGCAAACTGCGATGTCCCAATAAATCCCACTGCGTTGATGGAAAACGCAAGGCTGTACTGAGTGGGCGTCAACCCAAAATGATCGATATAGACAAATGAAGAACTGGCGAGGAAAGCCCAGAAGCTCGCCATTCCGAGGCCCCCGATAAACGTGAGGCCGAGGAAATGCCAGTCGCGCATCAATTCGCCAAATCCTAACAGCACGCTTGCGGCACTTGCCTTGATGCGATTTTCTGGGGGGTGAGTTTCGGGCAGGAAAGTTGCGGTCAGAAATATTCCTATAATGGCAACGATAGTCACCGCGACAAAAACCGCACGCCAGCCAAACGGAATAATCAGCGCGCTCCCGGCGAGAGGAGCAAGGATCGGCGACACGCTTAAAACCAACATAACCAATGACATCAGGCGCGTTGCTTCGATGCCGGTGTGAAGGTCACGAATGATTGCGCGCGGAATCACCATGACTGCTGATGCACCAAGCCCCTGAATAAATAGAAACGTGATCAATCCGCCGATGGTTGAAGTCAATCCGCAGCCGATCGAGCCGATGGTAAATAGCGCCAGTCCAAAATAGAGGGGTGGTTTACGGCCAGCGATATCCGAAACCGGGCCGTATAGAATTTGGCAAATGCCGAATGCCACCAAGAATGCCATCAGCGTCATTTGTGTTGAAGCGGTTGACGTTTTTAGGTCGGCTGCAATTTCTGGAAGTGCTGGAAGATACATGTCGATAGCAAATGGACCCACAGCCGAAAGTAGACCAAGAACGATGGCGTTTTTGACGAAACTGGAAAGCATAAGAATTTCTTTTCGGTTCACATTCGATCTATCGCTTCTATGTGTTGATTCTTATGTTGCAAACATGAATGTGCCGCAAGCTCTCTAAGCGAAGTCAGGTGTAGTCTTCCCTATAAAGAGGCGCATTATGAATGTCCTTGCGGGCTCATGTACCCTGCTGCGGATGAGAAAAGCTCCAGGCATGACCGAACGGATCGGCAATCTGGGCATAACGCGCGCCCCAGAAAGCATCCCAGGGCGGCATGGTGACTTTTGCGCCAGCATCTTCGGCGCGCTTGACGGCCTCGTCGCAGTTCGCAACTTCGAGATGTAGCATCACCGGCGTGCCGCCAAGTTCGTTCGGCGGAAGAATCTTGGCGTGGCTGGGGTTCCGATGTTCGGGAAAATTATCCACGAGATAAACCGTGGCACCGTTGATTACCAATTGCGCGTGCATGAGGCGCTTGCCGTCTTCTGCTGGCATGCGCATCGTCTCAGTCGCGCCAAGCGCTTTCTTGTAGAATTCGATTGCGTCACTTGCGCCATTGACGACGAGATGCGGAATGACGCCTTGTTGCTGATTGGCCATGTGAGCCTCCTAAAATGTGAAACTCCTCAACTGTCGAGTGGATTGAGGCGAGCGGCAGAAATCGTACTGATCTGACTTCATGCTGCCTTGGTTCTCAAGGCCATATGAGTTCAATTTATTTTCAGAACGCCGCGGCCAAATCCTTTGCGCCGGACAATACGACTTCCTTGTCCATTTGTGCGTTGGTCGCTGCGAGCAGTTTGGATACGACGTTGTTGCGGATTGCCACGGGATTGCGCTCATACCCCGTGCGCTGGAAAAAATTCGCGGTCGGTATGCGCGGACGCATGGCTTGTGGCATCGATACCATATCAAAACCGTTGCCGTCGCCGGTGAGGTTCATCATTTCAAGTTCGGCAGCGGTGAGCGGTGCCATGTGGTTTTTGCGTTGCGCGAAATTCACCGAATCCATCAGCTTCCAAGTCTGCAATAATGGTCCAACATCGATGTCCAGATTCAAAGCGTGAACAGCAATCCCGCGCGGCGTGGTGCTGAGTTTTTCATGCTCGTTCCATTCGTTCGGCACGGTTTTGCAAAACGCGATCATTTGCGCGAGGATCACGATCTTGCGATCCAGTTCGGCTTTTTGCGGCCCGCTCAATTGAGCGGTTTTGTCTTTCAGAATTTTAAGGAACAGTTCGCCATGCTCGGCGAGCAGGTCGATGGTATTGGTGATGAGCAGCTGATTGTAACCAAGCGCGGTAGAAATGGCGCGTGCACCCGGTTTCTCGCTTTCGAGTTCCGCCTGCACATCGTATTTGCCGTTGCCGCCGGATTAAAACCGTAAATCCGCACGGCCTGATCTTTGGTTAAGCCCGTTGCAGCAGCGACCTTCGCATAGGCGCGTTTGAATTCGACTTCACTGGCGGGTTTGCGCGGTGTGAATTGAAAATGCTCCCGTGCATTCGCCAGGAAGTCAGACACAACCGGGATCGGCTTTCGCGGGACAGGCGGCGATAGTGGGGCGGAAGGGTCAACCGGTCTTGGTGGTCCGGTGTAGACTGGCGGGTGTGTTAGAACATAGTCCTCGGCGACAATGCTTTCGCCATTGCGACGTTTGGCGTTTCGCAGCTTACGTTTGTCGCGGATGGATCCCCAATAGGCTTCGGCCTCGTCTTCGAACTTTTGCCGGATCAGATTGTACTCAGCGAACTTCTTTTTATACTCGGCGATCTGTTGTGCCGTGACAGTGAGCGTTGCGGTTTGGGTTTGCGCAATTGCCCCGGTCATCATGCTGGCTGCGATGACAGCCACGGCGATGCAGATGGCTGTGATAAGTTCAGTGCGCGGTTTCATGGGAAATCGCCTTGGAGAATGCTGCCATCAGAGGCAATTCGGTTGCAGTTATCAACAGACGATTGAGTCTGCAATGCATTTCGCTCTCGCATCTCACCGCAAGATCGTCTCAAATAAGTCATTCGCGTGGCAATGAGTAAAATCGTGTGTAGCGTTGCAAAAGAGGCGTCGCACTCGTGGGTGAGTCATGCGTAATCCAAATTTTTGATGCAAAGTATTCTTGCGAGGGCGCTAATCATGGATGGAAACGTCACTCGGAAGGTTCCCCTTCAGAAGCTTGATCCTTCCCCGAGGCCAGTTCGTGCCGAATGGGATAAAGCGCTGGCAGATATGAAGCCGTGGCTCAGCCCGGAAAGATTTGAAGAGGCCAAGGAAATTCATTGGCGTATCTTCGAGCGGGCCAATCGCTGGCATAAGCCAGGCTAGCTGTGTTGACATGATTGGTAACGCCGCCGTTTTTAGTAAATTGCGCGGCGTTGACCCGTTTGGGGTTTGTTGATTGCAACACGTTCCACGTATTCTGCGCCATGTATTCCGCGAGATGTATCCGCGCGGAGAGCAGCTATTTTTCACCGCGCGGTTATAAAGTGAGATCGTCTATTCCGGTTTGATGCCTGCGAACTGGGCGACCTTGCCCCACTTTTCCGTTTCGGCAAGAACGAAGGCTTGCATCTCCTCAGGCGTGCCGCCGATCGGCTCACCGCCAAGCTTTCTGATACGTGTGATGCCGTCCTCGGATTTAATGTGTTTGATCACGCTGGCATTGAGCCCTGCGATGATGTCTTTCGGCGTTTTGGCAGGCGCTGCAATGGTGAACCACGCCGCGGCATCATAGCCCGGCACCCCAGCTTCCGCGACGGTGGGTATGTTTGGGAGCAATGGCCAAGGGGTCAATGTGCTGACGGCGAGCGGGCGCACCGTGCCAGCTTCGGCAAAAGGCAGAACCGCTGGCAGGTTATCGATCATCACATGAATCCGACCCGCGACAAGATCGGTCAGCGCAGGAGCGCTGCCCTTATAGGGCACATGGACAATGTCGATACCGGTCATCGACTTCAGCAGTTCTGTGGCGAGATGCGCGGTGGTGCCAAGGCCTGGCGATCCATAGAGCAACTGGCCGGGTTTTGATTTCGCGAGTGCTAAAAATTCCGCGACGGATTTCGCAGGCACATCCGGGTGCACTGAAAACAGGTTCGGCACGCGCGCGATAATGGTCACCGGCGCGATGTCGTTTATGGGATCGTAAGGCATGTTCTTTTGAACATACTTGTTGATCGCGTGTGTGCCCGGCGTTCCCACGATGAAGGTGTATCCGTCCGGATCAGACTTCGCGACAAAATCCGCGGCAATATTGCCGCCTGCGCCGGTTTTGTTTTCGATAATGAATTGCTGGCCGTATTCCTCTGAAAGTTTGGCGGCGACAAGCCGGCCCAGAATATCGGTGGTGCCACCAGCGGCAAAGGGCACGACAAATCTAACGGGCCGCGATGGCCATTGGTCGGCAGCCTTTGCATTCTTTAGCAGAAACGGCATGCCCAATGTAGCCGCACCGCCAATGAGAACGGAACGTCGTGTGGATCGGAAAACAGGCGGTACACGCATTTCACATTCCTTTGTGTTGCTCAAGAGTTTGCAGTTTTGGCAGTGTATCGCCCTGGCTTGCCAGGGCGATACGAATTTAGATCAGTGACTGGATCAGTGACTCATACGTGCCGATGCGGGATGCCCCGGCACCTTGAAGCGCTTACCAGTATCGGTGATCTTGGTGCCGTTGACCTTGAGAATGGAAAAGTCGCTGTCGAGATAATTGCCGACCAGAAGATACTTTCCATCCGGTGTGAACATCGCGGCTTCCGGCAAACCACCGACCTCGATCTCCTGGGTTTTGGTGACTTTGTTACCCTCGATCCGCAGTACGGCGACACTCCCGTTTTTATTGTAGAAGAACTTGTTCTTCATGTTGGAGCCACGCAGGTTAACGGCTACGGCGAGATTGCCCTTCGGGCTTATAGCCAAACCTTCCGGCCCATCGCCGACCACCACGCGATCAATGAAACGCGGCGGATTGGCTGCAAGATCAGCCACGCTAATCGGTATCGACACTGCCGTCGGATGAACCCGCACCGCCATTGTCGGCAGTGAGCGCGAGTTTGCCGTTGGGTGAAACAACAACATTGTAGGGCCACAGACCCGCCGTCAGATCGACCTTGTTATAAGTGACTTTGTCGCCTGCGATATCGAGCACAGACAACTTGTGGGTGGTGAACTTGGTGGCGAGCGCGCGCTTGCCATCTGGCGTGAATACGACATGCGAAACGCTGTCGCCCATCGCGATGGTATCTGTCACCTTCACGTCGGTGCCATTCACCGACAGCACTGTGATCGAATTATCAGCGCGGTTGGCAACCAGCGCCATCTTGCCATCAGGACTGAAGCTCAGCCCCGATGGCTGCTTGCCCGCGCTCACTGTGCCGACAAGTTTGGCCGGCTTTGATTTAAGATCGATGACATAGACCTTACTATCAGGCGATTGCTTGAGCGCTTCGCCATCCTTCGCCACATCGACTGAGTCTGCGACCAGGGCGATTGATCCGGTTGGATCGATGTCGAGATTGACGGGAGGGCCGACCACGGAATTCTTGAGTGGCAGGGTGGCAATAATCTTGGGATTTTCCGGATTGGCGAGATCGACGATCAGCACCGAATCTTTGCCCGCAGGGGACATCACTGCTTTGCCATCTGCATCCCAGAGGAGTTTTTCATCGTTGCCGACGATCATGAAGGGCGCAGCATTTGCAACGTGAGCACCAGACACGCCAAGGCTGAGTAAAAAAGCAGCTCCCATCGATAAACTGGTAATACGATTGATAGATTTGGACATAACAACCATAGCCTCCCCTAATGACCGGTTTTTCCGGATTGCTTGTTGAGAGCAGCGTATTCGTTCCAGCGGTCTCCCACCAGAGCGCATCATTGTATTTCCCTCAAGGCTGCACGTCCGCCTGAGCTCTGGGGCGATTGCATTGCAGCAAAAAGATTTTTGCTGGATTTATACGAATGTCTAAATGCGGCTCCCGCAACGGAAGGCTTTCTTGATGCCAGGTCTTTCTTGATGCAATGGGTTGACCGCGACCGCTCCGACGTTCATTTTCCAGCCAAATTCAGGAGAGGAATTTTCCCATGAAATCGAAGCTGTTTGCCGCTGCTGCCGCCACCGGGATGCTTTTGTCTGCGCCTGCCGCGCAGGCCCAACAATTCATCAACATCCTGACCGGCGGGACATCCGGCGTGTATTATCCGCTCGGTGTCGCCATCGGCAAAATTTACGGGGACAAGCTTCCCAGCGTGAAAACGCAGGTTCAGGCCACCAAGGCCTCCGTGGAAAACCTCAATCTGATCGAGCAGGGCCGTGGTGAAATTGCCTTCACGCTCGGCGATTCGCTCAAAGCGGCGGTGGAAGGCGACGAAGAGGCCGGTTTCAAGAAACCGTTGACGAAGCTGCGCACCATCGGCGCGATCTATCCGAACTACATTCAAATTGTTGCGACCGCTGACAGCGGGATCAAGACGCTGGCCGACCTCAAGGGAAAGACGCTTTCGGTTGGTGCGCCGAAGTCGGGTACAGAACTTAATTCGCGTACCATTCTGAAAGCAGCGGGACTTGATTACAAGGATCTGGGCAAGGTTGAGTATCTGCCATTTGCGGAATCCGTCGATTTGATGAAAAATCGTCAGCTCAATGCGACATTACAATCGGCGGGGCTCGGTGTATCTTCATTGAAGGATCTGTCGAGTTCGAATGACATTAACGTTGTGTCGGTGCCTAAAGCTATCGTTGACAAGATCGGTCTTCCATTCGTTTCTGTCATCATTCCGGCGAATACTTACACGGGTCAAAAGGAAGATGTGCCGACTGCTGCGGTGGTGAATTATCTCGTCACCAGTTCGGCGGTGTCAGATGATTTGGCTTATCAGATGACCAAACTGGTCTTTGAATCGTTGCCGGAACTTGCGAATTCTCACGTTGCGGGCAAGGACATCAAGCTTGAAACGGCTGCAACCGGCAGCCCGGCGCCGCTGCATCCGGGCGCCATTCGTTATTACAAGGAAAAGGGCCTGATCAAGTAAGGCCACTGCGTATCTTTATCTGAAAGCGGGATGTCCGGACTTGTTCCGGGCATCCACGTCTTTCATGATACATCTTTCATGATAACGTCTAGACGTGGATGGTCGGGCCAAGCCCGGCCCAGTCCGGCTATGACAGTGTATAATAATTCGCATCGCCCGAGTGAACGGCGAGGAAACGATCCCCATGTTGCAAGAAACCGGCACCCAAGAAAAAATCAAAGTTGATCTCGATAATTTCGAACATGGTTTTCCGGAGGGCTTCGGTCCGGGAGCCTGGGGTTATCTGGCTTATGCAATCGGAATTGCGTTCGCGGCATTTCAGCTTGTCATCGCAGCCTGGAATTTTCTGCCGAGCCAGGCTGTGCGCGGCATCCATGTTGGTTTTCTTCTGCTTCTGACATTCGGTCTGATCGCCAATTTCACTGCGAAGACCAATGCCCAGCGGGCAACGGGCTGGATCATTGGTGGTGTCGGCTTTTACTGCGGCCTTTATCAATGGCTGTTCTACGCTGATCTCATTCAGCGCGATGGCGATCCAACCAGGCTCGATCTTGTTGTTGGCACCATTCTCGCTGTGCTGATCTTCGAGGGCGTGCGGCGGATGATGGGGCTTGCATTGCCTTTGATGTGCGGAGCCTGTCTGCTGTACTGGTTCTTCGGGCAATATCTTCCGTCCCCGCTCAATCACCGTGGTTATGATTTCGATCAGGTGATCACCCATCTGTCTTTCGGGACTGAAGGTTTCTATGGCGTGCCGATCTATGTGTCGGCGACCTATATTTTTCTTTTCATTCTGTTCGGTTCGTTTCTGGAACGCGCCGGCATGATCAAGCTGTTCACCGATGTCTCGCTCGGTTTGTTCGGCGGTACACGCGGTGGCCCGGCCAAGGTCGCGGTGGTGGCGTCCGGCATGATGGGAACGATTTCGGGATCGGGCGTTGCCAACGTGGTTACGGTTGGCCAGTTCACGATCCGCTCATGATCAAGTTCGGCTATCGCCGTGCTTTCGCGGCCGGTGTCGAAGCCACCGCTTCGATGGGCGGTCAGATCATGCCGCCGGTGATGGGTGCGGTCGCCTTCATTATGGCGGAGACACTCGGCGTCGATTACGCGGTGATTGTGAAGGCTGCAGTCATCCCTGCCATTCTGTATTTCGCCTCCGCGTTCTGGATGGTGCATCTTGAGGCTGGCAAGTACGGCCTGACCGGAATGAAGAAGGATGAAATCCCAAGCGCATGGCGCGCGCTGATCAATGGTTGGTACCTGGTGCTGCCGCTGGCTGCACTGGTGTTCATGCTGTTCGAGGGATTTACCCCGCTTTATGCTGGCACCATGGGTCTGGCGTTGACGGTGGCGTTGCTTCTCGGCGCCAGCATTACGCTCGGATTTCCCAATTCGGTTTTGCGTTATGTATTCTGGATCGGGCTTGCCTTGGTAACGGGATCGTTGTTCCGCAACGGCAGCAATGTCGACATCCGCTATATCGCGGCCCTGGTTGGGGCGCTCGTCTTGATCGCGGCGCTCACTCAAGGTGGCCGCGCCACATTGGTCGCATGTCGCAATTCATTGGCTGAAAGCGCGAAGTCGGCACTCACTGTTGGCATGGCCTGCGCCATCGTTGGCACCATCATTGGCATGATGACGCAAACCGGCGTGGGCACTATCTTCGGCAGTTGGGTGATCGGGCTTGGCGCCAAGAGCTTGTTCCTCGCGCTGGTCATGACCATGCTGCTGTCGATCCTGCTCGGCACCGGTATTCCGACGATCCCCACTTACATCATTGTTGCTGCACTGGCAGCGCCTGCGCTTGCCAAGCTCGGCGTGCCGCTGATCGTCAGCCATATGTTCGCTTTCTACTACGGCATTATGGCGGATCTCTCGCCGCCGGTGGCCTTGGCGGCGCTCGCAGCCGCGCCCATTGCCAAAGAGAACCCGGACAAGATTGGCTGGGAGGCGATGCGCATTGCGCTTGCGGGTTACGTCATTCCGTTCATCGCGGTTTATTCACCAGCCTTGATGTTGCAGGATGGCGATCCGATGGCCCTTCAACTCGGTTTCTACGGGGCCGTGGCATATGCCCTCCTCAAGGCGACGGTGGCCATCGGGTTGTTTGGCATGGTCGCTATTGGTTTTCTGTTCACGCGCATGACGGTTGCTGAGCGCGTGATATCCTTTGCCGCGTCACTGTGCCTGCTTGGTGAGTTTCATTACAGCGATTGGGCCGGTTATACGCTCGCGATTGCTGTTGTGATCTGGCAATGGCGCAAGCGGCCAGCACCGGCGGCCGCCGCCACCTGAGGTCTCAGCCATGAGCCTGTGCCTCGCATCCGCAGGTGTGGTGAAGGCACTCTCACTTGCAGCGTTCACGTTGGCCTGGACGCACTCGGTCGAAAAAACCGAGTGGCAGGAAGACTGGCGCGTCACATCGCAGGGTCTTGAGCTTGTTGAAGCGCGAGTCAAGGGATCGGGTGCCGGCATGGAGCCGCCACCGGATGCGCGGCTTGCCGAGGGCTGGTTTCGCTGGAAACCGCAAGTGCCGATGCTTCCTGAAGTGGTGCTCGGCAATTCCGGCCTCGCAGGTGAATGGCGGATTTGCAATGGCGGAAAATGCCGGACACTTTCGGATATTCTTGGCCAACCGGCGGGCACGAATGCCACGACGATGCGGTTCTGTAGCGCTGCAATCCAGCCTGTAGGCGAAAAGCCAGATGTGAAGGCATTGCTTGTGCGGGCCGATGAGTTCAGTGCCAAGGGCGACCATGATCGCGCGATTGCGGCTTACGATGCCGCATTGAAAATCGATCCGGCACATGCGGAAACTCTGAATCGTCGCGGACTGGCATGGCGCGCAAAAGGCGATCGTCGCCGTGCGCTGACGGATTTCAATGCTGCGCTGAGATTAAATCCAGCTTTTGACGCTGCGCGCGGCAATCGCAAGAGTTTGTTTCAAGATATTGAGCGGATCGGCGCAACAATGCCGCTGAGAAACAACAGCAAGGAGACACAAAATGAATGAGGACGAATTCAACACCAACGTGCGAAAATTTCTCAAAAAGGTGGGCGTTACTTCGCAGCGCGAGATCGAAAAGGCGGTGCGTGAAGCAATTGCCAATGGGCGTCTCAAGGGGAACGAAACATTGCCCGCGAAAATGTCGTTGACGCTTGGAACAATAGACCTGTCGTTTACGATAGACGACGAAATCGGGCTTGAGTAAATTTCTCGCGCGAAACAATTTCATGCAAGGATGTGCGTCTCACAGAACTATTCAGCCTGCATCGGCAAACCTGCATATTGCCTGATCCACGCACGCAGCGCATGGGCATCCATCACCCCGGCGCGGTGCGCCACTGGCTTGCCATCGCGAAACAGCATGAGCATCGGTATATTCTGGATGTCGTACTTCAATGCCAACTGATGTTCAGTCTCAGTATCTATCTTCAGGAAACGGACCTCGGGCTCCATTTCGGCGGCCACAGTGCTGAATATGGGCGCCATGAATTTGCATGTCCCGCACCATTCCGCCCAGAAATCCACAGCAATGGGAATTGAATCGTGCCGCAAATGTTTTTCAAAACGTTCTGTTGAAACCGGAATGGCTGCGTGAGTGAAAATAGGTTTGTGGCAATGGCCGCATTTGGCCTCCGCCGCCGGATGGTTCCGTGATAACCGGTTCACCGTGCCGCAGTGTGGGCACACAATGTGATGGAAGTTGTCCTCAGACATGCTGCTCTCACCTCGATCATTATAAGAGGAGGTGGGGAGAGCGAAAAAGATGTCAATTCGGGAACAGCGCCGGCCAGTGGTGGAACTGATTTTGGCAAGGGCAAGCCTGACCAATCGCAGGGGTCAGGCTTATTACAAAGCCCTTAGGCCGCTCGCACGGTCGTCAGGAACTTGTCCATTTCCTCTTTGAGACGCGTGCTTTCGATTGAGAGCAATTGTGCCGAGGAGAGGACCTGCGATGAAGCAATGCCAGAGTTGCTCGCGCCTTTGTTGACACCGGCAATGTTGCTCGCCACCTGCGTAGTGCCAAGCGCGGCCTGTTGCACGTTGCGCGAGATTTCCTGCGTCGCAGCTCCCTGTTCTTCCACCGCCGCAGCAATCGCTGTGGAGATCTCTGACACGCGACCGATGGTGCCGCTGATTTCCTTGATTGCAATCACGGAATCTTGTGTCGCCGCCTGGATTTCAGCAATTTGTGTACTGATTTCGTGGGTCGCTTTGGCGGTCTGCTCGGCCAGCATCTTGACCTCCTGCGCCACCACGGCGAAGCCTCGTCCGGCATCGCCAGCACGCGCGGCTTCAATGGTCGCATTCAGCGCCAGCAGATTGGTTTGCTCCGCAATGGTGGTGATCAGCTTGGTGACATCGCCGATACGGGTCGCTGCATGGGAAAGCTTGGTAATGCGGGCATCGGTCTGTTGCGCTTGATCGACCGCTTCGCGGGTGATCATGCTGGAGTTCTGAACCTGATGTCCGATCTCATGAACCGATGATGCCATTTCCTCGGCTGCCGAAGCTACGGATTGCACATTTCCCGATGTTTCAGCCGAAGCCGTCGTGACAAGGGCACTCAGCTCGCGGGTATTTTCCGTGCTTTGAGTGAGGACAATTGCGGAATTCTCAAGTTCTTTCGATGCCGAGGTCACTTTCTCAATGATCTCCCCGACGGCGGTTTCAAAGGTGTCAGCCAGCGACTGAAGCTCGTTGCGGCGTGCGATAGCCAGTTCTTGATTTTTGCGCTCGCGCTCGGCGGTTTCCTGTTCGGCTTTGGCCACGGCCTGCACTTTGAATTCATCCACCGCGCGTGCCATCTGGCCGACTTCGTCCTTGCGGTCCAGTCCCGGAAGCTGAATTGCGAAATGGCCAGCGGCCAATTCACGCATGGCGGCCGACATGGCCATCACTGGCCGGGAAATGCCGCGACCGATAGCAAATGAAATGGCGGCGCCAAACAAGGCAACCACAAGTACAATTGCGGATAACAGAAACTGCTGACGCTCTAGCGCCATTGCCGCACGAGCAATCTCGCGATCCTTGCTCTCATTGCTGCTCAAGATCAGATCGTCGGTGAGTTTATCAATCGTTGCAAAATTCCGCTCGGCGCCCTTAATGAAGATCAGGGCCGTGCCAGAATCGCTATCCGCCATGTCGATGGCGTTGCCAGCCTGCTTAATGTAGCCCGCTGCTGCGGTGCGCAGCTCTTTCAAGTGGTTGTGATCGCCGGTTTGGCTGTTCTCGATATCCTTGAGAGCCTCCATGATTTTTGCCGCCGCGGTGGAAGCTTCCTTCGCAACTTGCTGGATTTTCTTTTGGTCGCTTTCATTAGCTGCCGTCGCAGCCAGGCGATAAAGCTTGGCATGCGCGGTCCAGACAACATTGTTCAGTTCAGCTGCGAGTTCTGCCTGCTTGAGGGGACCAGTGACCAGCGCATCGACGCTGGCCTGGTTAGCCCGCAGGTTCTGCAAGGAATATGCGCCAAGCCCGATGAGAATCAGGATCAGAAACGCAGGTGCGAGTTGAACTTTCCAGGCAAGTCCCACGTTTTTCAATTTGGCAAACATTCATCACCCACTATATGTGCTGAGCCGATCAAGGAGAGGGAGCTGCTGCACTCAGTTCTTGTAGACACCCGCGCAAACGGCGCTCTCTGCGAGCCGTTCGCAGTACATCTGCTTGGGTTCGACCTTCTTCGAAGTTGGATTTACGAATTTGTAATCTTGCCAGAATGAGGCCTGTTTCTGCGCAAGCTCGACGCGTTCCTTGATGTAAAGTTTGCCATCCACATCCTGCATCTCCATCATGTCTTTACCGATGAGCTTTTCGTTGGAGCCATGGACAAGCACTGTGCCATTGAGCTGGTAGACAACGACATAGAGATCCCGGTCAACGAACTTGCCGCTTTTGTTGTTGAGTTCGGGATAGGCTTTGTCCGCTCCCTGTTCCTTAATAAGGCTGACAGCTTTCTTAACCATCGCGATAGCTTCATCCTTGGTGGCGCCATCAGCGAAGGCTGAACCACTCATGGCGACTATGGCGGCCGCGGCTACGATTGATTTCCGGATTACTGACATGCTGATCTCCAAGATTGCTGAAGGGGATTGAAATTACTCGCAGCGTTAAAGTGACATTAAATGTGAAACGCGCGGTTAAGCTGCGTTGGCTCTGACGCGGGAACATCACAAAACAGGCTCTGATGTCGTGATACTAACGTTGCATCCCCGCTGTATTGGGCGCAGTTGACACTTCCCTTTAATAGGATTATATTCCTCTCATCCCGCCTCACCTGAGGGGCGGTTCGCGATCGTCACAAGACGCGAGGCGGGATGCGGTGGACGCAGCAGCGTTAGGCGCAAGTGGGAACTCAACAAAGCGGGCACCTTACCCAAGGCGTCCGTGCGTTGGTTTTTGCTTGCGCAGACGACGATGTTGCTGCGGACGGCCCAAGTCGCATGATCCTGGCGCGGCGGCCCGTGCCTTCGACTTACGGTGGTGCCAGCACCGGACACGCAATTAGGCTGTAGCCGTAATTGCGTATCCTGAATGGCAATCTCGGGCAGGCCCGAGATTGCATGGGTCATGCGAAGCAAGCCGTAACCCATTGCGTGCGGAACGCCGGACGCATCCGGCGTGTTCGTGGTGATTACGCTCGTGTGCTCACTTCACTTTGCGCACGAGGCTGCGGATGCGTGGCGCATCCGGCGTTCCGCGCGCCCTCATTTAGGTGAGGGTGTCGGTTCCATTGCGAAATGAGGACCAGGAATGATTGTGACGACGGGCGCCCCCGCGCCGGCACAACAACAGGGGCGATGACGCACGTGTGGATGTTGGTGAGGCGCTGTTTGACAATTGAATTGGGGATGGGATGCGTGATTCCTCAACGCACTCAGTCGTCATCACCGGGCTTGTCCCGGTGATCCACGTCTTAATGGCTTCACAACAAGCAAGGCGTGGATGGCCGGAACAGGTCCGGCCATGACGAAGAAAGAAGACCGCGTATCCATCATCTTGAGAAGATGGATGGCCGATCAATTCGGCCATGAGCGGAAAAGTCCACGCAACGCTGGACCTTGAAATCTTATTCTTCTTCGGCCTTTTTGCCGCCAATGGTCTTCAGCTTGGCGAACACGGCATCGACGTTAAGGTCGTCGCGCTGTTTCTCGCTCACCTCGGCCTCGTGCTCGGCATCCTTGCGGGTCGTCTCTGAAGCAGACAGCAGGGTCGCGCCGCCATATTGCTGGACGGCAGGCTTTTCCTTCGCTGCGCGCTGTACTTCAAAGTCCAGCTCCATCTGCGTGCACAGACCCAGCGTTACCGGATCCATCGGTGTCAGTGTCGAGGCGTTCCAGTGGGTGCGGTCGCGGACGCTGGCGATCGTTGTCTTGGTGGTGCCAACAAGGCGCATGATCTGGCTGTCCTTGAGTTCCGGATGACTACGCACCAGCCACAGAATGGCGCTCGGCCGCTCGTGCCGGCGCGACACTGGCGTGTAACGTGGGCCCTTCTTTTTCGCGAGCGAAGGCACCGCAACCTTGGATTCACCAAGCCTAAGTCGGTAATTCGGATCGGCCTCACCTTTTTCAATTTCGTCGCGGCTAAGCTGGCCAGTCGAAATCGGATCCATACCCTTGATGCCCTGTGCGGCGTCACCATCAGCGATGGCGCGCACTTCGAGGGGGTGCATCTTGGTGAAATCGGCAACCTGGTCGAACGTCAGTGCAGTATTGTCAACCAGCCACACGGCCGTCGCTTTCGGCATCAGCGGTGCATTGCTCATGGCAAATCTCCTTTACACTTTGCCCGCCAAGTTTTCGGGGGGTAAAGCCATCTGGTCATCAGTGATGACGGGAATTCGCCCCTATATAGTCTGTCAGGGGCTGAACGTGCAATGGTCCGGAATCGCCCTTGACAGAATGCCGGACGCGGTCCCAAGTCCCTTTAACGGCGCTCAAATGGCTGATTCCGGCTCAAAATGACCCCTGAAGCTGAAAAACCACACCTGTCCGTCGTGCTTTGCTCACCCCGTGGTTTTTGCGCCGGGGTGGTGCGGGCCATTGATACAGTGGAGCGCGCCCTGAAACTTTATGGCGCCCCGGTCTATGTCCGTCACGAAATCGTGCATAACCGGTATGTGGTCGAAAGCCTGCGCGACAAGGGTGCGATTTTCGTCGCGGAATTGAACGAAATTCCTGAGACCAACGCACCAGTGGTATTCTCCGCTCACGGTGTGCCTAAGGCTATTCCGGCCGAAGCCGATAACCGCAAGTTCTTCACGCTGGACGCGACTTGTCCGTTGGTGACGAAGGTTCACCGCGAGGCGGCCATTCATTTCAAGCGTGGCCGTGAGATCATTCTGATCGGCCATGCGGGTCATCCCGAAGTGGTTGGCACGTTGGGTCAGTTGCCGAAGGATGCGGTGGTTTTGGTTGAGACAATGGAAGAGGCGCAAACCTTCCAGCCGAAGGATCCAAAGAAGCTTGCTTTCGTGACTCAGACCACGCTGTCGATCGACGACACCGCCGAGATCGTCGCCGTTCTCAAGGAACGCTTCCCGGAAATCGATGGGCCGCATAAGGAAGACATTTGCTATGCCACGACCAACCGCCAGCTTGCGGTCAAGAAGGTCGCGCCCAATGTGGACGCGATGATTGTGGTGGGTTCACCGAATTCGTCGAATTCGCAGCGGCTGCGCGAAGTGGCGGAGCGTGAAGGTTGCCCCCATGCAGTGTTGGTGCAGCGCGCTTCGGAACTCGATTGGTCTCTGTTCAACGGCATCAAACGTGTTGGCATTACGGCAGGCGCGTCGGCGCCTGAAGTCATTGTCGAAGAAATCATGGATGCCTTCGCCGAGCATTACAAACTGAGCGTTGAAACTGTGTCGGCTGCGGAAGAGAACGAGTTTTTCCCGTTGCCGCGGCCGTTGCGTCACGAGAGCGTGGCGGGGTAAGCGTGACATGGCCGTCTATACGGACGTCACCGCCGACGAGCTGGCGGAATTTCTCTCCAACTATGACATAGGCAATGTGCTCTCCTATAAGGGCATTGCTGAAGGCGTGGAAAATTCCAACTTCCTCCTGCACACCACACGGGGCTATTTCTTCCTGACGCTTTACGAGAAGCGTGTGGCGGCAGCCGACTTGCCGTTTTTTCTGGGCCTGATGGCGCATCTGGCGACACATGGTCTCAACTGTCCGCAGCCGGTCAACGCGAGAAGCGGCAAGGCGCTAGGCCAGCTCGCGGGCCGGCCAGCGGCGATCATCGATTTCCTCGAAGGTGTGTGGCCACGCAAACCAACTGCGACGCATTGTGCTGCCGTCGGTCAGGCACTAGCGAAAATGCATCTCGCAGGGCGTGATTTCAAAATGTCGCGCGTTAATGCGCTGTCGGTTTCAGGCTGGCGTCCGCTGTTTGACACTGCTGCTTCGGGTGCTGATAATTTACAGCACGGTTTGCAAGCGTTTCTCGCGGCAGAGCTCGATCATCTTGAGAAGCATTGGCCAGGATCGCTACCGCAAGGTGTCATCCATGCCGATCTTTTTCCTGATAACGTTCTGTTTCTCGGCGACAAGTTGTCAGGGTTGATCGATTTCTATTTCGCCTGCAACGATACACTCGCATACGATGTCGCGATTTGCCTGAATGCGTGGTGTTTCGAGAGCGACCATTCTTTCAATGTCACCAAGGCAGGGGCCTTCCTGAAGGCGTATTCGCGCGAGCGCCAGTTGTCAGCCGCCGAACAGGAGGCGTTACCGCTTCTCGCGCGGGGAGCTGCGATGCGATTTTTGCTGACGCGGTTGGTGGATTTTCTGAATGTTCCGCCCGGCGCGCTGGTGCGGCCAAAAGATCCGCTGGAATACGTGCGCAAGCTGCGGTTCCATCAGAGTGTAAAAAGCATGAGCGATTATGGCGTTGCACAGTCAGGATTCGCGGCGTGAATTCGTTAGAAACCAAGTTGCCGCATGTGATCATCTTCACAGATGGCGCTTGTTCGGGAAATCCGGGACCCGGTGGTTGGGGCGCGGTTTTGAAATTTGGCGAACTCGAAAAGGAAATCAGCGGCGGCGAACGCAACACCACCAATAATCGGATGGAACTGCTCGCAGCGATTTCGGCGCTGGAAGCGTTGAAGAAGCCGGCGTCAGTGGATCTCACCACCGATAGCCAATATGTCCGTCAGGGCATCACGAATTGGATTCACAACTGGAAGAAGAACGGCTGGCGCACCGCAAATAAAAAACCAGTAAAAAATGTCGACCTGTGGCAACGCCTCGATGCGGCGCTGAAAAATCACGATGTGCGTTGGCACTGGATCAAAGGTCATGCCGGGCACGCGGAAAACGAACGCGCCGACCGATTGGCGCAGGCAGGCGTCACTGCGAACCGCTGAATGAAAATCATCTTAGTAAGCGTGAAGTGGCCGCATCATCCTCATCCCGAGGTGCCGCGCAAAGCGCGACATCTCGAAGGACGAGGATTTATTCTGAGGTGCATCAATCAAAGCTGTGACAGCAGCGTATCGCCGCCAGACACGTCGACCTTACCAGGATTTGGCTCAAGGTTGAGCTTGGTCACTGTTCCGTTCTCGACCAGCATCGAATAACGCTTGGAGCGAAGGCCGAGGCCATGGCCGGAAGCATCGAGTTCAAGGCCGATAGCTTTGGTAAACTCGGCGTTGCCGTCGGCGAGGAAAGTCGCTTCATTGCGGTGGTCGGTGTCGCGCTTCCAGGCTTGCATCACGAATGCGTCGTTGACGGATACTACCGCGATGGTGTCGATACCCTTGGCCTTGAGGGCGCTTGCATTCATAAAAATGCTCGGCATGTGCATCTTGTGGCAGGTTCCGGTATAGGCGCCGGGCACTGCAAACAACGCGACCTTCTTGCCCTTGAAAACGTCGTCGCTTGTTTTGACCTGGATGCCGTCTGCAGTCATCACGTGAAACTTCGATTCAGGCAGCTGGTCGCCAACTTTAATAGTCATTTTGAGGTCTCTCCTTGAATGATGGATTTGTCATAGCCGAGGTCGGGCATAGGCACCACTGCCGACTTTTCAGGCATATGCATTATTATTTCAAATTAACATGGAATTCATAGGCGTTGCGACCGCTGGCGAGGGTCAGCTTTAACGCTGCGCCTTCATGGCTGGTGCCTTCAGGCAGGCCTTCGAGGTTGAAGCCGAAACGCTGAAGGCCGGGCTCGCGTGCAAGAAGCTTTGGCACTGGCAGCGCCCAATCAGGCGTAGGCCCCTCGGCAAACAGATCAACCTCCCTGGCTTCGGGCGCAAGCACGTCCACATGCACGCTTTTGCCATCGCGTTTAACACCGCGAATGGTGATGGGGTTGGGATCGCCGATGTTGGCGGGTTTGGGAACGGTATCGAGGGCCGCAGACAATGTGAAATCTTCCGCGCTGACAACGCTGGTGAATGTGAGTTCGGTGCTGGCTTCCACCGGCACACAAATCTTTTCACAGACGGCGTAGTTGATTGTGGTGCGCAAGATGACTGGCTTGTCGGGGTTCCTCGCGACAATGCGCAGCGGCAGCACCACCTGCTTTTGATAGCCGAATGAATGGCCGCCCGCGCCATCGGCAAATTTCGTAGGTGCGGGCCAGAGGATGGTGACGGCTTCGACATTCCCGGATTTCGAAAAATCGATGCGTGGCGGAACACCGGAATCTCCCGGCGTCCGCCAATATGTTTTCCATCCCGGTTCCAACTGGAATCCGATGCCGCCAAGGAACACGGAGCCACTTCGCGATCCCGCGATCAACCGGACCGCTGAATGGTCGTGATCGACCCAAGGTGAGGTATTTGGCGAAGTATTCTGTGCCTTTGCGTTGACCGACAACAGGCAAACCAGAACTGTACTCGCCAAACGCGAGGCGGGACGAAACGAAATCTTGATCATGTGACCTCTTTATCGCCCAGGATGAACAGCCATTGAATTGCTTGCAATCCGGTCAATTTCGAGATGTGGAAGTCCAATTTTGACGAACTTTGTGTGTGAAGTCAGCCTCTGTTCCGGCCAAAACTGTTCAGACGGTTGATTGATGGTAATTATATCCAATATATCAGAATAATCAGGCAACGAGAGTTGTTCATTAAATGGCCGCCCGCAAGAAGCACATCAAAGTCGGACGCGGTGAAGATGGGCCCGCCACACCGGATGACGCCTCCTCCGGTCAGGGCTACCTCGATGGCCAATTGCTGATTGCCATGCCAGTGATGGATGACGAACGTTTTGCGCGTTCGGTTATTTATGTTTGCGCGCATTCGGCTGAAGGCGCGATGGGGATCATCGTCAATCGCGCCGCAGGCAGCATCAATTTTCCTGAGCTGCTGGTGCAGCTCGACATTATCGATAAAGCCGAGCAGATCACATTGCCGGGCGATGCTGGCGCAATGAAAGTTTTACGTGGCGGTCCAGTGGAGACAAGTCGAGGGTTCGTGCTGCATTCGAGTGATTTCTTCATCAAGAATGCAACACTGCCGATCAACGATGGTATTTCGCTGACGGCAACACTCGATATCTTGAGGGCGATTGCTCATGGCGATGGGCCAAAGCGCGCTATTCTAGCGCTTGGCTATGCCGGATGGGCACCTGGACAATTGGAAATGGAAATCCAAAGCAATGGCTGGCTGCATTGTCCTGCCGATCTCGACCTGATTTTCGGACGCGATATTGAAGAGAAGTATCATCGCGCTCTCGACAAAATCGGTATCGATCTTGCTATGCTGTCAAACAATGCCGGTCATGCTTGAGCGGTGAATTCATGGATCGATCAAGTCGCTGCAACGTTTGTGACTCGCGCACTCTGTCGTCGATTGCGGGGAGGCGCGACTTTTTCCCCGGTCAACAGGCGCGCCGCGGCATCGGCATCCATCGGTTCGCCGAACGCAAAGCCCTGCGCATACTCGCAGCCCAACTGATAAAGCTCCACGGCATCCGAGTCGGTCTCAGCCCCTTCCGCGACAACTTCCATGCCGAGATCGTGCGCCAGTGACACAATTGATTTCAGCAGAACTGGACGCGCGCCGCCGTTGGTAGCGCGTACGAACGATGAATCGATTTTGATGGTATCGAACGGGAAGCGTTGGAGATAAGCCAATGACGAATGCCCGGTTCCGAAATCATCCAGCGACAGTCCGGTGCCAAGTTCTTTGATCCGGTGCAGCATTTTCGCAGCATGCTCGGGATTTTCCATCATCAGGGATTCGGTAAGTTCAAGTTTGAGCGAACCGCGTGCGACAGCCGAGCGGGTTAATACACCACGCACGTCCTGAATCAGATCATGGCGCAACAGCTGACGCGAAGACACGTTGACGCTGGCGAAGATTGGCGCTCGTGAGCGCACGGTGCGTTGCCAGGCACTGAGTTGCCGAGCAGTGGTGTCCATCACAAATAACCCGAGTTCGACAATCAAACCGGTTTCCTCGGCAATGGAAATAAATTCGGATGGCGACATGCGCCCGAGTTTTGGGTGATCCCAACGCGCCAAGGCCTCGAAGCCGGCGACAGTGCGGTCTTCCAGCCGGACGATGGGCTGATAGAGAATGGTGATTTCTCCGCGCTCAATAGCGCGACGCAACTCCGATTCCAGCGTCAGTCTGTCGGCTTTTCGCGCGCGCATCGCTGGCTTGTACACATCGATCCGGTCGCCACCGATGCGTTTGGAATGATACATCGCAAGTTCCGCATCCTTGATAATTTCTTCGGTCAACGGTTGTTGCGGATCGCTTCGTGCGAGACCAATGGAAGCGGTGAGGAAAATCTCACGCTCGTTGAAGGCAATCGGCGCGCGGATGGTCTTGCTGATGGTTTCAGCGAAAGAGGTGATCCGCGCCGATTCGTGCTCAGACGTCAGGAGCAGGCCAAATTGATCGCCAGCCAAACGTGCCAACGTATCTTGAGGCTTCAGGATACGTGTCATCCGCCGGGCCAGCGTCAGCAGGATGAAATCGCCAACCGCAATTCCCACTGAAGTCGTTGACCTGTTTGAAACGGTCGAGATCGATCACCATGACGGTGGGTCGAAGGTTCGGCGTTGTCTTGGCAAAGGTCGAGATAGCATTGAGACGATCGATGAACAGCTTGCGGTTCGGCAGGCCCGTGAGATTGTCATGTACGGAATCGTGCAGCATTCGCTCTTCGGCATTCTTGCTCTCGGTCACGTCGGTCAATGTTCCGACCACGCGCGAGACCTCGCCATCGGAACCGACCACGGGCCTGGCTTTCAGTGCGAACCACATGAAATGCCCGTCGGGTGTGCGCAGCCGGAAATCCTGCACCAAACGTCCCCGACGCTGATCGAGCACGCTGTCGAGGGCTGCGCGGAACCGGTCCTGATCCAGCGGATGGAGAACTTCAAGCCATTTCGCCGCCGGACCTTCCAGCGTACCGCGCTTCAATCCGAGCAGTGTCTCGGTTTCAGGACTGGTGAAGACTTTGTCTGCTGAGACGTCCCAATCCCAGATCAGATCACCCGAGCCGGTGAGGGCGAGCGCGCGACGCTCGACATCGGAGACGATACCTGTGGTTACGCCGCCGCCTGCGAAGGCATGTTGCATCACCGTGAATCCGATCAGCATCACGATCAGCACAAGGCCGCCAAGAAGCGCTGGGCCAACGATATCGTTGGTGACGCTGCCGCCTACCGTCATGCCGGCGGCGATGACCCAGACCACAAGAAGGAACCAGGTCGGGATCAGCAGCACGGCGCGGTCGAAGCCATGGGTCGAGAGATAGACGATCAGCGAGAATCCAAAGATTGCGATCAGTGCAAGCGAGATGCGCGCGATGCCTGATGCCACTGCAGGATCGAATAAGGCAAGTGCCACAAGCGCGCCGAGGAACGCCAGCCAGCCAAGGGTAATGTGAGAATAGCGCACATGCCATCGGGAGAGATTGAGATAGGCGAACAGGAACACCAGCAGCGTCGCAGCCAGCATGGCCTCGCCGGATGCGCGCCAGACGCGCTCGGCGCCTGCTGACATATCGAAGACCTTGCCCCAGAAATTAAAGTCGACGCCGATATAAAGCAGCACTGCCCATGCCAGCGCGGCGGCGGCGGGAAACATGATGCTGCCTTTGACAACAAACAGGATGGTCAGAACCAGCGCCAGCAGACCGGAAATGCCGATGATGATGCCCTGATAAAGCGTGAAGGAATTGACCTTGTCCTTGTAGGCCTCAGGCTCCCACAAGTAGATCTGCGGAATTTTGTCGGTTCGCAATTCGGCGACGAAGGTTATGATGGCGCCGGGGTCGAGCGTGATGCGGAAAATGTCAGCACTGGTACTGTCCTGACGGTCGGGGCGGTCGCCGGTCGAAGGGGTCATGGTGGCGATGCGCGACAGCCCGAGATCGGGCCACAGCAGTCCCGACGAGACGATTCGGTAGTGCGGAATCACAATCAGGCGATCGAGCTGTTCGTCGGTGTTGTTGGTCAGCGCAAACACGATCCAGTTTTGTCCGCCTTCACGCGCGCGCACTTCGATGCGGCGGACGATGCCATCAGTCCCGGGCGCGGTGGAAACCTGAATACGGTCAGTATCGGTACGTTGAAATTCGAGGACGCTGGTCAGGTCGATCGCAGGGGCATCGCCACGGACGCTGATTGCGTCCACAGCATACGCGGGTTGCGCGGCGGCAAACATTGCAAGGCTCAGTAATGAGAGACCAAGCAATGAGAGACCAAGCAACGCACGCTGGATTTGGGATGCTAGCAGCGCGAAGCATCTCGATACCAAGTCAGCTCTCCGCGTTGGGATCGCCGGCCCGCTTCAGGCCGGCGAGAATGACGATAATTGGCACAAATAGAAGGTGAATCAAAGAGCTTGGAATGATTCCGTCGGCATTAGAGTGTCAGCACAATTTTGCCAATATGTTGGCTCGTTTCCATTCGCGCATGGGCCTTTGCAGCATCCTTGAGCGGATAAGTGCTGTCTATCAATGGCTTCACGCGGCCCTCAGTGAGCCACGGCAGCGCGTTGGCTGTAATAGCACTCACCATTGCGGCTTTGTCAGCTATCGTGCGCGGGCGCAATGTTGACCCGGTATGATACAAACGTTTCATCATCAGCTTGGCAAAATTCACCGTGGCTTTTGGCCCGCCCAGAAATGCGATCTGAACGATGCGTCCTTCGACAGCTGCCGCATCGTAATTGCGCTCGATGTAGTCGCCGCCCACCATATCCAGAATAACGTGGGCACCGACGTCGTTGGTGGCGGTCTTGGTCTTTGCAACGAAATCTTCGGTTTTGTAGTTAATCGCGATATCGGCGCCGAGTTTGAGGCAAGCATCGCATTTGTCCTGCGAACCGACGGTGACGATAACCTTCGCGCCATGCGCCTTCGCCATCTGGATTGCGGTGGTGCCGATACCGGATGAGCCGCCATGAATCAGCAGCGTCTCTCCGGGTTTGAGCGCGGCGCGTTCAAAAACGTTGTGCCACACTGTCATCAATGTTTCCGGAACCGCGGCGGCTTCGATCATCGAAAAGCCTTTCGGGATCGGCATCGCGTGGGTTTCGTGCGTCAGGCAATATTCCGCGTAGCCGCCGCCGGCGACCAACGACATCACCTTGTCGCCGAGTTTGTATTTCGTAACACCCTCGCCGAGGGCCACGACTTCGCCTGCAACCTCAAGACCCGGCAAATCGCTCGCGCCGGGTGGAACCGGGTAGAGGCCTTGGCGCTGCAGCACATCGGGACGGTTCACGCCTGCCGCAGCCACTTTGATCAGGATTTCATTCGCGCCCGGTTTCGGCACGGGGCGTTGTTCGGGCACCAGCACCTCTGGCCCGCCGGGCTTGCTGATGCCGGTAACGGTCATTTGTGCGGGCAATTTTTCCATGACGGAATCCTCAGTGTTTGGGGCAGATTATGAAGCCCCTGATTAGTGCGCTATATTCTCGCTGGCAACCGGAGGAACGTATGGCCATTGACGACGATGACAGACCAAGGAAAAAAGTCACCCATGAGATAGGGCAGGATCTGTCGCTCCTGTCGGTTGGAGACCTTGAGGATCGTGTTGCCGCGCTCACGGACGAGATTGAGCGGCTGAAGGCCGACGCGGCCAAAAAGCGTGCGACGCGCGACGCCGCAAATAGTGTTTTCAAGGCTTGAAAATGTTGGTTTCATTGCGCTGAGCGCAAGATTCAAAGAACAAGACTCAAAGAAATAGTAAATAAAATCGTTCATTTACGAGGGGTTAAGCTTTCGAAGGTATGACTCAAACTGTCCTTGTTTGGACACCGAGTGGCTCCTGTCACTCTGTTTGACGCCTCCCTGTTATCCAACTTTAAAAGCCGCCGGAAACGGCGGCTCTTTTTTTGCCTCACTGGCGTCTTGTTTACGTTCCAAGTCTTTACGGGTGTTGGACAGAAACCATATCTCGGCTTCGCTACGCACTTTGGCTGGACTCTTTATCCTAAGCGCGCAATGATTTGTTCTTCATAAAAAGTTTGGGCGGCTTTGGTGAAGTGGGCATTAGGCTCATCGTGCTAGTTTGCTCGGAATAACAACGGTTGCGGGATTTCGCGCTTCAAAGAGCCTGCAGTCATAAATACAGCGTACAGTTGCGTGAGGCGTAATTAATGTCGGACCAGTCATCGTTGGGCCAGTCGTCAGGCGAAGCGGATCTTGTTTTGTTGAGCGAGCGGATTGCCAGTTCTCCCGCTTTCAAATCCCTGTTTCGGGAAGGCATGGACCTTGTCGAGGAAACCGCGGCCTATCTCGATGGTATAGGGCGCGTTGAGGTTAAAGCGCTCGAGCGGTCAGCAAGTCTGGTGTACGCAACGGAAAGTATGCGCTTGACCACGCGCCTGATGCAGCTTGCATCCTGGCTTTTACTGCATCGTGCAGTGAAAGAAGGCGAGATGACGATGACGCAGGCCAATCGCGAAAAAACCAAAGTGAAGCTGACAGCTGCTGAACCTGGTCCAGAAGATATGATCGCGAAACTGCCGCAGACATTGCAGGACCTCGTGGCGCGATCAACGGTGCTGCAGAGCAAGGTGCGCCGGCTGGATGCAACGATGCATGTTGCGCCAGTTGCTAACGTTCCGAACGATAATCCGCTGGTGACACAGCTCGACCGGCTGAAGGCTGCGTTCGAGCGATAGGCGGCACAATAAACCCATTCTGGGGCTCACTTTAAGACAGGCTCTAAGAAGAGCGGATTAGAAGTTTCCCTGCCGAAATTTCAGCAGGGGAAACTCAAGTCTGGAAGATGACCGCAAGTCAGTCGCATTGATTGACCAGCCTGTATTTGTAACCGTAAGGCGTCCACACCAGACGGCGCACATAGCACGGGTCAAAATCATAATTGCTGGCATACACCGGTCCGCCGTAATAAATCGGCCCGCCGAAGAAATGCAGGCTGTGCCGATGTCTACCATCATGCTTGCCGTCATGCTGGTCCGTCATCCGCATCTTCTCTTTTGCGATAATGCCATTGGCCGATGCGGCTGAAGGGATGAGGGCTGCACCGAGAGTAGCTGCAGCAACAAAGGCGAGGGTCAGTTTGCGTAACATGGTCGTCTCCATTTCAGTTCGGTGCATGATCGCACCCTGAGAAATCTTCAGTCCCTTGCCGCTTAATCGCTTCGGCAGTGGACATCACAGTTTCTGAGAATAAGGAGAGCAACCTGAACGGGAGCGGGACAGCCGTGTCAGAAACCGTTCATGTTGAAAAAATTGCGATTATTTTCGCAGGTCGGCTGCAGGCATGAATTAATCAAGCATGAATCAACCAAGCATGAATTGATAACGAAAAAACGCCCCTGCGGAAGCAGGGGCGTTTTCGTATTGGTAGCCTCAAAACGAGGAGAAAAGATCGACGTGAAAAGGACGATCAATCCTTCTTGAGGAAGCCTGAAAACTTCTTCTGGAAACGGGATACGCGGCCACCGCGGTCCAGCATTTGCTGCTGGCCACCGGTCCAGGCCGGATGCGACTTGGAATCGATGTCCAGGTTCAGCGTGTCGCCTTCCTTGCCATAGGTCGACCGGGTCAGGTATTCGGACCCATCGGTCATAACCACCTTAATTGTATGATAATCTGGGTGAATTTCAGGTTTCATGGCAAATCCTCTGGCGCCAGGCGCCCACAGGTCAATAATGTTTGGGACGGATTTGGACGCTCTATATCGCAGGACAGCCGCCGAGACAAGCACCGAGGTTCATTTGCCAGCGTCTTCGCCGGGGCCTATTTGAAGGCCTCCAAGCAACGCGGGTAGCCGGATTTAATGAGCGCAGCAGGCAAAGCGGAAGATCAAGTGGCGGAAGCCGCGACGCGGCAGCACCCCCCGGTTCAGCCCTCGCCAAAGGCAGGGCTTGGTCCGCAGCCAGAGCCTTCCGGTGCCCGGGAAGCCCTCTCGCGGGCTGAAGCTACGTCCGTTGCTGGCCCTGCTGCCCTATGTTGCCCGCTATCGGGGGCAGGCACTGGCGGCGCTGGTGGCGCTGATCGTGGCTTCGACAGCGACGCTTGCCGTACCGCTTGCCGTGCGGCGCATGATCGATTTTGGGTTCAGCCCCGAAGGCATTGCGCTCATTAATAGCTATTTCGCGGTGATGATCGCGGTGGTCGCGGTGCTCGCGGTTGCCAGTGCTTTACGCTACTATCTCGTGATCACGCTTGGTGAGCGGATTGTCGCCGACCTGCGGCGCGATGTATTCAGACATCTGATATTTTTGTCGCCCTCGTTTTTCGATGCAGCTCATAGCGGTGAGCTTGTGTCGCGTCTCACCGCCGATACGACTCAAATCAAGTCTGCAGTCGGTGCGTCGGTCTCGATCGCGCTGCGCAATTTCGTGCTGTTTGTCGGCGCATCGGCCATGATGGTTGTGACCAGTCCGAAATTGTCGGGTTTTGTGCTCGCGGTTATTCCGTTCATTGTCATACCGCTGGTGGCTTTTGGCCGTCGCGTACAAAAGCTTTCGCGCGGTGCGCAGGATACGCTGGCGGAGGCGTCTTCCTACGCATCAGAACTGATCGGCGCGATTCGTACCCTGCAGGCATTCACCAATGAACGGCTCGCTGAAATGCGGTTCGGCAAGGAGGTCGAACGCGCTTATGAGGCCGCACGCCATTCAACACGTGCCCGCGCCTTTCTCACGGCCATCGTGATTTTTATGATTTTCACCAGCGTGGTGGCGATTTTCTGGATCGGCTCGCATGACGTTTTATCCAGTCAGATTTCCGCCGGACGCCTTGGACAGTTTATCCTTTATGCAGCGTTTGCTGCAGGTGCGCTTGGCGAGCTCAGCCAGGTTTGGGGTGAGGTGATGCAGGCATCGGGCGCGTCGGAGCGGCTGTTTGAACTTCTGCGCATCAAACCTGCGATCGCGCCGCCTGTTCATCCCCGCGCGCTGCCAGTTCCCGCGCGCGCAGACGTGACATTCGACAACGTTCGCTTTGCCTATCCGACGAGGCCTGAGACATTTGTTGTCGATGGCGTGTCGTTTTCTGTACGTGCCGGCGAGAAGGTCGCCGTGGTTGGACCCTCGGGCGCGGGAAAGAGCACGCTGTTTCACCTTTTGCTGCGTTTCTACGATCCGGTGAGCGGTTCGATTTTCTTTGATGGTGTGCCGGTGCAGGAGGCTGATCCGCATGACGTGCGCTCACGCATTGCCCTCGTGCCGCAGGATTCCGTGGTGTTTGCAGCGAACGCGCGCGACAATATCCGCTTTGGTCGGCCCGATGCCACAGATGCGGAAGTCGAACGGGCCGCCGATCTTGCGCACGCCACTGAATTCATCCGCCGTTTGCCGCTTGGTTTTGAAACCCAGCTTGGAGAGCGCGGCGTGACTTTGTCCGGTGGTCAGCGACAACGTATCGCCATCGCGCGCGCAATCCTGCGCGATGCGCCGTTATTACTGCTGGACGAGGCGACGTCTTCGCTCGATGCAGAAAGCGAAACGTTGGTGCAAACCGCGCTGGAAGATTTGATGAGCCATCGCACCACGCTGGTGATCGCGCACCGGCTCGCGACGGTGTTGTCATGTGACCGGATTATGGTGATGGAAGGGGGGCGTATCGTTGAGCAAGGGACGCATGCGTCGCTGGTTGCAGCGAACGGGCTTTATGCGCGCCTCGCCCGCCTGCAATTCGAAGGCGTGTAAGTCAGGCTCACGGCGCCCATTTCATGCCGTGGACCCGCCGCCCCGATCCGGGATTGACGTCATCGTGGGTGTGCATGAATCCATGGCGCGTGTAGAAGCGGATTGCGCGCGCATTATCGCTATTGACCAGCAACGTAAGGCCGCTCAGGTGCCATGCGCTTGGCTTCGGCAATCAGAATATTGCCGAGATCCGAACCCCATGAGTCGGGATCGACCACAAGTTGATCGAGATAACCGGTTGCATCGACCGTGACGAAGCCGATAATCGTGCTTTCCCGCTCCGCGACGACAATTTCCGCGATAGGTACGAGTTCATTGCGCCAGCGTGCGCGCCAACCCTCCACACGCGCGCCAAAGTCGATGGCGGGATAGGCCAGCTGCCAGGTGCGCTGCCACAGCGCAATGACGACATCTTCGTCGCTCTCCTGATAAGGCCGCAGCTGAAAATGGGCACTCATGTCCGCTCGGTGCCCGCTCATGTGGGTTTCGATATTTGCAAGCGCACGCTTAGCGCTCCGTCAATTTCAATTCAATGCGGCGGTTGCGCCGATAAGCATCTTCGGTTTTCTCTGAATCTGAGTGGCTGGAATTCTCCGAAGCCCGCGGCCACCAGCCGCTGCGGCGAGACACCAAGCGAAATCAAATATTGCACCACCGAAATAGAGCGTGCCGAGGATAATTCCCAGTTCGACTTGAACTGCGGGCTGGAAATCGGACGCACGTCGGTATGACCATCGACGCGGAGGACCCAGGCGATTTCTTTAGGGATTTGTTTGTCGAGATCGACCAGAGCTGTTGCCAGTTTTTCAAGCTCATCGCGGCCATCAGACAGCAATTGGGCCTGTCCGGTATCGAAAAAAACCTCAGAAGGAAATACGAAACGGTCACCGACAACGCGGATGTCAGCTCTGTTACCCAGAATAGTACGAAGACGGCCGAAGAATTCGGAGCGATACCGCGACAGCTCCTGCACCCGCTGAGCAAGCGCAATGTTGAGCCGCTGCCCGAGATCGGCGATCTTGCCTTGTGATTCCTTGTCGCGTTTTTCCGAGGCATCGAGCGCTTCTTCAAGTGTGGCAAGCTGTCGGCGCAATGCGCTGATCTGCTGATTTAATACCTCGACCTGCGCCAGTGCCCGCGCGGAAATCTGCTTTTCGGAGTTCAGCGCCTTGTCGAGTTCGATGGCGCGTCCTTCCGCGTTGGTGCCTGCCCCTGCAAGACCATCATAGAGGCCCTTAACGCGGTCGCGTTCGGTTTCTGCGGAAATGAGTCCGGCACGCATCTGCGTCAATTGCTCATCGAGATTAACTTTGCCAAGTTTTTCGAGCGAAAGCAGCTCGCTGAGCCGGAAGATCTGCGCATTCAGCCGTTCGAGTGCCTTGTCCTTTCCTGTGACTTCCTGCGACAGGAAAAATTGCACAACAAGAAATACCGACAGCAAAAAGACGATGGCCAGCACCAGCGTAGACAGCGCATCGACAAATCCCGGCCAGTAATTAAAGCCGCTATCGTGGCGACGGGAACGCGAAAGCGCCATGCAGGCAATCCTTATAATCAGCGACTGAATTCATCTCAATTCATTCGCGTCAGTTATTTCTCGCATCAGTTATTTTCTGGCTCGCGCGCCAGACGTTCCAGAAGCTTTTTGATCTCGCGATTTTGTTCGCCCTGGCCATCGGCCCATTCCCGGATCATCTGCTGTTCGGTGTGCATGTGATTGACAAGACCCTGAATGGCCTCCGCGAGATTGGCCATTGCTGCGGTTGAGGCGCGGGTGGATCCCATGTCGTCAATGCTCTTGCGCAGTTGTTCGATCATTGGGTTTAAATCGTGTGTACTGCCGGTCGGGCCATCCGCGGAATATTCCCGCACGGTTTCGGCAAGCCAGTCTTCCAGGTCGGTGTAGAAACGGTTTTGTGCCTGACTCGATTGCAGATCGAGGAAGCCAAGGATCAGCGAGCCGGCAAGGCCGAACAGCGATGATGAGAATGAAATGCCCATGCCGGCCAGCGGTGCGGCAAGGCCTTCCTTCAGCGTATCGAATACCGAGCCGGCATCGCCGCCGACTTTCAATCCTTCGATCACCTTACCAACCGAACCGACGGTTTCGATCAAACCCCAGAAGGTGCCGAGCAGGCCCAGGAATACGAGAAGCCCGGTCATGTAGCGCGAGATGTCGCGGGCCTCATCAAGGCGGGTAGCGATGGAATCCAGAAGATGCCGCATGGTCTGTTGCGAGATGCTCAGGCGCCCGCTGGTGCGATGGCTGAGGATCGCGGCCATCGGAGCCAGCAGGACCGGGCGGCGGTCGATGGCCAGGCCGGGATCGGAAATGCGGAAATGGTTTACCCACGACACTTCGGGGGAGAGGCGGAGGACTTGCCGGAAGGACAGCAGGATGCCGATGGCCAGCACTGCGAAGATCAATGCGTTGAGCCCGGGATTGGCGAGAAACGCTGCCCAAATCTGTTTGTAGAGCACCACCAGCAGCAATCCGCACAGGATCAGGAACACAAGCATCCGAACCAGGAAAATGCGTGGCGATGAAAGTTTCGTTGCAGCGATCTCTTCGGGAGCGGCGTGGGAGGCAATATGTGGTGCCATGCGGCATCGTTCCTTGTGCGGGACAAGTATCGATCACCAGTATGGCACAGCGGAGGCGGGATAAAAGGCGCTTGACCGGATGATTTTGCACCAGCCAAATACTAATCCATCATTTTGGACAAAGGATGGTCGTGAGGAGGCTTTGCCTCAGCTCCAACGTCTCAGCTCCAACGTCTCAGCCCAGCGGTTTAAGAATGCTGACCAACTCGCGGTGAATGCTGTCGTTGCCGCAAACAATATTGCCGGTGGCAAGCATGCTGTCGCCGCCTTCGATGTCGCTGACAATCCCGCCAGATTCGCGCACCATAATCAATCCCGCCGCGATGTCCCAGGGTTTGAGATTACGTTCCCAGTAGCCGTCAAGACGGCCTGCGGCAACGAATGCAAAATCAAGCGAGGCTGCGCCAAAGCGCCGAAGACCCGCGACCTTGGGCTGCAATGCCGCCATCTCAATGCGTGACAATTCATGATCACCGCGTCCGATATGCGGCAATCCGCAGGCGATCACGCAATTATCAAGCTTCTGACGACCCGCCACGCGCAGGCGCTGATCGTTGAGGAACGCGCCCTTGCCACGTTCAGCAATATAAAGTTCGTCGTTGGCCGGATTGTAGATCACACCCGCGACGATCACGCCTTCGCGTTGCAAGCCGATCGAGATCGCGAATTGCGGAATGCCATGGAGAAAATTCGTGGTGCCATCCAGCGGGTCGACGATCCACGTGCTCGATGTATCGGTGCCCTCGCGATTGCCGCCTTCCTCGCCGATAAAGCCATAACCTGGCCGTGCTTTCGTAAGGTCGTCATAGAGCATTTCTTCAGCGCGCTTGTCGGCGGCGGTGACAAAATTTGCCGGCCCTTTCAGCGAGACTTGCAAATTTTCAATTTCGCCGAGATCGCGCTTGAGACTGCGGCCAGCGCGGCGGGCGGCCTTAACCATGACATTGATGAGGGCTGAATGAAGCATGGCTCGACTGTATAATGATCGGGGGAGAGAGGTTGTGGGATGCTTTGGCGTCAAAGCCCAGTGGCGTCAAGGGTTATAAGTCCGTGACGTTAATTGGACGCTACTTGGTGCCGAACCATTTCCTGGCAGCATCCTCAGCTTTTTTGCGCTCTTCAGCCGGTAATGCGGCGAATTGTGCGTCCAGAGCTGGATCGCTGTTGCCGGCTGTTTTCGCAATCAGATGCCATTTAAAGCCGTTGACCTTGTCCATCGGGACGCCCTGTCCTGAAATCAGAACATGCGCCAGGCGGTTCTGGGCAATAGGACTGTTCTGCCGCGCGGTACGGTTCAGCATAGCGACTGCAGTGGGCACATCTCGCGGGGTGCCACTGCCGTTGTAAAGCGCAATGGCGTATTCGACTGCGGCGTCGGTGTTGTCGACCATCGCGGCCGCGCGCATCAGCCGGGCCGCTTCCACGAGATTCTTTTCGACGCCACGGCCTTCCTTGTAAAAGGTCGCCAAGGCGTATTGCGCCTCGGCGTTGCCAGCATCAGCGGCATGGCGGAACAGTTCGGCGGCGCGGGGCAGATCTTGGGGGAATATCTGGCCCTCAAGATAGAGCAAGCCGAGATTGTAGGAGGCCGCCGCCTTGCCGAGTTTCGCGGATGAGGCGAGAAGTTTCGCGCCCTCCTCACGATTGGGCTGGCCGCCGCGTCCGGCAATTTTCAACATGGCAAGCGCGAACATCGCCTCGCGATCACCGCGGTCAGCGGCTTGTTTGTACCATTCAGCAGCCTTCGCATCGTCACGCTTGATGCCAAGTCCATTGGCGTAAAGCTCGCCAAGAAGAGTTATCGATTTCGGATCGCCCAACTCTTTGACGCGCTTGTTCGCGATGTCGAAGGCAGTGAGGTAAAGTCCTTGCTGGTATGCGCCATAGGCCAGATCGGCGTTTGGATCATCCTTGGAGGCTGCTGTTGGTGCAGCCTCTTTCTTCTTCGGAGAACTCGCCGGAGACTTGACAGCTTTGGGTGCAGGTGAGGTTTGTCCAGTTGAAGGCGGCGTGAATGATGTTTGCGCGTTTGTGTTTGTCGATAGCGCAATCGATCCCAGGATCGCCGCAATCGATGCCGGGCGCAGAGCTGTCATTACAGCGTCACCTTCACAGCGTCACCTTCGCTTCGCCGAACGCCTTGTCATAATGGTGCGTGATGGTGCGGCTGGCGTCGATCAGCGCGGCCTGCGGCCCTCGCACATCCTGCCAGATAAAATCGCCAAGCATAATAAATTCGGCACCAGACTCTGCGAACAGGCCTGCTTCGTCCAGCGTTGCGGCAAAGCCAACGCATGGCGCCTCAAACACTTCCGCCCACCATTGCAGGCGTTCAAAGATTGCTTCCTTTGATGGCCGTTCACCATTCTTGTTGGGCTCGCCAAACAGCACATAGTCCACCTCGGCTTCGCCTGCGACCATGGCATCGTGTCGTGTCTCTAACCCGCCGACACCGAGGATGCGATCCGGTTTCAGCGTCGGCATCGCCTCCTGCATAGCGGTGACGTCGCTGACATTTGCGCCGTCCGCGCCTGCACGCGCGACGATTTCAAAATGCCCGTCCACCAGGAGTGCTGCTCCCGCATTCTGAATCGTGGGCGCGAGTGCCTTGATGCGCTGGATCAGGGTGCGTTCATCCGCCGGCTCTAACCGAAGCAGCACGGCGGCAATATCGGCACTGCCAAGCAGCGCCGGCAGGCTCTCGCGCAGCGTCGTGGGATCGGCAACAAGCGGCGTTGCGAGATAGAGTTGCGGTGCCGGACGGGGCGGGATCGGAGCGTTCTTTTTAGAAGCCATGTGATCGTACACTCCTCGAGCTCATGGCTTCGAAGTAAAAGAGATTCAAGCTGCCCGCTTGCTTTCCAGTTCAGACTGCCATTCGCCCTTGCTCGCAAGTGCGTTCATATGCGCGCGATGGGTAAAAGCCTGCTGTGCTGCCGGTACATTTTCAGACTTCCCCGACCATGCCTTCTGCGGTGCCGCTTGCAGTGCGCGGCCATAGGAGAAGGTCAACTTCCATGGCAATCCACCGATCCTGTTCATCGCATCGAGATGTGCCGTGGCATTCTCGTCCGACTGCCCGCCCGACAGGAATGCAATTCCCGGCACAGACGCTGGCACACAGTCCTTTAAAAGCCGGACAGTTTTTTCCGCGACGTCCTGAACCGAAGCCTGCTTCGCGCTTTTTTTGCCGGGCACCGCCATGTTTGGCTTCAGGATCATCCCCTCGAGCGCGACCTTTTGATAGTACAATTCCTGGAATGTTTGCTTGAGAACGAACTGCGTCACCTCATAACAGCGATCGATGTCGTGATCGCCGTCCATCAGAACTTCCGGTTCGACGATTGGCACAATCTGGGCCGCCTGACAGAGCGCCGCGTAGCGCGCCAGCGCGTGTGCGTTGGTGTGGATTGCCGCGTAGCTTGGGATGCCTTGGCCGATATCGATCACCGCGCGCCATTTTGCAAAGCGCGCACCCTGATCGTAATATTTTTTCAAACGATCCGCGAGTTTGTCGAGGCCGACTGTGATGGTTTCACCGGGGCAGTTGGGAAGCGGTTGCACGCCCTCGTCGACTTTGATTCCAGGAATAGAGCCGGTCTGTTCGATCAGGTTCACCAGCGGCGTGCCGTCCTTGGCCTTCTGCCAGATGGTTTCATCATAGAGGATGACGCCTGAGATATATTTCGACATTGCGTCCTTCGCGCGGAACATCATTTCGCGATAGTCGCGACGGCTGTCTTCCGTCGATTCCGTGCCGATCGCGTCGAACCGCTTCTTGATCGTGCCGGACGATTCATCTGCGGCAAGAATGCCCTTGCCAGGCACGACCAGGGCCTGTGCAATCTTGTTGAGGTCGGTGAGATTCATCGAGATCTCCTGCAAATGTCGGATGTGAATTGAAAGGATCGATTGAGATAATTCAGAGGCGGCAACGCAGGTTCCGCAGCAATATTACAGGCATTGTATGCAAGAGGAGCGCGCATCATTTTTGCCTTAAGACTTCGACGCCGGGCAATGGTTTTCCTTCCATCCATTCGAGGAAGGCACCGCCAGCGGTTGAAATATAGGTAAAATCGCGGCTGACGCCTGCATGGTTTAATGCTGCAACAGTATCGCCACCGCCTGCGATAGAAATCAGCTTGCCTGCTTTGCAACGAGCGGCGGCATGTCGTGCCGCCAGCACGGTGCCACGATCGAACGGGGCCAGCTCGAAGGCCCCTAACGGTCCATTCCAGACCAGCGTGGCGGCGTCGTCGATGGCCGCCTGAATGCGTTCTTGCGACAGCGGGCCGACATCGAGAATCATGCCGTCATGTGGAATGGCATCGAGGCCATAGGCATGCGAGGGTGCATTCGCTTCAAAGTGGAATGCGACCATGGCATCCACCGGCAGGATAATGGCGCAGTTTGCATGTTCAGCTTTTTCCAGAATGCGCAGCGCGGTGGACGCGAGATTCTTTTCGCATAATGACTTGCCGACGTTAATGCCCTGCGCATGCAGGAAGGTGTTGGCCATGCCGCCACCGATCACCAGTGCATCGACCTTGGTGACAAGATTTTCCAGAAGATCGAGCTTGGTCGAAACCTTGGAGCCGCCGATGATCGCGATCACGGGGTGGGTTGGTGCTTCGAGCGCCTGGGTCAGCGCGTCAAGCTCAGCCTGCATGGTCCGCCCGGCATAGCCTGGCAGCTTATGGCCGAGACCTTCAGTGGAGGCATGGGCGCGGTGCGCGCAGGAAAAAGCATCATTGACCCAGATGTCGCCGAGCTTCGCGAGTTGCGCCACAAACGCGGGATCGTTTTTTTCTTCACCGGCATGAAAGCGGGTGTTTTCGAGACAAAGAATCTCGCCGTCCTTGAGGGCGCTGACAGCCGTCTCGGCAATCTTGCCGACGCAATCGGCGGCGAAGGCGACATGGCGGCGCAGGACGTAGCCCAGCGTTATAGCAACGGACTTGAGCGATTGCTGCGGGTCGACACCCTTTGGACGGCCGAAATGGGAAAGCAGGATGACCCTGCCGCCTTTCTCGGCGATTTCGATGATGGTTTTCGTAATGCGTTCAAGTCTTGTGGTATCGGAGACGCGGCCATTGTCCATCGGCACGTTGAGGTCGACGCGAAGCAAGACGCGCTTGCCCTTTACGTCGACGTCATCGAGGGTACGGAATCCAGACATCAGAACTCGTTACAATAACTTAGGTGTCGGTGATTAGATCAGCTTGCCCATTGCGACCGCTGTGTCGGCCATGCGGTTGGAGAAGCCCCATTCATTGTCGTACCACGACAGCACGCGCACCAACGTGCCATTTTGAACCTTGGTTTGGTCAAAGGCGAAAGTCGATGAATGTGCATCATGATTGAAGTCGATGGAGACATTCGGCTCGCTGGTGGTGCCGAGAATGCCCTTCAGTTCCTGCGCGGCTGCGCGCTTGATAGCGTCGTTGATCTCGTCCTTGGTGGTTGCTCTTTTGGCGACGATCTTGAGGTCGATCACCGACACGTTTGGCGTCGGCACGCGGATAGAGACGCCATCGAGCTTGCCGTTCAGTTCGGGAAGCACGAGACCGATTGCCTTCGCAGCGCCGGTCGAGGTCGGAATCATCGACATCGCCGCCGCACGGCCACGATAGAGATCGTTATGCATGGTATCCAGCGTAGGCTGGTCGCCAGTGTAAGCGTGGATCGTGGTCATAAAACCGGTCTCGATGCCGACCGTGTCATTCAGCACCTTGGCGACGGGCGCGAGGCAGTTCGTAGTGCAAGAGCCGTTCGAGACCACAAGATGGTCTTTTGAAAGGATGGTGTGGTTGACACCATAGACGATGGTTGCATCCGCACCGTCGGAAGGCGCCGAGACCAGCACGCGCTTGGCACCCGCAGTGAGGTGGGCGGAGGCCTTGGCCTTGGCGCTAAAAATGCCGGTGCATTCGAGCGCGATATCGATGCCAAGATCTTTCCACGGCAGTGTCGCGGGATCGCGCACAGCGGTGACTTTGATCTTGCCGTTGCCGAGGTTGATCGAGTCGCCTTCGATGGTCACTGTGCCCGGAAACGTCCATGGACGGAATCGTAACGGAGCAGGTGGGCATTGGTCTCGACAGGTCCGAGATCATTGATGGCGACAACCTGAATATCCGTGCGCTTGGCTTCATGGATGGCCCGCAAAATATTGCGGCCAATGCGGCCAAATCCATTGATAGCGACCCGGACTGCCATGCGCACTCTCCTCAAAATTCATAAATCGATGGCTTCAATCGATCTTCGGGGCGGTTTTTGCCCCGAATGACGTCTTGATGCAATGTACCAAAGCGGTCAACGATACATAAGGTTACGAGCGCTTCAGCCGGGCCTGAACGGCCTCCACCAAAGCTTCGGGGGTAATGCCGAAGTGCTTGTAAAGCTCCTTGTAAGGGGCGCTGGCGCCGAAGCCGCTCATGCCGACGAAAATGCCGTCAGAGCCGATAATGGCATCCCAGCCCTGGCGGATCGCGGCTTCGACCCCGACCTTGATCGGGGCCTTGCCGATGATGGACTCACGCTGGGCGGCGGGCAGCTCCAGCAACAGGTCCATGCAGGGGACCGAAACCACCCGGGTTGGAATACCCTGCGCGGAGAGCAGTTTTTGTGCCTCCACCGCTAGCGAAACTTCCGAACCGGAGGCGAAGATCGAAACCTTGGCCTCGCCGTCGGCCTTGGAGATTTCATAGGCGCCGGCAGCTGATTTGTTGTCAGCGTCGTTGGTGAGCCGGAGCTGCGGAAGATTTTGGCGGGTCAATGCCAATACACTTGGGCGATCCTTCGCCTCAATCGCCAGCTGCCAGCATTCCAGCGTCTCCACCGTATCGCAGGGGCGGAACACGTTGCAGTTCGGTATCGCCCGCATGGCTGCCAGATGTTCGACGGGCTGATGGGTTGGCCCATCTTCGCCAAGGCCGATGGAATCGTGGGTCAGAACATGGATCACCCGCTCACCCATCAATGCCGCAAGCCGCAGCGCCGGGCGCAGGTAATCGGAGAACACCAGGAACGTGCCGGAGTAAGGGATCACGCCACCATGCAGCGTCATGCCGTTCATTGCAGCGGCCATGCCATGTTCGCGGATGCCGTAGTTGACATAGCGTCCGCCGTAGTTATTGGCGGAGATCGCAACCATGCCCTTTACGCGGGTGTTGTTGGAGCCGGTCAAATCGGCCGAGCCACCAACCATTTCTGGCACCGCCGCGCAGAGTACTTCCAGCGCATGTTCTGACGCAGTGCGGGTCGCGATATCCTTTGGACTTGCGGCAAGCGCGGCCTTCATCGTGGCGACAGCCTCAACGAGGGCCTTCATGGGAAGATCGCCCTTCATCCGGCGCTCGAATTCCACACGCGCGCTTGCGTCCTTCGCCGCCAGCGTTTTGTTCCAGGCTTCGCGCACCTTGGCGCCACGCGATCCCGCTGCGCGCCATGCATCGAGAATGTCAGTGGGAATTTCGAACGGAGGCGAGTCCCACTTAAGATTTTTGCGGGCACCGGCGATTTCATCCGCGCCGAGCGGGGAGCCGTGCGATTTCTCAGAACCTGCTTTGTTCGGCGCACCGAAGCCAATCACGGTCTTGCATGCGATCAAGGTTGGACGGTCGGATGTTTGGGCGCGGGTGAGGGCATCCGCGATGGCCTTGGGATCGTGGCCGTCGATGCGTGTGGCGGCCCAGCCCGCGGCCTCGAAACGTTTCACTTGATCGACCGAGTCCGACAGCGAGATTGCGCCATCGATCGAGATGCCGTTGTCGTCGAACAGGACAATCAGCTTGTTGAGTTTGAGATGGCCAGCAAATGCAATGGCCTCCTGGCTGATGCCTTCCATCAGGTCGCCATCGGATGCCAGCACGTAAGTGTGGTGATCGACGAGATCATTGCCGAAACCCGCCGCCATGTGACGTTCCGCCAGCGCCATACCAACCGCAGTGGCAATGCCCTGACCCAGCGGACCGGTGGTGGTCTCGATGCCGGGAGTGATGAAATTTTCCGGATGGCCTGGGGTGAGCGAACCGAGTTGACGGAAATTCTTGATCTGATCGAGCGTCATCGCCTCGTTGCCGGTCAAATACAAAATGGCATAGAGCAGCATCGAGCCGTGACCGGCAGAGAGCACGAAACGGTCGCGGTCAGGCCAGTTTGGAACCTTCGCGTCGAATTTCAGGAATTGGGTGAACAGAACGGTTGCAATGTCGGCGGTGCCCATCGGCAGGCCGGGATGGCCGGACTTGGCCTTCTCGACGGCATCCATGGCGAGGGCCCGGATCGCATTGGCCATGCGGGAATGATCAACGCGCAACGTCTCGACCTTGGAAGTCATGGAGTACTCACCTGAATTCAATGTCTGTGGAATGCCCGTGCCGCCTTCGAAGCGCGGAATACGGTCAAAAACCGTCATTAAGTGAGGTGGATAGCATCTGCTTTTGCCGGAGTCCAAGGGCGTCAAGGCCATGACGCCGCCGTGTTTGCGCATAACAGTGCATAGCTTCCGGCTGGCGTTGCACGGACTTGGCAAGGGACGTAAATTTCAGCGTCTAAATGCTTGCCGAGTTGGGTTTTTTGCTGTCGGCAGAACGAAATCCCTTTGGGAGCCATTCACTTAACGGTCTATTCCTATTGGCTGCCCACTCACAAGGTTCATTGCTCGCGTGAACGATCACAGATCCAACGGTTCCACCCACCTTGAATTCGCGATGCCTGGGCAGAGCGATGTTGAGGCCGCAACGCGACGGCTGGCTACCGCTCTCGATTCACTGGAGGAGGCTGTAGAGCAGTGGCTTGAGGCAGGTCGCGGTGAAGATGAACTGGCCGCGCGCATTCAGTCCCTGGGAGCAGACCGTTCGCGGCTCGCCCATGAGCTCGATGGTACGCTGGTGCGCTCGCGCGCGCTGGAGCGTACCAATCGTGAGATCGCTGAACGGCTGGATGTTGCCATCGGTACCATTCGCTCCGTTATCGATGCCGGAGAGCCATCATGAACCACATCAATGTGACGATTAATCAAAGACAATATCGGATGGCTTGCGAGGAGGGACAGGAGTCCCGGCTGCTGCAACTGGCGGAAAACTTTGATGCGCGAGTAGCGAGGCTGCGTGAGAAATTCGGCGAGATTGGCGACCAGCGGCTCACCGTGATGGCAGCACTGACTGTTGCCGATGAGTTGGTTGATGCCGAGCAGCGTATGCGTGGCTTCGAGGATGAACTCGTCGCGTTGCGTGATGTTCGTGCTATTGCCGCCGACCGCGCCCGCACCACGCAGGTTGTTGTCGCCAATGCGTTGAATTCCGCGTCTGATCGCATTGAGAAGATGACACGATTGCTCCATCGCCCGGAAGGTGTTGGAACGGCAATCGGCTAGAGTGTCGTTTATTGCGAAAAATGGATGTTGGGCAGAAATAGTCCAATCCTGTCTAGAGTGCGTGGAATCGTTGACTTTGTGTCAATCATTTTTCGAAGGATGCTGGCGGCGGGCTGATAACGCGGCTACATTGATGGGGCGAGGCTGCATCGTGCGTCAGGAGCCATAATATCTCCGGGGCCTTATCGATTCTCAAGGGAACTGTCCCTGGCCGGGTCCGTGGATCCGGGCACACGGTGCCCACCTACTAGCGTAGGGACTCCGGGATCGAGTGCTCCAACGGCGATTGCGGCTTCGCACTCAAACTTGCAATCATGAACTTGCAATCATGGCCGATAGCGCTTTTCATTTCCTCGCTCAGGGGACAGTGAAAGAGTTACGGTGATTGATGGCTCTCGATTCCACCCAATTTTCCAAGGCGGCGTTGCGTGCTCTCGCGCTTGCGCGACGCGATACGCTCAGCACCGAACAACGCTCCGATGCTGCGCGGGCACTTGCGTTGCATCGCGTTCCTGTCGCGCTGTCGCCAGACATCATTGTGGCTGGCTTCTCCCCTGTGCGTAGCGAAATCGATCCATTGCCGTTGATGCGTACATTTGCCGATCAAGGGGCGTCATTGGCGCTGCCCGTGATTGCCGGCGACGATCAGCCACTGATTTTTCGTGCATGGACGGCAGACGCCCCGCTGGTGCGGGGTGCTTACGGAATTTTAGAGCCGTCCGTTGAGGCGAGCGAGATGCAGCCGGATATTGTGCTGGTGCCGCTCGCGGCATTTGACCGCGCCGGTCATCGCATTGGTTATGGTGCAGGTTATTACGATCGGACGCTGCAAATTCTGCGTAAATCGAAGCCCATAATAGCTATTGGAATAGCTTTCGCGGTCCAGGAAATCGCCGATGTGCCTTCATCAGCCCACGACGAACGCCTCGATCTCGTGCTAACGGAGCGCGACATCCTCGATTTCCGGGACCTGTAAAGTGCGAATTCTTTTTGTAGGCGATGTAGTGGGGCGCAGCGGTCGCACGGCTGTTGCGGATATTCTGCCCAGTCTGATCCGCGACTGGAAACTCGAGCTGGTGGTGGTGAACGGCGAGAATGCGGCGGGCGGGTTCGGCATTACCGAGGCGATCTATCAGGAACTGCTTGATCTCGGCGCAGATGCAATCACGCTAGGCAATCATGCCTGGGATCAACGCGAGGCGCTGGTGTTTATCGAGCGTGCGCCGCGGTTGATCCGGCCGGTCAATTTTCCGGTGGGAACGCCGGGACGCGGTGCGGCGCTGGTGGAGACAAGGAATGGAAAACGCGCGCTGGTCATCAACGCCATTGGCCGTGTTTTCATGCAACCTTCCGACGATCCATTCACGACCATCGATCGCGAATTGAATGCGTGTCGGTTGCGTGAGGCAGTCGATGCTGTGGTCGTGGACTTTCATGGCGAGGCGTCCAGCGAGAAACAGGCAATCGGATATTTTTGCGATGGACGTGCCAGCCTCGTGGTCGGAACGCACACCCATGTGCCGACATCGGATCATCGTATTCTGCCACGGGGCACTGCTTACATGACGGATGCAGGCATGACCGGTGATTATGAATCCATCATCGGGATGGAGCGTGACGAGCCACTTGGCCGCTTCCTGCGCGGCTACCCGGCGGGACGTTTCGAGCCTGCAGGCGGCAAAGCAACATTGAGCGGAATTGCGGTGGACACGGATGATGCCACCGGCCTTGCCCGCCACGTCGCGGCGGTGCGGATCGGTCCATTACTTGAGCCGTCGGTCCCGAATTTTTGGAGTTAGCTCTTATTGCTAAACTTACAACTTTCAATTGGTCTGGTTTAGACGCCTGTCTATTCTTGTCTATTATAGAACAGCAAAAAGACGGCCCGTATTCAAAGAAGGAATTTTGCCATGATACGCCCAGGATTCTCTCGTCGCACTTTACTCGCAGGCGCATCGCTCATCACAGCAAGCAGTGTTGTCAGTGGATTGGCCGTTAGGCCCTCAATAGCCAAAGGAACTTTGACCCCTATGCAGGCACCTGCGTTTTATCGTTTTAAGGTCGGTGATATCGAAGCCGCTATTGTCTCTGACGGAGAATTGTTTTTAGGGCCCGCAAAAACAGAGCTTTTCAACGGCATTCCGCAGGACATCATCGACAAGACGCTGAAAGACAATTTTCTCCCTGCAGACAATGTGTCCCTCGAAGAGAATGTCTTACTGCTGGATACGGGCGGCAAACTTGTTCTGTTCGATGTAGGCTCAGGCAGCGCCAAAATCTTTGGGCCAAAAGTAGGACGGCTGCTGGCTAACCTGAAGGCACTGGGTGTTGATCGGAACGATATCGATGCTGTTGTGCTAACGCATGCGCATCCCGATCACTGCTGGGGCTTGATGGCTGATGATGGCTCGCGCAATTTCCCGAATGCGCAGATTTATGTGTCGGAAGCAGATTTCAATTTCTGGACTGACGAAACCAAGAGTTCGATCCCCCAGTTAGCAAGTTTTATTGAACCGACGCGCAAGCAATTGCTCCCCAATCGCGATCGTCTTGTTTTCCTTAAGGATGGCGCTGAGATCGTGCCGGGTGTGCAGGTCATGTCAGCGCCAGGACATACCGTTGGCCATTCAATTTTCATGATTACGTCGAAGGGGCAGACGCTTTGTGTCACTGCTGATCTGGCGCACCACCATGTACTGACGCTTGCCCATCCCAAAGTCGAATTTGCTTTCGATACGGATGCCAAGCAAGGCGCGGCAACGCGGATCCGCGTGTTCGACATGCTGGTCGCGCAAAGCCTGCCACTTTTGGCTTATCATTTCCCATGGCCCGGCATTGGCAATCTGGTGAAGCAAGGCGACGGATATCATTTTATCCCAACGCCTGCGCAGACTACGCTTTGATGATGTGGTGAAATTTGCAATTGCGCGGGATGGCTCATCCCGCGCGATTGATCATTCATTGCGGTTTCCTAGCTGATCGCCGCAAAAATTGTCGCTCCCACTTTAAATTTTCAGCATGTGGGCCTAAACCTGCCCGCAAGCTTGCGCTATAAGCTGCCAGCTCATTCCTTCCGATATTTATTCTGACGCTTGAGAGAATCCGTATGGCCGGCCATTCCCAATTCAAGAACATCATGCACCGCAAGGGCCGCCAAGATGCGATGCGGTCCAAGTTGTTCGGCAAGCTGGCGCGCGAAATCACCGTGGCCGCCAAACTGGGAACTCCGGACCCCGCGATGAACCCGCGTTTGCGTCTGGCGATAGTTGCCGCGCGTGCCGAAAATGTGCCGAAAGACAATATCGAACGCGCCATCAAGAAAGCCCTCGGCGGTGAGGGTGAGAACTATGATGAGATTCGCTACGAGGGCTATGGTCCCGGTGGCGTCGCAGTGATTGTCGAAGCGTTGACCGACAACCGCAATCGCGCCGCATCCGACATCCGCTCATATTTCACGAAGTCCGGCGGCAACCTTGGCGAAACGGGTTCGGTTGCATTCATGTTCGATCGCCTTGGCGTCATCGAATACGATGCGAAGGTTGCATCCGCCGATGCGATGCTGGAGGCCGCCATTGAAGCTGGCGCGGAGGATGTGTCGTCGAGCGAAACCGGGCATGAAATTTTTGCCTCGCCGGATACTTTTCGCGACGTCGCCAAAGTGCTGGAGGCGAAGTTCGGCGAGCCGCGCAAGGCGGCGCTGACCTGGAAGCCGCAAAACACCATCATGGTCGATGACGAGACTGGCGAAAAGCTGTTCAGACTGCTCGATCTGTTGAACGAGCACGACGATGTTCAGAACGTTTATGCCAATTTCGAGGTATCGGATGCGCTCGCGGCCAAAATGGGCGCCTGACAGTGGATCATTTGAGCGTCAGAACGTATGGGCTTACAGGCCCTGCGGCGCTATCAATGGCGCATGACACCGCTTCCGATTCGCACACCTGTCCGCATTCTGGGAATTGATCCGGGCCTGCGCCGAACGGGCTGGGGCATCATCGATGTCGAAGGTAACCGGCTGATCTATGTTGGCTGCGGGTCGGTGGAATCCGATGAGACATCCGAGCTGGCGGAACGGCTGCTCGCTATTCATGAGGGTCTTGTTCGCGTGTTGGGTGAGTTCAAGCCTATGGAGGCGGCTGTCGAGCAGACTTTTGTCAACAAGGATGGTGCTTCAACGCTGAAACTTGGACAGGCGCGCGGAGTTGCCATGCTGGCGCCGGCGCAATTCGGGATTTTGGTTGCAGAGTATGCACCCAATCAGGTGAAGAAGACCGTGGTTGGCGCGGGCCACGCCGACAAGAACCAGATTCAAGTCATGCTGAAGATGCTGTTGCCGAAAGCCGATCCGCAAACGCCGGATGCAGCCGACGCTCTCGCCATTGCCATCACGCACGCACATCACCGCCAGAGCCTGTTGCTGAAAATGAAAATGGCCAACGCATGATCGGCAAGCTGAAAGGCCTTATTGATTCCTATGCCGAGGATTATGTGGTCCTCGATGTGTCCGGTGTCGGCTATCAGGTGCATTGTGCGGCCCGCACCTTGCAGGCCTTGCCGCCGCCGGGTGAAGCGGCAGTCTTGTCTATTGAGACCTATGTGCGCGAGGATCAGATCAAGCTGTTCGGGTTCCGAACCGACGTGGAGCGCGAATGGTTTCGGCTCTTGCAGACAGTGCAGGGTGTTGGCGCGAAGGTCGCGCTTGCAGTGCTAAGTACTTTGCCGCCCGCCGATCTGGCGAATGCGATTGCACTGCGCGACAAGGCTGCCGTTGCGCGCACGCCGGGTGTGGGTCCAAAAGTTGCCGAGCGCATTGTCACTGAACTCAAGGACAAGGCACCTGCATTCGCGAACATTGATCCAGCGGTCATGCGCCTGTCCGGTGCGCTCGACGACAACCGCGCGCCGCGCCCTGTGGCGGATGCGATCTCTGCGCTGGTCAATCTCGGCTACGGCCAGCCGCAGGCAGCATCTGCTATCGCCAGTGTCGCGCGCAACGCAGGCGAGGATGCTGAGACCGCGCTGCTTATTCGCCTCGGGCTGAAGGAACTGGCCAAGTGAGTGCGTCATGACCACGCCTCGTATCGTCACACCCGAACGGCGCGCCGATGATATCGGCGATACATCGTTGCGTCCGCAGAACCTGTCGGAATTCGTAGGTCAACAACAGGCGCGCGCCAACCTCTCGATTTTCATTGAAGCCGCGCGCAAGCGTAACGAGGCGCTCGATCATGTGCTGTTCGTCGGGCCTCCTGGATTGGGCAAAACGACGCTGGCGCAGATCGTCGCGCGCGAACTGGGTGTTGGTTTTCGCGCCACCTCCGGCCCGGTGATTGCGAAGGCGGGCGATCTCGCGGCGCTACTGACAAATCTCGAAGAGCGCGATGTATTGTTTATCGATGAAATCCATCGACTGAGTCCGGCAGTTGAAGAAGTCCTCTATCCTGCGATGGAAGACTTTCAGCTTGATCTCATGATCGGTGAAGGACCTGCGGCGCGCTCAGTGAAGATTGAACTTGCGAAGTTTACGCTGGTTGGCGCGACAACACGCGCGGGGCTTTTGACCAATCCGCTGCGCGATCGCTTTGGCATTCCGGTTCGGTTGAATTTCTACACGGAGCAGGAGCTGGAAAAGATCGTCACCCGCGGGGCGCGCGTGCTCAACATCGGGATGACCGCTGACGGCGCCAATGAAATTGCACGCCGTGCGCGCGGCACACCGCGCATCGCAGGGCGGCTCTTGCGCCGGGTGCGCGATTTCGCTTCCGCTGCGGACGCAAGTGCCATCGACCGCAAGATCGCCGATAATGCGCTCGGCGCGTTGGAGGTCGACAAGGCTGGCCTCGATGCGATGGACCGGCGCTATCTCACGACTATTGCGTTGAACTATGGCGGCGGACCTGTCGGCGTTGAAACCATGGCGGCGGCGTTGTCAGAGCCGCGCGATGCCATTGAGGACATCATCGAGCCGTTTCTTATTCAGTGCGGTTATTTGCAACGAACGCCGCGTGGACGGCTTTTGACGTCGCATGCCTTCAAGCATCTAGGGCTAGCTGAACCTGCGCGCGATCCGGCGCAATTTGGGATGTTCAGTCAGGGTGAGGATGAATGACAATGGCTGATCATTCCCGGCCCTCTCTCGATGGCATGATCGTCGATGGCAAACATATCATGCAGATCCGTGTCTATTACGAAGACACCGATTTCACCGGCATTGTCTATCACGCCAATTACCTGCGCTTCATGGAGCGGGGCCGCACCAATTATCTGCGGCTGCTTGGTGCTGACCAGCATGCACTGTTCGCTGAAGTCGAGAGCGAAGCACTGGGCTTTGCGTTTGTCGTGCGTGCGATGCAGATCGAATATTTGAAGCCCGCGCGCATGGACGATGTGCTCGATATCGTGACATCGCCGCTGGAAGTTAGAGGCGCGTCGATCACGCTGGGGCAAGAGGTGCGGCGCGGCGATGATCTCCTGCTCGAGGCACGGGTGAAAGTGGCGTTTGTGTCGGATGGTCGCGCGCGACCGATCCCGAAAGCACTGCGCATCGCGATGAAAGCCGATCAGGATCTCTGATATTTTCATTTCTCGCGTGGCGCAGGGCTTATGCATCATGCTTTGCATCATGGCTTTGCGTGATGACGCGCCACGCAATTTATGTTAAACTCATTCACATGAGCTGGCGCAAGGAACGTGACCGCACTGAGCGCGGTTATCATCATGGCAATTTGAAGGAAGCGTTGGTGCAGGCCGCGCTGGACCTGATTGCCGAAAAGGGACCGGGGGGATTCACCTTCGCCGAGGCCGCGCGTGCGGCTGGTGTCAGTCCGGCGGCGCCGTATCGTCACTTCCGCGATCGCGATGAATTGCTGTCCAGCATTGCCCAGCAAGGTTTCGAGCTTTTCGAAGCAATGCTGTCGGCGGCGTGGGATGATGGGCGGCCTGATACGCCAACGGCATTTCCGCGCGTGGGCAAGGCCTATCTTGCTTTCGCGCGGGAACATCCGAGCTATTATTCTGCGATGTTCGAATCCGGGCTTCCGCTCGATGCAAACCCATCGCTATTGATGGCAAGCGAGCGGGCCTTTGCGATTATTCGCGCTGCGTCTGAGCGGCTGGTGGCGCTGTCGCCTCCTGGTGTTCCGCGTCCGCCTGCGCTGATGATGGCGCTTCACATCTGGTCGATGTCGCACGGCATCGCGTCACTGTTTGGCCGTGGCGATTTGGCTCGACGCAAGCTCCCAATGTCGCCAGAGGAATTGCTGGAAGCAGGCGTGCTGTTTTATCTGAAGGGCCTTGGTTTCCCGATAAATATTCCCGCTTCTGAAACCTCTTCACGAAAGTAAATCTCCCGTGATTGGAAGTTGGTTTCCTTGACAAAATCCTAGGATGTTTTATTTATGTAAATGTTATTTACATTCACGGAAACGTGAGCCGAAGGAGAAGACTTATGGCCAGTACCGCAAATTTCGACAGGGGGTGTCGGCCTGCGTGGACCGGGCGGCATCAGCACGATTTTGAATGGAGACACGAAGGCTGGCGGCCTGGATGGCATCCCGGGTTGATCCTTTTGACCGTCGCCGGATTCATCCTCTGGTGGCCGCTTGGTCTCGCCATTCTCGCATACACATTGTGGAGCAAGAACATGGGTTGCTCAAATTATCGCGGCCGTTTCGCCGACAAGATGGAACGCATGCAGTGGAAGATGGAGCACATGGGGCGTGGTTACTATGCGCCCTCCAGCGGTAACCGTGCTTTCGACGAATACCGCATGGAAACCTTGCGCCGTCTTGAAGAAGAACAGGCCGAGTTCAAGGATTTTCTCGACCGTCTGCGTCATGCCAAGGACAAGGAAGAGTTCGACCAGTTCATGGCGCAACATCGGCAGCGTCCAACGCCGCAGAACGACCAGCCGCAGGGATAAAGTTTCTGTCCAAATCAGACCAAACCGCTCATCCACAGATGGGCGGTTTTGCTTTTCGGGAAATTGAAATGTCCCAGGGTGAGGTCATACCTTCAGCCCAGGTATGAAAATTGTGTCTGGTAACGACTTCTTAACCATGATTAGCGTTGGGTTATAAGGACAAAGGGACGCTGACAGCCCTTGTTTTGACATGTTGGCGGGGAAGTTAGGGTCACGGCCCTCGGGACAGGCCATTCCACGCGACACACGATCAAACCGGAGATCGGCAGCTCTGTGCTTCGCTGCTGATCATGCATTTGGCGTGGGACAAGTTCGTGGGACAAGTACAGCGTCCGTGCACTTGTGGGAAACACTTGCTGTGAGAGGATACCGACGATGAATCCAGCCGACGTGGCGCAAGCGGCCTTGCCGATAGCTTCCGCCGATGTATCGCTGCTTTCGCTGTTCTGGCAGGCCCACTTCGTTGTGAAGACAGTGATGCTTGGCCTTTTGGCTTGTTCCGTCTGGGTTTGGGCCATCGCAATCGACAAGATATTTCTTTATGGCCGCACCAAACGCGCCATGGACCGTTTCGAACAAGCATTCTGGTCGGGCCAATCTATCGACGAGCTTTATCGTTCGCTCTCGGCCAAGCCGACAGATTCCATGGCCGCGCTCTTCGTGGCCGCCATGCGGGAATGGAAGCGTTCATTCGAGAGCCGTACACCTTCCTTCGCCGGCCTGCAGATGCGGATCGACAAGGTCATGAGCGTATCGATCGCGCGCGAGGTCGAGCGGCTGGATCGCAGGCTTCTGGTGCTGGCAACTGTCGGCTCGGCGAGCCCTTTCGTCGGACTGTTCGGGACTGTCTGGGGCATCATGTCGAGTTTTCAGTCAATTGCTGCGTCCAAAAACACCTCGCTCGCGGTGGTGGCTCCCGGCATTGCGGAGGCATTGTTTGCCACAGCCATCGGCCTGGTCGCCGCAATTCCGGCGACAATTTTCTACAACAAGTTCTCGTCCGAGGTGAACAGGCAGGCCCAGCGGCTTGAAGGGTTTGCTGACGAATTTTCCGCGATTTTGTCGCGTCAGATCGACGAGCGTGGATGAAGGATGAGTGAGATGGTGAGCACAGCGTCGGATTGCATAGCATGGGCATGAGCCATGGTGGCAGTCGTGGCGGCGGACGTGGCCGCACCCGGCGGGCCAATGTCATGGCGGAGATCAACGTCACGCCGATGGTGGACGTGATGCTGGTGTTGCTCATTATTTTCATGGTGTCGGCGCCGCTGCTGACCGTTGGTGTACCGCTCGACCTGCCACAGACTGCGGCTAAGAGTCTTGATCAGGACAAAGAACCGTTGACGCTTTCAGTTCAGCTCAGCGGCAAGGTGTTTCTTAACAATACTGAGATCAAAATCGACGAACTGGTGCCAAAATTGAAAGCAATCACTGAAGCGCGAGGCGGCATGGATGAGCGCATTTTTGTCCGTGGCGACACGAAAGTGGATTACGGAACGGTGATGCGCGTGATGGGACGACTTTCGAGCGCGGGCTTCAGACGGGTGGCGCTGGTGACTGAGGTCGAACAGGGAACCTGAAGTGAAGATCGACAAGACGACACTTGCGAAGATCGACAAGACACTTGCAGCGTCTGTCGCCTTGCATGTCCTGGTGATTGGCTGGGGGCTGGTGTCGTTTTCGACCAAAGCCTTTGAAACTGCCCCGGAAGAATCTTTGCCGGTCGATATCGTTTCTGCCGACCAGCTCTCGAAAGTGACGGCTGGTTTGAAGACCGGCAAGAAAGAAAATCTAAAGCCGTTGGTGGAGAAAGTCGCGCAACCTAAGCCGCCAGTTGATGACACTGTCGGCAAGATCACCGAGAAGCCCCCGGTTGTGACAGATGCGGCGCCGCCTCCGTCGAAGCCCGTGGAAAAGCCGGTTGAGAAAAAACCCGATCCGCCGAAGCCAGTTGCCGAGGACAAACCTAAGGATGAACCGAAGCCGGCTGAGAAAAAAGCCGAGCAGCCGAAGATCGATCCGATCGCCGAGGCGCTGAAAAAGGACGAAACAAAAAAGCCGCCTCCTCCGAAACCGCAGACTGCGGCTACGCCGCCGCAACCGCAAAAATCAAAAGCTGAGCGGACTTTCGATCAATCGAAAATCGCGGCTTTGCTCGACAAGCGCGATCCGTCGCGGCAGGCGACTGCAGGCGATACGGTCAATTTGCAGGCTTCGCTCGGCACCGCCAAGGGCAAGTCGGCGGACAATTCCGCGACTTGGGGCGCGATGTTTCGCCAGCAGGTCGAGCGATGCTGGAAAAAGCCGTATGGTGGTATTGAGGCACAAAAGGTGGAAGCCGTCTTCACGATCAAGCTGAAACGTGACGGTACGTTGGAGACCATGCCGGTGGTGGTACCAGGTGGTTCTACTCCATATTTTCGTGTCTATCAGGAAAGCGCGTTGCGTGCGATCATCGAGTGTCAACCGTATAACCTGCCCGCAGCCTATTTCGACGAATGGAAATTTTTTGAACCAGCCTTCACTGAAAAGTTTTCGTGACACACAATTGAAGCTTGGATCGACACGCAGACGAGTTGCAGATCATGAATTTTAACTTCACCCGCCGTCAGATCATCGCTGGGACCACAGCATCCGCCGGCCTGGCTCTCGCTGTACCTGCGCGTAAGGCTCTTGCGCAGGCGCGCGTGACCGTTACCGAAGGCAATTTCCAGCCGATTCCAATTGCGATACCAAATTTCAACGCGGGCACGCAGAGTGATACCGAAGTAGGCAACGGTGTTGCGCAAATCATCACCAATAATTTGCGACGTAGCGGTCTCTTTGCGCCAATCGATCAGGCGGCTTACCTCGATCGTGCAATTAATATCGATGCGCCACCACAATTTCAGAACTGGCGCACTATCAACGCGCAGGCGCTGGTGGTCGGTCGCGTCACGAAGCAGGGCGATGGCCGGTTGAAAGCGGAGTTCCGGCTTTGGGATGTTCCAGCCAGCCAGCAGCTCACCGGTCAGCAATATTTTACCTCACCGGAATCCTGGCGGCGCATCGCGCACATTATTTCGGATCAGATTTACGAACGGCTGACCGGCGAGAAAGGCTACTTCGACAGCCGTATTGTGTTCGTCGATGAATCCGGCTCGAAGGAGCGGCGGGTCAAACGATTGGCGATCATGGATCAGGATGGCGCCAATGTCCGTTACCTGACTCGCGGCGCGGATCTTGTGCTGACGCCACGGTTCTCGCCCTCGACGCAGGAAATCACCTACATGGAATTCGGACAGGGTGATCCTCGCGTTTATCTCTTCAACATTGAAACCGGACAACGCGAGATCGTCGGCAATTTCCCGGGCATGTCGTTCTCGCCACGGTTTTCGCCGGATGGCCAGCGCGTTATCATGAGCTTGCAGCAAGGTGGTAATTCGAACTTGTTCGTGATGGACCTGCGTTCGAAATCAACAACCCGCCTGACGGATACTCCGGCGATTGATACGTCCCCATCCTATGCACCTGATGCCGCGCGCATCTGCTTTGAATCCGATCGCGGCGGCAAGCCGCAGATTTATGTGATGGGCGCGAATGGCGGCGCGGCGCAGCGCATCTCGTTCGGAGAGGGTAGTTATTCCACTCCGGTGTGGTCGCCGCGCGGTGACTACATCGCTTTCACCAAGCAGGGCGGGGGACAGTTTGCCATCGGTATCATGAAGCCGGATGGTTCGGGCGAGCGCATCCTGACATCCGGTTTTCATAACGAAGGTCCAACCTTCGCACCTAATGGGCGCGTTGTGATGTTCTTCCGCGAAACGGGTAGTGGACCATCTCTCTTCACTGTCGACATTTCCGGCCGTAATGAGCAGCGGGTGCCGACGCCAGGCTTTGCATCCGATCCGGCATGGTCGCCGCTGCTATCCTGATGATTTGAGCCGGTTACGTTTTTGACGGCACTAGCTCTTTGATAAAGGTATCGGTCATCGCCGCGTAATCGTTCAGCGCTCTTTAAGAGCGGCTTTATGCGGCGGCGTATCTAATCGCTCGATCCTGCCTGTGATTTTCCACACGCATTCACCATCACGCCACATTTGTAAATCATTAACCATCAAGATTGGTTTTCACTGATGGATGGCATTTGAGCGGGTCTGGCAACGCCTTATCAAGGTTGATGGAACGTTCGCTTAACCTAGCCCCTGTAGATCGGACAGCAGTCCATAAACCAGAGCGCGGAGGCTCCGGAATAATGAAGTATCAAATGCGTATCCTCCAGGGATTGAAGGTTGCTGCCGTTTTAGCGGTGGCGCTATCGATGGGCGCTTGCGCCAATCAAAACGGAATGGGCGCGGATGGCGCCATGGCGAGCGCCGCTGTGCCCGGCAGCCAGCAAGATTTTGTTGTGAACGTCGGCGATCGCGTGTTTTTCGAAAGCGATCAGACCGAATTGTCACCTCAGGCCATTGCCACGCTTGAGAAGCAGGCACAGTGGTTGCAGCAGTATAATCGCTATGCCTTCACGATTGAGGGGCATGCCGACGAGCGTGGCACCCGCGAGTATAACATCGCGTTGGGTGCGAAGCGTGCCCAGTCGGTGCGCAGCTTCCTTGCCTCGCGTGGTATCGAGGCCAGCCGCATGCGTACGATCTCTTACGGCAAGGAGCGTCCGGTCGCGGTGTGCAACGACATCTCGTGCTGGTCGCAGAATTGCCGTGCGGTCACATTGCTGAACGCCAGCTCGTAAGTAACGCCAGTTCGCAAGTCATCATCAAGAACCATGCAAGGCGGTGGCCGCCTTGCCGGTTCTGATGGGTTTAGACTGCTAGGTTTAGACTGCGGCAAAATCGGATTTTCGCTCAGGCTTTTCTATCGGATCAGTGCTTTAGGTCTGTTGGCGGTCATATTTTTGGCGTACTGAAATATTCGATGCCATTTGTATTTAATGCTGCATCAATCCATTCGCCGGGAAAACATGTCATACAAATCTCAGATTGTCTGTGCGCTGCTCGCCGTATCGATGGCTGGTATTCCTCAATACGTTTTTGCGCAGCAGAATGAACTTGATCCTGAAATGCGTATCGAGCGGCTGGAAAATCAGTTGCGCAAGCTCACCGGTCAGAACGAAGAATTACAATATCGCAATCGTCTGCTGGAAGAACAGCTAAGGACATTGCAGGGTGCCCAACAAGGGCAGTCTGGCACTCAGGCGGCAGTACCGCGTCCCGCCGCGCCAAATGTTGCTGCTCCTCACTCCAATATCGTTGCCGCACCTCCGGTTCAGAACAATCCCAGTTATCCGCAACAGCAGCCGGGTTCTACCTCGCAGGCGGTGCAAGCGCCTCCCGTGATCGCAGCACCGGTGGCCTCAAGCGGACGTCGTGGCGATGCGTTTGATCCGAGCCAAAATCCCAATGCGCCTGGCGTTCCGCGAGCCCTTGGTGGAGGTCAACTGCCGGTCACTAACGATGCTCCTGTAGGTGCGCCGGGCGGGCGCGATGCTGGTGAGCCGCTCGATCTTTCTGTCGTGCCGCGCAATCAAACTGCCGCGCCGGTTCAAGGAGGTTCGCCGTCATCCAGCGGTGCTACGCTGACAACGGCACCGCCATCGCAAACGCCCAAGGACGAGTTTGATCTCGGCATCGGTTATATCCAGCGCAAAGACTATGCGCTTGCCGAGGAAACGATGCGCAGCTTCGCGCAAAAATATCCAAGCGACCGTTTGCTGCCGGACTCGCAATATTGGCTTGGGGAAAGTCTGTTTCAGCGGCAGAAATATCGCGATGCTGCGGAGTCATTTCTCGCCGTGACGACAAAATACGACACCTCGGCCAAGGCGCCGGATGCGCTATTGCGGCTTGGCCAATCGCTTGCCGCACTGAGTGAAAAGGAAGCCGCCTGCGCGGCCCTCGGTGAGGTCACTCGTAAATATCCCCGTGCGTCGAGTGGCGTAAAGCAAGGGGTTTTGCGTGAGCAAAAGCGCGTGGGATGCTAATATGAGACGGAAAAGCGGTTTTCGTTTTTCCGGGAACATCATGGCTGGTGCGCGCGCGTCTAAAACAATTTCTGCATCCGAGGCAAAGCACCTGTTTGCAGAATGGAAGACTGCTCCTGCGCTTATCCTTGCTGTATCGGGCGGTCCGGACTTGCTTGCCTTGATGTGGCTTGCTGCCCGCTGGCGACAGACGCTCAGAAAAGGTCCTCGCCTGCTCGCTGTGACTGTCGATCATGGATTACGCCCGGAGGCTGCGCGCGAGGCGCGTGATGTGAAGCAATTGGCGAAATCGCTCGGTATCGATCACCGCACGATGCATTGGAACGGGGCCAAGCCGAAAACGGGAGTGCCGGCTGCAGCGCGCGATGCCCGTTATGCTTTGCTCGTGCGCGCTGCGCGCACGAGCGGCGCGACCCATATTCTGACCGCGCATACCCAGGACGATCAGGCTGAGACGCTATTGATGCGGATGTCGCGGGGCAGCGGTATCGGGGGCCTTGCGGCCATGGCGCGGCAATCCGTGCGCGACGGTGTGACTTTGGCCCGTCCGTTTCTGCATGTGCCGAAATCACAATTGGTGGCGACACTGCATAAGGCCAAGATTGAGTTTGCCGACGATCCCACCAATCGCGATCCACGCTTTGCCCGTCCCCGATTACGCGCTTTGATGCCGGCGCTGGCGGCCGAAGGTGCCGATGCACGCAATCTGGCCCGGCTGGCAGCGCGGCTCGCGCGCGCAAATGCCGCACTCGACCTCATGACAGAGGGTGCTGCTCGCTACCTTCACAGTATAGATTTTGACCGTGCACAGTTGCGGGGCGTCCGCGAAAGTTATGATTGGAGCGCGTTCTGCGTGTTGGCGCAGGAAATCCGTGTACGTTTGTTGCTCCGTGCTCTCGATCGCATTGGGCATGAGGGTCCGGCAGAGCTTGGCAAGGTCGAGGCGTTGGTGCAGGCGCTGGAGGCGAAGGAGGCGTTGGTGCAGGCGCTGGAGGCGAAGGCTCTGGAGGCGAAGGTTGGTGCAAAATCCGTTACGCCGAAATCCGCTACGCAACATGTTCGCCTGAAGCAAACCCTTGCTGGGGCTATTGTCAGCCTCGATAAGGGGCGCATTGATATCACCCCGGCGCCGCCACGGCGGCAATCTGCTCCGAAATCAAGGTGAAAAGGCCTTTAACTGCTGAAAATTTGATCGCTGTCAGTCCTTATTCACCCAGAATATCCATAAATACACGCTAACCGGTAATTTGCGCTAAATAGCTCAGCAGTTCCCTTGGCATTGATGGGCACCGCACCTAGATTGTATTCAAACCCGCACAGAAAGAACCTGTCGGCCGACCCAAGGACATAAGGTCACGATCCGCGCGACCACGAAGGAAGCTCAATGAACGGCAATCTGCGTAATTTCGCTCTCTGGGTCATTATTGTCCTGCTGCTGTTGGCATTGTTCACGCTTTTCCAGAACCCGGGACAGCGGGTTGCTTCCCAGGATATTTCCTTTTCGCAGCTTTTGACCGAGGTCGATCAGGGTAGGGTGCGTGACGTTGTCATTCAGGGCCCAGACCTCAATGGCACTTTCACCAATGGCACAAGCTTCCATAGCTATGCGCCGAACGATCCGACCCTTGTGAAGCGTCTCTATGACGGCAAGGTTTCGATCACGGCCAAGCCGCCTGGCGATAACGTGCCGTGGTATGTGTCGCTCCTTGTCTCATGGTTGCCATTCATTGCGCTGATCGGCGTCTGGATTTTCCTCTCCCGTCAGATGCAGGGCGGCGCGGGCAAAGCCATGGGCTTTGGCAAGTCACGGGCGAAGATGCTGACCGAGGCGCATGGCCGTGTGACATTCGAGGATGTTGCGGGTGTCGATGAGGCCAAGCAAGATTTGCAGGAGATCGTCGAATTCCTGCGCGATCCCGGCAAGTATCAGCGTCTCGGCGGACGCATTCCTCGCGGCGTGTTGCTGGTGGGTCCTCCCGGTACGGGCAAGACCCTGATTGCGCGCGCCGTTGCAGGCGAAGCCAATGTGCCGTTCTTCACAATTTCGGGTTCCGATTTCGTTGAGATGTTTGTTGGCGTCGGCGCATCGCGTGTCCGCGATATGTTCGAGCAAGCGAAGAAGAACGCGCCGTGCATCATCTTTATCGACGAAATCGACGCGGTTGGCCGTCATCGTGGCGCTGGTCTTGGCGGTGGAAATGACGAACGCGAACAGACGCTCAACCAGTTGCTGGTTGAGATGGATGGTTTTGAGGCCAATGAAGGCGTCATCCTGATCGCGGCCACCAACCGGCCCGACGTGCTCGATCCCGCCTTGTTGCGCCCGGGGCGCTTCGATCGTCAGGTGGTGGTGCCGAATCCGGACGTTGTTGGCCGTGAGCAGATCTTAAAGGTTCATGTCCGCAAGGTGCCGCTGGCGCCGGATATCAATCTCAAGACCATCGCGCGTGGCACGCCGGGGTTCTCCGGTGCTGACCTTATGAACCTTGTTAACGAGGCCGCACTGACCGCTGCTCGCCGCAACAAGCGCATGGTGACGCAGTCCGAGTTTGAAGAGGCCAAGGACAAGGTCATGATGGGAGCGGAGCGCAAATCGCTTGTTATGACCGAAGAAGAAAAAATGCTGACCGCCTATCATGAGGGCGGCCATGCCATTGTCGGACTCAACGTGATCGCGACGGATCCTATTCACAAAGCAACAATCATTCCGCGCGGTCGTGCGCTCGGCATGGTCATGCAGCTGCCTGAGCGTGACAAGCTCTCAATGTCGCTTGAGCAAATGACGTCACGTCTCGCCATCATGATGGGTGGTCGCGTGGCGGAAGAGCTGGTGTTCGGCCGTCAGAAAGTGACGTCCGGTGCTTCCTCCGATATCGAGCAGGCGACACGCCTCGCTCGCATGATGGTAACGCGTTGGGGTCTGTCGGAAGAACTCGGCACAGTGTCCTACGGCGAGAACCAGGACGAAGTGTTCCTTGGCATGTCGGTATCGCGCACGCAAAATGCGTCGGAAGCCACCGTTGAAAAGATCGACGCCGAAATCAAACGGTTTGTCGAGGAAGGATACAACGAGGCGACACGCATTCTGACTGAAAAGCGTGCCGATCTCGAAGCGTTGGCCAAAGGTCTGCTTGAGTATGAAACACTCACCGGCGATGAGATCATCGATCTCATCAATGGCAAAAAGCCTAATCGGGAGATCAGTGCTGGAGCCAACCGGTCCGCGTACATCCGCAGTGCCACCCGCTGGCAAGCCGCGCCCACGTCCGGATGCCGGGCTCGAGCCGCAGCCGCAAGCGTAATTTTCATGCACTGTCGCTTTGAATAGGTGTTTGAGCTGGCCGTTCGCATGAACGGCCAGCTATTCAAATTACAGCAAGTGATGATGTTCAAACCAAATTCCGGAGTAAAAGTGAGCTGGCCAGTCGTTTCGGACGCCCAGTCTGCAATCCAGCTTGCCATGTGCATTGGTTGTTTGCTGATGGGGCTATCGCATCTTGTGCAGCCCGAAATGTGGCAACGCTACTTCGCTACACTGCACCAGCAAGGTGTTGTCGGTGTCGTGACAAGAACAATGTTCTTTGAACTATGGCCGGCCATTGTAATCGTCACGCTGCATCAGGTTTGGCATGGTCCAGGCATCATCCTGACGCTTTACGGCTGGCTGGCCCTCGCCAAGTGCGCAATCTCGCTGCTCGCACCTCAAGTTGGAGTTCGCTCGCTTGGATTGGCACAAGGGTCAAGATCATTTGCCATTGCTGGCAGCTTTCTGATTGCCGTGAGCTTTTCATCTGGACTGGCGCTGCTGTGGCGTTAGCCCCCAAGCCTGATCGAATATTTCTCGCTGTCATATGCAAAAAAGCCGGTGCAAACCGGCCTTTTTGCATGGCGGGTGTTCTCTTGACGCGGCGCGTTATTCGCCGCACTGAACACTCCACGTGGGAATGATTTATGCCATCTTCTGATGTCTTGTCTGATGCTTTGCATGCACCGGCCTATTGGTCGCGCGCGGCGCTTGTGCCTGGCATCTATGCGATTGCACCGATGCTGCCGGGCACTTTTGCGTTTGGCATGGCGTTCGGTGCGCTATGTGCGCAAAAACATTTCACCCTTGCCGAGCTTGAGATCATGATGGGCGTGGTCTACGGGGGCCTGTCGCAGTTCGTTGCCGTCCAGTCATGGCCCGATGCACTGACTGTGTCATCAATCGCGACACTGGCACTCCTGACAACGACCGTGAACATCCGCTTCTCGTTGATGACCGCAAGTTTGCGGCCGTGGTTCGGCACGTTGCCGCGCTGGCAATCTTATCCTGCGATGCTGCTGGTGACAGACGGTGGCTGGCTCGCCGCGATGCGCTATCGCAACCATGGTGGCGCCGATGCTTCGTTCTTCGTTGGCGGGGCGCTCGTTCTTTATTTCGTCTGGCTGTTCGCGGCATTGCCGGGATTTCTTCTGGCGGAACAGCTGACAGATCCGAAAAAATATGGCGTCGATCTTGTGATGCCGGCATTCTACGCGGCCATGCTGGTGCCCGCATGGAAAGGTGTGAGCCGCGCAATCCCGTGGGCGATTGCAGGCATCGTGGCTGTGACAGTGCATTGGTTGGTACCTGGGTGGTGGTTCATTATCGCAGGTGCGATGGCCGGCAGCATCAGTGCCGGATTGATGAGCGACGAGGAAACCAAGCCCGGGACAGCTTCATGAGCGAGTTCGTGCGCACCGATGTAATACTCGCCTTTGCGGTCATGGCTGCAGTGACGGTTGCCTCGCGCCTCGGGGGCTTCTGGCTGATGGGATATGTCAACATCACACCACGCGTCCGGCGCATGCTGGATGCGTTGCCGGGCTCGATTATCGTTGCCGCGGCATTGCCGGTGGCCATAAGTGGCGGGCCGGTGGTCATGTTTGCCATCGCTGCAGCCATGATCATCACCATCATCCGGCGCAACGACTTCATCGCCGTCATCACTGGCATGATGGTTGCCGCTTTTGCGCGCGCGATTGGATTTAGCGGCTGATCGTTTGTTGATATTGCAGCGCGAATTTTAATCCCAGAGCTTCAAATGACTTGTCAGTCCACTTGAACTGGTGTTCACTTCTTCGGTGCGTGTACCCCAAACATACACGCACCGAGGATATACGTTTTCAATGGTTTATCGGCAAACACATCAAGTCGTGAAACGCCTGACAGCACGCCGTCATGCCATTCTTGCTGCTGCGCGCGATGCGGCTGCGGAAGGGGGCATGTCTGCGGTGCAAATTGCGCCTGTTGCCGCACGTGCCAACGTCGCGGCAGGCACCGTTTACCGCTATTTTCCATCGAAGGCGGACCTGATCTCCGAATTGATTGCGGATGTCTCGCGGGCCGAACTGCTTGCGATTCGCCGTGCAGCTGATGCGGCACCTGGACCCTCCTCCGCGCTGGCAGCTGCCATCACTACCATTGCGGTGCATGTTGTCTCAAACCGCAAGCTCGCCTGGGGTATTTTGGCCGAACCGGTCGATGTCGATGTGACTGAATCGCGGCTGGCCAGCCGTCGTGAAATTGCAGCGGAGATTGAAGCGCGCATCGAAGCTGCGGTGCGCGCCGGCCATCTGCCCGCACAGGACACTGCACTGGCGGCGACCGCGCTGATCGGTGCATTGCATGAATCCCTTGTCGGCCCGCTTGGTCCTGACAACATGGAAGACCCGATCAAGCTGCGGGACGCGGTGCAAACCATAACGCTGTTCGCTTTACGCGCCGTCGGTGTGCTGGATGCGCGAGCGCGCGGCCTTGTGGTGCAAGCTGTATTGCCGGTGATGCCGATGAAAACAGCTGTGAGCGCGTAAGTCGCGCGTGTTCGACCTTTGCAGCCTGTTCAGACGATGTCTATCGTGCTTGATTCAGGGCGCATGCCGTCGCAAGACGACATCAGAACGCAGTTGCTGGAGTACATTCGATGTCCATCATGATGCCGGAGCACGACCAATCGGTTTTAGCTCGCCGCGATGAGATCATCGCCGCCTTACGTAAGATCGTGCCGGGGGAAGGGGTCATCTCGGACACTCTGGAGATGACGCCTTATGAGTTCGATGCGCTCACCGCCTATCGCCAGTTGCCAATGGTGGTCGTGCTGCCGGATACAACGGAACAGGTCTCCAGCGTTCTGAAATATTGCCATGAACACGGCATCAAGGTGGTGCCGCGCGGTTCAGGCACGTCACTGTCGGGCGGCGCGCTGCCGCTCGGCGATGGCGTTCTGCTGGGACTCGGCAAATTCAAGCGCATCCGTGAAATCGATTTTGCCAATCGCACCGTGGTTGTCGAGCCAGGGGTGACCAACCTTGCCATTAGCCAGGCTGTCGCGCATGAGGGCTTCTATTATGCTCCCGATCCGTCCTCACAGATCGCATGCTCAATCGGTGGCAACATCGCTGAAAATTCTGGCGGCGTGCACAGCCTCAAATACGGCATGACCACCAATAATGTGCTCGGCTGCGAAATCGTGCTGATCACCGGCGAGATTCTGCGTATCGGCGGCAAAGCGCCGGAGACTGACGGCTATGATCTGATGGGCATCATCACCGGCTCAGAGGGGCTGCTCGGCGTGGTCACTGAAGTCACCGTTCGCATCCTGCAAAAGCCGGAGACCGCACGGGCTCTCATGGTCGGCTTCCCTCAGATTGAAGCTGCCGGTCTGTGTGTCGCGCGCATCATCGGAGCGGGCATCATCCCCGGCGGCATGGAGATGATGGACAAAAACGCGATCATGGCGGCGGAAGCTTTTGTGCATGCCGGTTATCCGCTTGATGTCGATGCACTGTTGATCATTGAACTCGACGGTCCCGGCGTGGAGGTGGATGAGTTGATCGGGCGGGTCGAACAGATCGCGCGCGAATGCGGTTCGACCACGCTGCAAATCTCGAATTCCGAGCAAGAACGTTTGTTGTTCTGGGCTGGCCGCAAGGCGGCGTTTCCAGCCGTAGGGCGCCTTTCGCCGGACTATCTGTGCATGGATGGCACCATTCCGCGCGGCAAGCTGCCCCAGGCGCTGGCGCGAATTCGCGATCTGTCCGAGCAATACGGTCTCGGCGTTGCCAACGTATTCCATGCAGGTGATGGTAATTTGCATCCCCTGATTATGTATGATGCCAACAAGCCGGGTGAGATGGACAAGGCTGAAGCCTTCGGTGCCGATATTCTGCGTACCTGCGTCGAACTCGGTGGTGTGCTGACGGGAGAGCATGGCGTTGGTGTCGAGAAACGCGATTTAATGCCTGATATGTTCAGCGATATCGATCTTGCCCATCAGCAGCGGCTCAAATGTGCATTCGACTCCAAGGGACTGCTTAATCCGGGCAAGGTGTTCCCGACCTTGCATCGCTGCGCCGAGCTAGGCCGCGTGCATGTTCATGGTGGAAAACTCGCGTTCCCCGACCTGCCACGGTTCTGAGAACACGATCCGGAGCAGGCAAACCGGCCAATCCGGTCCAATTTGTATGCAACAAAAACAAGGTGCGGTGTGGATACGTTGACGGTACGCGATGCGCAGGATGTGGAGCAGGCAGTGCGTGATGCACTCGCTGCCGACCAGCCGATTGAGATCGTCGGCCATGGCAGCAAGCGAGCGATCGGTTTGCCCATGACCACCAACGCGCTGCTCGATCTGTCTGCCCTGAACAGGGTCATATCGTATGAACCGGAAGAGCTTATCATCTCGGTTCAGGCGGGCGCGCCGCTCACGGACGTGCTCTCGCTGATCAATTCGAAAAATCAGCAGTTCGCGTTCGATCCGATGAATACATCGGCGTTGCTGGGAACGCCAGCCCATGCCGGAACGATTGGCGGCATGATCGCGGCGGGTCTTGCCGGTCCGCGCCGCATCAAGGCGGGGGGAGCGCGGGATCATCTGCTTGGCGCTCATGCTGTTTCGGGTTTTGGGGAGTCCTTCAAAACCGGCGGGCGTGTGGTCAAGAATGTCACCGGCTACGACCTCTGCAAGCTTCTGGCAGGATCATGGGGCACGTTGTCGGTTATGACCGAGGTGACACTGAAAGTGATGCCGAAGGCGGAGAGTGAGCGCACGCTGATCCTGCGTGGGCTGGACGATGTCATGGCAGGTCAGGCGATGACGAAAGCGCTGGGCTCGGCCTTTGATGTGTCGGCGGCGGCGCATATGCCGCCGTCAGCGTCTGGAGACGGGAAGGATGCGTTGCCGGGTCTCGGATCGCGCCAGCAATCTGTCACACTGGTGCGGTTGGAAGGGATTGGGGCATCGGTTGCAGCCCGCGCGAATTCGCTTGGCGCGGCCCTCTCGTCGTTCGGTGCTGTCGATATGATTGAGGATGCGGATTCGGCTGCGATCTGGGCTGCCATCCGCGATGTAACGCCATTTGCTGCGGCAGGCCCGCTTGGCGCGTGGCCGGTCTGGCGCATCGTCTGTCCGCCGGCATCGGGAGGGGCGTTTGGCCAGGCGCTGGCGCGTGATACTGGCGGTGAAGTGATCTACGATTGGAGCGGTGGATTGATCTGGGCCGCGTTGCCACCTGCGGCGGACGCCCATGCCACGCTGCTCCGCGAACGATTGAAGCCTATTGGCGGACACGCCACGCTCATCCGCGCCGCTGACAATGTGCGAGAAGCTGTCAATGTCTTTCAGCCGCAGGCGGAGGGTGTCGCGGCGCTGAACCGGCGCGTCAAAACCAGCTTCGATCCAAAAAATATTCTCAACCGGGGCCGTATGGTGCGCGCATGAAGACCGAATTCACCCTGGCTCAGCTTGCCAATCCAGATATCCAGGAGGCGGACAAGATCCTGCGTGCTTGCGTGCATTGCGGGTTCTGCACCGCGACCTGTCCCACGTATGTGCTGCTCGGCGATGAATTGGATAGCCCCAGGGGCCGGATCTATCTCATCAAGGATATGCTGGAAAACGACCGCAAGCCGACGCAGGAAGTGGTCAAGCACATCGATCGCTGTCTGTCGTGTCTGGCCTGTATGACGACTTGTCCTTCGGGCGTGAATTACATGCATCTGGTCGATCAGGCGCGTGTCAGGATTGAGAAGGAATATACCCGGCCACTGCTGGAGCGGGCATTGCGTGGTGTGCTGGCATTTGTATTGACGAGACCTGGCCTATTTCGGGCGAGCATGAGAATGGCGCGGCTGGCCAGGCCGTTCGCCTGGCTACTCCCAGTAGCGCCGTCAGGTTCAGTTACGCCCACGCTGTTTGAACGGCTTGCTGCAATGCTGGCGTTGGCCCCAAAAACGTTGCCAACGCCCGGTCCGGTCGGTGGGACTGTGTTTCCGGCGCAGGGAGAGAGACGTGGCCGCGTGGCGCTTCTCCAGGGCTGCGCCCAGCAGGTACTTTCGCCCGGGATCAATCAGGCTGCGATTCGCATGCTGACGCGACAGGGCATCGAGGTCGTGCTGGTCGCGGGCGAACAGTGCTGCGGTTCACTGACGCATCACATGGGCAATGACGATGATGCGTTGTCCCATGCGCGGGCGAACATCGAGGTGTGGACAAGTGAAGCCGACAGGAACGGCCTTGATGCCATCCTGATCACCACGTCAGGGTGCGGGACCACCATCAAGGACTATGGCTATCTGCTGCGGGAAGACCATGCATTCGCAGCAAAAGCCATGCGAATATCAGCCCTTGCGAAAGACGTCACCGAATACATCGGCAGCCTCGATATTGCCTGGCCGCAAAACCGAAACGATCTTGTTGTGGCTTATCACTCCGCATGTTCATTGCAGCATGGACAGAAAATCACGCAGCTTCCAAAAGAATTACTTTCCAAGAGCGGATTCGTGGTGAAAGATATACCGGAGAGTCATTTGTGTTGCGGTTCGGCAGGGACATACAACATCCTCCAACCACAACTTGCCAGGAGATTGCGTGAGCGGAAGGTTGGCAACATCGTGTCGGTGACGCCGGACATCATCTCTGCAGGCAATATTGGGTGTATGGTGCAAATTGGCTCGGTCCAAAAAACAGACGGAACGTTAGTGCCGGTGGTCCATACAATTGAGTTACTCGATTGGGCGACAGGCGGCCCCCGGCCTGAATTTATAGAATTGATGAAGGGCCCCCGTGTTGGGAGTGCTTGAACGCCGACCTGATGAGAGCGGCGGAAATAGGAGGACTACAAATGGCTAAAAAAGAAAAAAAGCAAGAAAGTGAAAAAGCAGAAAAAAGTTGTGACCGCGAAGAAGAAAACTGCAAAGAAAACCGGCAAAAAGGCTGCAAAGAAGTCAGCTAAAAAATCCGCTAAAAAGTCAGCCAAGAAATCAGCCAAGAAATCGGCCAAAAAATCGGCCAAAAAATCTTCAGCGAAGAAATCTGCAGCCAAGAAATCTGCAGCCAAGGGTGGTGCCAAGAAGCGCGCCCGTAAATCTTCGGCTAAGCCCGCAGCTCCGAAGTCTGCGCCCGCTTCCGAAGCTGCTCCGGAATCCACGTCAAGCTGGTCCAACTCTTCGCCATCGCCATCTTCGACATCGAATTGGGGTGACGATAATTGATATCCAAGCGGGGGCTTCGAGAAGGCTGCCGCTTTGAGCCTCAGCTAAAACAAAGGCCGCAACACTTGGTGTTGCGGCCTTTGTTTATTGGCATTCTTCATTGAGGCCAATTTGGTTTGGGATTACAGGCAACACAAAAGTGAAAGTGAGGCGTTTCATCTCGCGAGCAGGGGAAAACTTGCTTCATCCAGCTTGCAGAAGGCCGAATTACGCGAAATTCTGTTGTCCAAATGCCACACCACCATAAAACCTTGTTGGCAAAAGATCAAAACGCCTAAAAAGGCAGCAAATGCTTATGGTTTTTGCTTCACGGAAGTGGCGATCATCCTACTAATGGTCTCATCAACTTAGTTTACCGCGAATCACGCGGGTCACTTTGACCTTCGGCAATCGCACTGAATTTAAAAAATGGGGACCATTATGAAAAAAGCAGGTTTGTCGATTGCGGCAGTGATTGCGCTGGGCCTGGGCTCATAAGACGGCGCGAAAGATGAGTCAGCGTGGACTTGATCTCGTGGGCGCGATCCCCCTGGGGGACACGCGAAGTCGCTGCTCGGCGAGGCTCTCGACGGCCGGCGTAGCGGAGTCGCCCGACGAAATAGGTCGAATGACCTAGTGTCACCCCATTGACACTGAGCGTGGTTGAGCGGCAGGCTTACCACGCACCGCGGCTCCCTCCGCACGGTGTGGTTCGGGGACAAAAGTGGCTGTACACCGCAGGGTCGAACAAGACAACAATGGCGAGGTTGACCGATGACCACCACGCTGGCTTTTGAGCTCCGTACCGGCCTTGCCGGCAGACATCGATTTCGAGCGTCACCTCTACGCATCGACGCGCGACGATCTCCGTCCGCTCGGTCCTGAGGTGTTCGATGGTTTGGTGGGCATGCAGTTCCGTGCCCAGTCGATGTCGATCAAGCTCGATCATCCGCAAGCCGAACGCAAGATCGTCGTGGTCGAGGACGAACCGGTGGGTCGGTTGATCCTCGATGCCTCCGGCAACCACATCGAGGTCATCGACGTCGCGTTGCTGCCGCAATACCGCGGTCACGGCCTCGGCACCAGCGTGATGCGCGGCGTGATGTCTCAGGCCGATCGCCTCGGCCGGGCCATCCGCCTGCACGTCGAGAAGCAGAGCCGCGCGGTAGCGGCTGTACGAGCGCCTCGGGATTCGTGATCTGCGGCGACGTCGGCATGTACTTCGCCATGTCGCCGTGGCTGAGAGCTAGCCGGCGATGATGGGCAGCAACGTCAACTCCGGCTCGTCACTTTCGAGCCGCTGCAGCCGGTAGCGATTCTCGAACAGCGCGACCAGAGCGCCGTCGCCGCGAGTGAGGATGCGGATCCCGCCGATCTTGCGTAGCCGCTCGCTCGATTCCTTGTCGGTCAGCCGGATCGCCTGATACGGGGCCGACAGGATCTCGGTCGGCGCGCCGAACTCGCTGCCGAGCCGATAGGCGAACACCTCGAACTGCAACTCGCCGACTGCAGCCAGGATCGTCTCGGACTCGCCGAAGTCGGGGTCGCGCAGCACCTGCACGACCCCCTCCTCGTCGAGCTGGGCGAGGCCCTTGCGGAACTGCTTGAAGCGACCGTTGTCGAGTGGACGGGCCTTGGCGAAGACCTCGGGCGAGAACCGAGGGATCGGCGGGAACTCGACGGCCAACCCGGCGTAGCCGGCGTCGTACAACGTGTCGCCGAGCTGCACGCCGCTGGCGTTGACAAGGCCGACGACGTCGCCGGGGAACGCCTCGTCGACCGTTTCGCGATCGGGCCCGAAGGCCGTCGTCGCGTACTTCGTCGTGATGTCGCGGCCCGTCCGATGGTTGGTGACGCTCATGCCGCGATCGAATCGTCCCGAGCAGATCCGGGCGAACGCGATCCGGTCGCGGTGCGATGGATCCATGTTGGCCTGGACCTTGAACACGAATGCCGAGAACGGGCTGTCGAGCGCTCGTGGCTCGCCGGCGCGGTCGACCCGAGGCGACGGCGACGGCGCCAGTTCGATGACGGCGTCGAGCAACATCCGCACGCCGAAGTTGGTCAGCGCAGATCCGACGAACACCGGCGTCGATTGGCCCGCGAGGAACGAGGGCAGGTCGACGTCGGCACCGATCGCGTCGAGCAGCGAGCACTCGTCGAGCGCTGCCTTCCACGCCGAGCGCGTCTCGCTGCTGCCCGCGGCGCTGGCGATGTCGAGATCGCTGGTCTCCTCGGCAGCCGCGGATGCGCCACGCGCGGTTCGGGTGAACCTGGTGTAGCGGCCGGTTCGGCGATCGATCAGGCCCTGGAAATCCTCGCCATCGCCGACCGGCCACGTGGCGGGCGTCGGTCGCAGTTCGATCTGCTTCTCGATCTCGTCGAGCAGCTCGAGCGGGTTCGCGGCCCGGGCGGTCGTACTTGTTGAGGAACGTGATCACCGGCAGGTTCGCGCGAGCGGCAGACCTGGAAGAGCTTCAGCGTCTGGGCCTCGATGCCCTTGGCGGCGTCGAGCACCATCACCACGGCATCGACAGCCGCCAGCACGCGGTAGGTGTCCTCCGAGAAGTCGCGGTGGCCCGGCGTGTCGAGCAGGTTCATGATGTGGTCGCCGTACGGGAACTGCATCACGGTCGAACTGATCGAGATGCCGCGCTGCTGTTCGAGCTCCATCCAGTCGCTGCGTGCCGACCGACGACCCTCCCGGGCGTGCACCGAGCCGGCCACTTGCACGGCGCCGGAGTACAGCAGGAACTTCTCGGTCAGCGTCGTCTTGCCGGCGTCGGGGTGGCTGATGATCGCAAAGGTGCGGCGGCGCTTGGCCTCGGCGATCTCGTTCATGGCCGTTCGAGGCTACCGGCGACGCTCCAGTTCCGGCGATGAGAGATGAGCCGCTCCGGCTCCGCACATCTCTCATCGCGCTCGACGCCACGCCGGCGGCGATGATGAGAGATGTGCGGCGTCGGGCGGCGCAGTCTCTCATCGCACGGCCGGTCAGGCGATGTTGCGCCAGGCGGCGAGGCGTGCGGCGCTGTCGTCGCCGGGCACCGGTAGCTGGCAGGCCACGCGCAGGCCGGGCCATTCGCTGGGGGTCAGCTGCTGGTACTCGAACACCAGGTCGCCGGCGCGGGGATGGTGGTAGCGGCGCAGTCGGGTTTGGAACTGGGCGACGTCGAGCTGCGGCCACCACTCGGCGAACTCCGGGCTGGCAGCGACGAGGCGATCGACGAGATCGACGACTGGGCGTCGTTGCGGAGCGCCGCGGTGCCCGATCGGAACTCGGCCATGATCCGGCGCGCCTGATCCGCCCAGTCGGCGAGCAGCCGCCGCGCGTTCGGCTCGGCGAACACCACCCACAGCAGATTGCGCTCGTCGTCGGCCAGCCGATCGATCGGCGGATACAGCAGCGACTGCGGTCGGTTCCATGCGAGGAAGTCCCACCGCGGCCCGAACACGTACGCCGGTGCACGGTTCCATCGACGTGATCAGCCGCACCAGCGCATCGGGGGCGTGCTCGACGGTCTCCATCGGCTCGAGCGGCGCGCGTGGTGGCCAAGGCCAGCAGGTGGTGCCGCTCGGCGTCGTCGAGGCGCAGCGCCCGCGCGAGCGCAGTCGAGCACGTCGACCGAGGCGTTGATCGGTCGGCCCTGCTCGAGCCACGTGTACCAGGTGACCGACACGCCGGCGAGCATGGCGATCTCCTCGCGGCGCAGGCCTTCGTGCGTCGCGCCCGACCGGCGGGCAAGCCGACATCGGCGGGCGAGACGCGTCGCGACGGGCGCGCAGGAAGGCGGCGAGCTCGTCACGTCGGATCACGGCCCATTCGATCACGCCGCGATCGGCGACGAGTAGTGGTATTGCTACCCGTCAAACCCGAGTGGAGTGTCTCGGCGCACCCACGTGGGCGTGAAACGACTCCACTGGGTTTGGGCGGGCGGATCAGCAACAATGGGTGCGTGCTCTCACTCGACTCGATGCTGGCGGATCTCGAATACCTCGTGACGATCGAGTCGCCGTCGCACGACATCGAGGCCATCACGCGATCGGCGGGTTCCGTCCGCGATGTGATCGAGCGCCGGCTCGGTCGCCACGCCGAGCTGGTCGACAGCGACGCCGGCCCGCACGTGCACACTCGGTTCGGGCAGTCGTCGAAGGTGCTGATCGTCGGCCACCACGACACCGTCTTCCCCTTGGGCGCCTTGGCGGCCCGGCCGTTCGCGGTCAACGCCGGCCGGGCCACGGGCCCGGAGTGTTCGACATGAAGGCGCGGCATCGTGCTGGCCATCCACGCGCTCGTCGCTGCTCGACGATCTCGACGGGGTCGAGTTGCTGATCACCGCCGACGAGGAGGTCGGATCGAAGGCGTCGCGAGCGTTGATCGAGGAGCGTGCCCTCGCCTGCGGCGCGGTGCTGGTGATGGAACCGAGCGCCGACGGCGGTGCGCTGAAGACGGCGCGCAAGGGCACCGGCACGTTCGAGGTCGTGGTTCACGGCAAGGCCGCCCACGCCGGTCTCGAGCCGGAGAAGGGGATCAACTCCCTCGTCGCCGCGGCCCAGCTGATCACCAGGATCGCGACGTTCGGCGATCCGGAGAAGGGCACGACCGTCACGCCGACCGTCGCGAGCGCCGGCACCGCCGACAACGTCGTGCCGGCGATGGCACGCGTTCGCGTCGACGCTCGCGTCGACGTCGCGGGCGAGAAGGAGCGCGTCGAGCATCTGATGGCGACGCTGTCGTCCGACGTTCCCGGCGCCGGTGTCGAAGTGTCGGGTGGGCTCGACCGGCCGCCGATGCCCGAGTCGGCGTCGACGACGCTTGTTCGCGGTCGCCGAGTCCGCGGCGGCAGCCGCCGGCCTTGCTGGGGTGACCGGCGTCGCCGTCGGTGGTGGCAGCGACGGCAACTTCACCGCTGCGCTCGGTGTGCCGACGCTCGACGGTTGGGCGCGGTCGGCGGAGGCGCCCACGCGGACCACGAGTTCGTGCTGGTCGACACCATGATCGAGCGGGCCGAGCTGGTCGCAGCGATCATCGCCGAGCTCCTCGCCTAGACTGGCGGTTCGTCGGTCGACCCGTCGTTCAGCTCCATCAGGCCGCCGCTGCCCAGCGTGCCGGCTTTGCGGTACACGTCGAGCTTGCTGCGGCTGTCGTCGATGTCGAGGTTGCGCATCGTCAGTTGACCGATGCGGTCGAGCGGGCCGAACGCGGCGTCGTCGACCTTCTCCATGCTCAACCGTTCGGGGGCGTACGTCAGGTGCGGGCCGGTCGTGTCGAGGATGGAGTAGTCGTCGCCGCGGCGAAGGCGCAGCGTGACCTCGCCGGTGATCGCCGCGCCGACCCACCGCAGCAGCGGCTCGCGCAGCATGAGGCTCTGCGGGTCGAACCACCGTCCCTCGTACAGCAGCCGGCCGAGGCGGCGACCCATCGTGCGGTAGTTCTCGATGGTGTTCTCGTTGTGGATCGCCGTGACCAGGCGCTCGTAGGCGATGTGCAGCAGGGCGAGGCCGGGGCCCTCGTAGATGCCGCGGCTCTTGGCCTCGATGATGCGGTTCTCGATCTGGTCGCTCATGCCGAGCCCGTGACGGCCACCGATCGCGTTGGCCTCCTGCACCAGCTCGATCTGGGTCGCGAACTCGTTGCCGTTGAGCGTCACGGGCCAGCCCTCGTGGAACCCGATCGTGACCGTCTCGGTGCTGATCGCGACGTCGTCGCGGTAGTGGGCGACTCCCATGATCGGCTCGACGATGTCCATCGACGTGCCCAGTTCTTCCAGTGACTTTGCCTCGTGCGTCGCGCCCCAGATGTTGGCGTCGGTCGAGTAGGCCTTCTCGGTGCTGTCGCGGTACGGCAGGTCGTGAGCGATCAGGAACTCGCTCATCTCCTTGCGCCCGCCGAGCTCGGTGACGAAGTCGTTGTCGAGCCACGGCTTGTAGATCCGCAGGTTGGGGTTGACCAGCAGCCCGTAGCGATAGAAGCGCTCGATGTCGTTGCCCTTGTAGGTGCTGCCGTCGCCCCAGATGTCGACGCCGTCGTCGTGCATCGCCCGCACCAGCAACGTGCCCGTGACCGCCCGCCCGAGCGGCGTGGTGTTGAAGTACGTCCGGCCGGCCGTGCTGATGTGGAACGCGCCGCACTGCAACGCCATCAGTCCTTCCCGCACCAGCTCGGCGCGGCAGTCGATCAGTCGCGCCAGCTCGGCGCCGTACTGCTCGGCCCGGCCCGGCACACCGCTGAGGTCGGGCTCGTCGACCTGGCCGAGGTCGGCGGTGTAGGCGTACGGCAACGCGCCGTTGTGGCGCATCCAGGCGACGGCTGCGGACGTGTCGAGCCCGCCGCTGAACGCGATCCCGACGCGCTCGCCCTTCGGCAGTGTGGTCAGCACCTTCGACATAGACCCGAGACGCTACCGGCGCAACGCATCCGAGTGTTTGGTGTCACCCCGGGTGGGTCGGAAACACTCGGATGCGAGGTGGCGGGCAGCAAACACTCGGAGGTGGTTTACGCTTCGGGCTCGTGGAGGTGTTGTTCGCGACGGCCGAGTTTGCTCCGCTGGCCAGGGTCGGCGGGCTGGCCGCTGCGGCGGCGGGTCTGGTGGCCGAACTGCGTCGCCAGGACGTCGACGTGCAGGTGGTGCTGCCGGACTACTTCTCCACCAAGCTCGAACATGCGAGCATCCGCAAGCTCGACGTGCCCGAGTGGGCCGGGCCGGCAACGGCGCGTACCGGCATGCTGCCGGCGTCGGCGAGATCACGCTGATCGACGCGTTCGGCATCGTCAAGAGCCACCCGTACCTGCAGCCGGACGGGCATGGCTGGCCCGACAACGATCGACGGTTCATGGCGTTCTCGGCGGCGGTCGCGGCGCTCACCGACGAAGTCGCGCCGGATGTGCTGCACCTCAACGACTGGCACACGTGCGCGGCGCTGGGTCACCTCCCCACGCCGCCGCCGACGGTGTTGACCATCCACACGCTCGGCTATCAAGGGCGCACCAACCCCGGTTGGCTGAAGACGTTGCCGTTCTACGCGGCGGCGTTCGAGCGATGGGGCGATTGCATCCCGTTGCTCGGTGGCATCCGGCTGGCCGACCTGGTCATCGCCGTCAGCCCGCACTACGCAGCGGAGATCACGACACCGGAGGGCGGCTTCGGGCTCGACGGGCCGTTGCGCGAACGCGGCGACCGGCTGGTGGGAATCCTGAACGGCATCGACACGGAGGAGTGGGATCCGCAGTCCGATCGGCACCTGCCGGTCAACTACTCGTCGAACGACGTCGGCCCCAAGGCTGTGATACGGGCTGAGCTGTTGGCGCGCTGCGGGCTCGTCGACGGTGGCGGACCGCTGTTGACGATGGTCACTCGCCTGGTCGAGCAGAAAGGTGTCGACCTGCTGTTGCCGCTCGTGCCGTACCTCCAGCACCTCGGTGCCACGCTGATCGTGCTCGGTGACGGCGAGCAGGCGTTGGCCGATGCGCTGACCGCGGCGGCGGCGGCCTACCCGCAACAGGTCGCATTCATCCGGGGGTACGACGAGGCCTTGGCTCACCAACTGTTCGGCGGCGCCGACGTCTTCGTGATGCCGAGCCGATTCGAGCCCTGCGGGCTGGCCCAGATGCAGTCGATGAGGTACGGCACCCTGCCCCTGGTGACCGATGTCGGTGGCCTGCACGACACGGTGGTCGATGTCGATCGCGAGCCAACGCACGGCACGGGCATCGTGGTGCCAGGAGCCGACCGTCGGTGGCGTTGATGGATGGCCTGCACCGCATGGTCAAGGCCTACTCGCAGCCCCGGCGCCGGGCGGCGATGCAACGACGCGGCATGGCCATCGACTGGTCCTGGAAGCGTCCGGCGGCGGCCCACATCGACTGGTACAAACGGCTGCTCTCCGAGTCGCCAAGAAGCGTCTAACGTGCCGCAGCATGGCTGAACCCAAGGTTCTCGTGGTCGTGCTGGCGGGTGGGGAAGGCAAGCGACTCAACCCGCTGACGGCCGACCGGGCCAAGCCGGCGGTGCCGTTCGGGGGCAGCTATCGAATCATCGATTTCGTGTTGTCGAACTTCGCCAACGCGAGGCTCTTGAAGATCGTCGTGCTCACGCAGTACAAGAGCCACAGCCTCGACCGCCACATCAGCCAGACATGGCGGTTCTCGACGCTGCTCGGCAACTACGTCACGCCCGTGCCTGCCCAGATGCGCCGCGGCCCGCAGTGGTTCAGCGGTTCCGCCGACGCGATCTATCAGAACCTCAACCTCATCAGCGACGAGCGACCCGACATCGTGTGCGTGTTCGGCGCCGATCACATCTACCACATGGATCCCCGCCAGATGGTCGAGCATCACATGGAGGTCGGCGCCGGTGTCACGGTCGCGGCCATCCCGGTGCCTGTCGACGAAGGATCGCAGTTCGGCATCATCGAGGCGTCGGCTGACGGCAAGATCATCGCCTTCCACGAAAAGCCCGGCGACCCGCCGACCATGCCCGGCGACACGTCGCGGGTGCTCGCCTCGATGGGCAACTACGTCTTCGACACGCAAACGCTGATCGACATCGTCAGCCCGACCGGAAGCGACGACGATTGCGACGGACATCGGCGGCGACGTGATCCCGATGCTGACCCGCGTCGGCGTCGCTCACATGTACGACTTCTCGACCAACACCATCCCCGGGCAGGCCGAGCACGAGCAGGGCTACTGGCGCGATGTCGGAAGCCTCGATGCGTACTACGAGGCCAACATGGATCTCATCGCCCCCGTGCCGCCGTTCAGCCTGTACAACGGCGAGTGGCCGGTGTACAGCCTGCAGTTGCCGCTGCCGCCCGCCAAGATCGACCACGGTCCCGGTGGCGAGCGGCCGCTGATCGACAACAGCTTGCTGTGCGCAGGTTCGATCGTCTCCGGAGGAACCGTCGAGCGCTCGATCCTCGGTCCCGAGACCTACGTCGACGCGTCAGCGGTCGTCAGCGAGTCGATCCTGTTCCCAGGAGTGCGCGTCGGGCCAGGTGCACGACTGCACCGATGCGTCATCGACAAGAACGTCCAGATTCCTGCCGGCCGGGCGATCGGTCACGACGCGGAAGCCGACCGAGCCGAGTT
>CAWESR010000010.1:0-203836 GCA_963811795.1 uncultured Alphaproteobacteria bacterium
GGGACAGTGCGCCGCCGATGACCGCCAACAGGGCAGGCACCTCGTCCAGGAAGATCCACCCGAGGACGATCGCGATCGGCGGCACCGCGTAGGTGGTCGCGCCCAGCCGCCGCGCGTCGCTGCGGCCCAGCGCGTAGGCCCAGGTCAGGAAGGCCGGCGCGGTCGGCACCAGGCCGAGGTAGACCATACCGAGAGTCGCGCCGGGCGTCGCTGCCGAGGTCGGTGATCAGAGCGGGTGAACGGCAGGCAGGCCACGGTGCCGATCGGGCGGCCAGCCAGGTCACCTGCAAACCGGGAATCCGGCGCAGCACGACCTTCTGCGCCACCACCGCAACGGCGTAGACGACGGCGCGAGCAGCACCAGCAAGACGCCGCCCAGGTCGGCGTGCCCGGTGCGGGTGGCGAATCCGATCAGCAGCGTGCCGGCGAAGGCGACCAGCCCGCCGATCACCAGCATCCGCGGGAAACCCTCGCCCAGCAGGATCCCGGCCAGCACGCCGATCAGGATCGGTGCGAGTTGGATCAGCATGGCTGCGGTCCCGGCGTCGACCTGCTGCTCGCCGGCGTTCAGCGCGACGTTGTAGACCCGAACCACAACACCCCGATCAGCGCCACCAGTGCCCAGTCCCGACCGGTCATCGACACCCGCACGGCCGATGATCAGGCTCAGGGCCACGGACCCGATGACGAGCCGGCCGAGGCTCAGCGCCCCGGGGCGTGAAGTCCCGGCCGACGAAGCGGATGACGACGAAGGCCGAGGCCCAGGCGACAACGGTGAAGGCCGCCGCGAACACGACGAGCCAATCCGTCGAGCGCTCGGTCTTCGTGGAGTGCTTGTTCTCGATGGCTGGAGTGGTCGTCACCGGACTACTATCGCTCGCATGAGGCTTAAGCACCAGCAAATTGTCCTACGCCCTACAGTTAAGCGTTACTGAAATGTTGAGTCTCGAACGCCTGCAGGCCCTGCAGGCGGTGTCCACCTTCGGTCGGTGACGGCGCCGCCTCGGCGCTGCATCTCACCCCCTCGGCGGTCTCCCAGCAACTGGGCAAACTGCAGCGCGACGTCGGCCAACGACTGATCGAGCCGTACGGGCGCGGGGTACGCCTGACCGCCGCCGGATCCTGTTGGCCGACCGGGCGCACGCCATCCTGGCCGAGGTGGAGCAGGCCGAGAGCGAACTGGACCGGCAGCGCGACCGGGTGTACGGCGATCTGGAGGTGGCGGGGTTCGCCACGGCGGCGCGGGCGATCCTGCCGCGTGCGGTCGCCCGGCTCAAGGCCGACCATCCCCAGCTCAAGATCAGATTGTCGGAGCGCCAGCCGGAGGAGGCGATCCGGCTGGTCGCGGCCGGGCATCTCGACCTGGCGCTGGTCAACGACTGGATGAATGCTCCGCTCCTGCTGCCGGACGGCCTGGACGGGTGTTGATCATGAACGATCCGGTCGACCTCGCCGTGCCGCTGGATCATCCGCTCGCGGCCCGCACGTCGGTCGAGCTCACCGAGCTCTGCGGCGAGCCGTGGATCACCTGGCCGAACGGCGCCACCTGCCAGAGTGGCTCACCCAGACCCTGCGCCAGCACAACCTGACCCCGGAGATCAGGCACACCGCCGAGGAGCACCAGACCCAACTGGCGATGGTCGCCGCCGGACTCGGGATCGCCGTGATGCCCCGCCTCGGGCGCGGCCGCGCCGACGAGTCAAGATCATCACCCTGCGCCCCGACTTCAGCCGACGGGTGTACGCGATCTGGCGATCCCTGGCCGCAGAGCGCCCCGCCGTCGCGGCGGTGGTGGCCGAGCTTCGCGCCGTCGCGGCCGAGCTCAGCTCCCAATGACACGATCACGGCGGTCGATCCCCGAGGTCGCGGAGCGTTGAGCTTCAGCCTGACGCCAAGCATCCGGATACCGAAGCAGAGCCCGGCGGCGACCAGGCCGGACAGCAGCGCACCGACACCGAGCGGACCGAGCACGATCGTCGCGGTCGCGCCGACCAGCGCCGGACCGCGTACAGACCGCTGTGCAGCACGCTCGGCACCCGCGGATGAGCACGTCGCGCACGTGCCGCCGCCTACCGCGGTGAGGGCACCCAGCAGGCACCGCCTGACCCACGCCCGCGCCGGCATCCAGGGCCCGGGTCGCCCCGGTCACCGCGAACAGTCCGAGCCCGGCAGCGTCGAGCACGACGATCGGCAGGGGCAGCAGTTTGAACGAGCCGGCGGCCGATACACCGAAGCCAGCAGACCACCCGCGGCCGCTGCGGTCAGATAGCGCCAGTCGCTGAAGGTGACCGGTGGCAGATGGCCGAGCAGGATGTCCGCATGATGCCGCCGCCGAGTGCGGTGATCATGCCGAGCGTGACCACGCCGAGGACGTCGAGCTTGGCGACCCGGATCGCCGTCATCGGATCCGTTGACGGCGAACGCGAGGGTGCCCGTCAGGTCCAAGATCAACAACACCAGTGCATCGGTGGACACGGCTGATCACACTACGCTGGGGCCCATGCCGGATTGGTTTCCGCACAACCTTGCCGAGGTCGTGGTGTTCACGCCGCTCCGGATCATCTTCTTGATCATCGTAGCGGTGCTGGCGCGGGCTGATCGCGAACCGCTTGATCAATCGGGCCGTACAGCGCGCGATCGCCGGACATCCGAAGTCCCGGTTCCGTGCCTGCGCAAGCCTGATGGAGGCCACCAGCATCCCGGCGGCTCGGCGGGAGCAACGGATCTCGGCGCTGGGCTCGCTGGCCTGCAGCGCCGTGACGTTCGTCGTCTTCGTGATGGCATCGGGTGATGATCTTGGCCGAGCTCGGCTTCAACGTCACCACGATCGTGGCCGGTACATCGGTGGTCGCGGTGACGGTCGCCTTCGGGCTGCAGAGCATCGTGAAGGACTTGATCTCCGGGCGTCTTCATGCTGGTCGAAGATCAGCTAGGGGTCGGCGACTTCGTCGACATGGAGAAGGCGTCGGGCACCGTGGTGGCGATCGGACTGCGGGTGACCCAGTTGCGGGACGACGACGGGACCGTCTGGTACGTCCGCAACGGCGAGGTGGATCCGGGTCGGAAACTTCAGCCAGGGCGGAGCCGGGCGCCCGCCGGAAGCGGATCCGGCCGCCTCGTGAGCTGCGTAGCGTCCCGGCCGGCGCTGCTGGCCAGCGAAGGCCTTCGACGGCTCAGGGCCGGACTCCGACAGCTCAGGGCAAGCGGCTTCGACGGGCTCAGGCGCGAAGGCGCGTCACTGGTCGAGCGAGGCTTCCACGGTGATCGTGGTGCCGGCCAGGCTCGGGGAAACCGGGCAGCTGGACTCGGCTTCCTGGGCCGCTTCCTCGAACTGCTCCGCGGTGATCCCGGGGACACTGCGCGGGAGGGTGAGCTTGATCCCGGTGATTCCCGTACCCGGCTGGAACGTCACGTCGGCCGCGGGTGTCGATGCTGGTCGGCGGGTTGCCGCCTTTGGTCAGGGCGAGTGGGAGAGCGACATCGAGAAGCAGGTTGAGTGGGCCGCGGCGATCAACTCCTCCGGGCTGGTCTTGCCGTTGGCCTGCTCCGCGCGCGCGGGCCAGCTGGCCTCGAAGCTGCCGACGCCGGATGAGACGAGTTCCACCTCGCCATGGCCCTCGAACAAGGAGCCTTCCCAGTGGGCTTCGGCGGTCCGAACTGTTGCCATCGATGTACTCCTCAAGGTGGTTGTTGCTCCTGTCGGACCCATCCTGCCAGCCGGTCCACGACCGGGCGGACGGCACCGGCCGGGAGACAATGGTGGTGATGTCCAGTTCACCAGTCCTGCAGACCTTCTATGACGCCGTCGGCGGTCACGATACCTTCGTGGCCCTGGTGAGGCGGTTACGGAAACTGCAATGCGCTCACGTCGGGATAGCGATCTGCGGCTGGCCACCCGGCATAGATATAACCAAGCGCACCGGGGATCGAGATCAACACGGCGAGACCTGAGGACGTTGCTACCGACTGGAGCAGCGGACGACCATAGAGTGTCATCAGCAGATTTGAAAACAGACCGCCGCCAATCCCCATCAGAGTGGATAGAGCGCCAACAATCATGCCGTAGACTTGCATGAAAAAGCTCTTTGGCAATTCAGTGCCCAATCGCCAGTTGTCGCGGCCAAACAGCAACCGTAAGGCCGCGGACCAGGCCACGCATACGAATACAATTTTGAACACGCGCTCGGGGGCGTAGCGCGCGATCACGCTGCCAATGATAACACCAAGCACCACCGATACCGCCCATCGCCGCAGAATCTCCATATCGACGCTCCCGCGCGCCCGGTGCGCAAGATATGAGCGGATCGAGGTTGGGATGATAATGGCCAGCGATGTACCAATGCACAGTGGCATACGCACCTCGAGTGGGACGCCAGTTAGCCGAAACGCCTCATACAGCACAGGCACCAGGATCGCGCCGCCGCCAATGCCGAACACTCCAGCCAGAAAGCCCGCAACAGCCCCCACCACAAGAAGCATCAAAATAAGTTCAACTAACTCTGTGGCATTCAATCCCGCGATCATTGCATTCTTCCTGTGCCGTCTTGCCAGCGCTATTCCGGCGCCTGGAATTGGCGGTGCCACGCGATTCGCGAGCCATTCCAGCTCAAGTCCTAAATCAATATGCCAACCCAAGCCAATTTTTAGAAATGAATGTCAATTCATAATTTTATAACTTCGACGTTGCGCTCATTCTTTCGACTCCGTAAATAGAATTCGCTTACGCGGCCCGCGAAATAGCCGTCACATCGGCATGCTCATAACCAGTCAAAAGCTCCAGATGGCACACAGGATTGACCGGCCCCTTTCACCTTTTTTGACTTATCGCTGGACGCTGACAATGGCGATGTCCATGGTCCACCGCGTCACAGGCATCGCTCTTTATGCCGGTACGCTCCTGCTCGCATGGTGGCTGATCGCAACAGCATCCGGCCCCACAGCCTACGGCAACATTCAAAGTTTTATCGGCAGCTGGTTCGGACGCCTTGTCGTGTTCGGATACACATGGGCGCTGATCCACCATCTGCTTAGCGGCATCCGCTATCTGATTTGGGATCTGGGCTATGGATTTGGCCCCAACGAGCGCGAATGGCTAACGCGCGCGGCATTGATTGGCTCGATCGTCTTGACCCTTATCCTTTGGGTCGCCGCTTATGCAGCGGGAGGTGGACGGTGAGCACGCAAGAATCTCCCCAAGAATCCCGCCAAAAATCCCCCAATGCATCGATGTCGAATTCAATGCGGACACCGCTTAGCCGTGTGCGCAGTCTCGGCGCGGCGCATGCTGGTACAACTGATTTCTTTCATCAGCGCGTGACAGCCGTAGCAATGGTGCTTCTGATCGTCCCTGTCATCGTCATTATCATGACATTGCTTGGTCGCAACCACGCAGCGGCAGCACAAATTCTCGGCTCGCCATTGATCGCCATCATTATGATCCTCTTTATCATTGCCAGTGTCTGGCACATGAAGATCGGAATGCAGGTGGTGCTGGAAGATTACATGCACAACGAGAAGCTCAAGTTGGCTGCAATCATCGCAAACAACTTCTTTTCGTACGCGATCGGCCTCTCTTCCATTTACGCAATTTTGAAACTTTCATCTGGAGTGTAGTGCGTGGTTCCACAGCCTCAACCTTGCCGCGCGTTTCCGAACTCGGGACACTAAGCATGGCCACAAATGGCAAGAACGCCAACGGTTTTGGGAAGACTGCCGCCAACGGCCAGGCCTATCCAATCGAAGACCATACCTATGATGTGGTCGTCGTCGGTGCAGGCGGCGCTGGCTTGCGCGCGGTCGTCGGCTGCAGCGAGGCGGGTTTGCGTACCGCCTGCATCACCAAGGTGTTTCCAACTCGCTCCCATACGGTCGCTGCACAAGGCGGCATTTCGGCAGCGCTCGGCAACATGCATCCGGATGATTGGCGATGGCACATGTACGATACCGTCAAGGGATCGGACTGGCTCGGTGATCAGGATTCAATCGAATACATGGTGCGCAATGCACCTGAAGCTGTCTACGAACTGGAACATTGGGGCGTTCCATTCTCGCGCACTGAAGACGGTAAAATCTACCAGCGACCTTTCGGCGGTATGACCGTCGAGTATGGCAAGGGCCAAGCCCAGCGCACCTGTGCCGCTGCGGACCGTACCGGCCACGCCATGCTGCACACCATGTATGGCCAGGCACTCCGTCACAGCGCTGAATTCTTCATTGAATACTTCGCCATTGACCTCATCATGGATGATGAGGGTGTCTGCCGCGGCGTCATCGCGCTTAAGCTCGACGACGGCACGTTGCATCGCTTTCGCGCGCAGAATACCATTCTCGCAACTGGCGGCTATGGACGCGCGTATTTCTCTTGCACCTCTGCACACACCTGCACTGGCGACGGCAATGCCATGGTGTTACGTGCCGGCTTGCCCTTACAGGATATGGAATTCGTGCAATTCCACCCGACCGGCATCTATGGTTCAGGCTGTCTGATCACCGAAGGCGCGCGCGGCGAAGGCGGATATCTCGTTAATTCCGAAGGTGAACGTTTCATGGAACGTTATGCCCCTTCCGCCAAGGACCTCGCCTCGCGTGACGTAGTCTCGCGCGCAATGACTATCGAAATTCGCGAGGGCCGCGGCGTCGGCAAGAACAAGGATCATATCTATCTGCATCTGGATCATCTCGATCCCAAAGTGTTGCACGAGCGCCTGCCCGGCATCTCGGAGTCGGCTAAAATCTTTGCCAACGTCGATGTCACTCGCCAGCCGATCCCCATCGTGCCGACGGTCCATTACAACATGGGCGGCATCCCGACGAACTTTCACGCCGAAGTTGTGATCAAAAAGAATGGCGACGACAATGCGACGGTGCCAGGCCTGATGGCTGTGGGCGAGGCGGCTTGCGTCTCGGTTCACGGCGCCAATCGCCTCGGCTCGAACTCGCTGATCGATCTTGTGGTATTTGGACGCGCCGCAGCCCTGCGTTGCGCCGAAAAACTTACCCCGAACGGCACGCAGCCGGAGCTACCGGCGAATTCCGCCGATCTCGCGCTCAGCCGTCTTGATCGCTACCGTCATGCATCTGGGAGCACGCCGACCGCAAAATTGCGCGACAACATGCAACATGTGATGCAGAACAACTGCGCGGTGTTCCGCACCGGCGAGGTGTTGCACGAAGGCCAGAACCTGATCCACAAGGTGCATGATGGTATTGCGGACATTTCCGTCACCGACCGCTCGCTGATCTGGAACTCCGACCTGATCGAAACATTGGAATTCGATAACCTGATTGTGCAGGCCGTGGTAACAATGGATTCAGCCGCCAACCGGACTGAGAGCCGTGGCGCGCATGCACGCGAGGATTATGCGGAGCGCGACGACAAAAACTGGATGAAACACACCCTGGCGCGGATTGACGATAAGGGTGCAACGACCCTCGATTATCGCCCGGTGCATGACTACACTATGACCAACGACATCCAATATATTCCGCCGAAGGCGCGGGTTTATTAATGGTCGCAAGGCGAGCCCAGAATCATGGTTGAATTCACACTGCCGAAAAACTCAAGGATCACCGGCGGCAAGACATGGCCGAAGCCGGAGGGCGCCACGCATCTGCGCGAGTACAAGGTTTATCGCTGGAACCCCGACGACGGCAAAAACCCCAGCCTCGATACCTATTACGTCGACACCGACAATTGCGGTCCGATGGTTCTCGACGGGCTGATCTGGATCAAGAACAATATCGATCCGACCCTGACTTTCCGCCGCTCCTGCCGCGAAGGCGTGTGCGGCTCCTGCGCCATGAACATCGATGGGCAGAACACGCTTGCCTGCACAAAGTCGATGCATGACGTCGATGCTGGCCCCTTGAAGATCAATCCATTGCCACACCAGCCGGTGGTGAAAGACCTGGTCCCGGACCTGACGAATTTTTATGCCCAATACGCCTCTATCGAGCCGTGGCTGCACACCACGACTCCCACCCCACAGAAGGAATGGCGGCAGTCGCCAGAAGACCGCAAGAAACTCGATGGTCTTTACGAGTGCATTCTCTGCGCCTGTTGTTCGACGTCATGCCCCAGCTACTGGTGGAATAGTGAGCGCTTCCTCGGCCCCGCCGCGCTGCTACAAGCCGATCGCTGGATCAACGACAGCCGTGATGAGGCTACTGGCGAGCGACTGGACAATCTGGAAGACCCGTTCCGGCTTTATCGCTGCCACACCATCATGAATTGCGCCAAAGCCTGTCCCAAGGGCCTTAATCCTTCGGAAGCTATTGCCGATCTCAGGTTGAAAATGGTCGAGCGGCAAGTCTAGAGGCGCAAGTCTAGGCATCCTGACAAGTCAAGCGACACTCCGGTCCGCTTCTTCGCCTATGGCTCAACTTTCCCACAAAGCGGGAGAAAAGCGCCGAATATCAATTCCGCACACATTCGCCGCTTGAAACGGCATGATTCCTGCGCGAAAACTTGACGATGATGTCGTCTCCGCCCATCGAGAGCGAACCCACGAGTTGGACGATCACGCAAGCGCTTGCGAATGAAAAGCCTTTTGGCTTCTATGCCCCGAACAGACTTCAGCGCCTTATTATCACCACCGCTCATGGGTCCAGTCTTAAACGCGGGATGTTCCGCCCCATGCTGTCACGGCTCGTAACCCTTTTCAGAGGTGGGCCCATCGATACTTCTTATCAGGGGGCGTTGTTTCGTTTTTATCATCAAGGGAGCGCAACCGAACGCGGCGCGCTGTTCAACCCCGATTATAATTTGCCTGAACTGGATTTTCTGCGCGAATACCTACCAAAGGGTGGCGTGTTCATCGATGTCGGAGCCAATGTCGGCACCTATGCCGTGACGATGGGATATCATCTGGGTCCGCGCGGACGCGTTGTCGCCATTGAGCCGCATCCGGTGACGAACGCACGGCTCGTTTTTAATGCGCGAATATCTGGCCTGACCAATGTCATTGCTGTAGCCGCCGCTGCAAGCGAAAGAGACGGTGAACTGCGGATCACGACCCACAACATCAATCTTGGCGCCAGCTACATCTCAACCGATGGAAATATCAAGGTCCCAGCGCGGCGGCTGGTGACCATATTGCGGGACGCAAGTATCGAGCACATTGATGCCTTGAAGATTGATGTTGAAGGCTATGAAGACCGCGTACTGATCGGATTTTTCAAGGACGCGCCGCGCTCTCTTTGGCCAAAGGCTATCGCGATCGAGCATCTCGAGCGCGATGCATGGGACCAGGATTGTATTGCCGACATGCTGGCGCATGGTTACGCCATTGTCGGCAAGACGCGCAGCAATACGCTTCTTGTTCACAAATAGCGCAAACATTTTCCTGACGGAACAGCGTCACGCCTTAAGGAACATCGGTCTCACTGGATCGTTAACTCGGCACCCAGTTCAACCGTAAGGTTGCGATGCAATGACACGATTGATCGCGCAAGACCCGCAAGAAATACCGCCTGCAACACCGGGCCACCCTACCGAACCGCCACCGGAAAATCCTCCCGGCAACCCTCAGCCTGAAGTCCCACCGCCAGTACACAACCCCGTAGAGCCGTCACAACCAAACGAACTCCCCGGACGTACGCCTGACGAGGTGCCGGTGCATGGACCTCAGGGCCCGCAAACACCCTTTCCTGGTTACGATTTACTGACGATCCGAAGCTCAGGATTCGAAACGTAAATCCATATTAGCCGTAAAATCTACAAGGCTCGATGTCTTCAGCCCGATGTCGTCGGCGCGATATCGTCAGTGCAGCCAAGCTAACGCCTGTTCATGTCCCGTACAGGCTTTGCATGCGAGCCTCAAAAAATTAATACGCTTCTGCGTCGCCACATTGCAGCCTTATGATTAGTAACTGATCTTTTGATACAATGCGGTGACTCAAAAGCGTTGTTGAATGCTTCTACCTTAAAGGGTGCCATGACACAGTTTCGATTCGTCCTGCTCACAACGACTGCGATTTCGGCTTTGCATATGTCGCAGTTCCCCACTCATGCGGATACAACGTCAGCCGATACAACGTCATTCGTTGTCGCGCAGCAGGAAACGCCTGAACAAGAGAAGTTACGCAAGCAACGTCAGAAGGCCGCGCCACCTGCTGCCGCGCCGCCCAAAGCTGCCCCGCCACCGCAAGCCCCGAGAACCGCTCCGCCACCTCCACCTGCACCGCCCAGGGCTGCACCACCTCCGCCGCCAGCGCCTCCGAGAGCGGCCCCTCCGCCTCCACCCGCGCCGCCCAGGGTTGCTCCGCCTCCAGAACCGAGAGCTGTGCCAAAACCTCCAGCCCAAGCGCCAAAGGCAGTTCCCCCGCCGGAGCCGCAAACACCGGCGCGTGCTGCACCGTCTCTTCAGCAGCAACGTGAAAACACACCACCGGTGCCGCCCGGCGTGCGTGATGTGACGCCGCGTTCATCCGGACCTGGTCAGCCAGCCCCGGGGCCGTCCGTCCCTGCACAGGTACCACCCACTGCACCGGGTGTGGCTCCAGCAAAACCTCCAGCCGCAGGGCTATCAGGCCAACAGTCACCGGCACAGACGACTCCAAATCAGACTGCACCCAATCAAGCCGTACCGGGTCAGCCCGGAAATGGAGATCGCCGTGGCCAGCGCTCCGGGCCGCCACCGGGTTTGCCGCCCGGCACGCCAACGGCACCGCCAGCTCCTGCGATAGCGACTCCACTACCACCCGCGCCGGCACCAACAGCGACTCCACTTTCGGCCAATGCACCGCGTCCTGCTGCTGACCGGATCGACGCTATCCGCGCGCAACGACAGCAAACGCAAGAAGGCGGGCGCACCATCATCCGCGAGCCTGGCCGCATCATCGTGCGCGATCCAAACGGACAATCGTTCATTCGGCATAATGAAGAGGATCGTTTCCGCTATGGCGCGCGCGATGTTCGCATCCAGCGCGAGGGCGATAATAATCGAACTGAGATTGTGCGTCCTGATGGTACAGAGATCATCACCATCACCGACCGTAACGGACGGCTGGTTCGTCGTATTCGCCGCGATCGAGGTGGGCGTGAAATCATTATTATCGACAACAGACATCGTGGTCCGGTTGGCGGGTTTTATGTCGTGCTGCCACCCCCGGTGCTGCGCATCCCGCACGACCGTTACATCGTTGAAGCGGAAACCGCGCCACCGGCGTTGATTTACGAAACACTGCTGGCGCCTCCAGTGGAACGGATTGAGCGGGCCTATACGCTTGATGAAATTCGCTACAGCCCAGCTGTACGTCAGCGCATGCCCAGTATCGACCTCGACACCATCAACTTCGAAATCGGATCAGCCGAGATTCCGCCCGATCAGGCTTCGAAGCTGCAAGTGATTGCCGACGGTCTCAATCGCGCGATTCAAAGCAACCCGCGCGAGGTGTTCCTGATTGAGGGTCATACCGATGCGGTCGGCTCCGATATCGACAACCTGTCGCTATCCGATCGCCGTGCCGAATCGGCAGCAACCCTGCTGACCCAGCAATTTAACGTTCCGGCGGAAAACCTCACCTCGCAAGGCTATGGCGAACAGCACCTGAAAATCCCGACCGAGGGACCAGAGCGACAGAACCGCCGCGTCACCATTCGCCGTATCACGCCGTTGCTCAATGGCGGCGCAGCGTCGCTGCCGCCCCCACCTCCGGGCGCCTCTCCGTACCGCTAAGGCGGGCTAAGTTGAAAAAAAGGCGCGATGAAAATCGCGCCTTTTTCTTTTCGAGTTTAACTTGAAATGAAAGGCTTACAGCCCCAGCTTTCGCTTGCGCTGGCCAAGCGTACGCAGGCGCAATGCATTGAGCTTGATAAAGCCCGCAGCATCGCGGTGATCGTAAGCCACCGCGCCTTCCTCAAAGGTCACCAGGTCCTGATCGTAGAGCGAATACTTGCTCTCGCGCCCGACAAGAATGACGTTGCCTTTGTAGAGCTTGAGCCGAACGCGGCCAGTGACAAATTCCTGACTTTTGTCGATTGCGACCTGCAACATTTCGCGCTCGGGCGCGAACCAGAAGCCATTGTAGACGAGTTCGGCATATTTCGGCATCAGCTCGTCCTTGAGATGCGCTGCACCTCGATCGAGCGTGATCTGCTCGATGCCGCGATGTGCCTGCAACAGGATCGTGCCGCCCGGCGTCTCATACATGCCACGCGACTTCATGCCGACGAAACGATTCTCGACCAGATCAAGCCGGCCAATGCCGTTGGCACGGCCCAGTTCGTTGAGCTTCGCAAGCAGGGCCGCCGGTGACAGCTTTTTGCCATCTACCGCAATCGCATCGCCCTTTTCAAAATCGATGGTGATTGTGGTTGGCTGATCCGGCGCCTTCTCGGGATCGATGGTGCGCGAGTAGACGTAATCCGGCACTTCCCTTGCGGGATCTTCCAGCACCTTGCCCTCGCTCGAGGCGTGCAGCAAATTGGCATCGACCGAAAACGGTGCTTCGCCCCGCTTGTCCTTGGCGATTGGAATCTGATGCGCTTCCGCGAAAGCAATCAACTGCTCGCGCGAACGCAAATCCCATTCACGCCACGGCGCGATGATCGTGATGTCGGGCTTAAGCGCGTAATAACCAAGCTCAAAACGCACCTGATCGTTGCCTTTGCCAGTTGCGCCATGCGCTACCGCGTCGGCGCCAAGTTTCTCGGCGATCTCGATCTGCTTCTTTGCAATCAGCGGTCGCGCGATCGAAGTGCCGAGCAGATACTGGCCCTCGTAAACCGCGTTTGCGCGAAACATTGGAAACACATAGTCGCGCACAAACTCTTCACGTAGGTCTTCGATGAAGATGTTTTCGGGTTTGATCCCGAGCAGCAATGCTTTCTGGCGCGCAGGCTCCAGTTCTTCTCCCTGACCGAGATCGGCGGTGAAGGTGACAACCTCACAAGCGTAGGTGGTCTGCAACCATTTCAGAATGATCGAAGTGTCCAGCCCGCCCGAGTAGGCGAGAACCACCTTTTTCACGTCTTTAGTCATGAAAATCCTATGGAATTTACGGCAAATGGCCTGACCAATTTGGCGCGACTATAGGCAGAACGCCCACAGGCGCAAGCTCAGAGCTCATTCTGGAGCAGCCCGATAAGGCTAATTTGAGCGTATAGCAGCATCGCCACGGCGCAGCTGCGGCGCGTGGCCTACATCGCGGCCACGCCTATTTTGCCGCCAGCGATAACCCGGCCACGCAAAGCGCGTCAGCCAGGTATCAATTCTGTCGTCGCTCAGCCGTGTCGATGGCCAGCGATAGATGAAAGCAAAAACCAGCCAGATCACGATGAACGACACCAACCCCGAGAAAACAATGTCAGTCAGGAAATGACCGCCAAAAGCCATGCGCAATCCCCCGGTCACGATGCCAAAGACAGTCGCTGCAGCATAGGCGGCCGGGCGCAATGCTGGAGGGGCCAACGCCGCTGGCGCATACGTCCAGAAGGCCGTTGCGCCTTCGCCTGAAAAGAATGAGCAATTCTTTGGACACGCCCCGCGCGGATCCCACCACGGTTTAAATTCCAGATTGCCGCCGAATTGTGTGACGACCACTGGTCGCGGCCTGCCCCAATAAGTTTTGAAGGCGGCGTTCGACAGCAAGATCGGCGAAATCAAAATCGTAACCAGCAGGAACACCATCATCCGCCCTGACATCATCAGGGGTTTGACCGGCCACCACAGTTTAACGACCAGCGCGACGATCGCGGGCAGCACAAAAGCCCACGCGATCCACATCGACGCGTCGCGCGCGATCATCGCCAGTGTGTTGTCTTTCAGGGGAAACGTTTTGGTTGAAGGGTCATAGAACCACGACGCCACTTTGAGGTCGAGTTCAGGATAGACTCCTAACACCACGCCGAAGACGAGCGTCAGTACCAGCGCAATGATTAATCCGATCCGGTTCATGGCCGCTGTCTAGCCGACACGGGGAGGGAAGAAAAGTGCCTGCCAAAATCTGGCTGCATGCATCAAAGTTATCGCGGTCAGAACCCAAGCTGTTATGCTACCAGCCTGTTATGCTGTGCAATATTTGGGAATAACCACGACTGGAAGTCATCACCCTTATGTCCAAACCCATACTGGATTTCTGGTTCGATTTCGCATCGGTCCATTCGTTTCTCACTGCGATGCGCATTGCTCCACTCGCAGATCAAGCCGGCGTTGACGTGAAATGGCGGCCATTTCTGCTCGGCCCTATTTTTCAGGCACAGGGATTAATGGATTCTCCGATGAATCTGTTTCCAGTGAAAGGGCGGTACTTGATCCACGATGTCGCGCGAACCGCGAAAGAGCTAGGCATAGGCTTCCAATGGCCTGACCACTTTCCACAATCCGGCCTCCTCGCCGCACGCATCGCATTGGTGGGATTGAGAGACAGCTGGGGCGAAGATTTCAGCCGCGCTGTGTTCCATGCGGAATTTGTCGAAAACCGTGTAATTTCGGAAACGCCTGTATTGGCGGAAATTTTGACGAAACTGAAAATTCCGATCGATGCAACATTTGCGAGCGCCCAGGCCGACGATATCAAGACGGAATTACGCAGCCTGACGACTGAGGCTGAAAAGCGCGGGATTTTCGGCGCGCCGATGTTCACCACGCATACGGGTGAAATGTTCTGGGGTAATGACCGGCTTGAGCAGGCCCTGCACTGGGCCAAGAAATAATTACGAAATAATCAAAAAATAATCGCGGAATGACCACGCACAACAATAGCAACAACAATAACCACAACAATACGACATGTCGGATCGTTAGCCTACTCGGGATAGCTTCTCTCGCCACGCGCCAGCATTCCGACCTGCGATCATCCAATACATGACGCCGCCCAGAATGCCCGCACCAGCCATGACTTCAAGATGCCGCCGGATGATGCCGGTAAAAGTCATCGTCACCGTGTCAAAGGGAATAAAAGCAAGATAGCAGCACAAGCCCGCGAGACCACCAGCGACCGCGTAAGCGAGAAAGTGGCGGATACTGAATGTTTCGGTGATGAGCACGGCGATCAGCGCCGGCAACAGCGCGAAACCGCTGACCACGATAAACCCTACCCCAAGGATTACATTGAGAGCACTGGAATCGAATTGATCGAGCGATAAGTCTGTCATCTCATCAATCATCTCGGGCAATAGAAGCGCTACGACCACGACCAACCCCGCCACAAAACACGCGGCGAGAAACCCGAAGAAGACCACAAACATCCGGCCAACCAGCGCCATGAAGTATTAATCCAGAGGTTTTAATCCGTCATCGCCATGGCGCGCAGCGCCTGCCGCTCGCGCACCGACAATTTCTCTGTCTCGGATTTGAGTTGCCCGCAAGCGGCGAGAATATCGCGACCGCGCGGAGTCCGCACCGGTGAGGAATATCCGGCATTGAAAATGTATTCAGAAAATTTTTCGATCTGTTCCCAGTCCGAGCATTCGTAAGCCGTGCCGGGCCATGGGTTGAAGGGAATCAGATTGATCTTGGCGTGAATACCCTTCAACAATTTCACCAGAAGCTTTGCATCTTCAAGCAAATCGTTGACGCCTTTCAGCATCACATACTCAAAGGTAATGCGCCGTGCATTCGATGAACCGGGGTAGGCGCGGCAAGCATCGAGCAATTCGGCAATCGGATACTTCCGATTCAACGGCACCAGCTCGTTGCGCAATTCGTCGCGCACGGCGTGCAGCGAGATCGCCAGCATGACGCCAATCTCCTCGCCGGTGCGCGCAATGTTAGGCACCACGCCGGAGGTCGAGAGGGTGATGCGGCGGCGGGAAATACCGATGCCTTCGTTGTCGGAAACGATCAGCAGTGCATCGCGAACCGCTTCAAAATTATAGAGCGGCTCACCCATCCCCATCATCACAACGTTAGTGACAAGGCGGCTGCCGGTCGGCGTGTCGCGATCCGCCCAATCGTTCAAGCGATCCCGTGCGACCATAACTTGCCCGGCGATCTCACCCGCCGTGAGATTGCGCACAAGACGTTGCGTGCCGGTATGACAGAAGGAACAATTCAACGTGCAACCAACCTGCGAGGACACACACAGCGTGCCGCGATCGGTTTCGGGGATATAAACACACTCAACTTCATGCGGACGCTCGGAGGCATCGCCGCTCGGCAGACGCAGAAGCCATTTGCGGGTGCCATCGTTCGAGATCTGCTCGGCAACCACTTCCGGACGCGCGACTGTAAAATGAGCATCGAGCTGCGCGCGCAGCTCCTTCGCGATATTTGTCATATCCTCGAAACGTTGCGCCCCACGCACGTAGATCCAGTGCCACAGCTGCTGCACGCGCATCTTGCGCTGTGCCGAGGGGACACCGATCTCGCCAAGTCGCTCTGAAAGCTCCTCACGCGACAGGCCTACCAGCGACGGCATGGCCGGCGGCACATAGGTCTCTAACGGGGTTTTTTCCAAAGGAGCATCCATGCGTGGCGGCACGCGGGCTCCCTCTCCTGAAATCATTGTCATTTCATCAAGTCCGGTAAGCGCTACAGGTACGCATGCCGTCTCATAATATCAATTGCCGCCACAAGCTTTATCTGGCCTGAGCGCCATTTAAATCCGTTAACGTCTGCAATCCTGAGCAAGCCTGTCGAGGGCCTGCGCCAACCCCTTCAATGAGAAAACATCTGTCGTCTCAGTGCCTCTAGCCGAGATGCCCTTAACCGTCGCATCCGCGCCCTTGCGCATGGCGTCCACCATGCGCTCTTCTTCTGCTGCGTTCTTGATCCACAACCCATCGCCCTGGGTATACATGGCGTAGCGCGCCCCGCTGACTTCGAGCGTGGATTCCGAACCCGGTTTCAGTTGGTAACCGATCATAACGGACACTTCGTTCAGCACCTTCTCCGCAGGACGCGTTGAGATGAAGGCGTAGGCCGGATCGCGTGGGCGATTGGGCGGATTGGTTTTGGATGATGAAGGTTTGGCGAGCGCGAAACAGACCTTCTTGCCATTGGCCGTCGCCGTATAAGCCCCCCAGCCACCGTATTGGCCAATCAAGGTGGGCTCGGCTCCGCCTGCAACAGCAGGTATTGCAGCAGGCTTTGCTGGGGCTGGGGCAGCAGCAGCTTTCGGTGCAGCAGCTTTCGGCGCGGCATTTTGTGCTGCAGCGATGTTTGAAAGTCCAAGCACGAACCAACTCATCGCAAGCACGGCCGATATTTGCTGCACAGGCGTTCTCCAACCACGCATTGTCAAGCCTCGCTCCATGTTCTGAATCGCAAACCCTTTGGCCAACGCAGGCGCTGCATCTGCAATAAACGGGAAAACGGGATTTGGGAAGGCAGTTGCAGACAACCCAGGATATGCGCAATGTCAGGCGGCAGGAATTGAATTGTGCAGCAGCGTCAAATACGCCATCTAAATACGCCATGAAGAAATTCCGCTCCGAACATCGTGTTCATTTGCAGGTGTGTCCATGAAAGCCATTTTATGCTCGCAATATTGCGGTCCCGACGGCCTTGTCTTGAGCGACATTCCAGATCCAACAGCCGGGCCCGGCGAAGTCGTCGTCGCAATCAAAGCCGCAGCGCTGAACTTTTTCGATCTGCTGATGATCCAGGGAAAGTACCAGGTTAAACCGCCATTTCCGTTTTCACCGGCTGCGGAAATTGCCGGTGTGATTGAAAGCGTCGGCACAGGTGTCACCGATCTCAAGCCAGGTGATCGTGTCGCTGCATCGTGCGGGCACAATGGGGCGCGGCAAAAAATCGCGCTGCCTGCAAGTTCGATCGTGAAGATTCCCAACAATCTCGACTTTGATCGCGCGGCAGGCATCATCATTATCTATGGCACTGCGTTGCACGCACTGCAGGATCGCGCGGACCCTAAGCATGGCGAAACCCTCGCAGTGCTGGGCGCTGCCGGTGGCACGGGTCTTGCGGCTTGCGAACTCGGCAAGCAATTGGGGTTGAGGGTTATTGCGTGCGCCTCTACGGACGAAAAGCTGGCCTTTGCAAAACAACACGGCGCTGAACTGACGCTGAACTACGCTGGGGAAGATTTGAAGGAAGGCCTGAAGCGCATCACCAATGGCAATGGCGTCGATATCGTGTTCGATCCGGTCGGCGGTGATTACGCGGAAGCAGCAGTCCGCTCACTGGCATGGAAGGGTCGCTTCATGGTGATCGGATTTGCGGCAGGTGAGATTCCAAAAATCCCGCTCAACCTTGCTTTGCTCAAGGGTTGCGATATTCGCGGTGTATTCTGGGGCGCATACATGAAGCGCGACCCGAAGCATGGCCGTGCCAGCCTTAAAAAGCTGATGCAGTGGGCGGCTGAGGGCAAGATTTCCGCGCACGTCGATCGTACCTTCCCGCTTGAGAAAACAACGGACGCGCTCTTAGTGCTCGCCAATCGTCAAGCCATGGGCAAGGTGATCCTCCATCCTTGAGGAGGGCACTGAGTATTAGATATCAGTGTATGAGATATCGGCAGAATTCCAGTCCGCGCGCCATTGCCGCGCGGGCAGCCGTGCGATGTTCAGGACGAATATGGTTTGAGACCATCCTGATTGCCGTCGCCAATACAGCCGCATCGTCAGTGAAACCGAGGAGCGGCAGCATATCCGGCATAAAATCGAATGGCAGCACGAAATATGCGATCGCGCCGAGCAGAGTCACCTGCACCTGCCGAGGCGTCTCACGATCGAACGCGCAATAATAAGCCGCAAACAAATCCTCAGCGAAAGGCAGCTTCACTGCGACGCGCTTGATCTTGATCCAGAAATCCTCGCGCACTCGCTCAGGGTCTTCTTGCGCAAGCTTCGCCTGATCGAACTCCATGGTGTTTTCGGATGTCATCCCAGGTTCCTTGCAAAGCTCCCTGTATTCGGTAAGCCTGTTCGCTGAGTCAGTCAGCGTGCTCGCTCGCATTCACGTAAGTTGCCCCACCTGCATCCGCAAGACTGCACTTAGCCGGCGATGGCGTTCATCGCCTCTGCAAGCGCGACATCACGCTCGCTCACGCCTCCGGCATCGTGAGTGCTCGAGAACCACCTCAACAGTTTTATAGACATTACGCCATTCCGGATGATGATCGCTCTTCTCCGCAATCAGCGCCACGCGCGTCATGAAACCGAAGGCTTCATTGAAATTTCTGAATACGAATGTTCGCGCAATCGCATCGCGGCCACTCACCTCCGACCACCCCTTCAGCCTGGCCAGAGCGGATTCTCGTGCCTCTGCCGACAATCGTCCCACCATGCTTCCGCTCCCTCTGAGCACCCAAATCCGGGCGCGAACCCTTATCCAATGCTAACCATAACGGTAATATCCAACGGTTATTGCCGTTAATGTAATAATCCAGCCTGTTTTGATCAGGTTCCCGCTTTCAGGCAGCGCCCTGCCGACAAAAAACAGCGTCTCAGCGCATTGTTTTTGGGCAATTTCTGACTATATTGCGCCGCAACGCCATGAGTGCCCGGTTCAATCAGGACCGGGCAAGTTCTTTTTTGGGCGAGCTTTTCAAAAACCATCTTGGGAGCCGTTAACAGCGGCCAGAGAATCACACATGAATTTGCGCAACATCGCCATCATCGCCCACGTCGACCATGGCAAGACGACACTGGTAGACAAGCTTCTGCAGCAGTCCGGCGTCTATCGTGACAATCAGCGGCAAGTCGAACGCGCCATGGATTCGAACGATCTCGAACGCGAGCGTGGCATTACCATTCTCGCCAAGTGCACGTCGGTGACGTGGGGCGAGACCCAGATCAATATCGTCGACACGCCGGGCCACGCCGATTTCGGCGGCGAAGTGGAGCGCATCCTGTCGATGGTCGATGGCGTGATCGTATCTGGTCGATGCCGCTGAAGGCCCGATGCCGCAGACTAAGTTCGTGGTCGGCAAGGCGCTCAAACTCGGCTTGAAGCCAATCGTCGCGATTAACAAGGTCGATCGTCCCGACGCGCGCGTCACCGAAGTTGTCAACGAAGTGTTCGACCTGTTCGCGGCGCTCGACGCTACCGATGACCAACTTGATTTTCCAATTCTTTACGGCTCCGGCAAGAACGGCTGGATGGCGGACAGCCCGGATGCATCGCATGATGTCGGCATGAAACCGTTGTTTGAGCTGGTGCTTAAGCACGTCGCGCCCCCTGTGGTTGAAGAAGGCCCGTTCCGTTTGCTCGGCACCATTCTCGAGGCCAATCCCTATCTCGGTCGCATCATCACTGGCCGCATCGCATCTGGATCGGTAAAGCCGAACCAGGCCGTGAAGGTTCTGTCGCGCGACGGCAAGACGGTTGAAACCGGGCGCATCACGAAAATCCTCGCGTTCCGTGGCCTTGAACGCCAGCCGGTTGAACTCGCGGAAGCCGGTGACATCGTCGCCATCGCGGGTCTCTCCAAGGGCACCGTCGCCGATACGTTCTGCGATCCGACCGTTGAGACGCCGATTCAAGCGCAGCCGATCGATCCACCGACCGTGTCGATGTCCTTCATCGTCAACAACTCGCCGCTGGCCGGCACCGAAGGCGACAAGGTCACGAGCCGTCTCATTCGCGACCGCTTGCTGCGTGAAGCCGAAGGCAATGTCGCGTTGCGTGTCGTTGAAGCCACTGACAAGGACGCAATGGAAGTTTCCGGTCGCGGCGAATTGCAGCTGGCGATCCTGATTGAGACGATGCGCCGCGAAGGTTTTGAGCTCTCTGTGTCACGTCCGCGCGTTGTTCTCACCAAGGACGAGAACGGCCAGCTGCTTGAGCCGATCGAGGAAGTCGTCGTCGACGTCGATGAGGAATTCTCCGGCGTCGTCGTGCAAAAAATGAGCGAGCGCAAGGCCGAGATGATCGAGATGCGCCCCTCCGGCGGCAACCGTTTGCGGCTGGTGTTCTACGCGCCGACCCGCGGCCTTATCGGCTATCAGGGCGAACTGATGACCGATACGCGCGGCACGGCGATCATGAACCGCCTGTTCCACGATTACCTGCCATACAAGGGCGACATCCAGGGCCGCCGCAACGGCGTTCTTATTTCCAACGATCAGGGCGAGGCTGTCGCCTACGCCATGTTCAAGCTGGAAGATCGCGGCCCGATGATGATCGAGCCCGGCTGGAAGGTCTACAAGGGCATGATCGTCGGCGAACATACCCGCGACAACGATCTCGAGATCAATGTGCTTAAGGGCAAACAGCTCACCAACATCCGCACCACGTCCAAGGATGAAGCGGTGCGCCTGACCCCGCCGATCAGGATGACGCTGGAAAAAGCGCTGGCCTATATCGAGAATGATGAGCTGGTTGAAATCACTCCAAAGTCGATCCGCCTGCGCAAGCGTCACCTCGATCCGAACGAGCGCAAGCGCGCGGAGAAAACCAAGGACGCATTGGTCGGCTAAATTTGGGTTGGCTAAATTTGGGTTGGCTGAAATTTGATTTCATCATCAACTTTTCTGGCAGCGCTTCATGAACTTTCCCTCCGAGATCGACATTGCGATCATCGGTGCTGGCGCTGCCGGTCTTGCGGCGGCACGCGCTTTGGAAAATTCCGCATTGTCCGTGCTGGTGCTTGAGGCCCGCGACCGCCTTGGTGGTCGCGGGCACACGCGGCTTCTCCCCCACAAAATTATATTCGATGTCGGTTGCGAGTGGCTTCATTCCGCTAACCGGAACATATTCGTCGATATCGCAAGGGATCTCGATTTTGAGATCGACAAAACGCCTCCGCGATGGCGCGAACAAAGTCTGAATATCGGGTTTGCACCCGATGATCGGAGGGATTTTCTCAACGCAATGGGTGCGTTCGAAGCGCGCGTTGAGGCGGCAGCAGCACTTCCGCACGACAGCCCTGCCAGCCAATGTCTTGAGAGCGGCAACCGCTGGAACGCACAGATCAATTCCATCAGCACTTACATCAATGGCTGCGAACTAAATCGTGTGTCTGTCTACGATCTCAACGCCTACGAAGATTCTGGCGTGAACTGGCGCGTGAAGCGCGGATACGGCGCCCTGATTGCGGCCTATGGCGAACCCTGCCCCGTGGCGCTGAACACCACGGTCTCGCTGATTGACCATTCCGGCACACGCATCCGGATTGAAACCTCACGCGGCACACTTTTCGCGCGCAAGGTGATCATCACCGTGCCGACAAACCTGCTTGCGAACGAAACCGTCCGCTTTCTGCCCGCACTGCCTGAAAAGATCGCAGCCGCCAGCGGGCTGCCGCTCGGCGTTGCCGACAAGGTCATGCTGGCGCTCGATGAGCCGGAGGCATTGCCAACCGACGGCCATCTCTATGGCGCAATCGATCGCGTCGGCATCGGCAGTTATCACCTGCGCCCCCTCGGACAACCATGCATCTCAGGCTTTTTCGGCGGCAAGTTCGCGCGCGGTTTGGAAGATGCCGGTGCAGGCGCGCTGGCAGCGCAGGCCATTGATGAACTCGTCGCACTCCTTGGCACGGAGTATCGTCGCAAGCTGAAACCGATTGGCAAATCACGCTGGGCGCAGGACCCGTTTGCACAAGGCGCGTATTCACACGCCCTGCCCGATCACGCCAATGATCGCGCCACACTCGCCCAGCATGTGGATAATCGACTGATGTTTGCCGGCGAGGCCACGTCAGCGAATTTTTTCAGCACGGCGCATGGCGCGCAGGAAACAGGTGTGAGAGCGGCGCAAGAAGCGATGGAAAAAAATCCAGCCAAAACCGTAAGCTAAATCATACGAAAGGCATCACCGAAAGCATGACGCAGGATATCCCCTGTTTTTACCGTCTGCCGGCTATTGCGCGGCGCAAACACAAGTCATCCACTTCAAGTGGTCCACTTGCGGATAGAATTTGTCCTTTTTCGGCACAGTTCCACTGCCACCTGATGCAAAAAGCGCACATATTAACTGATAATTAACGATGGACCTTGAAGCCGAGGCCGCGACTTGCTTTGATCGCGACATGAGCACGATTTTAATCGAAGTCCGGCCCGCCAAAATGTCCGATGCACCAGCAGTTGCTGAGGCGCATGATGATGCGTGGCGCGCTGCCTATCAGGGCATCATTCCCGGCGCCGAACTTACGAAGCTGATTAATCGCCGCGGTCCTCAATGGTGGGACAGCGCGATCCGCAAAGGCAGCCGTGTCAGTGTTTTGTCATTCGGCGATAAAATTGCGGGATACGCCAATTACGGACGCAACCGTGCACGCAGTCTGCATTTCGAAGGCGAGATCTACGAACTTTATCTGCGCCCGGAATTCCAGGGCCTCGGCTTCGGCCGCCGTCTGTTTAGCTCTGCCAAACGCGACCTCATCCAGAGCGGACTGAAGAGCATGGTGATCTGGGCATTGTCCGACAATGAACCTGCGGTCGAGTTTTACCGCACCCTCGGTGGCCGCATGGTCGCGCGCTCCTCCGAACGCTTCGGCACGAAGTCGCTCGACAAAGTTGCCTTCGCCTGGAACTGAATCAGCTTTATTGCAAGTTTGTTGCAAGCATCCGGCTCAGTTACCTGCTGCCGGCACCAATCACACTGTGACGGTCACATAGCCGGCGCTGGCAATCCCTTGATGGCACAGGCCGCGCGCAACGTGTTGACCAAAAGACACGCCACCGTCATTTGCCCAACACCACCTGGCACCGGTGTGATGGCTCCGGCCACACCAAGCGCCTCTTGATAGGCAACATCACCAACGAGCCTGTTTTTTACATCCATGCCAACAATCCGGTTGATACCAACATCAATCACCGTGGCGCCGGGCTTGATCCAATGACCCTTCACTATCTCAGGTTGGCCTACCGCCGCATAGATCAAATCAGCGCGCTTGCAGATATCGGCGAGATCGCGGGTCCGTGAATGCGCGATTGTCACCGTCGCATTTTCATTGAGCAACAGTTGCACCAGCGGACGGCCCACAAGGTTTGAGCGACCGATGATAATGGCATTCATGCCTTCGAGCGAGGCATGCACGCTTTTGGTCAAAATGATGCAGCCGAGTGGCGTGCAAGGCGTCAAGGCGGGCAGGCCGTTAGCCAACCGGCCGGCATTCACGGGACTTAACCCATCGACATCTTTCGCAGGATCGATAGCGTTGATCACAGCCTGTGCATCGAGTGATTGCGGCAGAGGCAACTGCACCAGGATGCCATGCACCTGCGGATCGCTGTTGAGCTTCCCAACCTGTGCCAGTAATTCTTTCTGAGGCACATCCGCAGGCAGCCTGTGCTCGAAGGATACCATGCCCGCGGCTTCTGTCTGTTTTGCCTTGTTGCGGACATAGACTTCGCTGGCGGGATCGTTGCCAACGAGAACGACGGCAAGTCCCGGCGTCAAACCATGATCGCGCTGCACGCGGGCCACTTCGCCTGCCACCTTGGCGCGAAGCTCCGTGGCAATGATTTTTCCATCGATAATCCGGGCAGACATTCCAAATCCTCTTCAGCTGCTTTTCGGCGCCGTCACTTGGTTCAATACATCGCCGAGCTTTTGGGGATCGCCATGGACGGCGAGTTGTTTGATACGTGATGTCATGCCGGATATCACGCGCACATTGCTCTTTGGCACGTGAAGCACCTTGGCGAGCAATTCGATCACCGCGCGGTTGGCCTCGCCACCTTCCGCGATAGCCCGGACTCGAACTTTTACGACAGAGCGGCCATTTGCCAATGTCTCGATTCCGTCAATTGCATCCTGTCCGCCGCGCGGCGTGACGCGCAATGCAACGCTGATGCCTTGAACGGAAAATCGCCAGGGAGACCGATCGGACAAAGGCCTGTCGTTTCCGCAGACTCAGATGACGTTTGGATAAATATAATAGGTGATGACCCGCTGAATAAACATCACGAGCAGGATGACGATGATGGGAGAGATGTCGAGCCCACCAAAGTTTGGCATTGTATTGCGAATAGGGCGCAGCACGGGCTCGGTGATTTTATAGAGGAACTCCGCCACTGACGCGACAAACTGATTGCGCGTATTCACGACGTTGAATGCAATCAGCCAGGAGAGAATGGCGGAAGCAATGAGGAGCCAGACATACAGATCAAGAACAATGAGAACAATGTCGAGAATAGCGCGCATGGCTGGTTTCGCTCACGAAATGGACCTTCGCTTAAGTATCGGTTTGCCGCTCTGCAAACAAGAGAAGTTCCCGCCAGCGGCGCTGAAATTGGCCTTTTCCAACCGTTCTTGACTTGATATCGGCTGGGATTGTAAATGTCGCCTTACTGGCCAATGTTGGGCCGGTCGGTCACGGGGCCATAGCTCAGCTGGGAGAGCGCGTCGTTCGCAATGACGAGGTCGGCGGTTCGATCCCGCCTGGCTCCACCATTTAGCCTCTAGTAAGCACGAGCTTAAAAAAGTAAGCACGAGCTTAAAAAAGCTAGCGTCCAGGGACGAGACGGACTGACGCAAAACTCAACCTTACTTTATTTAATTCCTTATGCCCTCTCGTTTCACCGCATTCTTCACCAGACCTGGACACAATGGTCTCAAGATCATTGCCGGGAACCTGCTGTTCATAATCGGCTGCTGGTTACCACTGCTCTCCTGCTTTGTACTCTGCGAGTGGAATGCCAACCCCGTTGGGCTGGGATTGCTGGGGTATTAGGCCAAACGATTGGACTCACCGGCATTCTAGTCGGTGCCCTGTGGTGGGTCATCGAGATATTGTTTAAATATTTTCGCCCGCCAGCATGACGGGCGCACACGCTTCACCTTCCGATGTCCTGCTAGGGACGCGCAAACCTTTTCCATTGCGTTCAGCGCTTGCGTTGAACACGTGACACAGCAGCGAGGACGAAGCTGCGCGGCACGAAGCGTAGGAAAAATGAAATCATCCGGACTCCGAAACCTGGCAACACCACCTGTTTGTTGGCCATCAGACCACGATAGCCCGCTAGTGCGGCATTGGCTGCGGAGACATTGAGGATGAGTAAATCCAGCCCCGGTTTGAAGCCAGCCAGATCCTGAAACTCTGTTGGCACTGGCCCGGGGCACAGCGCCGTAACCCGCACGCCTTTCGGCCCTAACTCCCCGCGCAAGGCCTCTGTGAACGAAAGAACATAGGCCTTGCTGGCGTAGTAGGTTGCCATGCGCGGCCCTGGCATAAAGGATGAAATCGATGCCACATTCAGAATGCCGCCACCATGCCGGATCAAGCTTTTGCAGAACCGAAGCGACAGATCGGTCAGCACGCGAACATTCAGATCGACCATCGCCAGCTGTTGCTCACGGTCGAGTTCAATTGCCTCACCGAACATCCCAACTCCGGCATTGTTGACGACGATTTCAACCTCGACATTCTGCGCCTTGAGCGCAGCTGCGATGACGTCGCCCGCCCCGGGTTGCTGCAGGTCGCAAGCAATGACGATAGGCTGCGGACCACCGGCAGCAGAAATGTCGTGTGCCAGCTCATTAAGGCGTTCCGTACGCCTGGCGACCAGGACAACCTTGTGATTGTTGTCGCCAAAAATCCGCGCCAACTCAGCACCAATTCCTGATGAAGCACCTGTAATCAATGTAACGCGTTCAGTCATGATGGATTCTGTTCTGATTTTTTCAAACTGCGCATCTGAGCAGCATGAACGATGAATAAAATTTGAGGTGACAGCAGTCGAGCGCTAGGTAGAGGCGTTTGGCGGCAATTGGCCATTCTCTACCCGATGTTTGAGATTGATTCGATCTTGTGACGAGATACCAAGCAAATCAGCCGCACGCCAGATCACATTATCCTCAAATTCGCTGACATGCCCGTCGGCATAAACCAGTTCCCACATCATCTCAATGATCCGAAGCCGACCTTCTTCATTGACTGAGCGCATGATGACACTCGTGAAATGGTAAAGATCGACCGCATCCCCCTCAGCGCGCATGGCAACTGCAATCAGATCGTTAGCTGCACCGGCATCCAGATCGAACCGATGTTCCAACAGAACATGCAGCTTGCGCTTTTCCGCGTCTGATGGCTTTCCATCGAGTGAGATAACGTGAATGAGAAGTGCTGCGGCAGCGAGGCGATAATCGCCATCATCGAAAACGCGGGCCTCATGCCCGCGCTTTGATACAACATCCGAAATAAAATCGCGCAATCTATCCAGCATTTAATATTGCAATCGTTGCAGTGCGTTCCACACCATATGGCCCAATTCTCGCCATTCCCCAATTCTTGCCATTCTATGGCTCGAAAATAACACTCTTGCAATCCGCGGAATTCAGAAACCACCCATGTGATAATGGGGTACACGTCCGCTGATATTTACATGAAAGCCTACGTTCATGGAATTTCGTAAAGCATGACCTTGTCGGCAATGCCTCGTAGCGAAACGCTTTTTTCAATAGGCGCAAGGCCGGCCTTTTGCAGCATCGCGGTGACAGCTGGAGCGCTTACAATAAAACCTGTGACATTGATCGCCTGGGAGGTGGTCTGCGCTTCCACGCGAGCGGCGATATTGACGGTCTGGCCGAAATAATCCTGCCTGTCATTGAGCATCACGGCCAGGCATGCACCCTCGTGAATACCGATCTTGACCAGAAGATCATTGGTGCCGCGCTCCGCATTGAGAACATCCATTGCCTTGCGCATCCGCAATCCTGCGGAGACTGCCTGTTCAGGCCGCACGAAGGTCGCCATCACCGCATCGCCAATGGTCTTTACCACCGCACCACCTTCAGCAGCGATGATATCGAGCATGACACGAAAATGCGCGCGGACGAGATCGAACGCCGCAAGATCGCCAACTCTTTCATAGAGTGCGGTAGATCCCTTGAGGTCGGTAAAAAGAAACGTCAGCGACGTGATTTTGAGCCGCTGATCGATATTGAGATTATCGGCCTTAAAGACATCGCGGAATGTTTGGTTCGCGAGCATGCGCTTTGCGGTTACGATGGGTCTACGTTTGCCGAGGAGATTGTGTAATGCATCTCCGGCGATCCAGACCGATGGTAGTATGCAGAGTCTTCGCATGATTTTCGACAGACAGCCGCAACGGGCCAGGGCGCATCTCAAGCGCGCCCGTTGGCGTATGCACACCATCGAACACCAGGGAGATATTTTGTTTCTCGCGCGTTGATTCCCCCTTCACATCGAGGAACAATGCTGAATGAGTGACCGGTTCAAACACAATGACAAACTGCGCCGGTAATTGCAGCGACAACAACGCCTTTTCATGCGGCGGTAACTCGATGGCTTCCAGTGTTGCTTCGCTCACAAAATGCGAAAATAAATCATCGGAAATATCAATTCCCGAACTCCAGAAAATTTGTCGCCAATAATCCCACATCGATAACGTGTTCGGATCGTGCGCCCCAATCCGCCGCACCCGAGGACTTACGGTAAATACCACCTCAACCTGATCGTCGACGGAGACTTCATAACCTGCCGAACACAACCCGCAATGATAGTTTTCGGTATGCAATCCCTTCAGCGTTTCGTGTGCACCAAGCACACCGCTGCATCCGGGGCACAGGACATTCCATGTCATGTCGAAGATGCCAAGCCGCGAGGCATGCAGGAAGGCCGAAATCACCCGCTCTTCGTCGAGACCCGTACGGGCGGCGAAGCAGATGAGATTGATCCTGTTCAGTTCATGGTCCGGGCCGGTGGCGACCAGATTTTCGATCGCGTCAACCACCTGCGGATCAGCGGTTTTCTTCAAAACCGCGTACAGGGACTGGACGTCGTTCATGCGCCCAAGTTTACGGCAGAAAACACAGGTCTCCAAGCAAGGCCTGCGGTTCTCAAAGCGCGATATCGTGAACGACAGGGTTCAGCGGCAGCCGCAATTCCCTTACAGGACAGCGCCGGCGAGTAACCGCCGGCGCAAGGAGGCTGTTTAACTGCCGTAGAGATAAGTCGGCAACCAAAGCGTCAAACCCGGCCAAATATACATCAGCACCATGCAAACGATGACAATCAGCATGTAAGGCATCATGCCTGAGAAAATCTGGTTCAGCGTGACGTGAGGTGGCGACACACCTTTTAGATAAAAGGCCGACATGGCCACCGGCGGCGACAGGAACGCCGCTTGCAGATTGACGAAGACTAGCACGCCCCACAGAATCGGATCGATGTTGAAGTGCTTGAGCATCGGCAAAAAGATTGGCACGAAAATCACAATGATTTCAGTCCACTCAAGCGGCCAGCCCAAAACAAAAATGATCGCCTGCGACAAAATCATGAACTGCACCGGCGTCAAATTCATAGAGAGCACCCAACTCTCGAGTAACGCCTGACCACCGAGGATCGCAAACACGGCGGAAAATAAAGCCGAACCAACGAACAGCCAACACACCATGGATGTCGTTTTTGCAGTCAGGAACACTGCTTCCTTGGTGCGCTTCCAGTCGAGCGTCCGTGCCTGGAAGGCGAGAAGAAACGCGCCTGCCGCTCCAACCGCTGCCAATTCTGTCGCCGTCGTGATCCCAAACAGAATGACGGCGAGCACGACAACCGTGAGAGTCCCCAGAGGCATGACCGAAGAAATCAGCAGCCGCAGAACCTCGAACTGTTCGGCTTCCATGCACCAGTAGTAATAGAAGAGCAGCAGCAGCAGAATGGCCGCCGTAATCGCAAAATAGGTGTAGAAGTCCGGCGGCGGACCCAGTTCCGAAGGTGCCGCCTTGATTTGGCTCTGCAACTCGGCGTTGCCCATCTGTTGCAACACTTCCCCGCCGTCTCGTGTTGCCTTCTCCGCACCACCTGCCGCACCGCCCAATTGCTCCAGCTTCTCTTCAACGGGCTCGGCCGCCGATTTACTGGTCCCTTGGGCACGTTCCGACGCCGTAATGGACGGTAATGGCGCATCCGGCTGCTGATGAATGACAACATACCACCATGCGCCCCACAACGTGCCTAGGGTTAACACCAGCGGGACAAGCGCAGTCGCAAGATTCTTGAGCAACAATCCATAACTGACACGTGCATCATCGACTGCGATGTGAAGTGCTTTTGCAGGAGAAACAGCGGCAGCCAGAAGCGCAGGCAGCATTTTGCGCGAATAAATCTTCTGCAACTGCGCAACCCATGGCCGCACCGGAACGCGCGTTTCGCTTTCAGGAAGTTTCGGCGCGATTTTCGGATTCAGCAAAGCCCAGCCGATAATATAAACGAGATACAGGAACGCCAGGAAGAAGCCTGGGAACATCGCCGCGGCATACAGCTTGACCACCGACTGGCCTGCGACCGCCGCATAAACAATGATCATCACTGACGGTGGGATGAGAATGCCAAGTGTGCCGCCCGCCGTAATAACGCCCGAGGCAAGCTTGACGTCATAACCCGCCTTTAACATCGGGTTGAAAGCGATGACGCCCATCAACACCACAACCGCGCCGACCAGACCGCTGGCAATCCCCCAGAACGTACAAACGATCAACGTTGCCACCGCCAATGATGCCGGTACACGCCGAAATGCGAGCTGGATGCTGTAGAACATCTTGTCTACCAGCGCGCCGCGTTCCATCACATACCCCATCAACACGAACAGGGGGATTGAGATCAGAACATCGTTCGTCATCGCACCATACGTGCGCTGAACCATGAGATCGAAAATGTGGTTATCTGCCCAGCTCTCGCCGGAGCGATAATAGGCGGAGAAGCCGAAAAACATCCCCAAGCCCATCAGCGTGAAAGCTGTCGGGAACCCCATCATGATCACCACCACGATGAGGGCAAGCATCAAAAGGCCAAGCGCCGGATCACTCATCGACTGGAATCTCCACCCATACCGCGCTGACGCGCGCTTTCATCAATATCTTGCACGCGCTCGATAGCCATCTTGCGTGAGGCTTCATCGACATATTCGCTTTGCGCGAGCTGGTCCTCGACGACATCGATCTCGGCGACATCCTTCAGCCTCTCGGGCCAAACGCCGGTTTTCAGGCAGATGACGCATCGCGTAATCTCGGCGACGCCTTGCAGCATCACCAGTGCCCCCGCCAGTGGAATCATAAACTTGAAATGGTAGACGGGCGGACCATCGGCGGTCACGTTCGAATGTTCGTTGATGCGCCAGGAATCGGAAGCGTAATCCCAGCCCGCATAAACCAGGGCCGCAATGCCGGGCAGGAAGAATACGATATACAGCACCAGATCGAGCGAGGCCTGCGTCCGCGGACGCATCGAACTATAAAGAAAGTCGCCGCGCACGTGGCCATTCTGCGCCAGCGTATATGCCCCGCAGATCATGAACAGCGTGCCATACAGCATGTTCGAGGCATCGAAGATCCATGCCGTCGGCATATTTATAATGTAGCGTTTGAAGACCTCCGCACAGACAAGCATCATGAGGCCCATGATCAGCCATGCTGCCAGCTTGCCAGTCCATGTGCTGATGCCGTCGATCGTGTGCAGAAAGCGTTGTGCGTTCATTGATGTTGAGCCATGACATTAAAAACGTGCAGGTGAACATTCAGCCGCATAGGCGACCATAGACAATACAAAGCATCGTCCGGGATAGCTATCCCGGACGATGCTCAACGTTCAAATCAAATCAGGTCTTTTTCTTCGCGTTTGGCCCGAAGTAGTGATTGTACGCCATTCGCCGATTTACAACCGTATCCTGCTCCCATTGCGTCGCACGCTTGGCAAAAGCCAACTGGGATTCGACGATTTCCTTGAACAGCGGATTTTCCGCCGACTTTTTCTCTACAACCTGATCATAAACCTCCAGTTGCTTCTGGAGGATCGAGTCCGGCGTTTTGTAGAATTTAACCTTGTCCTTGGTCTGCATCTCCTCGTAGTCCTTGGAATAGCGATCGATTGCTTTCCACGACATGTCCTGACTGGCAGCCTCGGCAGCATTGGCGATGATCGCCTTCATCTTTTCAGGCAGCGCCTCATATTTCGCCTTGTTGAACATGATTTCAAACTGCTCGGCATTCTGGTGATAGCTTTGCAGCATGCAGGTCTTGGAGACATCCGCAAAACCGAGCAAGCGGTCCGATGAGGCGTTATTGAATTCGGCTGCGTCGAGCAGGCCGCGATCCATCGCAGAGACGATTTCGCCGCCGGGCAGCGCATTCACCGCAGCGCCAAGACCGGTGAACACGTCAATGGAAATACCCACGGTGCGGAATTTAACGCCCTGAAAGTCTTCGACCTTGGTCATTGGCTTCTTGAACCAGCCAAGTGGCTGTGTCGGCATGGGTCCATACGGGAACGAGACCACGTTCGCACCAATCGATGCATAGAGCTTAGCGAGCAGTTCCTTGCCGCCACCATACTTGTGCCAGGCCAACAGCATGTTGGCATCCATGGCATAGCCAGGGCCCGATCCCCACAGGGCAAGGGCGGTCTGCTTGCCATAGTGATAGACGAGCACGCCATGCCCGCCATCCAGCGTGCCTTTCGAGACAGCGTCGAGCAGACCGAAGGCTGGAACAACCGCGCCTGCAGGGAGCACCTCGATCTTGAGGTCACCACCGGTCATGTCATTGACCTTCTTGGCATAATCCAGCGCATATTCATGGAAGATATCTTTCGATGGCCATGTGCTTTGAAAGCGCATGCCTATCGGGCCTTGCGCACTGACGACAGCGGGCGCGGCAACCGTGGCAGCCCCAGCAGCGGCCACTTTCAAAAATCGGCGGCGACTTGTTTTGTCTTTGTTCGACGTAGTCATGGAAATCCTCCCCATTTTTAAACTTAGCCCTTGATGGGCTTTATTCTCTTGATTGTTTTCGAGACTAAACTTTTGCGCAGAAGCTTGGCAAGAATGATTACACGCTATGCGACGCTTCGGCGCGCCATCCTAGCCGCGTTTCCCGCCGAAAAGAAAGATAGGACACCCAAGCAGCTTGGAGGTCAGACAGCTATCGCACTGCGGCACAAAGGCGCAGCTATTATCAATGCGCACGCGGCGCGATGTGAAACATCGGTGAGCGATCTGGCTGGGTTGTCACCACTCCCACCGGCATCACCGGCTCTGTATCGAGCAGCGTAATGCGGAACATTCCGACAATCTTGGCCAACGCAAGCGTGGCCTCGGTCAGCGCAAACTGCGCGCCAATGCAAACCCTGGGGCCGACACCAAAGGGCAGATAGGAAAAACGGTCTGGTGGCGGCGTCCCGGGCATGAAGCGTGAAGGATCGAACGTATTCGGATCCTTCCAGAGCTTCTCGTGACGATGCAACAACCACGGCGCGATCAAGATCACATCCTTGGGTGCAACGGCAAAACCGGCGAGGGTGTCAGGACCCGCCGCAGAGCGCACGATCAGGAATGCCGGTGGATAGAGCCGCAAAGTCTCATCGAGCACCGCGCGGGTGAATTTAAGATGTTCAATATCCGGCTCGCCCTGTGTTGTCGCATATTGCACTTCTGCTGCGACTTTTTCCTGCGCGACAGGGTCGAGCGCCAACAGATAAAGCGCCCAGAACAGTGCCGTTGCCGTGGTTTCGTGACCGGCAAAAATCATGGTCGAAACCTGATCGGCAAGTTGCTCATCCGAAAACGCTGTGTTGGTTTCGGGATCGCGTGCGGCCACCATCAAGTCGAACAGATCGCGCGGGCCATCGTCACTTGCACCCATGGCACGACCCTCGGCACCACCCATGGCGCGACGCTCCGCAATCAACTTTCGCATGAAGCGGGTCCAGCGTCGGCGAAACAGAGCGCGCACGATATCCCATGGGCTTGGCCAGCCAAGCGGCAACAGAAAATCGAGGAACCTCGGCTGCGCGAGCCGCGCACCGTAATCGTTGACGAAGGCCCGCAGGGCCGGCCCATGGCGGGCGATTTCAAACGAGAACATGGTGCGGCCCGCAATATCGAGTGCGAGGCGTTGCATCGCCTCACGCAAATCGACAGGGGCGCCGCATGCCTCCCGCAATTTGGCAATCGCCTCATTGGTGGCGGCCAGCATGTGCGGCACGAGCATCGTCACCGCACGCGGCGAGAATGCAGGCGCCAGTGTGCGACGTTGATTTTTCCACGTGCGGCCTTCCGCAAGCAGAAGCCCTTCACCAAGCATGGGCTGCAAAACGCGAATGCTGGTGGGGGTGCGGGTGTAATTCTCGTAATTTTCGATCAGTACATGCCGGATGGCATCGGGCGTATTGAGGATGAAACTGTTGCGGCCAAAGAGGCGGCCCCGAATAATATCTTCCTCATAAGCCCGCTTACCCCAACTCGCGATCACATTGTCGCGCATGATCGCAAACCGGCGGAATGTGCCCATCTTTTCCGTGGCAAGCGGCGGGCGCGGCGGCACTAGTGGCACACGCGCGACTGCGGGTCGATTATCAGCGGCGGTCATGCTCACAGAGAACCTCATGGCTCAACTAGCCAACAATATCACTAGAACGGCAAGGCCCGGCATTCAATCGACATGGTCAAGATGACATGGTCAAGATCATGAAACTGCAAACGTGAGAACGGATGCGCGATACCGACAGGTCATTGCCGTCGAGACTTACGCAGATCGAGACTTGCACAAATGGAGGGCAGGATCTCTTTGCAACAAGCTCGATTGCAACAAGATGGTGCCGCTTAGGTGACTCGAACACCTGACCCCATCATTACGAATGATGTGCTCTACCAACTGAGCTAAAGCGGCGAACCTAAAACGTATGCTGCACCTGATATCGGCCAGCGACCGGCTTGGCAAGAACATCGATTTCAGGGCCAAGAAACGACAAAGAAACGGTCAAAAATTCGTCCTCTCCCAAGAATTCGTCCTCTCCAAGATAAATCACATAAACCCGGTTACGGCTTTCTGAAGCATCCTAATCAACTGACAAGGCGGGACAAAAAGCCCCGCCAGCCTCCCGGCTGGGTCTGTTCCGGCTTTATTCCATCAACAAATTCATCATCGATACCTTTATCTGCCACCCCGGGATCGTCAGGGGCACGGATAATGGGAATGACCGGGGGAACTGCGGCGGACGAACCCACCGTCTCGAGATTTGAGCGTGGCCGGAATACCGGCGGCGGAACTGTCGTCGCAGCAGCGGGCGATGAATGACTGGGCGGCATTGACGATGGGTGCGGCAAATAATTTTGCCCCAAATAACTTTGCTTATTGGGCAATGCGCCTGCTGGCGATAAGGCCGGTTCATCGGCAAGACCGGATTCGATTGTCGCCACTTTGTCCGACGGCAACGCTGAAACCGGTGTCAGCCATTGAAAAGCGTCGATCCGGCCCGTGACTGGCGAGACCGGACGCCAACGATCAGAAACATATCCATCCGCCGTCCACGCCGGATCGAGCGCGGCACGAACCGCGCGCAGCATCCAGCTTCGTGCGTGACCATCGTCGCCATGCTCGGCACGTTCCAGTTCCGCCATTAAAATCGCAACGCGCTGGGTAGGCGCCGCGATGAACGGCGCCAAGACTGCGCGTGCGCGCGCGAATTCACTGGCGTCAATGGCAGCACGCGCCACCGCGAGCGCACCTTCAAGATGCCCCGGCGTTTTGGCCGCGAGCAATTCCACACGTGTGAGACGCTCGCGCGCGGAATCACCCAGACGCACATGCGCATAAGCTTCTGCGAGATCAGGATGGGGGTGCGCAATCCATGCCGTCTCAAGAATGCGCATGGCGCGGCGCGCCTGATTCGATTCACTCAAATATTTGCTTGCGAGGGCCGCCGCCGGCACCAACGTGGGTGCGCATTTGACCGCCTCCATCGCGCTCGCACGCGACAACTCGCGATCACGCGTTTCAAAATCGAACGCACGCGCTGTCAGCAGCACACCGCGTTGGCGTTTGTAAGGTTCCGGATCGATCAAGCCAGAAGCCAGACCGTTCTCCAGAATTTTTAAGGCACCATCCCACTCGCCACGGCTGCAATAAAAACCAAGCACCGCATGCGATGCCCACGCTGAGGCGGGCGCAATTTTCAAAGCCTCCTGAGCCAATGCCGCAGCGGCGAGCGGATTATCATCGCGCTGCGCCTCGATAAACAGCCCGCGCAACCCAAGCAGTCGCGTGTCCTCACGCTCCGCCATGGCGCGAAAAGCACGTTCTGCGCCGCTACGATCGCCGTCCATTTGCGCCGCCTGCGCACGCAGCAGCAGCGATAACGGATCATGATAAGCAATGCGTCTGGCAATATCCGCATTCCGGCGCGCGGCGAAATGATCCCCCGTGCCGACAGCGATCAATCCTTGCGTGATAGCAAGACGGCCCTGTGCTTGACGGCGCTCACGATAGAACCGGCGGAAACGTTCCGGTCCTTTTAAAATCCCGCGTAGAATGGCCCAGATCGCGATCGCACCAAGAATTACGATCGCCATCGCTAAAATAAATACAGGCAGCGATGTCTCGATACGCCAGATATTCCACGAGACCACGACCTCGCCACTTTGATCGACAATCCACGCCACACCAAGGGCAAGCGCAGCGACCAGGACAAGAAACAGAATGATGCGGATCATCGAGATTCCTATCGCGCCGGTTTGGAAAGCGCCATCATCGCGTCTGTTGCAAACTGGCGTGAAGCCGCAAGCGCCTCATCGCGTGCAATGACCTTGTCGATCCACGATTGCACCTGTGCACGGTCATTGACGGGAAGCGAATTCAACTCCTGCTTTGCACCAGTAAGATCGTCACGTTGAGCCGCGGCCCTGGCGCGGGCAACCGCACTATCGCCAGCCGCGACAGCATCAATTCGCTGAATTCGAACCAAACTCAAGGCGCTTTGCTGCAAACGCTCCAGCATGCCCGTGGCAGTCGGCGGCGTTTCCGGCTTTGGCGCAAGCTTTGGCAAAAGCGTCAGCAATTCGCGGCTGAGCGCACTTGCCGTTGGAACACCGCTCGCGGCAAAAACCTCGAGCGGCTTGAATATTGCGGCGTCATCAAAAAATGGCTTCGCTGCCGCCAACGCCGTCGCATAGGGCTCACCCTGATGCACCAGTGAATCAAGCAAGGTCGCCGCTGCAACGCGCCTCAATCGGGATATCCTCTGCCGCAGGAATACCTGTTGCTTGGCTCTCCGCCGTCAGCGCCACGCTCGCTCGCTCGATTTTGCCAAGACGCTCCTCAATGGCCCCCATGTCAGGAGATGCAGACTTGATCTCTTTGAGGCTGGCCGCCAATTGCCCCCCCTGATTTCGGATCGCACCAAGCTCGTCACGCAACGATCCAATCGTCTTCTCAAGCGCGTCGAGCCGCCCGCTGAATGCGTCGATGGCGGATTTATCCAATGGTGGGCTGAGAATTTGCGTTGATGCTACGGGCGTGGAGTCTTGACGGCCAGCCCGCGAGCCATACCGCGCCCAACACAAGCGCAGAGACAAGCACACCGATTGCCGCCGGAGGTAACAACGAGGATATCCATAATGGAACTCGATGCCACACGGATTCGCTCACGCCAGGACGGACGCGTAGCACTATCATGATCTTCGGATTTAGCGTTTTCCGATTCAGCTTGAGGATGGCGTCTCGGACACTTTTGATGCCTTAAGATCGATGGTCGGTGGTGGCCGCTTGCGGGAGCCACTTTTCCGCCGTGATGGCGCAGCATCAACTGACTCCTCGGATGAGTCCGGGGTCGAGCCTTGCGCCACATTTAAGGTCTTGTCGTCTGAGGTCTTGTCGTCGTCCACCGCCAAAGCTCCTGTCACAAGACCTTACCAGATCGGATAATCCTTCATCGCGACAATGGTTTCATTGCCGATTTCGTTGCCGATTTCATCGCTATCTCCAGCGCATCGAACAACGCGCCTTCATCCGGCGTATGGGCAACCGTAACATGGCGCGCCCCCGCATCCCGCAGGATAGACGCGACAGCTTCGGAAATGCAGCATTGCGGCAGCGACAGCGCCGATATTTCAACACCAGAGGCGCGGGATGCAGCCAGGAAAGCGCGAGCACTGCGACGGGAATAATGCAGCACCGCTTCGATGCCATCCGCGGGAAACGCTTCCCTGACATCGTCGGGAAAATCCTGAACCGGATTCATGCTGTAGACCGTGCATATCAGCACGTTAAAGCCATGCGCGCCAAGCTCAGCGGCGATATCGCTCGCCAAATCAGCTCCCGCGAAATAGCAAAGTGTTCCGCCTGGTTTCAATTTTTTCGCGGAAACACTTTTAACAACCAGTTCGCGCAGCGCGCGCGCATCGCCCTCGGCACTGCTGACATTGTGGAAACCAGCATTGCGCGCGGCCTGCGCCGTATGTCCGCCAACAGCAAACACCGGCAAATCCAGCACCCGCAACTTCATGGGATGAGCGTCAATCGCGCGCAACGCATTGGCACTGGTGACAATAACGCCATCGTAGCGGACGTCCTGATCATCCTCAAAGGCCACCGCCTGAAACCGCAGGCTCGGGCGCCATCAAAACCTCGTAGCCCCTGGCACGCAGGGCCTGCGCGGTGATCTGATTGTCGGGTTCGGGCCGCGTCACCAGAATGGCCATGAATCATACCTCCGGTTGAAGCAAGGATAGCCCGGCTGCCGATTTCACGTTAAGAGCCTATATGACAATGCTGATAAGATGTTTGGCTGATGAGACGTTTGACCGCTTGCCTCGCCTGAGGCAAGAAAAACGCTGGTTTAAGTGCGAATGCAAGGGCTCAAATTGGCAACCGACAGAACGACACTGGTACTGGGGATTGAGACCACCTGCGATGAGACCGCGGCGGCAGTGGTTGAGCGCCGGCCTGATGGCAGCGGTCGGATTCTCTCCAATATCGTGCGCTCGCAAATCGAGGAGCACGCACCGTTCGGCGGTGTCGTGCCGGAAATTGCCGCGCGAGCTCATGTCGATCTGCTCGACACTCTCATTCGAAATGCGATGAGCGAGGCTCGTATCGGTTTTAGCGATCTCTCAGGCGTGGCCGCAGCCGCAGGCCCAGGATTGATCGGCGGCGTCATCGTCGGTTTGACCACGGCAAAAGCCATCGCACTGGTGCATCAAACCCCGTTGATCGCAGTCAACCATCTTGAAGCCCATGCCCTGACGCCACGACTGACCGTGCCTCTTAATTTCCCCTATTGTCTTTTTCTGGCTTCAGGCGGCCATACCCAGATCGTCGCGGTGCTTGGCGTCGGCAAATATGTACGAACTCGGCACCACCGTCGACGACGCGCTGGGCGAAGCTTTCGACAAGGTCGCCAAGATGCTGGGGCTGCCTTATCCCGGCGGGCCTTACGTGGAGCAGGCCGCTGCTAAGGGCGATCCCAACCGGTTCTCGTTTCCAAGACCGATGCTTGGGCCGGGCCGACGCCAATTTCTCGTTATCAGGCCTAAAGACAGCCGTACGCAATGAAGCCAGTGCATTGACGCCGCTTGAACCGAAAGATGTCAACGATCTGTGCGCGGGATTTCAGGCCGCCGCTCTGGAAAGCATTGCGGATCGTATCAAAGTTGGTCTTAAACTTTTTCAGGAGCAGTTTGGCCAACCTCATGCGCTAGTCGCAGCTGGCGGTGTTGCTGCCAATCTTGCGATGCGCGATGCATTGCAGACCATCGCCACACGCGCACGCACCCCATTGATCGTTCCACCACCGGCGCTTTGCACTGACAACGGCGCGATGATCGCATGGACCGGTGCGGAGCGTCTTGCGCTTGGTCTCATCGATGACATGGAAGCCGCGCCGCGCGCACGATGGCGGCTCGACGAAGATGCACCAACGCCAGTGAAGTTCGCCAAAACTCGTGCGCAATACTAAATAAATACATGACCTCATTGCAGACAATTTCAGTGATCGGAGCAGGTGCCTGGGGCACGGCACTGGCCAATGCGGCTGCGCGCGCCGGACGCGACGTGATTCTTTACGTGCGCGATGCAAAAGCTGCGCACAAAATCACACAATCGCGCGAAAATCCGCGACTGCCTGGCGTTACACTGGCAAAGGACATCGCCGTTACCGGGGATATCGCGCGCGGTGCCAAGGCGGATGCAATTTTGCTGGTCACGCCTGCGCAAAATTTGCGGCAAGCAGCAACAACGCTCGCGCCCCATCTTGCATCGAATACGCCAGTGATTGTTTGCGCGAAAGGCATCGAGCGCGGCACGAATAAATTCATGACAGAGATTGTCTCGGAGATTTTGCCGCAGGCCGTGCCCGCAATTCTGTCGGGGCCAAGCTTCGCAAGCGATGTGGCACGTGGCCTGCCAACCGCTGTCACGCTGGCTGCAAAAGACGAAATGCTGGCTGCAAAACTCGTCCGCGCACTTGGATCGACAACATTTCGTCCCTACCACACCACTGACGTGCGCGGCGTCGAAATTGGCGGAGCGGCCAAGAATGTGCTCGCTATTGCTGCAGGGATCACGGTTGGGAAAAAACTCGGCGCGTCCGCGCTGGCTGCGCTGACAACACGCGGATTTGCCGAATTGATGCGGCTTGGCACCACCTGCGGTGGCAGAAGCGAAACAATTGCCGGGCTGTCCGGGCTGGGTGACTTGATTCTGACCTGTTCGAGTCCACAGTCGCGCAATTTTTCATTCGGTATCGCGCTTGGCCGCGGCGAGCAGCCCAACCATCATAAGCTGATCGAAGGTGAATTTACCGCACCGGTTTTGGTCGAACTCGCGAAGGAAAGAGGGCATTGATATGCCTGTCGCCAGCGCCGTTGCTGCTATTCTCAGCAACACATTGACCATCGACGAAGCTATCGAGGCCTTGCTGACGCGTCCGTTCAAGGCAGAGACATAAAATCAGGAAATATGATGGCTTATTGGCTCGTAAAATCCGAACCCTCTGTATGGTCATGGGATCAGCAGGTTGCGAAAGGCGCCAAGGGAGAAGCGTGGACCGGCGTTCGCAATCACACCGCCAAGCTCAACCTGATGAAAATGAAAACAGGCGACCGCGCTTTTTTCTACCATTCCAACGAGGGCAAAGAGATCGTCGGCATTGTCGAAATCATCCGCGAACATTATCCCGACCCAAGCGACAAGACAGGCAAATTCGTCTGCGTCGATCTGAAAGCTGATAGGCCACTGAAGAACTCTGTGACCTTGGCTGCAATCAAAACACACAGCGCATTGTCCAACATGGATTTGCTCAGGCAATCCCGGCTTTCCGTGCAAGGTGTCAAATCGGATGAGTGGAAACTGGTCTGCAAAATGGGCGGGCTTTGACCACGCGGCAAATGTCTCGCTTTTCATCCCAGATAAAGCGACCCGCTGCTCTTGAAAGCGGACATAACAAAGACGAACAATGACATTCGATCAGACTGCCATTGCCGACAAGAATGCCTTCATTCGTGCTAATACGCGGCTACGGCCTGTGCCACTGGTGCCCGAAATTGCAATTTTTGTCGCCGATGAAGCCGTGCCGCTCTGGCATAAAACAGAAGAGGAAATCGGCGAGATTGGTCTTCCACCGCCATTCTGGGCCTTTGCCTGGGCGGGCGGGCAGGCCCTTGCCCGCCACGTCCTCGATCATGCGGAATTGGTGCGCAGCAAGAAGGTACTCGATCTGGCCAGCGGATCGGGGCTTGTCGGCATTGCCGCCATGAAAGCCGGTGCGGCCAGTGTGACAATCGCGGATATTGATTCCTTCGCGCATGCCGCCGCAATCCTCAACGCCGAACACAACAACGTTTGCGTGACAGCAATCACGCAAGACCTTCTTGCCAGCTCTAGCGGACGTGACCAGCGCTGGGACACGATTTTGGCCGGCGATATTTTCTATGAACGCGACACAGCTCAACGCGCCTTTGACTTTCTGCAACATCACGCGCAATTCGGCGCAACCATCCTGATTGGCGATCCAGGCCGGAGCTATCTGCCGATGGGCAGGCTGCATAAAATAGCCGACTATAGTGTACCGGTGACGCGAGAGCTGGAGGATGCCGAGATCAAGCGGACATCTGTATGGACGTTAAAATAAGAACGTTGAAATAAGCACGTTGATTTCCCACGAATTGCCTCTCCGCTCGGTTTGGGGATTGAGCAAAATATCATAAGATAGCTTCGAGCAGGCGAAGCCAAGGCTACAATTCAAACCAGACAGGAAGCGCGTTCATGACACTCACTGGAGCAAATTTTCTGGCCATTGTCGTTGCTGCGATTGCTGCCTGGATTTTCGGTGCGGCCTATTACGGCCCTCTCGGCAAGACATGGCTCGCCGCGCAAGGCCGCACCATGGAAGCGACGAAAGCAGCGGAGGCTGGAAAAAGCGGTTTCGAGAAAGCTTTTCCCTTCGTTCTTTGTTTCATTGCGGAATTGATCATGGCCTGGATGATGGCAGGGCTGATGGGCCATCTTGGCGCGCTGAGCATTCGTGGCGGTGTGATTTCCGCTCTCTTCGTCTGGTTCGGGTTCGTACTGACGAGTCATCGCTGTGAACAACGCATTTACCGGCCGCAAGACAATGCTGACCGTCATCAATTCAGGGCATTGGCTCGGCGTGTTGATCATTATCGGAGCTGTCATTGGTGTTTTTGGGGCATAGCCCGCGGTGCTTTTGGAGCCTAGCCCGCCGAAAGTGCTATCCGGCCCGCCTTGTCGTGCGGTGACATACCAGCGCATAATACCTTCAATAAAAAGTAGTTTGAATGGGAGCAATTCTCCCATTTAAAGCGTTTATTGCGTGGAGGAATCGATGTCCGAGAAAGTTTATGATGTGCCCCAGGAATGGGCATCGCGGGCTTATATCAACGATGCGAAGTATCGCGAGATGTATGCGCGATCGATTAAAGACCCGAACAGTTTCTGGTCGGAAGAAGCCAAAAGCAGGATCGACTGGACCAAGCCGTTCACCAAGGTCGAGAACGTTTCCTTTGCACCCGGAAACATCTCCATCAAGTGGTTTGAGGATGGCAATCTCAATGCCGCGTGGAATTGCATCGACCGCCATCTGGCCAAGCGCGGCGACCAGACCGCCATCATCTGGGAAGGCGATGACCCATCGGAGCACCGCCACATCAGCTACCGCGAACTGCACAGTGAAGTGTGCAAGATGGCCAACATCCTACGCCTGCGCAATGTCCAGAAGGGTGACCGCGTTACCATCTACATGCCGATGATTCCCGAGGCAGCTTACGCCATGCTGGCTTGCGCGCGCATCGGCGCCATTCACTCGGTGGTGTTTGGTGGGTTCTCGCCGGATTCGCTTGCTGGTCGCATCGAAGACTGCCAGTCGAAGTTCGTTATCACCGCAGACGAAGGCCTGCGTGGCGGCAAGAAAATTCCACTGAAAGCCAACGTTGATGCCGCCATCGCCAAGGTTGGCGGCGTGGATTGGGTTGTTGTGGTGAAACGCACCGGCGGCGAAGTCGACATGGATCCCAAACGAGACGTTTGGTACCACGAGGCTGCGGCTGTGGTGAACTCCGATTGTCCGTGCGAAGAAATGAATGCGGAGGACCCGCTCTTCATTCTCTACACGTCTGGATCGACCGGCAAACCGAAGGGCGTTCTTCACACCACAGCGGGCTATCTCCTCTATGCGTCGATGACGCATCAGTACGTGTTCGATTATCACGACGGCGATATTTATTGGTGCACTGCCGATGTCGGTTGGGTTACCGGCCACAGCTACATTCTTTACGGACCGCTTGCCAACGGCGCGACCACATTGATGTTCGAGGGTGTGCCAAATTATCCCGATACGTCCCGCTTCTGGAACGTGATCGACAAACACAAGGTCAACATTTTCTATACTGCGCCCACAGCAATCCGCGCGCTGATGCAATCAGGCGATGAACCGGTCAAGAAGACCTCGCGCAAGAGCCTGCGCCTGCTCGGCTCCGTTGGCGAACCGATCAACCCCGAAGCGTGGGAATGGTACCATCGTGTCGTCGGTGACAGCCGTTGTCCGATTGTCGACACCTGGTGGCAAACTGAAACCGGCGGCATTCTGATCACACCATTACCGGGTGCAACCAAACTCAAGCCCGGTTCGGCAACACAGCCGTTCTTCGGTGTGGTACCAGAAATCGTCGATGCGGATGGCACGGTTTTGGAAGGCGCGGCACAAGGCAATCTTTGCATCGCGAAATCCTGGCCCGGCCAGATGCGCACGGTCTATGGCGATCATGAGCGTTTTGAGCAGACCTACTTCTCGACTTACAAAAACAAGTATTTCACAGGCGATGGCTGCCGTCGCGACACTGATGGCTATTACTGGATCACTGGCCGCGTCGATGATGTCATCAACGTCTCGGGACATCGCATGGGCACAGCGGAAGTCGAAAGCTCGCTGGTCGCTCATGCGAAGGTGTCGGAAGCCGCAGTCGTTGGCTATCCGCACACCATCAAGGGCCAGGGCATTTACGCCTATGTGACCCTGATGGCAGGCACGCAACCGAGCGAAGAATTGCGTAAGGAGTTGGTCGCCTGGGTTCGCAAGGACATCGGCGCGATTGCCGCGCCCGATCTCATTCAGTTTGCGCCGGGATTGCCGAAGACGCGCTCAGGCAAGATCATGCGACGTATTTTGCGCAAAATCGCTGAGGATGAATACGGCAGCCTGGGTGATACCTCGACACTCGCCGATCCCGGTGTTGTCGACGATCTGGTGCACAACCGGCAAAACAAGAATGCCGCTGCATAGCTACTGTGTGCATAGAAACTGACCAACTCACCTGGCACTGACCTACCCGGCATGGAGTCAGGTAAATAAGCCTCACGACATTGTTAGCAACATTGATCACCCGAGCATCGCTTGGGTGACTAATGTTGTTTTCGTTGTTGTCACGATTTTTTTAACTCATCCATTCTTCGCGATGGAAAAATGAATTGACGATCCCCGACTGGCCAGAACGGTTGAATGTTGGAGGATGCGATGGTGCGGAAATTTATTCTTCCGCTTGTGATTTTATTTGAAACAGAACTTTTTTTCGTACCGGTAGCGCAGGCGCAACCTGATCTGGTGACATCTCCTGCCGGCTATGCAGCAGGCACGATCGTGGTGCGGACTAGCGAGCGCAGACTGTATTATGTGCTCAGTAATGGCCAAGCGCTGCGTTATCCCGTCGGCGTTGGTAAACCCGGTAAACAATGGTCTGGCACCACAAGCATCGAGGGCAAATACCGCAGCCCCGCGTGGTCACCGCCCGCGGACGTGAAGCGCGACAAGCCGCACATCCCGGATATGATTCTCGGCGGCTCACCGCGAAATCCAATGGGCGTGGCGGCAATGACGATGGCAGGTGGCGAGTACGCTATTCACGGCACCAATGTACCGAAATCCATCGGTGGGTTTGTGTCCTATGGCTGTATCCGCATGTATAATCAGGATATCAGTCATCTGTTCGAGAGAGTGAGCGTTGGCACGACAGTCGTTGTTACAGCCCGCTAGTCATAACTCGCGACGCTGTTTGGGAATGTGACGTTAGTGGCCCGAATCGCACCAACCGCTTCGGCGCCCACCTGTGTAGCTGCGCACCTGACCCGATGCGAGCAGCGCGCGCGATACACTCGAGGTCTGGCGCGTCGAGGTATCAGCGACAACACGGCCGTTGTATTTGTCGGGCCCGATGTTGAAGATAGAGACATCGCCCTCCGCGAGAAGCACCTGCAAGCTTTTGCTTGCGGTCTCCGCCATCTGAAGCTCCTGCGCACATGACGCTTTCAGTTCTGGGGCGTCGATGCCACGCAACCGCACGCGCGTCATGATGTTAAGACCTGGCCATAAATGCACACGCGCCTCGAACGTGTCGCCATCGAGCACACGGACCACCTCAACCGGATATCGCGCAATCGCATTGCCGCCGCGCGCCCATGTGGTCTCAGTCGGGTTTGGCGGTGAAGACGAAGATAGCCCTGACGAAGATGATATGGACGAAGATGCCGTTGAGGAGATTGAAGCTTGCGTTGCAGTCGCGAACCAGCTCATCCCGCCCCGCTGAGGGAGCAATGTTCCAAGCGCTAACCCGAGCACGAATACACAGAAAAACGGCAGCCCGAATGCCGAGAAAAATCTGCGTTCAGGCCCATTTAATCCGCTATCTAGGAACATATCCCTAGATTAAAATGAGTCGCAATGTTCTGCAAGCACAATTCAGGGTTGCATATACCGACAGGCTAAAAATCCGTGGCAATTCCTCTGGTTTCCCAGTCACCAAACCGGGTTGGCTCCGGACCTTCCGGTCCACCAACCTCCTTCGGGAGGAGGGGCGCGCACTGTGTCGCCGTAGCCCGCCGCATTTCTGCTTCCGCCAGCGCACGTTGCGCAGCAGGTGACAATGACTTGTGTGGCTCAGGCTTGCACAACTCAACCGGTTTAACACTGGATGGCCGCTCAGAAGAACCAGCATTTTCCATTGAAAAACTCCACCGCAACGCAAGTAACCAATATACGCGATGCCAATGTAAAGGAGCAGAGAAACATGCCTGTTTGCGGCATGTTTGGCCTATCGAAAATCCGCCGCAACCAAACCATCGTCAAATGTGGCGCGATGAAGATGATTCTTACAATTGGCATATTCGTGTATCACGACAGCACTCCAATGCGGCACCTCCGTCGCTGTTCCAGGTTCGTAGCCGCATGAAGCCTTCACAATTCGTTCCTCCGGCAGAAGTGCCCGGTCTCGCCGCACGCCGGATAGCTGCCGACATTCTTGACGGCATACTGCACAAACAGCGTACGCTTGACGATCAGCTCGACGGCACTGCGGCTCATCCCGGGTTGAAAACCCTGTCCGACCGCGATCGCGCACTCATGCGCCATCTTGTCGCAACTGTCCTGCGGCGACTAGGTACGCTGGGTCATTTGATGTCGCGACTTTTGGATCGGGGCGTACCAACCGATGCGCCGCGCGCGCAAAGCTCTCTTCTGATCGGTGCCGCACAAATTCTCTGGATGGATGTACCGGACCATGCGGCAGTCGATCTCTCGGTTCGCCTTGTGCAAAGCGACCGGCGCGCCGCGAAATATGCCGGTATGGTCAATGCGGTCCTGCGCCGATGTGCCCGCGAAGGCCGCTCGATTGTCGAAGATGCCAAGTCCGAAATACTCGATCTGCCGCCATGGCTCGCCAACCGCTGGATCGCCCATTACGGCGAAGACACCGCAAGAAGCATGGCCCATGCCCTTAGTTTTGAGCCATCGTTGGATCTCACCGTAAAATCCGACCCGGCAGGCTGGGCCACGCGCCTGCATGGCGAAGTCCTGGCAACTGGCACAGTCCGAACTTTGATGCATGGCCCGATCACGATGCTGCCCGGCTTCGACGATGGCCAATGGTGGGTGCAGGATGCAGCAGCTGCGGTTCCGGTCCGGTTGTTCGGCGATATTAAGGACAAGACCATCCTCGATCTGTGTGCGGCTCCAGGCGGTAAAACAGCCCAGCTCGCGCAAGCCGGCGCCATCGTGACGGCTGTGGACCGTTCGCCAAATCGTGTGGCTCGTCTGAAGGATAATCTTGCGCGACTGTCGCTCAACGCCCACGCGGTTGTCGCTGATGCAACCGAGTGGACCGGCGAATTGTTCGACGGCGTTCTGATCGATGCACCCTGTTCGGCAACCGGCACTCTCCGGCGGCATCCGGATGTCGCCTGGCTCAAGAATGAGGCTGATATTGCCACGCTCACGGAACTGCAAAAACAACTCTTGCAAAAGGCCCTGACGCTGCTGAAACCCGGCGGCACGCTGGTCTATTGCACGTGCTCGCTGGAGCCAGAGGAAGGTGAGCAGGCCATAGCGGCCGTGCTGGCCGCAAAATCAGGCATCCGGCGGGTGCCTGTCAGCGACACCGAGGTGGCTGGCCTCGGTGAAATTCTTAATGCCGATGGCGATGTTCGAACGCTCCCATCGCATCTTCCGCACACCGACCCGCGATTGGCAGGACTTGACGGTTTCTACGCCGCGCGCCTGATTAAATCTTGAGACTCCTGCCTTGCCGAAATTGACAGGACAATTGACACATCCCGCATGTCAATGGGATGCATTTCAGGCTAAAAATACCTAGCGATTTCAAGAAGCCTGATGCCGGAAGGCTGGGGCGCGCTCTCACAAGTCACCCTCAACGGTTATTGACCAAGGCATACGTGTCGACTGCTCAACGAAGACGCATCTCGTCTCTTCTGCTCGGTCGCGTCGCGCGAAGCGTGGTGGCGCGCACCAGTGGATATTCCGTGGCGCTGGCACAGCTTTGGCCAGGCCGAACCGACCGTTTGCTGATTTCCCGAATGATCTTCGTACCGTCGACGCCACGCGGGCCACCGAGATCTACGCTGGCCGGTTTGTATTTGCCGGGAAAATTGTCATCGCGCATGGCCGCTCGATTTTTGATTTCGATCCGCCATCCGAGGATTGGGAAGTTGCCCTGCTCGGGATTCGGCTGGCTGCGCCACCTTCGCGCCGCCGATTTCAGCGATCACACGCGCGAATGCCCGCTCGCTCATCAACGAATGGCTTGAAAAGCCGGTACGTAAACGCAGCACCGGCTGGCGGCCGGATGTTCTCGCGCGCCGTGTGATTTCGCTTCTGTCGCAGGCCCCGCTCGTTCTCAATGACGCGGATGGAAAATTCTACCGGCGCTTTTTACGTAGTATCGCGCGCGATATTCGTTATCTCCGCTACACCGTACTTGATGTCCCCGACGGCGTTCCGCGGCTGCAGGTGCTGATTGCGCTATGCTACGCATCGTTATGCTTGGCCAATCAAGAAAAATATATCCGCACCGCGACACGCAAGCTTTCCGACGAATTGCAACGACAGATCTTGCCCGACGGCGGGCACATTTCACGCAGTCCCGGCGCATTGATCGAGCTGTTGCCGGATTTGCTGCCATTGCGGCAAACATTCACCGCACGCAACATCACCCCACCTCCAGCACTGCAAAATGCCATCGACCGCATGATGCCGATGCTGCGCTTCTTCCGCCATGGCGATGGTAGTTTCGCGTTATTCAATGGCATGAGCAACGCGCCTTCCGGATTGCTGGCAACGCTGCTGGCTTATGACGATGCCTATGGCACGCCCATGGCGAACATGCCGCACAGCGGATACCAACGTATCGATGCCGGGACCACGACCTTGATCATGGATGCCGGATCTCCACCACCTTCCGCCGTCAGCCGCGAGGCCCACGCCGGATGCCTGGCTTTCGAACTCTCGTCCGGCATTTGCCGGATCATCGTCAACTGCGGCATGCCGACCACTGGGCGCGACAGCTGGCGGCCAATCGCGCGCGCAACACCAGCGCATTCAACGCTGACCTATCACGAAACCTCTTCATGCCAGTTCGTGAAGCTGCCTGCGATGAAACGTATGTTGCAGGGCGCACTGATTGTGAGTGGACCAACGAATGTCGAAGTCTTGCGGGAGACCTCCCGCAATTCCATCGTATTGACAACATCTCACGACGGTTATCTTCGCCAGTTCGGTCTGCGGCATCAGCGCCATTTGACGGTGAGCAGCGACGGCAACAGAATCGAGGGCGAAGATACATTGTTGATGCATAACACCTCGCGAAGAAAATCTGGTGAGGCCTATGCCCTGCGCTTCCACCTCCATCCTTCGGTCAAGGCGAGCCGTCTCAGCGGCACCCGCAGCGTCATGCTGGTACTGCCAAACCGCGAGACCTGGACTTTCGAAGCCGAAGACAAAGTCGAGCTGGAGGACAGCGTCTTCCTCGCAGGATTCGACGGACCGCGCAGAACCGCGCAGATCGTGATTTACCAGCACCTGAAGAATGCCCCAAATACACGCTGGCGTCTCGTTCGTTCGCCAAACACAGAAGCCAGTCCTCGCCGTGAGGTGCGACGGGAGCCAGAATTGCCGCTTTAGGCTTCTGATAATCGTGGATGCGCAATTGCCGAAAGATTAAATGCCTGCCAGAGAGCGGCATTTCTGTTTTGACTGTTTTGCCACGTCACAATCCATGCTACGCGGCAGCTATGAATTCAGGATATATTCGATGACTGACTTTCCGCGCCGTATCACCCGTGCCCTGTTGTCCGTTTCCGACAAAACCGGATTGATTGAATTTGCACAGGCCCTGACAAGTTATGGTGTCGAGCTGATCTCCACCGGAGGCACCGCCAAAGCTCTTGCCGCAGCGGGATTGAAAGTCAAAGACGTTTCCGACCTGACAGGTTTTCCGGAAATGATGGATGGCCGGGTCAAAACGCTGCATCCGAACGTGCATGGCGGATTGCTGGCCATTCGCGATAACGCCGAACACTCCCGCGCCATGAAAGACCATGGCATCGCACCCATCGATCTGCTCGTGGTCACCCTTTATCCTTTTGAGGCAACAGTGGATAAAGGGGCGAGCGAAGAGGACTGCATCGAGAATATCGATATCGGCGGGCCCGCGATGATCCGCGCCGCCGCAAAAAACCATGACGACGTCGCCGTGATCGTCGAGCCGGCTGATTATCAAGCCCTGCTGGACGAGCTTGCGGCTCACAAGGGCGCAACATCGCTCACTTTGCGCAAGCAGCTGGCAGCGAAAGCCTATGCGCGCACCGCGGCCTACGATGCGGCGATTTCCAACTGGTTCGCGGATCGTCTTCAAATCAAAACCCCCGATTTCAGAGCTGTCGGCGGACGTCTGGTCGAAGCGCTGCGTTACGGCGAAAATCCGCATCAGGCTGCGGCATTTTATGCAACACCTGAACGCCGCGCCGGAGTGGCCTCCGCAAAGCAAGTGCAGGGCAAACAATTGTCCTACAATAACATCAACGATACTGATGCCGCTTACGAATGCATCGGCGAGTTCGATGCCAAACGCACCGCCGCATGCGTGATCGTCAAGCACGCCAATCCGTGCGGCGTCGCCGAGGGCAGCGATCTCGTGAGCGCCTACCGCAAGGCGCTGGCTTGCGATTCCACCTCTGCATTCGGCGGCATCGTGGCACTCAATCGCACGCTCGATGCCGAGGCCGCGCGCGCCATCACCGAAATCTTCACCGAAGTCATCATCGCGCCCGACGCCAGCGATGAAGCTATCGCGATTGTCGCGACCAAGAAGAACCTGCGTTTGCTGCTCGCGGGCGGCCTTCCCGATCCGCGGACACCGGGACTGACAGCAAAAACTGTGGCGGGCGGACTGCTGATTCAAACCCGCGACAATGCTGTAGTTGATGACATGAAGCTCACAACCGTCACCAAACGCGCTCCGACTGAGACAGAATTACGCGACTTACGTTTTGCATTTCGTGTCGCGAAACATGTTAAATCGAACACGATCATCTACGCCAAGGATCTTGCAACCGTTGGCATCGGCGCCGGTCAAATGAGCCGTGTTGATTCAGCGCGCATTGCCGCGCGCAAGGCGGAAGATGCAGCCAGGGAATTGACGCTCGCCGCGCCCATGACCAAGGGCTCGGTTGTGGCGTCAGATGCATTCTTTCCGTTCGCGGACGGCTTATTGACTGCGATTGAAGCCGGCGCAACCGCCGTTATTCAACCTGGCGGCTCCATGCGCGACAATGAAGTGATCGCGGCGGCTGACCAACATGGCATCGCCATGGTGTTCACAGGTGTCCGTCATTTCAAGCACTGATCTTTACGCACGAACACGCGACAGCAGCGCAAGTCCCGCAGTAAAGAACACCACAAGCACCGCCATTCCCGCCTTCTGATTCATCGTCACAGCCGTCACGATACTGACTGCCAGCGGCGCCATGAACGAGGTGACTTTTCCCGAGAGCGCAAACAAACCAAAATACTGCGTGATACGATCTTTGGGCGCGAGCCGAATGAGCAGTGAGCGCGACGCAGCCTGAAGCGGGCCTGCCGCCAGACCAATTAGAAACCCTAGCGCCAGATAGGCTTTTTCCGCAGTTGCTGCGAACAATCCGCCACCCGGCACCGGTGGCGCGACCTTGAACACAAAAAACAGCGTGTCGCGATCGATCGACAAAATCATCATGATCGAGGTCAGCAAAAGAATCATGCTGCCCGCGATCACTTTCTTCGATCCCAGCCGATCGTCGAGTTTGCCGCCAAGCCATGCGCCAAGGGTGCCGGAAAATGCCAGCAGTATCCCAAACGTACCTATCTGGATGGTTTGCCAGCCGAATATGCCAGCCGCGTAAATTCCACCAAATGCAAACAGCGCCACCAGCGCATCTGTGTAGACCATGTTGGCGATCAGGAATGTCAGCATCGCCGGTTTGCCCGGGAGACAGACAAGCGTCTCGCGCAATTCACGCAATCCCTCACGCACTGCACCAAGCGCCGGTTTTTTCGCGACACGGTCCGGCGTCAACAGAAACATTGGCAATACAAAAATAACAAACCACATTCCGGTCAAAGGTCCGGTGATGCGATCGCCTTCATGCATCGCGGGATTGAGACCGAACAAAGGTTTGAAATTAAAAAGTGTGCGACCTGTGTCCGTACTGGCGGCAAGAAAGCCGAGTACGAGAACCAGACTGAGAATGCCGCCGATATAACCCGTTGCCCAACCTATACCGGATAAACGCCCGATCCGTTCCGGTGGCACAAGCGTCGGCATCATGGCGTTGTTGAAGACGGTGGCAAATTCGACACCAATGGTCGCGATACCAAATGCAATCAGCAATAAAAAAATGTTGGGATCATGAGGTTTACCGAACCACATCAGCGACGAACCGATCACGAACAAGACACCGAAAGCTGCGATCCAAGGTTTGCGCCGCCCACCAGCATCGGCGATCGCGCCGAGTACAGGCGACATGATGGCAATAAATAACCCTGCCGCTGCAGTCGCGAATCCCCACATCGCCTGGCCGCTGGCGGGGGTTTCTGCGACATGCGTGGCGAAATAAGGCGCGAACACAAACGTGGTAATCAAGGTGAAGTATGGTTGCGCAGCCCAATCGAACAACACCCATCCGAAAATAGCGGAGCGTGGAGGATATGACGGCCCAACGGCTGCATATCTGTCATGCTCTGAAACACGTTGGGTCATGATCGCAACTCCAGCCAAATCATAAAGATGTTTTACCTTCGGAATTGAAACCATATAGTGCAACGGTTCGATTGCCGCGTTTTGTGAGCACTTTGCTGGGGCATTTATATGATGCTGTTGACCAAACGCGGAATCCTCGCAGTACTGGCGTTGGTGTGCCTCTTCTGTGGGCCTGCGAGCACTCAGGATTCGCGGACAAATAATTACACATTCTCCACGTTTGATGTTACTCGCCCTGTCGCCGATCGATACGGCATGGTGGTGGCACAGGAAAAACTCGCCGCACGGATCGGCAGCAGTGTCCTGGCACGCGGCGGCAATGCGGTGGATGCTGCAGTCGCAACTGGCTTCGCCATGGCGGTGACCTATCCGCGCGCAGGAAATCTCGGCGGCGGCGGTTTCATGATGATCCATCTGGCGGACCGCAACGAGGATATCGCAATCGATTATCGTGAGACCGCACCGGCTGCGACAACACGCGATATCTTTCTGGGCAATGACGGCAAGCCTGACATTGGGAAGTCGCGCGATCAGGCTTTGGGGATTGGCGTGCCCGGCACCGTTGCAGGTCTTGCGTTCGCGCTCGAAAAATATGGCTCCGGACAATTCAAACTTGCTGAACTTCTGGCACCTGCAATCGCACTGGCGCGCGATGGTTTTACGATCGACGATGATACCGCCGACACACTGCCGCAGTGGCATCCTCGGCTGGCGCGCTGGCCCTCGAGTGCTCGTATCTTTTCCCGGCCAGATGGTTCGTCGCTGATGCAAGGTGACCGGCTGGTTCAAGCCGATCTCGCAACAACACTGAAAATCATTGCTGCACACGGGGCGAGCGCTTTCTATGAAGGCCCGATCGCCGAAAAACTCGTGGCAGGCATTCGCGATGCCGGCGGGATTATGACGCGCGATGACCTCAAGGCTTATCAGCCTGTGGTGCGCGAACCTCTGCGCGGCCGTTATCGCGATTTCGACATTCTCGCAATGCCCCTGCCTTCGTCTGGAGGAATAGTCCTTCTGGAAACATTGAACATTCTTGAAGGCTATCCTTTGCGCGAGATGGGCATGTGGTCCGTGAATGCCTTGCATGTCATGATCGAAGCGATGAAGCGCGCTTACGCAGACCGAGCACGCTATCTCGGCGATCCCGCATTCGTCAGTGCACCGGCAACCCAACTCATCAGTAAGGACTATGCCGCGCGCCAACGCGCCACTATCGACATGGAGAAGACAACACCATGGACTGATACTGTCTCAGTGCCAGTGCCGCGTGAAGGCAGTAACACCACGCATTTTTCAGTTATGGATCGCGCAGGCAATGCCGTCAGCAATACCTATACGCTGAACTTCAGTTACGGCCTCGGCCTCATTGCCGAGGGCACCGGCATTCTTCTCAACAACGAGCTTGATGACTTCACCGCCGCGCCAGGTGCATCGAACGCCTATGGCCTTGTCGGCTATGAAGCCAATCTGCCCGGCCCTGGTAAACGACCCTTGTCGTCGATGTCGCCGACAATTCTGTTGAAAAATGGACAACCGGTTTTGATCACTGGCTCGCCGGGCGGCAGCCGGATTATCTCAACGGTACTGCAGGTTATCGTCAACACGGTCGATTTTGACCTCAACATTGCAGCTGCGGTCGCGACGCCGCGACTCCATCATCAATGGCTGCCGGATGAGGTCCGCGTCGAGAAAGGCTTTCCGGAAGCCATTTTGGCGGAACTCAAAGCCAGGGGACATCGCATCATTGAGCCTCTCGGCCAGACATCGGCCAACTCCATCGCAGTGTCGGCTGAGGCCATGCTCGGCGCCCCCGACCCACGCACACGCGGCGCGGAAGCAATGGGTCCTCAGAAGCCATAGACTGGTTGGCTGCAGCTCTCAAACGGGACCGATGACACCGCAGTGATCGGATTGCCAGAATACGGAACTCTTTTCGATCTCATCGTTTTATATTTGCGCAAGAGAGGTTTCCTAACTGGAGACACATAATGAAGAATGTCGATCAGCTCCGGACTGGCATTGACCATGGTTACGCTGGTGACAAAGTTCGATGGTCTGATCCCGCCGCCGCTCCGTTGGGAACGGATGACGAGGCTGGAGGGCATTCACCAATGCCGGAACAGGTGGATGTGGCTTTTCGTCAAGAGATCGGGAGCAATAAGATCGGAGACAAACTATCTCAGCCTTACAATAACAATACGGGCTTAGGTCATGCGTGGTGGCTTGTAGGAATTATAGCTTTGTTTGCTCTTTGTATAATCACACTTCCCTTCATTATTTGATGCTCCACACTTCCCCGCTTCTCAGACTAATCCAACATACTCATTTCAACCGCTTTTATTTAAGGGACCCTTGCTATTACGAGCATTATCTGCGGCCGTATCATTTTTTGGAATTATTGGAGCAGGCTTTCCCGGCTCATTCGAGACTGGTGGGATTGCGTTTCCTTGTGTTTGCGAACTTTTTTGAACGGCTTCACGCGATCCTGGTCCTCCGCTGCCGGCGAGCGACCAAATCATCAAAAAAATCGCAAAACCTACAACGGCAATTGCAAATATGATTCCATAGGGCCTGTTCGCCTTCATTGCAGAACCTCATCATTTTGATTGTTGCTTTTCTTTAGAAGAGTTTTTGCGAATATCGCTTCGATTTGGATCCTGCATCGCATCTCTTCCCTGGTCGCCGTTATCATCTCTTCCTCCAGATGATGACATCCCGCTCCCGCTTCGCGTCGTCCCGGGACTTGTCCCAGTGCTGCCGGTATTCAACCCCTTTGCAGCAGACCCCGCCGCAGGATCGCCAGATTTTGATTCGCTTGATTGAGCGACAAGACCGCTCGGCCACAACAATGATAGGACAATCAGAACTGATAAAACCGTTTTCATAAGGGTCCTCGCGTGTTCGCAAGCTACAAATGAATGGGCTTCATTCTGTTTCGTTCCTTTGAACGGAAACTTTCTCACTGCCTCTCGCCAATAGGCCCGTGACATAGCCTCCATTATCAATGTTGCTGATCCCGTCTCACGCATCGGAAAAACAACTTTGGGCAGTGCCGCTGGAATTGAAGTGGGTGCCTGTCTCTACCGTGGTGCACAAGCCACCCTCGTAAACGGTGAACTTGGTAAATTGTCTGGTGACAATCACAATGATCGGCGTAGGATTTTACTGCAATTTATCTTGGCAAGAACGGCCAACGCTAAAAATGGCAAATGGCGCTTAATCTTTTGGGGAGCAACGGCACATCATGAGCGTACAATCATCGCCAAGTGCGAGCGAAATCGCACAAATCGAAGACACCAGCCTTCTGGCATTTTATCGCGACATGAATGTGCCGGAGCGGCGCACATTCTGGGCCTGCGCGTCTGGCTGGGCGCTCGACGGCATGGATTTCATGATCTATCCACTCGTCATCGGCACCATCATCGCGCTGTGGAAAGTCGATCCCGGCACAGCGGGTCTTGCAGGCACGGTGACATTGCTGGCTTCGGCGTCGGCGGCTGGCTTGCCGGATATCCTCGCCGATCGGATCGGACGCGTGTTGACGCTGCAGATCACCATTCTCTGGTTCTCGTTCTTTTCACTGGTCTGCGCCTTTGTGCAAAATTTCGATCAGCTGTTGATCGCCCGCGCATTGCTCGGTCTTGGCTTTGGCGGCGAATGGGCCGCAGGCGCAGTGCTGATGGGTGAAGCCATTCGTGCTCAATATCGTGGCCGCGCGGTCGGTTCGGTGCAATCCGGATGGGCCGTTGGCTGGGGTCTCGCCGTCCTTTCTCAGGCCGTATTGTTTTCCTACTTGCCTGCCGGAGACTGCCTGGCGCTGGATGTTTGCCGATTGGCGCACTGCCAGCACTGCTTGTGTTTTTTCTGCGCCGCTATGTCGAAGAGCCAAAAATCGCGGCGGAGACTCGCGCTAAAAAGGCCGCAACCGGCGAACGACCACAGATCTGGGAAATTTTCTCAGGGCCGATCCTGAAGACCACGATCCTTGCCGCGACTTGCAGCGACCGGCGCCAGGGTGGCTATTATGCGATTACCTTCTGGGTGCCGCGCTTCCTCACCACAGAGCGCAAGCTGTCGATTGTCGGTTCGACCGGCTATCTCGCCGCGCTGATCATCGGATCGTTCATAGGCTATCTGGTCGGTGCCTGGCTCGCTGACCGGATCGGACGGCGAAATCTGTTCCTGACCTTCTCGTTCGGCGCCATTGCCGTCGTCATTGCTCTACACACAGTTGCCGCTGACCAACGAAATTCTGTGGTTGCTCGGCTTCCCGCTCGGCTTCTTTGCCTCGGGTTATTTCTCCGGCATGGGTGCGTTCTTGACAGAGCTCTTTCCGACACGGTTGCGCGGATCGGGCCAGGGCTTCTGCTACAATTTCGGCCGCGGCATCGGCGCGCTGTTTCCGTTCCTGGTCGGCTGTCTCTCGGCCACCACAACCCTTGGCAATGCGATCTGCATTTTCGCGGTACTGGCCTATGGCTTGTTCTTCATCGCTGCGTTCGCGCTGCCTGAAACCCGCGGCAAGATTCTCCACGCCGATGCCTGATACCAATCAACCGCACCCTAAGGAGGCCCCGGCATGTCCGGGGCCTCAACCATCTCAGCACAGCGCCATCGCGTTTCAAGATGCCGCGACGGCGCTGTGGATACCCATGCCCATGTGATCGGATTGCCGCCGGACTATCCGTTCATGGCCGACCGCAGCTACACACCACCCGAAGCGACAGCGCGCGCCTATCTCGCAATGCTTGATGCGACCGGCGCAACCTACGGCGTCCTGACCCAGGTCAGCGTCCATGGCACCGACAATCGTCTGCTGGCGGAGACCTTGCGCGCCAATCGACAACGGCTGCGGGGCATTGCGGTGATCCCGCTCGATTGTCCGGAGCGCGAGCGAGCCGCACTGAAAGAGGCTGGCGTGGTCGGCTTGCGCATCAACGTGCTGTATGGCGGCGGGCGTGGGATTCGAACAGGTCGAAAATTACGCTCGCGATGTGCCGCGAAATGGGTTGGCATCTGCAATTCCTTGTCGATGCGCGCGATCTGCCGCCGCTCGCCCCCCGTTTATCGAAACTGCCTGTTCCATTCTTGATCGATCACATGGGGCACTTCCCCACCACGAGCGGCATCGACAATCCTGGCTTCCAAACGCTGGTCTCGCTGGTGCGCGATGGTGCATGGGTGCGGCTGTCCGGCGCTTATCGCAACACGGTCGAGGGCCCGCCCTATCGCGATACAATTCCGTTCGCGCATAAGCTGGTGGAGGCCGCCCCGATCGCTGCGTCTGGGGATCGGACTGGCCGCATGTGGCGAACTGGGGTGTGATGATGGGTGTGGCGGATCTGCTCGACTTGCTGGCAGACTGGGTGCCAGGATGAAAAACTTCGTCATCGTATTCTCGTTGATAATCCGCAGCGGCTGTTCGGATTCCCAGTCTCAGGGTAAGGCACGCCATTCTCAATAGCGCACTCAATCAACCATTTCAGGTTAGGAGGCTTGCATGACGACCACTCAAGGGCAAGACACTGTTCGTCACTGGCGGCAGCCGTGGTATCGGCCTTGCGATCGCGCTCCGTGCAGCACGTGATGGCGCCAACATCGCTATCGCTGCGAAGACCTCGACACCGCAACCCAAACTGGAAGGCACAATTTACACTGCGGCAGACGCCATTCGTGCCGCTGGCGGCAAGGCGTTGCCATTGATCTGCGATATTCGCGACGAGGCGCAGGTGATGGGCGCTATCGATCAAACCGTGTCGGAGTTTGGCGGCATCGATATCTGCGTCAACAATGCCAGTGCCATCAGCCTCACGGATTCGCAACATACTGAAATGAAGCGGTTCGATCTGATGATGGGCATCAACACGCGCGGCACCTTTATGGTGTCGAAATATTGTATCCCGCATCTGAAGAAGGCGGACAATCCGCACATCATCATGCTGTCACCGCCGCTCGACATGAAAACAAAATGGTTCGAGAATTCAACTGCCTACACGATGGCGAAATTCGGTATGAGCATGTGCGTGCTCGGTCTGGCCGGTGAGCTGAACGTCACGGGATCGCCGTCGAATGCATTGTGGCCGCGCACGACGATTGCCACCGCCGCTGTCGGCAATCTGCTCGGCGGCGAGGCGATGATGCGCGCAAGCCGCAAGCCGGAAATTCTCGCGGATGCCGCTCATGTCATTTTCACCAAGCCGGCGCGCGAGTTTACCGGCCAGTTCTGCATCGACGACAAGGTGCTGTATGCCAGCGGCGTGCGTGAGTTTGAGCCTTATCGCGTTGATCCAAGTGTGCGGCTGATGCCTGATTTTCGTGCCGGATGATGATGTACCCCCGCCGGGCGTTGAGATGACATCACGCCCCGCATCAGACGGCATGCCACATTAGACGATATTAAGTCGTCTGATCAGGCGCCGCCTTAAAGGGACCGCCTTTTTCAAGCGCGCGCTGATAAGCGGGCCGGGCGTGGATGCGTTAAAGAAATGCCCACGCCTTCGGATAGTTGGCATCGAGACCGGCGCGGGCCGAGGCGGCTTCCAGTGCAAAGCTCATCTGGATGTCTGCCGCGGTGAAATCATCGCCCGCGAACCATTCGCTTTGTGACAATTCGCTTTCCCAGAATGCCATGTGCCGCTTGAGTTGTGGATCGATAAGCTTCACGAGCAGTTGGCCGAACGCTAGTTTCATCAAGGGGCGCATTAAAAACGGTGCGCGGCGCGGAACCACCGTGAACAACAATTTTCTGCACCAACAACGGCATCGCTGAACCTTCGGCATAATGCAGCCAGTAGGTATACCGCAGCCGTTCTGGTGTTTTTGGCGCAGGAATCATTTGCCCCTTGCCATAGGTGTCGACGATGTACTTCCACGATCGCGCCCGATTCCGCGATGGTCTGACCGTTGTCAGTAATAACCGGGGACTTGCCGAGCGGATGAATGGCCCGCAATTCTTTCGGCGCGAGCATTGACGGTTGCCGCTGATAGCGAACGATTGTGTAAGGCACACTGAGCTCTTCAAGAAGCCACAGCACACGCTGGGAGCGCGAATTGTTGAGATGATGGACTGTCAGCATGCGGTCTGGCCAATGTTTTCATAGACAAAAAGATGTTGCCGTAATGCCCGCAATCCGAACGCAAGTCGAATGAAATGTCGAGCCAACTGCTGCCGTGTGTCTGCGCGGCTTAAGCGCATGTTGAATTAAAAAGGCCGGGCGACACGTATCACCCGGCCTTTTGCACCCGGTCTTTTGATTGTCTTACTTCAAAGCAAGAGGTTTTTCCTCGTCGAGGAAATTCATCAATTCGCGAAAAAATTGCATGCGATTCTTTTCCATCATGACCGTATGCGTGCCTTCGCTCAACTCGATGAGACGCCTGTACAGGCGCATTCTTTAATTGCGCGAAGTAAGCCCGTGCCAGATAGCTCGGAAGATCAGCATCCCATTCGGCATGCAGGATTACGGTCGGGACTGTGATCTTGCCTGGATCGTAAAGAGCCTTGCCCGCCGCCCAGTAATTGAAATTATCTTCAATGACACCGTTCGGCGCGCGCAACATCGGCGGACTTCTGTTTCGAAGCCTCAGGATCCGTTGCCCACGTTGCATCCGCCCAAGCTTCAAATACACCGGGCGGAATCAAATCGGCTTTCTTATCTTCAGGCACATCCTTCAACCAACGTGCTTTGGCGGAATCTTTCGAAACCAGGCGATAGGCGCCAAGTTGGGCGAATTGGCGGGAGGCGGTTCCGTGCGAATCCATTGCGGCGCGTAGAGCACAAGGCGATTGACCTTGTTGTTATGCTCGCTGGTGTAAAGACCAACGGTAGACGTTCCCCACGACCAGCCCATGACATTGATCTTCGAGACACCTCGCTTCTTGAGGATGTAATCGACAGCCGCACCGAAATCGCGCGCTGCGACGCTTGTCTGAACGATCGGTTTGTTGGCTGCGGGTGGCTCATTCATAACTGCTGGGCGCGTCGAGCGGCCATAACCCCGGATGTCGACGAGATAAACGTCGTAACCGCGCGCGGCGATCATATCCATCATGGACACACCTTCGATCGGCAAATCGAACGCCGTCTCGGACGGATATGTCGCGCCATGCACGTACAGCAAAATTTTGTCGGGTGAAAAATTCTGCTTACCTGCCGGATGCTTGTTCCGCACAAACAATTCGATCCCGGCCTCTCCCGAGGGGATCATGGTATCGGTCATCTCAATTTTGGTGCTTTTTGCCTGCGCGCTCACAGTGGCGAACACAATGCCCGCCATAAAGCCTCGCAAAGACATGCGCAGAAACGCGTTGGTCATCGAGAACCTCCCAGACATCTTTTGGGTTCGAGCTTGCTGCCCGAGCCAAAGATCATGCTAAGCGGATTTCAAATCGACCAGAAGGCCTACTTACATCGCGGTTGTTGATTTGTTTTGGGGCTTAAACCAACGCTGAAAATCAAAGCCGCCTTACGGCGGTCTCTTAGTATCTTAAGAAATGCCAGTATCTTAAGAAGTGCAGTATCTTAAGAACTGCCAAAAATTCTGGAGCGGGCGAAGGGATTCGAACCCTCGACCCCGACCTTGGCAAGGTCGTGCTCTACCCCTGAGCTACACCCGCATCACAGAAATTGGCTCGGGCGCTTGGCCTTGCCTGGCAAACCTATGCCAAAAGCGGCCATGCAATGCAACAGGCAGAAACCAGCATTTCGAGAACATTGTTCCCTATTATGAATGCCAACACTATGTTTCCAAAGCTTTTCCAGGTAATTGCCCGATTGAAAAACACCCCAATGACCGCCATCTATGGCTCGGGCTATGTTAAACTAGCCTTTTTCCAATTATGGCGGCAGGTGAGGATCACGTGACGATAATCGAGCAAGGGCGGACCCTCGGGCGCATCATCCGATCTTATCAAGGACACCACCACCCAAACGTTTGTGAAGGACGTTATTGAGGAATCGAAACGCCAGCCGGTGCTTATCGATTTCTGGGCACCGTGGTGCGGACCGTGCAAACAGTTAACTCCCATTATCGAGAAGGCTGTCCGTGCCGCCAAAGGCAAGGTGAAGCTTGTCAAAATGAATATCGATGAGCATCCCGCAATTCCGGGTCAGATGGGAATTCAGTCGATTCCTGCCGTGATTGCTTTCGTGAACGGGCAGCCCGCTGACGGCTTCATGGGGGCGGTGCCCGAGAGCCAAGTGGCCGCTTTTATCGAGCGGCTGACCAAAAATGCCCCCGCGACCGGCGATGCTGCTGATCTTTTGAAAGAGGCGGAAACCTTATTGGCTGAGGGCGATCCTGCCGGCGCGGCCGCCTTGTATGCGCAGGCGCTGGGTGAGGATACTTCGAACATTGCAGCGATTGCAGGCCTCGCCCGATGTTATATCGTCGCGGGAGCACTCGATCAAGCCAAGCAGACGCTTGGCCTGGTGCCGGAATCCAAGCGCAATGACGCTGCGATCTCTGCTGTACAAACGATGCTGGATCTTGCCGAACAGGCCCAGGCTGTCGGCCCTGTGAATGAGCTCGAACAGAAAATCGCGGCAAACCCGCTCGACCATCAAGCGCGTTTTGATTTGGCCGTGGCGCTCAATGCCAACGGTAAGCGCGTCGATGCAGCAAATCATCTGATGGAAATCATCAAGCGCGATCGCAAATGGGACGACGACGGCGCACGCAAGAAACTCGTGCAATTCTTTGAAGCTTGGGGACCGACGGACGAGGCCACCGTCGAGGGCCGCAAACGACTATCGATTATTCTTTTCTCGTAAAAAATTCTTGTTGCGCTCTGATATGAGGCCAGCGAATGCCGATTAATGCCGAATATCGCGGGCCGGCGGAGCTTCCGGAAGTCATTCCCATATTTCCCCTGCCTGGCGCCTTGCTGCTTCCGCGCGGGCAAATGCCTTTGAATATTTTCGAGCCCCGCTATCTTGCAAATGGTGGATGATACCCTGCGCGATGGGCATCGCCTGATCGGCATGATCCAGCCGGAGTCAGGCCACTCTGACCGTCCCGACAAAACACCCTTGTTCAAGGTCGGCTGCGTTGGACGCATTACCCAGCTCGCCGAGACAGGCGATGGACGCTATCTCCTCGAACTGACCGGCGTCTCGCGTTTCAAGATCATCGATGAGCTGACCGTGCTGACGCCCTACCGGCAATGTCGCGTTGACTATTTTTCCTTCGTCGATGATTTTGTCGCGCGCAAAGGCGAGGACGAGGTCGATCGCAAAGCGTTGCTCGATATGCTCGTCCAGTTTCTCGACGCCAACCAATTGAAGGTCGATTGGGAGGGAATTGAAAGCGCTCCCAATGAAGCACTGGTGAATGCACTGGCGATGATGTCGCCTTACGGCTCCGCCGAAAAACAGGCCTTACTGGAAGCGCCCGATCTCAAGACACGGGCTCAGATCCTGATCGCTGTGACCGAAATGGAGCTCGCCAAAAAAAGAACATCGGGCGATCCACCGCTGCAGTAGATTGCGCAATAATTGGCGCATGGCCTGCGCCCCGATCTGCTATGCTGCAATCTGAAATCATTTTGGAGTGAATTTATGACAACATCCCTCACCCGAACGCAGCGAAACGCCTGTCGATCCAAAACTACTGGAAATTCTGGTATGCCCGTTGACCAAGGGACCGCTTGAATTTGACAACGCAAAACAGGAACTGATCTCCCGCTCCGCCAAACTCGCTTATCCCATTCGCGATGGCATTCCGATTATGTTGCCGGAAGAAGCGCGCAAGATTGATTGACTCCAGGCCCATCCGCAGGTGAGCGAACAAGTCTAGAGCGCCTCACCGCGCAACAAGCGCGGGACTTCACCGGACAATCCCGCTGCCTGACGAATGAACGCGCTCTTTAAAGGCGGAATCCTGTCGACCAAACCAAGACCGAGGTCGCGCACGCTGCGCAGGAGCGTTGAGCGATTCGAGAACAGCATGTTGAGCGAATTGGTGGCAACACCCATCGCCATGGTATCGAACCGTCGCCACCGCTGATAGCGCTCCAGCACATCCGCCTGTCCAAAATCGATACCAAGCCGCGCGGCATCAACAATCACCTCAGCCAACGCAGCCGCATCCTTCAGACCCATATTGAGTCCCTGCCCCGCGATCGGGTGGATGACATGGGCGGCATCGCCGACCAGCGCCAGCCGCTCACTGATGAAAGAGCGCGCAGCGAAATAACCGAGTGGAAACGAACGCGGCGTGTCGAGCACGTTGAGTTCGCCAAGATGCAACCCAAATCGTGTTTCCATCTCGGCTTTGAATTCATCTTTGGAAAGCGCCATAATCCGCGCGGCATCATTCCGCGTCTCCGTCCAGACCAGAGAAGACCTTTTGCCTTTTAGCGGAAGAATCGCAAAGGGCCCTGCGGGCAGGAAGTGTTCCTCGGCGCGACCTTGATGATCGCGCTCGTGACCGATGGTAACGACGATGCCGGATTGATCGTAATCCCAGCCATGCGTTGCAATGCCCGCTTGCTCGCGTAATTTCGAACGCGCGCCATCGGCCGCGACAAGCAACATTGCCTCAGTGGCAGTACCGTCACTGAATGTGACTGTCATGTCATCGGCCGCGCCTCGTAACCGGACACAGCAACCGGCCGCAGCAGCACGCCTTGTGCTTCCGCACGTGCAACCAGCGCGTCGATCAAAAGCCTATTCTCAACCATATGCGCGAATGGCTCGCCCGCCTCCACCTCGCCCGCAAAGGTCAAGAAACACCGGACGCACGGCATCTTCCAGGCGGCTGTCAGTCACCACCATATCGAGAATCGGCTGCGCATCGGAGGCAACTGCATCCCACACATCGATGGCGGCGAATAACCTGCGACATGCCGCAACAATGGCGGACGCGCGAGAATCTCGGCTTGGACGCATGGCCAACGCAGGATCGGCAACAATAATCGGAACATCTCCGCCCAACCCTTGCCGCAACGCCAGCGCCAGCGCCAACCCCGCGAACGCACCACCGCCAATAATAATGCCTCGTTGCATTGTCATGATACCCAGCGCATCCGATGATCCTGCCACTGCTCTTGTTTCCGGCCCTTGTTTCGCAGCCGCCCCTAGAAAGAATATGGCCTCGCTGGCCCTTCCAGAAAACAAGCGTCACTGAAAATAATGTTTATCAGGTTTGCGTGGCCACGGAAATTTGTACACAAATGCTGATATAGAAGCCGGTGCGCCGCCAGTCAGCATCGAACCATATATCGGATGACTTATATTGTATGACTGTATTTCGGATCGATCATTGTGAAATTGGATGTTGTGAATGTCGAAAAGCCTGATTGATCTGATCTCAATCCTCGATCTTGAGCCGCTTGAAGTGAACATGTTTCGCGGCAATAGCCCGAAGACTCGCTGGCAACGAGTGTTCGGCGGGCAGGTGATCGGACAGGCGCTGGTGGCCTCGTGCCGCACAGTCGATGGCCGAATGCCACATTCGCTGCATTGCTATTTTATCCTGCCCGGCGATCCGCAAATTCCAATCATCTACGAAGTCGAACGGTTGCGCGATGGCAAAAGCTACTCAACCCGCCGCGTCACCGCGATTTAGCACGGCCACGCGATTTTCTCGATGATGGTCTCCTTCCATGTCGAGGAACCGGATTCATTCAATCATCAGGACCCCATGCCTGATGTACCACCCCCGGATAAGCTGACGCCGGAAGAGCTTATGAAGTCTCCCATTATGGGGGGCATGCCTGAATTCATTCAGCGCTATTATTCATCCGACCGTCCGATCGAACTGCGCCCGGTCGAATACCAGCGATACTTCGGACAAAAAATTCCCGACGGTCGTATCAACATCTGGATTTCGCACCGCTGCGAAATTACCGGATGATCCCGCGCTGCATCTGTGCGCGCTGGCTTATGCATCGGACTTCTCGCTGCTCGATTCGGTCATGTCACGCTATGGCCGAACCTTATTCGATGGCCGCGTGATGGCGGCAAGCCTCGATCATGCCATGTGGTTTCACCGTCCATTTCGGGCCGATGAGTGGCTGCTCTACAGCCAGGACAGCCCGAGCGCGCAGGGTGGGCGCGGACTTGCGCGGGGATCGATTTTCAAACCCGACGGCACACTGGTCGCATCCGTCGCCCAGGAAGGCTCGCTGCGGGAAAAGCGGACTGACCTGAAGCCACATCCTGAGTGGCAGTCTAACCTCCCAGGAGGAATCTCTGGGAGAGTGCAGTGGAAATCCGCCTACACATCGCAATTTTAGTGCCGATAGCCCTTAATATAGGCAGGAAGATCGCTTAATTTCCGTACATCTGCCAATAAATTTGGCATAGATAAAACGGCTGCACGGGCCGGGCATTCGCACGCGTGCAAGAAAGGGCGCAATGAAACTCGTCACAGCGATTATCAAACCCTTCAAGCTTGAGGAAGTGCGTCAGGCACTGACCGCGATTGGAGTGCACGGCATGACCGTGACAGAGGTCAAAGGCTTTGGCCGTCAGAAAGGCCATACGGAAATTTATCGCGGCGCGGAATATGTCGTGAATTTCCTACCCAAGCTGCGCGTTGAAATCGCTGTCCCGACCAACCTTGCGGACAAGGCCGTGGAGGTTATCACAGCAGGCGCGCGTACCGGCCAGATTGGCGACGGCAAAGTTTTCGTCACGCCGATTGAGCACGCGGTCCGAATCCGGACGGGCGAAACCGACAGCGACGCCCTTTAGAACAGCGTAACAGAAACGATCCGTTAGCGGCGCAGCCCAAGATGCCGCAAGTGATACGACCGGGGGGAATATTTATCATGAGAGCACTAAAGGAATGCGCCGCAAAACTAGTGGCGGCTTTTTGCGTGGCTGTTTCCATTGGCGCATCTGCTTCACCCGCATTTGCCGAGACTGCTAAAATCGACGCCGCTGACACGGGATGGATGATCGTTGCCAGTGCACTGGTGCTGATGATGACAATCCCCGGCCTCGCATTGTTTTATGCAGGCATGGTTCGCAAGAAGAATGTGCTTGCAACGATGGCACAAAGTCTTGCCGCGGTCGCAATCATCTCGGTGCTCTGGATCGTTTTCGGCTACAGCCTTGCTTTCACAGGCGAAGGGGCCTGGCTTGGCTCGCTTGAGCGCGTATTCCTCAACGGAATGAGCATGGACAGCGTAAGCCCGCTCGCAAAAACCATTCCGGAAGCACTCTTCGTGCTTTATCAGATGACGTTCGCGGTCATTACGGTGGCATTGGTGGCCGGTTCGGTCGCCGATCGCATGCGCTTTTCCTCTTACGTTCTTTTTTCGATCGGCTGGTTCGTCGTTGTGTATGTGCCGCTCGCGCACTGGGTGTGGGGCAATGGCTTTCTTGGCGCAGCCGGCGTGCTCGATTTCGCCGGCGGTCTTGTTGTTCACCTGAGTGCTGGAACCGCCGGCCTCGTTGCCGCCCTGGTGATGGGAAACCGCCACAACCACGGCTCGGAAAATATGGCGCCTTATGACCTGTCCCTCGCTGTTATCGGCACTGGCCTCCTGTGGGTTGGCTGGTTTGGATTCAATGGCGGTTCTGCGCTGCAGGCAAATTCGCGCGCCGTGATGGCCATCCTCACAACGCACCTTGCGGCCTGTGCCGGCGCGTTGACGTGGACTGCGATCGAATGGATTACGCGTCGCAAGCCTTCCGTCCTTGGCATGATTTCCGGCGCCGTGGCGGGACTTGGCACCATCACGCCAGCCTCAGGCTTTGTTGCGCCATGGCATGGTCTTGTTATCGGCATCATCGCCGGAGCGGTCTGTTTCTGGGCCTGCACCAGCCTCAAACAGCGATTCAAATACGATGACACCCTCGACGTGTTCGGCATTCATGGCATTGGCGGATTGTTGGGAACAGCACTGACCGGCGTGTTCGCCACGGCTGCCATCGGCGGGACGCCCGGGCTTCTGGAGGGCAATCCCCAACAATTACTGCTCCAGCTTTATGGCATCGCCGTCGTATTTGCCTGGACTGGCGGGGCAACCTTTATCTTGCTCAAAGCAGTCGATGTCTTGGCTGGGCTGAGAGTTTCCCGCGAGCACGAAATCGAGGGGCTCGACCTCACTCAGCACGGCGAGGCGCTTCAATAAAGCGGCAATCGGGGTGCAGACTTTCAAAGGTCTGTGCCCCCGCTTTGCTCATCTCGCAGGCAGCATTATGCCAATTGCCCGGATGTGCCCATAATTTTGGCACCTGTGTCGCTCTTTTAGGCGACCCTTCAGCTCCCCTTATTGCCCATCCCCCTTTGAATTGAAAAACCCTCGGATTCATAATCCGTTAGGGAGTTTCAACATTCTGGCACGGCATTTGATTTTATGGATGCTGGCTGTGCCCGCGTGGTGATCTGTCTTCGCGTGGGTGACCCTCAGTCAAGAATGCCCGGTTTTATTAATCCGGGCCCAAGCGGGGAAGTATCCATGAAAATTGTTATGGCCATCATCAAGCCATTCAAGCTGGAAGAGGTCCGCGATGCCCTGACCGCCATCGGCGTTCACGGTCTCACGGTGACGGAAGTCAAGGGCTACGGCCGTCAGAAAGGCCATACGGAAATTTACCGAGGCGCTGAGTACGCGGTGAGTTTTCTGCCCAAGATCAAAATCGAGGTGGCTGTCGCCTCGAACCAGCTCGACAAAACCATCGAGACCATCACCACCGCCGCAAAAACCGGCCAGATCGGCGATGGCAAGATCTTCGTCGTCAACCTCGACCATGCGGTGCGCATCCGCACGGGTGAGGCCGATGCCGCGGCACTGTGATTTCGCGCTCAACCATCTCTTACAGGAGTATCATCCAATGACGTTCAAACGTCCCACCAGCGCGGGATTGGCAGCTCTCGCGCTTGGCATGTTTGCCACCACGGCGGCCTACGCTGCGCCGACCATCAACAAAGGCGATAATGCCTGGATGATGACATCGACAGTTCTTGTCCTGTTGATGACGATTCCCGGTCTCGCGCTGTTCTACGGCGGCCTTGTCCGCTCCAAGAACATGCTCTCCGTACTGGCGCAGGTGTTTTACACCGTATGCGTCGTTATCATTCTTTGGGCTCTCTACGGCTACAGCCTGACCTTCACCGGCGGATCGGACTTCATCGGCGGTTTCTCCAAAGCCTTCATGGCTGGCATCACGCCAGACTCGGCTGCAGCGACATTTTCGGTCGATGCAAACATCTCGGAGCTTATCTATTTCTGCTTCCAGATGACGTTCGCGGCGATTACTCCGGCTCTGATTGTCGGCGCTTTCGCTGAACGCATGAAGTTCGCAGCCGTGGTAGTGTTCGTTCCCCTCTGGGTGACGTTGATCTATTTCCCGATCGCACACATGGTCTGGTACTGGGCTGGTCCGGACGCGATTTCAGATGCTGCCAAGGCACTTGCGGCGGCGGCCAACGGCGCAGCAAAAACTGCGGCGCAGGCAAAACTCGATGAAATCAATGCTGACGCAGGCTGGATATTCAAGAAGGGCGCCCTCGACTTCGCCGGCGGCACTGTCGTGCATATCAATGCAGGCATTGCCGGTCTTGTCGGCGCGCTGCTGATCGGAAAACGTACCGGCTATGGCAAGGATCTCATGGCTCCGCATTCGCTGACCATGACCATGATCGGCGCTTCGTTGCTGTGGGTCGGCTGGTTCGGTTTCAATGCCGGCTCCAACCTGGAAGCCTCAGGCGGCGCCGCGCTTGCGATGACCAACTCGTTCGTCGCGACCGCGGCAGCGGCTTTGTCGTGGATGTTCGCGGAGTGGATCATCAAGGGTCACCCCTCGCTTCTTGGTGCCTTGTCGGGGGCGGTTGCAGGTCTGGTGGCGGTTACGCCAGCGTGCGGTTACGCCGGGCCGATGGGTGCAATCGTACTCGGCCTTGTGGTTGGCGTGGTCTGCCTGTTTTTCTGCACCGTCGTCAAAAACACGCTTGGGTATGACGATTTGCTCGACGTGTTCGGCGTTCATTGCGTGGGGGGTATTGTCGGCGCCCTTGGTACCGGCATTCTCGTCAATCCGGCCCTCGGCGGCACGGGTGTCATGGACTACGCCATCGGCAAAATCGCAGACTACGATTTCGCCGCCCAGATGACTGCCCAGCTTTGGGGCGTTGGGACCACGCTGGTGTGGTCGGGCATTGGCTCGGCTGTACTCTACAAGGTTGTCGATGTGATCATTGGCCTGCGCGTTTCCGTCGACAAGGAACGCGAGGGTCTCGATCTCACCGAACATACGGAGCGTGCGTACAACATGTAAAACGGGCGGGGCTCACTCACCCAACAATGCCCCCTCCGTGGAAGGGCTCCAGCGCAAGCTGGGGCCTTTCACTTTTTGTGCCTACTGGTTGCTCCGCACACCTAATCTGACCGATGGTTAGTCGCGTCTTAACCTCGCCGCACATATGGTGATTGGTGATTTGATCTAACCCTGTGCGGCTTGCGTTTGCGTGCGATCTCGTAACTGCAACCGGCGGACCTTGAAAGTACCGGCGTTTGAGTATGGCCATGACCGCTTTTGCCCTGAATGCCGGCATCCAGGATGACGAACGCTCGCCGTTTGCGCGGGTGACCGACCTTCTCGGTCCCTATCAACCCGGCAAGCCATTGATAAATCTATCGCTTGGTGAGCCTCAGCATCCTGTTCCGAACTTCATCGGCCCGCTCCTCGCAAAACATCTTCCGGATTTTGGGCGCTATCCGATGGCTAAAGGCATAGAGCCGTTCCGCCAAGCCGCATCGAACTGGCTGTCGAAGCGCTTCGACATGCCGCGCGCCATCGATCCCGAGACGGAAATTCTGGTGCTCAACGGCAGCCGGGAAGGGCTGTTTTTTGCAGCTATCGCGGCAGCGAGTTATGTCAGCCCTCGCAAAGGTCGCCCGGCGATTTTGATGCCCAATCCATTTTATCCGGCTTATGCGGCAGGGGCCCGCGCCGCTGGATGCGAGGCCGTGTTTCTGCCAACCACCCGTGAAAACGGTTTCTTGCCCGATCTCGATTCGCTGCACGAAGATACGCTGGCACGCACCGTCGCATTTTATCTCGCCTCGCCTGCAAACCCTCAAGGGTCCGTCGCATCGCGCGATTATCTCACACGGCTCAAGAAACTTGCCGATCATCACGGCTTTCTGGTCCTGAGCGACGAATGCTACTCAGAGATTTACACGCAAACGGCGCCAGGCAGCATGCTCGAATGCGCAGGACCCGACTTCGCCAACGTTGTGGCGTTTCAATCGCTTTCCAAGCGATCGAATTTGCCGGGCATGCGTGTCGGTTTCGTTGCTGGCGATAAAAAATTTCTCGCACGGTTGCATGAGTTGCGTAACGTCGCAGCGCCGCAGGTGCCTGTTCCGCTGCAGCACGTTGCCATTGCAGCGTACAACGATGAAGCGCATGTCGAGGAAAACAGACGCCTTTACAAAATCAAGTTTGATCTTGCCGATCAGATTCTGGGATCGCGCTACGGCTACACGCGTCCGGCTGGCGGTTTTTGCATCTGGCTCGATGTCTCCGCTTACGGCGGCGATGAAGCGGCAACAGTGAACCTCTTTAAGGAAGGTGGCGTGCGCGTCGTGCCCGGCAGTTATCTGGCGCGACCACAAGCCGACAACAGCAACCCCGGTGCGGGCTACATTCGTGTAGCCATGGTGCAGGACAGTGAAGCAACGGCCGAGGCTCTGCACCGCATGGTTCAGGTCCTGGATAAATCGCAAGGTTAATCGACATGCCCGCGATCGAACGCGTCATCCCTATTATGGGTCAAATTCCCGATCCTCTGCGCGAGATATTGGCGCGACGGCTGCGCGAGCTTGCCGGACTGATGATCCTGACACTGGCGTGCATTACAGGCGCCGCGTTGATGACATGGTCGGTACAAGATCCAAGCCTCAGCCATGCAACATCCGGCCCGATCCGCAACCTTATTGGCTGGCCAGGCGCTATCGGGGCCGACCTGTTGATGCAAATTTTCGGGCTTGGCTCCATCCTGGTGATTCTGCCAGTCGCAATCTTGGGCTGGCGACTTCTGACGCATCGTCATTTCGATCGCGAAGTGTTGCGCGCCGGCTGCTGGATTTTGTGTGTCGTGGTTGCGGCAGGACTGGCGAGCTGCTGGCCGCGCAGCAGCGCATGGCCGCTGCCTACCGGACTTGGCGGTGTGGTGGGGGACGCATTGGTCCGCGTTCCGGCAGTAGCGTTCGGTCCGCCCAACTTCCTCTATCGCATGGTGCTCGGGCTCATCCTGTGCATCGTCATGATCGCAACTTTCATTTTCGCCAGCGGCGCTGGATCGCAGGAGAAAATCATCGAACACAGGCCCGCACGCCTAGTGGAAGATGATGAGGATTTCGAAGACGACAACCGCAGTATCATTTCGCTTGGATGGATTACACATGCCGCCATAAGCGCGAAAGCACGATTTGTGCGGTTGTTCGCACTGATGTTTTCAATGCTGCTGGGGCGCCGTGATTCTCGCATTTCAGCATCCTTTGAACGCCTCGAGCCAAATCTTGGGCGGACACACAGAAGCCCCTCGTTGGCGCCAAAGAGCGATGAGGATTTCGAAGAGGACGAGGAAGAAGAAGAGGAGGAGGAGCCTGCACCACGTAAGAGGACAGAAGCGCGCAGCTCCTCGCGCAAGGGCACTTTTGTGCTGCCCCCGCTGTCCGTACTCGCCGCGCCTAAAGCTTCTGATCGCATGACGCTGAGCAAGGACGAATTGGAAGAAAACTCCACCTCCCTTGAAGGTGTGCTGCAGGATTTCGGTGTGCGTGGCGAGATCACCGATGCCCATCCCGGTCCCGTGGTCACGCTTTACGAACTTGAACCCGCGCCCGGCATCAAATCTTCACGCGTGATTGGCCTCGCCGACGATATCGCGCGCTCCATGAGCGCTGTGTCAGCGCGTGTCGCTGTTGTGCCAGGCCGCAACGCCATCGGCATCGAACTGCCGAACGATCATCGCGAAAAAGTTTATCTGCGTGAACTTCTCGCTGCGAAGGAAGCGGGTGAGTTAGCTGCCAAGCTGCCGCTGTGCCTCGGCAAGACTATCGGCGGCGTACCGGTGATTGTCGATCTTGCACGGATGCCTCATCTTTTGATTGCCGGCACCACCGGTTCCGGCAAATCTGTTGCAATCAACACCATGATCCTCAGCCTGGTTTATCGGCTGCGGCCCGATCAATGCCGCCTCATCATGATCGATCCGAAGATGCTTGAACTTTCGGTCTATGATGGCATCCCGCATCTGCTGACGCCCGTCGTGACCGACCCGAAGAAAGCGGTGGTTGCGCTGAAGTGGGCCGTGCGCGAAATGGAGCAACGCTACAAAAGCATGTCCAAGCTCGGCGTGCGCAACATCGACGGCTACAACGCCCGCGTCGCTGAAGCGAAGGCCCGCGGCGAGGAATTGACCCGTACAGTGCACACCGGTTTCGACAAGGAAACAGGCAAAGCGATCTACGAGGAAGAAGCACTTGAGCTTGAGCCGCTGCCCTACATCGTCATCATCGTGGACGAAATGGCCGACCTGATGATGGTTGCCGGCAAAGATATTGAGGGCGCGGTACAACGTCTCGCACAAATGGCGCGCGCGGCCGGCTTGCATGTGATACTCGCGACGCAGCGTCCATCGGTTGACGTGATCACCGGCACCATCAAGGCAAATTTCCCGACCCGCATTTCCTTCCAGGTAACATCGAAGATCGATAGCCGCACTATCCTTGGTGAAATGGGCGCAGAACAACTGCTCGGTCAGGGCGACATGCTCTATATGGCAGGTGGCGGCCGCATCAGCCGTATCCACGGACCCTTCGTCTCCGATGAAGAGGTCGAAAAAATCGTCCGCCATCTGAAAACGCAAGGCCAGCCCGAATATCTTGAAGCGGTGACGGCAGAAGATGAAGCCGATGGTGACAGCGCGGTATTCGATTCGACCGGAATGGGTGGCGGCGAGGGCAATGACCTGTTTTCCCAGGCCGTGCAGATCGTCAAGCGCGACCGCAAAGCCTCAACCAGCTATATTCAGCGCCGTTTGCAAATCGGCTATAACCGCGCAGCCACGCTAATGGAGCGAATGGAGGAGGAGGGCATCGTTGGACAAGCCAACCATGCTGGAAAACGCGAGATTCTTGTTGCTGAGGATGACAGCGGATTTTGATAGTCCTTAGCAAAGCCGCGAAATCGCCACAGCCTGAAGGTAGCCAAAGCCGATGCTAAGGGGGCTGTTAATCGCCGAAAGACCATTCCAGATTCCCGGAAAGAACAGATTGAAACATGGTCTGGATAGAAATAATCCGGATCTAATGACAGTTGAAAATTATGTGGGCTGAAGACGATCATTCTCGAGTTTTCGGATAGGACACGCCATTGAAGAAGTATCCTCAAGATCGTTCCTCGCGCGGATGGACTATGCGGACAGATATTTTCAAAACTCCTGCGATCAGATTTGCGGCTGGCCTTACGGCTGCAGCTGTCGTTGGAGGCATGTTGATCTCCACAGCATTGGCGCAAGCCATTCCATTGCCAAGACCGGCGCCGAAAGCACGCGACAGTGCGCAATCCACGTCCACCGAAAGTCCGCGGCCAACTCCGCCAGCACCGCTGCGAGGCAGCACAGCAAGTGCTGTGCCGTCTGTGCCAGTCATTCCCGATGTTCGCAATTTGCTTCGCGATGGATCATCCGCATCGACATTCGACGCCAACCAAAAAAATCTAGCGACGAGGGTCAGCGGGTATCTGTCATCGCTGCAAAACGTTGCCGGAAATTTTGTTCAGGTTGGACCGGATGGCAGCCGCACCACGGGCGACTTCTATATTCAGAAGCCCGGCAAAATCCGCTTCGAATATGATGCACCAAGCCCGATTGCCATCGTGGCCGACGGCTCCTCACTCGTCGTCCGCAATAGCAAACTAGCAACCCAGGATACTTATCCGCTGTCGCAGACGCCGCTACGCTTCCTGTTGTCCGACCGCATCGATTTGTTGCGCGATACGCATCTGGTAAATGTCGCTGCTGACGATTTGTTCGTCACGGTCACCATCGAGGAAAAGCAACCGCTCATCGGCACAAGCCGCTTAATGCTGATGATAGGCGCCAAGGACAATCAGCTCAAGCAATGGACCATCACCGATCCGCAGGGATATGACACAACGATTGCAGTCTATAACCTCGACACCACGAAGAAACTTGATCCCGGATTGTTCAAGATCGATTTCACCAATTACCGCACTCCTAACAACTAGGCTCCACAATTAACCTCCGTGGGAGCTGGAACATTCTGGAAAAACCGGCTACCGGTCTGCTTCCGATTGTCCCTGTCATCCCTGCATTTCACACTTGATGCGTTTCTCCCTGACAACATGGAATATCAATTCGGTGCGGCTGCGCATCGATCTCGTCGCCAAATTCCTCAAGGAAGCAGGGCCAGATGTGCTGTGTCTGCAGGAAACCAAGTGTCCCGATGACGCCTTTCCTCTGAAGGACTTTAAGCGCCTTGGTTATGACCACATCGCTCTCAACGGACAAAAGGGCTATCACGGCGTCGCCATCGTCTCGAAACTGCCCTTCGAGAGCAGCGATATCCGGACATTCTGCGACAAGATCGATTCACGCCACATCTCGGTCTCGTTTGGTGCCAAGGCACAGCTATCGCAGCCGCTAGTGGTGCATAATTTTTACGTGCCTGCGGGCGGCGATATTCCCGATCCGACTCTCAATCCAAAATTTGAGCACAAGCTGTCGTTTCTCGACGAGATGAAAGCTTGCGCGCCCTTGCACCCAAAACCGAACGACCAACATATTCTCGTCGGCGACCTGAATGTCGCGCCACACGAGCATGATGTCTGGTCGCACAAGCAGCTTCTCAAAATTGTCTCGCACACACCGATTGAATGCGAAAAACTGATCGATGTAAAAACGCATGGCGGTTGGATCGACATCGCCCGCACCCAAATTCCGGAACCAGAAAAAATTTACACCTGGTGGAGCTACCGCGCCGCTGATTGGACTGCCGCCAATCGCGGCCGCAGGCTCGATCACATTTGGGTCTCGCCTGCGCTGGGCGAGAGTGTGCGTGACTTCAAAATCACCAAGGATGCGCGGAGTTGGGAACGCCCTTCCGACCACGTGCCGGTTACGGCAACTCTCGAAATCTGACGCCTTTTAAGGCCCAGAACTGTTCTAAGGCCAAGACTGCTCGCGGGTTCAGCCAAGTTTCGTGCTGAGCCGCATCAATGCATCGGAAACCGAGCTGGTCTGCGCGGCCAGATCGTCGCGCAGGCGACGCGCTGCTTCCGGATGGCTTTCAAGAACGCGCTGGAAAAGACTGCGGGACAATCGCACCACTGACGAGGGTTCCAATGCCGTTGCCGTTGCCGGACGCGCCATAGGCACCATTAAGGCAAGTTCACCAATCAAAGACCCGGGACCGGCAACTATTTCATGATCTCCTGATGTCACACGAAACATACCCTGCCGAACGACAAATCCGGCATCTGCCTGATCGCCGGCACGAAAGAGCTCGTCGTCCTTGCGGAAATCGCGTTGTTCAGCACCAATGGCAAGCACCTGCAATGCAGCCATGCCCAGCAGATTTAATGCCGGCACACGCTCGAACAGGGCGATGTCATCTTCAATTGACATGGGGTGCCAGATCAAATCGGTTTGTGAATTGCATCATGGGACGAGTTTGTAACCGCCTGATTCTGTTACCAGAATTTCCGGTGTCGCGGCATCCTTCTCGATCTTCTGCCGCAAGCGGTAAATATGCGTTTCAAGCGTGTGGGTTGTCACGCCCGAATTATAGCCCCAGACCTCCTGCAAGAGAGTTTCGCGGAACACTGGCTGCTGACCCGCACGATAGAGAAAGCGCAGGATGGCCGTTTCTTTCTCGGTGAGCCGGACCTTTTTTGCATTGGCGCCGGTCAGCATTTTAGAACCAGGCCGGAAGCTGTAGGGGCCGACCGAGAAAACCGCGTCCTCGCTCGCTTCATGCTGACGCAATTGGGCCCGAATCCGAGCCAGAAGAACCGCAAACCGGAATGGCTTTGCCACATAATCGTTCGCACCGGATTTAAGTCCGAGGATTGTATCTGAATCCGTATCATGCCCCGTCAGCATGATAATCGGTGCCTTGAAACCACCCTTACGCAAACTACGAACGACCTCGCGCCCGTCGGTGTCGGGGAGATTGATGTCCATCAGCACCAGATCGGGAGAATTTGTTTTGGCTGCCTGCGCGCCCTTTGCGCCGGTATCGACCGCGTCAGCCTGGAACTCCTCATGAAGCGAGAGCTGCTCCACCAGCGTTTCGCGTAGATCGGTGTCGTCATCCACGATCAATATCTTGCGGGCATTTGCCATGGCATCATGTCCCCGAGGATTACAACTTTGAAATAAGGTGTTTGCAACTTGGAGATTTAAAGAAACTTGGAAATTTAAAAAGGTGCCCGCAAATAAGTTAGGCGGCTTAACAAGTAAGAGCCTGCGAAAAAGGCTTAACCAAGACCGAAAGCCGAAATAAAACACTTGCAGCTGGAAGTGCAAGCGGGGAGTGGGTTAGGGCATGGGAAATTTTCCAATAGCTTGTCGGAGTGATCCGCAGGATCGGCCACTGTCGATGATCAAAATCCATGCCTCCGCCGGCAACCGTAATCGCGGGTGGCTGGTGACTGGCGCATATGCCATTCCCGTAGCTCTGGGCCGAGCGGGGATCAGGGCCAACAAACGTGAGGGTGATGGCGGCACCCCACGCGGAACATTTTATCCACGCCGAGTGTGGTGGCGGGCGGATCGCCATCCGCGACCACAAACATTTCTTCCGGTGCGCGCCATTCAGCCTGCCGATGCATGGTCGGAAGATATTTCAGACCGACGGTATAATCAGCCCGTGCAGCGCGGAGACGAACACTGTGGCGACCGCCTAACCCGCGAGGATCATCTCTACGATTTCATTGTCGAGATCGATCACAACACCCGGCCACGTATCGCAGGCCGGGGCAGCGCCGTTTTTCTCCACCTCGCCCGCCACAATTTTTCACCCACGGCAGGATGCGTCGCCATGACGAAACCCGCGATGCTGCAGTTATTGTCGCGTATCGGTCCAACAACACGTATCGTGATTGGCTGATCCAAATCGTCTAACAAACAGGCAAACGTTCAGCGCTGCCCGAAAATCGCCGATCCGATGCGCACATGGGTCGCACCAAACTGGATCGCTGTTGCAAAATCCGCGCTCATACCCATTGAAAGATTTGCAAGACCATTGCGCGCTGCAACTTTTGCAGTGAGCGCAAAATGAGGAGCGGGTGCTTCGTTGAGCGGCGGAATGCACATCAATCCTGCGATCTGCAATCCATAGATTTCGCGACATCGCGCGATGAAAGCATCGGCATCCACTGGTGCAATGCCGGCCTTCTGTGGCTCTTCGCCGGTGTTGAGCTGAACAAACAATTCAGGTCTGCGATTTTGTTTCGCGATTTCCTTGGCCAAGGCTTCACATATACTTGGCCGGTCAACGGAATGAATTGCATCAAACAACGCAACAGCTTCCTTGGCCTTGTTGGATTGCAACGGCCCAATCAGATGTAGCCCCAAGCCGGGAGTTGTTGAAAGCAATGGCGGCCACTTTGCTTTCGCTTCCTGCACACGGTTTTCGCCAAAAACCCGTTGTCCTGCAGAAATAATCGGCGCAATTGCAGCAGCATCGAATGTTTTGGAGACCACAATCAGCGTCACTGACGCCCGTTCGCGGCGGGCTTCCTTGCAGGCAACAGAAATGTCGTGCTCCACGGCGGCAAGGCCGGCTGGTAAAGTATCCATTAATGGCGCGCTTATCCTGGTCAACGTCGAATTCACCGAACTTTGAAAGTTTAATGATTGCTCGAATTTTAGTGAATTGAAGAAGGGCTTTTTGAACCCTTTCTCCTAGCCTTCGATGCGGGGGCAAGGAAAAGAAAATGTTTTCGTTTACCAGTTTCGGCCGCAATACATCAAAACTCAAGGGACTTCTCGGGATCCAGGCGCGATTGGCGCTGCTGGCGTTGATCCTTGTCATTCCTTTGATGTTGGATCGCGTCCGCTTACTGGAAGACACCCGCGCCAAGCAAGCCGCGCAGGCGACGAATGATCTCTCAGAGCTTGCCAAACACACTGCAGCCGCCCAGCGCGAAATTATTTCAACTGTACAGGCTGTGCTGAAATCTTCGGCCTATATTTATGCGGCAGCGGCACCGCAGGACCGTAGTTGCGCCGTGATGCGGGCAAGCTTGCGTGTCGATTTGTCCTGGATTCGCGCCGTGTCAATTATTGGCGGTGACGGGAAGATTCAATGCTCGACTATGCCGAACATTGTTGGGCTCGATCTCAGCGACCGTGAATATTTTAAGCAAGCCCACGAATTTCATGATTTTGTGCTGAGCGACTACGTTTTCAGCCGCGCGGCTAATCTTCCGACGATCATTGCAGCATTTCCCGTTTCAGCCATTGGCAGCCGCGAAGAGGCCGTCATCATCGCTGCTGTCGATTTGAAATGGATGTCACAGCTCCTCAGCAATCGCGGCGGACGCACCGGCATGTCCGTAGCTATGATAGACGGCAACGGAACCATTCTGGCGACGAGGCCCGAAGATATAGACACGATCGGCCAACCGTTGGCCGATACAGCGCTCATGGGAGCAGTTGCGCAGCGCGAGATTTATCTTGAGCGCGAATCCGGATCCATTTCATTTGTATCTGACACCGGTGAAAAAAAGGCCGTTTCATTTGCCCGTGTTTCCGGAACACGGGCACGTATGCTGGTCAGCGTCAATGAATTCGTCATGCTGGGTGCGATCGACCGTGATATCCGAGCGGCATATATCCAGTTGGCAGTGATTGGCTTTTTAGCGCTAGTGGGCGCTTGGATTGTCGGTCAGCGTTTGATCATCCGTCCAATGCGGGTGGTGGTGAACGTTGCAAACAGATTTGGCGAGGGCGATCTGACAGCGCGGGTTACCAGCACCGGGTTGCCACGAGAATTCAGACCATTGGTGCAAGCATTCAACAACATGGCCTCGCAACTGGCCGGGCGCGAACGCGAACTTTTATCTGCCAACGATCAGCTCGCTGTCATCGCATCGATCGATCCGGTGTCCGGTCTTGCAAATCGGCGTGGGTTCCAAAGCCGTTTTGACTTCGAATGGATGAAAGCTCTGCAAACCGAGACCAGTCTGGCGCTGATGATGATCGACGTGGACTACTTCAAGCTGTTCAATGATACATATGGGCATCCTGAAGGTGACGCCTGCCTTGCACGTCTGGGTGCGACACTTTCTGAAATATCAAGCAAAAACAATGGCTTCGCTACCCGGTATGGCGGCGAAGAATTCTGCTTGTTATTGCCCGACACAGATTCCCCAAAGGCATTAAAGATCGCCGAAAAGGTCCGCATGACGGTTGAAGGCCTTACTATTCCGCACAAACTGAGTGGCAGCGGAATCGTGACCGTCAGCATTGGCATAGCTGCGGTGGCACCCAGCAAAATGCAGATCGATGAAGACCTGATCGAGGCCGCAGACACCGCTCTTTATGCAGCTAAGCGCCGGGGCCGGAACACGGTTGTCGAGCATGCTCTGATTCGGACGGCCGATACCGGGTCGTTAATCGGTTGATCCCCTGGAGACATCCGGCCTGAGCAAAAGTTCTCATCGGGCAACTGAGGCTTAAGGCGTTGACCCAACGCGGTCTTTTGTGGCTAGTCTGCCATTCTAAAATGATGGCAGACGATCAATCCAATGAACAACGAACGCTATAACGCTCGCGAATCGGAACCGCATTGGCAACGCTTGTGGGACGAGCGGGGGATTTTTACCACCGCCAACGATGACCCGCGTCCCAAGTATTACGTGCTCGAGATGTTTCCCTATCCCTCGGGACGCATCCACATGGGTCACGTTCGCAACTACACCATGGGCGATGTGGTTGCGCGTTACATGCGCGCCAAAGGCTTCAACGTTCTGCACCCTATGGGGTGGGACGCATTCGGCATGCCTGCCGAGAATGCCGCCATGGAACGCAAGGTCCATCCCAAATCGTGGACCTACGAAAACATTGCCACCATGAAATCACAGCTTAAATCAATGGGACTGTCGCTCGACTGGAGCCGGGAAATTGCGACCTGCGATCCGGCTTACTACAAGCATCAGCAGCGTATGTTTCTCGATTTCCTGAAAGCGGGCCTCGTCGAGCGCAAGCAATCGAAGGTCAACTGGGATCCCGTCGATCAAACTGTGCTGGCCAATGAACAGGTGATCGATGGTCGCGGCTGGCGATCCGGTGCCCTGGTTGAACAGCGCGAACTGACGCAGTGGTTTTTCAAAATCAGCAAATATTCCGAGGAGCTGCTGGCAGCGCTCGATACCCTTGATCGCTGGCCAGACAAAGTGCGCATCATGCAGCGCAACTGGATTGGGCGCTCGGAGGGATTACTGATCCGCTTCGCGCTCGACCCCGCCACCGTACCAAGTCGCGATAGCGAAGTGGAGGTATTCACCACGCGCCCGGACACCTTGTTCGGTGCCAAATTTATCGCACTCTCTCCTGATCATCCGATTGCAGCAGAAACAGCCAAGCAAAATCCCGCATTGGCCAAATTCATCGCGGACTGCCGCCAGACGGGCACCGCGCAGGAAGCCGTCGATACGGCCGAGAAGCAAGGATTTCGATACCGGCATAAAAGCCGCGCATCCACTCGATGCAACCTGGAAGCTGCCGGTCTATGTCGCGAACTTCGTGCTGATGGATTACGGCACCGGCGCAATTTTCGGCTGCCCTGCACATGACCAGCGCGACCTCGATTTCGTCAACAAGTATGGCCTTGGTAACACACCGGTGGTGTGTCCCGAAGGGCAAGACCCGGCCACTTTCGTCATCACCAACACGGCCTATGATGGCGACGGCCGCATGATCAATTCGCGCTTCCTCAATGGAATGAGTATTGAGCAAGCGAAGGAAGAGATCGCCAGACGCCTTGAAGCTTTGATGCTCGGAAATCAAGCCGTCGCGCAGCGTCAGGTCAACTTCCGCCTGCGAGACTGGGGCATCTCACGCCAGCGCTATTGGGGCTGTCCGATTCCGATCATCCACTGCGAGGCCTGCGGTGTGGTTCCGGTGCCGGTGAAGGATCTGCCGGTGCAGTTGCCCGATGACATCGAATTCGACCGTCCAGGCAATCCGCTCGATCGTCACGTTGCGTGGAAAACCGTCGCCTGCCCGGAATGTGGCAAACCTGCGCGGCGTGAAACCGACACTATGGATACATTTGTGGATTCGTCGTGGTATTTCGCGCGGTTCACCGATCCGTGGAACGCGGATGCGCCGACCACACGCGATGTTGCAGATCGTATGATGCCGGTCGATCAATACATCGGCGGCGTCGAACACGCGATCCTTCATCTGCTTTACAGCCGCTTCTTTACCCGCGCAATGAAAGCGACAGGGCATGTTGGGCTGGAGGAACCGTTCGCCGGACTGTTCACGCAGGGCATGGTGGTTCACGAAACCTACCGCAAGCTTGACGGCACCTTTGCCTCACCGGCGGAAATCCGAATTGAGGCGATTGGCGATAAACGGCAAGCGACCTTGCTTGGCTCAGGTGAACGCGTTGAGATCGGCTCTATTGAGAAGATGTCGAAATCCAAACGCAACACTGTCGATCCCGACGACATCATTGGCTCCTACGGCGCTGACACGGCGCGCTGGTTCATGCTCTCGGATTCGCCTCCCGATCGCGATGTGATTTGGAGCGAGGAGGGCGTGCAGGGTGCTGGCCGTTTCGTCCAACGAATCTGGCGGCTGGTGACAACAGCGGCGCCTTATTTGCCAAAATCTGCCGGCGCGCCAAATACAAATGGACACGAGCGCGCAAAGGCGCTGCGCATGGCGTCGCATCGCACGCTCGCTGATGTTTCAAACGCCATCGAGCGACTGCGCTTCAATACAGGAATCGCAAAGCTCTATAGCTTTGTCGGCACGCTCAATGAGGCCATCGACGACCCGGCGAAGAATCTGGAGAAAGACCCCGTCCTTGCCGCAGCAGTACGAGAGGCTTTCGATATTCTGGTCCGGCTCATTTCCCCCATGATGCCGCACTTGGCGGAACAATGCTGGAAGGCCATGGGCCATGATGGGTTGGTCTCGGAGGCGAAATGGCCGGAAATCGAAACCGATTTGCTGATTGATGACACAATTACGCTGCCTGTGCAGGTTAACGGCAAGAAGCGCGGCGAAGTCACAGTGGCCCAGAATGCTTCAAATACAGAAATTGAGGCTGCCGTTTTGGCCCTCGATACGATAAAGACAACTCTGAATGGGAAACCTCCCCGCAAGATCATTGTCGTTCCGCAAAGGATCGTGAATGTCGTGGCTTGATACACGCGTCGCTGCCCAGCTGCTGACTGTAGCCCTGCTTGCAGCGCTGACCGCTGGATGTTTCCAGCCAATGTATGCCGAGCGCGGTCCTGCCGGTACACCGGGTCTGCGCGACAAGCTATTGGGTGTTGAAGTTCCCCCGCTCAATCTGCCGAATGGATCGCGCGAGGCGAGGCTTGGCGTCGAGATTCGCAATGCCATGATCTTCAACATGTATGGCAGTGCGGTGGGTGGCCCACCGACGCACAGGCTGGTGATGCGTCTTGCTACAACGCGTCTTTCCGTCATTCTTGATAACACCACCGCGCGACCCGACATTGAAAACTACGGCATCGATGCAATCTACGAGCTGAAAGACAACGCGACCAACAAAACAGTGCTGACCGGCTCGACCTTTGCTCGCGTCTCCTATGACATTCCCGGCCAGGAACAGCGCTTCGCTCGCCAACGTGGGTTGCGCGATGCTGAGGATCGCGCATCGAAAGTGATCGCCGACAATATTAGCCAGCGTCTGTCATCCTATTTCTACGCCGGCAGCTAACCACCGCCGTGGTAGCACTGCGCGGAAAAGAGATCGACACGTTTCTCGCCCGGCCAGATCCGGCCCGTCCGATTATCTTACTTTATGGTCCGGATGCAGGTCTTGTGCGCGAGCGGGCCGATGCGCTCATGGCTTCCGCTGTTGAAGATCCAAACGATCCGTTCTCGTCAGTGAGAATAGACGGCGACGAGCTGTCCTCCGAACCTTCGCGTCTTGTTGATGAAGCGATGACTGTGCCGCTGTTCGGCGGGCGTCGCGCGATCAGAATCAAAGCTGGCACACGCAATTTCGCCTCAGGTGTTGATACCCTGGCCGAGATGCCGCTGAAAGATTGCCGCATTGTTATCGAAGCTGGCGAACTGCGCCCTGACGCACCATTGCGCAAGGCCTGCGAGCGCGCCAAGTCGGCAGTGGCAATTGCTTGCTATGCCGACACCGAACGGGACCTGGCACGATTGATCGACGATGAGCTTCGTGCGGCAAATTTACGAATCGGGTCGGATGCGCGGATCGCGCTGATTTCGCTACTTGGCGGAGACCGGCAGGCATCCCGCAATGAAATCCGCAAGCTTGCTCTCTATGCCCATGGCCGCCAGGAAGTAACGCTTGAGGATGTCACGGCCATTGTCACCGACGCATCCGGCCTGACACTCGACCCTATTATCGATGGCGCATTCGCGGGCCGAGTCGCAGATGTGGAAACCAGCTTCGCCAAAGCGATGGCCGCCGGCACGTATCCAGGCATGATCATCGCCGCCGCCCAGCGCCAGGCCGCGCAATTGCACAAGGCGCGGCTATTTGTCGACGAAGGCCGTAGCGAAAGCGAGGCAATGGACAGTGGATTTCCGCGCCTGCATTTTTCTCGCAAGCCTCTGATTGAGGCCACGTTGCGCAATACGAATACCGAGCGCTTTGCCAAAGCCATCGCCCAACTCGCGGATGCCGCTCTTGAGATGCGTCGGCATTCTGCACTGGCGGAAACCATCGCCCAGCGCGCACTTCTGTCAATTGCGGTGAATGCACGGCGACGGGGCTGACGAGAGCGTCAACCAGACTTAAGCGTTCGTCTCCAGCCGCCGCAAAATATCTTCAAGCTGCTCAAGATTGCCGTAGGTGATGTGTACGGTGCCGCCCGGGTTGCGGTGATCGACATTTACCTTCAAGCCCAGCATATCACTGACACGTTTTTCCAAAGCAATCGTGTCTGCGTCCTTGCCGTCGGCCTTAGCCTCACGCGCCTTTTGCGGCTTGCGCTCCGGTACACCTTCCTCATGCGCAAGCGCCTCGGTCTGGCGCACATTCAACCCTTCTTCAACAATGCGTCTGGCAGCAGCGATAGGATCGGGCACGCCGATCAGCGCGCGTATGTGACCGGCGGAAAGTTTGCCTTCCGCAAGGTAGGCCTGAACCTCCTCAGGAAGTTTCGTCAACCGCATCATATTGGCGACATGGCTGCGGCTCTTACCGACGATTTTGGCGATATCATCTTGACTGCGGTTAAATTCGGCGGCGAGCGCATGATACCCTTGCGCTTCTTCTATCGCGTTGAGATCGGAGCGTTGGACATTTTCAATGATGGCGATTTCCAGCGCATGGCTGTCGCTCACGTCCATGACCACAACTGGAACTTCATGCAAGCCTGCACGTTGCGATGCACGCCAGCGGCGTTCACCAGCAATGATCTCAAAGCGGTCCTGCGATCCGGCCACGTGCCGGACCACAATCGGCTGAATCACGCCATGTTGTTTGATCGACACCGATAATTCGGTGAGCTCATCCTCAGAAAATATGCAGCGAGGATTACGCGGATTAGCCTTGAGGAACTCAATCGGCACGCGACGTGGAGCCCGCCCCGGACGATCGATATGAACCGCCTCGCCGCCGACATCGCCAATCAAACTTGCAAGACCGCGACCCAATCGCGAACGCGCTTCATCGGCCATCGCTGCTGTCTCCTTTGTACTCAACTCAATCCACTCCTGCATCAAATCAATCATTCTGAACGCAGATCATCAAAATCTGCGCGAACAAGCACCTCTAATGGGCGCGCAGTTCGCGCTCGCGTTGAATGACTTCAGTGGCGAGTTTGAGATAAGCTTCACTGCCGACGCACTTCAAATCGTACACAAGCACCGGTTTGCCGTAGGACGGCGCTTCGGAAATGCGCACATTGCGCGGGATCATGGTGTCATAGACCTTGCTGCCCATGAACTGGCGAACATCGGCAACAACCTGATTTGAGAGATTGTTGCGCAAGTTCAAACATCGTCAGCACAATGCCATGGATTGTCAGATTCGGATTGAGCGTCGAGCGAACCTGCTCGACGGTTTGCAGCAACTGCGACAATCCCTCAAGCGCAAAGAACTCACATTGCAGCGGCACCAGAATTGCGTGGGAGGCTGCCATCGCATTGACGGTGATCAGATTGAGCGACGGCGGGCAATCGACCAGCACGTAGGTGTAGTCTGAAGTCTTCCGCAACATAGGTGTTCAGACCGGCAATTGCTTCGCGCAAACGAAACGCACGGTCGCGCGTGGTGCCAAGCTCAAGCTCAAGACCAGAGAGATCCATTGTCGATGAAGCAATGTGCAACCGCGGTACAGCGGTCGGTAAAATTGCATCGCGCAGCTTGGCTTCACCGGTCAGAACGTCGTAGGTCGAGCAATTGCGATTGCGGCGATCGATCCCCAAACCCGTTGACGCATTGCCCTGTGGGTCGAGGTCGACGATCAACACACGCTCGCCGATAGCCGCCAGCGCGGTACCAAGATTGATGGCGGTGGTCGTCTTGCCCACGCCACCTTTCTGATTGGCCAGCGCAAGGATGCGCGGCTGACCGACCGCGCGCATCGCGAAGCTGTCGTTTTGAAAAATTCCTTCAATTCCCGTCATGCGCCTGGCCGTGGTTCTGGTGGAGAAGCCTACCGTCGTTCCATTTTGCCGAGCTCAACGATCCAACCGTGCTCACTGGTTCGGCTGGGATGAAGGCGCGGCTCAATTTTCCAATATTTAGTGGCTTCAGTCAATTCCAATTCTACATCTTGTCCTTTGAGAAACAAAGCCTTTGCGCCCTGCCTCACCACAGGCTCAGCAAGCCTTAGCAATATGTTTAGAGGAGCAACGGCACGGGCGGTGATGCAATCCACCGGGCCCTTCAAGCTATCCACATAATCCGTGATCTCAGTGAGGTGGATGGTGCCGCGGGCACCGCTGACGCGGAGTGCCTCGCGCAAGAAAGCAGCCTTCTTGGCGTTGCGCTCCACCAAATGGACCATGGCATCAGGGACATCGGCCATCGCACACGCCAAAACCACGCCAGGAAAGCCGCCGCCACTTCCAAGATCGGTCCAGATTTTTGCATCAGGGGCGAGCGTCAAAAGCTGAAGCGAGTCAGAGATATGCCGGGTCCAGAAATTGGTCAGAGTCGAGGGCGCAACCAGATTGGTTTTGCTTTGCCATTCCAGCAACAGCGCGACATAGGCATCCAGCCGCGCTTCTGTTTCACGTGAAACAGGTGTGAGCGCGAGAGCTGCCGCCTTGTCGGCAGCGCTCACCAGGGATCCGCGGAGGGGTTGGGCCACAGAAGCGCCGGTCAAGCAGATGCTACAGAGGATTTACGGCGGGCTTCGCGACGCAAATAAGCCGCGAGAATTCCCAAAGCTGCCGGTGTCATCGCCTCGATTCGGCTCGCCTGCCCCACCGTGCGCCGGCCGCACCGCTTCCAGTTTCTGGCGGGCCTCATTCGACAACCCCGGCACCGCTGCATAATCCACATCGGTGAGAACCAACCCTTCGTCCCGCCGGAAGGCTTCCACGTCCGCCACCTGGCGGGAGAGGTAGACGTCGTACTTGGCATCGATCTCAAGATGCACCGCAATCGCAGGCGCAATCTCGTTGAATTGCGGCCAGATTCCAGCGACCTGCTCCCACCCCACTTCGGGATAGGCCAAAAGTTCAAATGCACTCCGGCGCTGGCCATCGCGATTTAGTGAAAGCCCATGCCGCGCGGCTTCGTTCGGTGTCACCGACAATGATTTCGCCAAGGTTTTCGCGGCTTGAAGATCAGCCATCTTGGCGCCATGCTGCGCGGTGCGCGCGGCTCCGACACAGCCCAAGGCAATGCCCTGATCCGTTAGACGTTGATCCGCATTATCCGCCCGCAAGGTCAGACGATATTCCGCACGCGAGGTAAACATCCGGTACGGCTCGGTGATGCCGCGCGTCACCAGATCGTCGATCATTACGCCGAGATACCCATCTGCACGATCGAACACGATCGGCGCGCGGCCACCAGCAGCAAGTGCAGCATTTAAGCCCGCTACAAGTCCCTGCGCGGCAGCTTCTTCATAACCCGTGGTGCCGTTGATCTGGCCAGCCAGGAAAAGCCCTGGCACGCGCTTGGTCTGCAAAGTCGGATCGAGTTCGCGCGGGTCGACGTGATCGTATTCGATGGCATAGCCCGGACGCACCATTTTGACCCGCTCAAGACCGGGAATGGTGGCCAAAATCGCCAACTGCACTTCTTCCGGCAATGAGGTCGAAATTCCATTGGGATAGACCGTGGTGTCGTCGAGGCCTTCCGGCTCCAGAAAGATCTGATGCCCGTCGCGATCGCCAAAACGGACAATCTTGTCCTCGATGGACGGACAATAACGCGGCCCAGTGCTCTTGATCTGACCGGAATACATTGGCGAGCGATGCACGTTGGCGCGAATGACCTGATGGGTCGCATCAGTCGTGCGGGTAATGCCGCATTCGATTTGTGGCGTGGTGATCCGGTCTGTCATCACCGAAAATGGCTCTGCCGGATCATCGCCGGGCTGCATTTCCACAGCGGACCAGTCGATGGTGCTCCCGTCGAGACGTGGCGGGGTGCCGGTCTTCAATCGGCCCAGCGTAAAACCTGCTCGCTCAAAGGATGCCGAGAGCCCCATCGCCGGAGCTTCACCAACCCGGCCAGCGGGCCAGTTCTTTTCACCCAGATGGATCAGGCCACGGAGAAAGGTCCCAGTGGTGGTCACAACGGCGCCAGCGTCAAATTTACGCCCATCACCCAGCCGAATCCCACAAACTCGGCCATTTGACAGCAAAAGGTCATCTGCCTCACCCTCTATAACGGAAAGGTTGGCTGTTTCCCGGATCGCGGTCTGCATCGCCGCGGCATAAAGTTTCCGGTCAATCTGCGCACGCGGTCCCCGCACAGCAGGGCCCTTCCGACAATTCAAAACCCGGAACTGAATACCGGCCTGATCTGCTGTGCGGCCCATCAAGCCATCGAGCGCATCAATTTCCCGGACCAAATGCCCCTTGCCCAAGCCGCCAATGGCAGGATTGCACGACATCGCTCCGATGGTTGCGAATTGATGGGTGACCAAAGCCGTTTTGGCACCCATCCGCGCCGAGGCTGCCGCAGCTTCACAGCCGGCATGACCTCCGCCGATCACAATGACATCAAAAGTGGTTCGCATGAGCAGACTTCTATCGCGTTGTGGCAAAGCCCGAAAGGAAGATTCGCACCGGGGATGTCATTTCTCGACTTCGTTTCACGTGAAACATCCCAACAATTGACCCTACAGCTGGATATGTTTCACGTGAAACACGCCTAGCATTATTTCCCGGCTTACTTGCCGATACAAAAATCCCGGAAAATGACGTCCAGAATGTCTTCGACATCCACTCGGCCCGTTAGTCGACCCAACAAATGAACCGAGATTCGTAATTCTTCTGCAATTAATTCATGGCCTTGCGCAGCCAATTGACCGGCGCGGCCTAGCGAATCCGCGACCTTGCGCAGCAACTCGCGATGGCGGGCGCGGCCAATCAGGCCGCTCTCCCCTGACCCCAGCAGATCCCGTGCGAAGGCCACCAGTGCAGCAATCAATTCAGTCACCCCATCGCCACGCGATGCTGAAATATTAAACCGCGCCTCAGTCTGTTTTGGCTCAGTCTGCCTTGGCACAGAAACGGTCGCGGCACCCAGATCGATTTTGTTGCGCACAATCCAGACAGGCGCATGGTCGGCACTGTGCGCATCGGCTGGCCCCTGCAACTCGCCCGCCTCCATCAACCACAACACCAGATCGGCAGTGCGCGCCCGTTCGCGTGCACGCCGCACACCCTCCTGCTCGACAGGGTCTTGGGTATCGCGCACTCCGGCGGTGTCGAGCAATGTTACCGGATAACCATCGAGATCGAGATGAACTTCAATCACATCGCGCGTCGTCCCCGCATGTGGTGAGACGATCGCCGCGTCGCGCCGAGCCAAACAATTCAGGAGAGTTGATTTGCCGGCGTTTGGCGGGCCTGCAATCGCCACCATCAACCCGTCGCGTAAGCGTTCACTTTGTGCCGATGCTGCAAGGACTTCTTCAATCTCTGATTTGAGGTGAGAGATTCTATGCAATGCAGGCGCGATCAATTCCTGCGGCACGTCGCCCTCGTCCGAGAAATCGATGCCTGCCTCGATCAAGGCAGACGCCTCGATAATTTGCCTGCGCCAGCTTTCGGCTTTTTCACCAAGCAATCCCTTGAGCTGCCGCAAGGCTTGACGACGCTGACGATCCGTATCCGCATGAATGAGATCGTCGAGACCTTCCGCTGCGGTGAGATCAAGCTTGCCATTCTCAAACGCACGCCGCGTAAATTCGCCCGGTTCGGCTGCGCGCAAACCGCTGATTTTTCCAAGTGAATCGAACAGCGCCGCGATCACCGCTCGACCGCCATGGACGTGAAACTCCACGACATCCTCGCCGGTGGCGCTGGCCGGAGCTGGAAACCACAACACAACCGCATCATCGATCGGCTGACCTGCGATATCCCGAATCAACGCGCGTGTCGCCACACGCGGCGTGGGGAATCTTGCCCCCGATCACCTCCAGCGCCTGCCTGGCTTGCGATCCCGACACGCGCACAATGGCAATCGCGGATGGCGACCAGCCAGAAGACAAAGCGAAAATAGTTTGTTCTTGCGAATGCATCGCCTATTTGTCGAACAGTCCTGCCGCAGGCAACGAAAAATGCTTAAAGGCATTGGGCTATCGCAGTTTATCGTTATTGCTGCACTGCACTTTGTGCACAAAAGGCTGCAACATGGAAAATATTGCAATGCACAATAACCGGCTTGGCAACGAGACCAGCCCCTATTTGCTACAACACGCGCAGAATCCCGTCGATTGGTGGCCCTGGGGTCCGGCCACCCTGGCGGAAGCACAACAGACAAACAGGCCCATTCTGCTCTCCGTCGGCTACGCCGCTTGTCATTGGTGCCATGTGATGGCCCACGAAAGCTTCGAGGATGAAGCCACCGCAAAAGTGATGAACGAGCTGTTCGTCAACATCAAAGTGGATCGCGAGGAACGGCCCGATATCGACCAAATCTATATGAGCGCCCTGCACCATCTCGGCCAGCAAGGTGGCTGGCCACTGACCATGTTCCTCGCACCCGATGGCTCCCCGTTTTGGGGCGGCACTTATTTTCCGAAAACATCCCAATATGGCCGTGCGGCTTTCACCGACGTGTTGCGCGAGGTCGCACGTATCTTCCGCGACGATCCCAATACAATCACGCGAAATCGCAATGCCCTTGTCACGCGTCTTGCTGAACGTGCACGTCACGAAACCGCAGCCAGTATCGGCACGACCGAGCTGAATAACATCGCCACATCCATCGCAAGCGCGACTGATCCAGAGAGTGGCGGATTGCGTGGCGCTCCAAAATTCCCGCAATGCACGATGCTCGAGTTTCTCTGGCGGGCCGGTGCGCGCAGCCATGACAAACGCTTCTTCGCCACAACCGCTCTCGCGCTGACGCAGATAAGTCAGGGCGGCATCTACGATCATCTTGGCGGTGGTTATGCGCGTTACTCGGTCGATGATCGCTGGCTGGTGCCGCACTTTGAAAAAATGCTCTACGACAACGCACAAATTCTCGATCTGTTGGCGCTTGAATATACGCGCTCAAAAGATCCGCTGCTGCGCGCACGTGCCGTTGAGACCGTCGGCTGGTTAGAGCGTGAGATGCTCACACCGGAGGGTGGCTTCGCATCATCGCTCGATGCGGATTCTGAAGGCGAGGAGGGCAAGTTCTATGTCTGGTCGCTCACTGAGATCGAAGCCCTGCTCGGCCACGATGATGCAACTCTTTTTGCGGCTAAATATGATGTCACCCGAGAGGGAAATTTCGAGGGTCACACCATTCTCAATCGTCTGACCAGTTCGCAGGATACGCCGACCGAAGCCGAGCAGCTGGCTGCGATGCGCGAAATACTTTTGAAACATCGCGACAAGCGCATTCATCCCGGACTTGATGACAAGATATTGGCCGACTGGAACGGCTTGATGATCGCAGCCCTTGCACACGGTGCCTGCGCTTTTGAAACGCCACAATGGCTTCATCTTGCAAGAACCGCGTTTAATTTCGTCGCGACAGTGATGGCTCGTGGTGATCGCCTCGGTCATTCATGGCGAGCAGATCAACTTTTGCTTCCAGGTCTTGCCTCTGATTATGCCGCAATGATCCGCGCCGCGCTCGCACTTTATGAGGCAACCAGCGAGATGGCCTTCCTCGACAAGGCGCTGGCATGGCAGCAAACTCTCGATACTCATTACGCCGATGTCGAGCATGGCGGCTATTATCTCACTGCCAACGATGCAGAAGGCTTAATCGTCCGGCCGCATTCAACCATCGATGATGCTATTCCAAATCACAACGGATTGATCGCGCAGAACTTGGGGCGGATCGCAGTCCTGACTGGCGATGATCGTTGGCGCAAGAAAATCGACGCCCTGTTCGCAGCATTGCTACCGCATGCCGAGGGAAATGCTTTCGGACACCTGTCGCTTCTCAATGCGCTCGATCTTTATCTTGCCGGCACGGAAATTGTCGTGGTGGGACAGGGGGAGGCGGCGGATCGCCTGAGCGAAGCCGCTCGCAAACTTCCGCACGCGACATCGATTGTCCTCCATGTATCAACCGCAACTCAGCTTCCCGCCGATCACCCAGCACAGATGAAATTGCAGAGTGCTAAGGGTGCCACAGCCTTCGTCTGCCGTGGACAAAGCTGTTCATTGCCGATGACAGAGCCTGAAGCACTGATGGTGCCTGGTCTCACATTGTAGCTACATCTGCTGTAGCGACATCATAGAGCGATGAACCATCACTCACGCTCCGCAACGAAATTCGCCAACGATGCTTGCTGTTGGCCATCATTTCCAAAATTCGCTGGAGACAACCACTTTTCGTAAGCCATTTTTAGCGCTGGCCATTCGCTATCGACGATTGAGAACCAGGCCGTATCACGGCTATGACCTTTTACGATCATGTGCTGACGAAAAATACCCTCGAACGTGAACCCTAACCGCAAGGCGGCCCGGCGCGACGGCTCATTAAGAGCATCGCACTTCCACTCATAGCGGCGATAGCCGAGATCATCGAAGACGTGGCGCATCAGCAGGAACATTGCTTCAGTGGTCGCCTGCGTCCGTTTGAGCGCGTCCGAATAATGAATATTGCCGATTTCGATACTGCCATTGCCAGGATCAATCCGCATATACGCGCATAAACCAGCTGCACGCCCGGTCCTCCGATCAACTATAGCGATGTAAACATAATCCTTGCTGACAGCAGCCTCTGTCAGCCAGTTCCGGATAGCGGCATCATTCTCGAACGGGCCGATAAAAAGATAAGCCCATGACGCAGGATCGCTCGCCATGAAAGCCGCCACCAGATCGTCGCCATGTTTTGCGACGTCGAGGGCCTCAAGCCGGCAATAACGGCCATCGATTAATTGACGCGCAGGCCGTGGGCGCGCGGTCCAGTTGGGAAGAGGTTTTCCGCGCTGATGCGTGGTCGGCTGATCCGTGGGCGAATGAGACGGGATGGAAGAGGTCGTCATTCATTCGCCCATCACGGATCAGGTATTCATCAACTCGAAGAATTCCGAGTTGTTCTTGGTGTTGCGCAGCTTGTCGAGCAGGAAGTCGATGGCGTCCATCGTTCCCATCGGGTTGAGAATCCGGCGCAACACATACATCTTCTTGAGCAATAGCGGATCGGTGATGAGCTCTTCCTTGCGCGTACCCGAGCGTGAGATGTCGATCGCCGGGAAGGTGCGCTTGTCCGAGACCTTACGGTCAAGAATAAGTTCGGAGTTGCCCGTACCTTTGAACTCTTCGAAGATCACTTCATCCATGCGGCTACCGGTATCAACCAGCGCGGTGGCGATGATGGTCAGTGAGCCGCCTTCTTCGATATTACGCGCGGCGCCGAAAAACCTCTTTGGTCGTTGCAATGCGTTGGCGTCCACACCGCCGGTCAATACTTTGCCGGATGATGGCACCACCGTGTTGTAGGCGCGGCCAAGGCGGGTGATGGAATCGAGCAGAATGACAACGTCTCGGCCATGTTCGACCAGACGCTTGGCTTTCTCGATCACCATTTCCGCGACCTGAACGTGGCGAACTGCCGGTTCATCGAATGTCGATGACACCACTTCACCCTTCACCGAACGCTGCATGTCCGTGACTTCTTCCGGACGCTCATCGATCAGAAGCACGATCAAATAACATTCCGGATGATTGGCCGTAATCGAATTGCGCGATGTTCTGCATCAGCACCGTTTTACCGGTGCGGGGCGGTGCGACGATCAGCGCGCGCTGACCCTTGCCAATCGGGGCGACAATATCGATGACGCGGGCTGAGAGATCCTTGCGGGTCGGATCTTCCAACTCCAATCGAAAGCGCTCATCGGGGAATAGCGGCGTCAGGTTATCGAAGTTGACCTTATGACGGGACTTTTCAGGGTCCTCGAAATTCAGCGTATTGACCTTCAGCAGCGCAAAGTAGCGTTCGCCTTCTTTCGGGCTGCGAATATGACCTTCAATGGTATCGCCCGTGCGCAGGCCAAAGCGGCGGATCTGCGAGGGGGAAACATAAATGTCGTCGGGACCGGGCAGATAGTTCGCATCGGACGAACGCAAAAAGCCAAAGCCGTCGGAGAGAACCTCAACGACACCTTCGCCGATGATATCGGTTTCCTGAATTGCAAGTTGCTTGAGGATGGCAAACATCAGCTCCTGCTTGCGCATCGTGCTGGCGTTCTCAACTCCGAGTTCCTCCGCGAATGAAACGAGCTCGGCTGGCGTTTTGGTCTTGAGGTCTTGTAGTTTTATTTCCCGCATTGGGGTGGTGTCCTGTGGAGAAGTATCGAAGGAAGGGGAAGGATTGCGCGCGTTAAAACCAGCAGAGCTGAAAGCAGATGTCCGCAGGTCTTGAGCTGAAATGCCGGGAGGCTATCGAACTTGGTATGGTGGCCGGCTCAATGAAAACCGGAACTCAACCATATCCGCCTGCGCTTGGTGGGATGCCATCAATATAGAAAATCAATTTCACTCACGCAAGAAGAAGTATGAGGAATCAGGCCAGCATTGGCCGCGTTCGCTAAAATGGTTTCACAATTACAAAAATCACGATCAAGATCATGAGAAATCGTTGGTATCTCATTGATTATACGGTAAAATTTCTGACTTTTGGTATTTCGATCCAGGGCGAAATCTTTAAGTCGCGCAGCAAAGAACCCATGAGCTGCCAACATCGCCAAGACCAATGCAAACTTGGCCTGAAACCAAAGTGAGCTGTACCAACGGCCTTCCCATACCAACCATCCCCCGGTGAGCAAGGTTATGATCATCGCAGGGTTGATAATGATCCTGAATAACCGCTGCTCCATCGTTTTGAAGGTTTCAGATTGCTTCGATCCTGGCTCTGCATCGCAGTGGTAAACAAAAAGCCGTGGCAGGTAGAGCATGCCTGCCATCCATGAGATCACGGCAATGACGTGAAAGGCTTTAATCCAGCTGTACATTGAAATCTCTTGGGAAATCACTGGGAATCTCTTGCCCTGAAGGCTCAAAGCAGCGCGACCAATCCTCAGTGCGACATGTTGAATTTTACGCTAAACCTGCTTTGCCGAAGAAGCTTACTCCCTCATCCTGGCTCCATACCAAGCTTTCGAATTCCAGGTGTCGATTCGGGCGCTGTGAGAAACTTTATCAGGCTCTTGGCTGCATCTGGCGCCAGTGCCTTGGCATGCAAACTCACAGAATAGGTCGTGATGTTTTGAACGTCCGCCGGCAAAGGACCTAGATATTGGATGCCTTTGGCTTGCATAAGTTCGCTGATTTGCTGGAATCCAAGATCAGCCTCACCACGTTCCAACACAGTGCTCACAGGTGACCCAGCGACAAGCGTAACGATCTTGTCCTTGACCTGCTCTGAAATGCCGAAACGTTTGAGCAGTTCAGCAAGATAGACGCCACTTGAGCCGGTCGAGAAAGAGATTGCTTTGGCCTCGAGAATGGCCTTTTTCAAATTCTCGCTGGTGGAAATGTCCGGTGTAGGCAAACCAGCGCGTAAGGCAACACCTATCCCGGTTTTTGCAAAATCAACAGAGCTACCAGCGACAATTTTATTCTCCGCAATCAACTTCTCTGTATGGGATACAGGTAACAAAACAACATCGACCACTTCACCATCGCCAATACGTTTGCTGGCATTGACTGAACCGCTCCAGATGATCGTGACAGTATGGCCGCTTATTTTTTCAAATGCATGAACTCGGTCTTCGACAACTTCTTTCACTGCGTTGAGGGACATCAGCTTGATAACATCCGCATGAACGCCTGATAACGACAGAATATTTATAATAAGCAGCGTTGTTCCAAACAGAGCATTCCGTAGCATTTGTTCTGCTGCTTCCAATAAATTTAGAACTGAGAACTAATTTGGCAGATCGTTATAGGGTGACAGCGATATGGTGCTTTAACTCGCCCCATCAGTGACCGGATAGCAAGTTTTCCGCAAGCACTACTTCCTTCAATCAATCATTTAAATTCTTAGGTTTGTAGTAGTGTAACAGTGAATAGTGCCCGCGCAGTGATATCCAGTTATTATCCCAAGCCTGTCCACACATCGGGCTACTTTTCCACGCACTTGAAATTTTAAGATCAGGCAAAAAGAACCATTGTTTTGAACGTCTTGTGAAACTGTGCCCAGGATTATCCCAAGACAAGTCAACATAACCCCGCTACCATTTCCGATACGATCAGATTTCATCCCGAATTCAGCATTGTGAATGAATTTACGAGTTATCCCAAGGACCACGGGCAAGTGCTGATTTCAGACCCATATGCCCACAGGGATTCACAGCAATGCACAGCTGCAGCTGCATCAGTTGCAAATGGATTTTAAGAATATGGTGCCCACCACTGGAAATTATTTTCATCTTCATATGATCTCGGATTCGACCGGCGAGACACTCATCACGGTGGCGCGAGCGGTGGCTGCGCAATACTCCAATGTCTCACCGGTTGAGCATGTCTACCCTTTGGTGCGCAGCCAGAAGCAGCTTGATCGCGTGTTGGCCGAGATCGAAGAAGCTCCCGGGATTGTATTGTTTACGCTTCTTGAAAAAGATTTGGTGGATCGGCTTGAGGCGAAGTGCCAGGAAATCAATATTCCAAGTCTGTCAATCATCGGCCCGGTGATGCAGTTATTTCGCGCCTATCTTGGAACCGAAACCACACAGCGCGTTGGCGCCCAGCACACGCTGAACGCGGAATATTTCAAGCGCATCGATGCTCTGAATTATTGCTTGATCCATGACGACGGCCAGCACGTTGAAGGCCTCGAAGAAGCAGATGTGGTCTTGGTTGGCGTCTCACGCACTTCAAAAACACCAACGTCGATCTATCTCGCCAATCGCGGCGTGCGAACTGCCAATGTCCCGCTGGTGCCCGGAATTCCCATTCCGCACCAGTTGGAAAATCTGAAGAAGCCTCTGGTGGTCAGCCTTCACGCCACACCGGAGCGCCTCATACAGGTGCGGCAAAATCGCCTGCTTGGTCTTGGTGCAAAAACTGGCGATGATGCGTATATTGATAAGCAGGCTGTTGCGGATGAAGTTTCATTCTCGCGCAAGCTCAGCATAAAGCACAACTGGACACTGCTTGATGTGACCCGGCGTTCTATCGAGGAAACGGCAGCGGCCGTGATGAAACTATACGCTGACCGGCAGCGTCAGAAAGTTTGAATCATGACGGTGTGGTGCGCACAACAACCGCTGATCCTCGCATCGCAGAGTGCGACGCGCCAAATGTTGTTACGGAATGCGGGCATTGCTGTGGAAACGGTTCCTGCTGACATAAACGAGCGCGACATTCAGGCATCGTCCGGCCTGAAATCTCCCGGGGCTATTGCTAATCTGCTGGCGCAGAAAAAAGCACTCCATGTTTCTGCCTTGCATAAGGGGAGATATGTGGTTGGAGCTGATCAAACCTTGTCGCTTGGCGAGCGGCTATTCAGCAAACCAGGCAGTCGGGCCGCGGCTGCTGAGCAAATCAGCGCACTTGTCGGACAGACCCATGAGCTGCACTCAGCGGTCGCGTTGGCGAAAGATGGTGAGGTAGTATTTTCCAATGCCGATGTGGCGCGGATGACCATGCGCGCTTTGGATAGGGCGGACATCGCGGCTTACCTCGACATTGCTGGGGAGGCCGTGACGTCCAGTGTTGGGGCATATCAGCTTGAGGGTGCGGGTGTGCATTTGTTCGCACGAATCAACGGCGATCATTTTACCATTCTTGGTTTGCCGCTGCTGCCTTTGCTGAGTTTTTTGCGCAGTCAAAAGCTGCTGACGTTTTGAACAAAGAGAATATTGATGTTGCTGCTTGGGTTGACTGGTTCGATTGGAATGGGAAAATCGACCACGGCTAAATTGTTTGCCGAAGCTGGCGTCCCGGTCTACGACGCTGATGCTACAGTTCATAAAATTTATGAAGGTGAAGCGACCGCCGCAGTGGAGGCGGCGTTTCCCGGGACGACCGCGAATGGCGCGGTCGATCGGCAGAAATTGTCTGCAGTTGTGGTCAGTAATCCAACTGCAATGAAAAAGCTGGAAAGCATCGTGCATCCGATGCTGCGCAGCCATCAGCAGAAATTTATCAACGATGCCGAAGCTGTTGGCGCGCCAGTGGTGGTGCTCGATATTCCTCTGCTGTTTGAAACCGGTGGTGAAAAGTTTGTCGATGCTGTGGTTGTCGTCAGTACGTCGCCCGACATTCAGCGCGAGAGGATTCTGGAGCGGGACAATATGACGGCAGACAAAATCGACGCTCTTCTCGCGCGACAACTGCCAGACGTTGAAAAACGCAAACGCGCTGATTTTGTAGTGGATACATCGCACGGTTTGGACCCAGTGCGCGCGCAAATCCGCGAAATTCTCAATCAAGCCGCTAAGCTGCCAAAGCGCCGGACATGATTCGGTAAACGTGAAACGGCACGCTGGCAGTATTTATGCGGGAAATCGTCCTCGATACGGAGACCACGGGTCTGGATCCCTTGCGGGGGGATCGGATTGTCGAAATCGGCTGCGTCGAGATGGTCAATCATATGCCCACGGGGCAGACCTTTCATCGCTATCTCAATCCTGAACGAGCGATGCCGAAAGAGGCCTTCGCGGTACATGGTCTGTCCACGGAATTTTTGGCGGATAAGCCATTGTTTTCTGCAGTGGCGCAGGAATTTCTCGATTTTCTTGGCGAGGCACCGCTCATTATTCACAATGCCTCGTTCGATATCAGTTTCATCAATGCTGAGCTTGAGCGGATATCGCGGGTCGCAATTTCGCGTGATCGGCTGATCGATACTCTCATGCTGGCACGCCGCAAGCACCCTGGTGTGTCGAACCGGCTCGACGATCTTTGTTCGCGCTATGCCATCGATAATTCGCGCCGCACCAAACATGGCGCGTTGCTTGACGCTGAATTGCTTGCTGAGGTCTATATCGATCTGATTGGCGCGCGTCAGTCGCAACTCATTCTTGCCGAGACGCCCCAATCATCGATCTCCGGAGTGACTGACGCGCCACGCCGTCGCCGCTCGGTGCCGTTGGCAGCCCGCATCACGGAATCCGATGCTGTCGCTCATCAGGCATTCGTCGCCACCTTGGGCGATCATCCAATCTGGGCAGATTATCAGAACGGATGATCTGCCTGGATCAGCTTGGTTTGATCTGCTCTGCTTGGCGCGCCATATTCTGACGATACAGTCCCACAAAATCGACCGGGTCGAGCATCAGAGGAGGGAACCCGCCGTTGCGCACAGCGGCAGCGATGACTTCGCGAGCAAACGGGAACAATAGCCGCGGGCACTCGATCATGATCAGTGGGTGCAAATTTTCCTGCTGCACGTTGAGTACACGGAATATGCCGGCATAAACCAACTCGAAGCTAAACAGAACGCCGGTCTCACCTTCCGCCTTGCCTTCGATCGTCAAAGAAACTTCATAGTCGTGCTCACCTGCGTTGCTGGCACTGACATTGATCTGGATATTGATCGAGGGCTGTTTGTTTTGAGGGGCGAGGGAGCCCGGCGAGTTCGGATTCTCAAACGAGAGATCCTTGACATACTGCGCCAGCACATTGAGTTGCGGCGGGGCTGCATTCTCCGTCGGGGCGCCATTGCCATTGGTCATAAGAGTGTCTCCGCTAAGCGCCATCGCGCGATTCTGAAATTGGGATAAATATAGTAACGAGGCGCCGTATTCTGGTTATTGAGCCGGTTGGTTAGCTGGTCTTTGTGAGTTCGGTGAAAGACTAATGCCCCCACTTGGCGAGTGGCTATCATAGGCCTGCTGCATTCTACAAGGATGATGGGGTGGAGTCATTTGCCGAAAGGTTTGGCCACGGGGGGCTGGATCGGCTAAAATGACGTGAATATATCGCCTTAAGATGGTCTAATCCTGCTTTCCTGGCCTTCGGAACTCGTGGTCATTGGTGGTGTTGGCCTCTAATGGTTTTGTGCCTACATGAGATCGGTTCAGCCTCGTAAGAGGCTTGGAAGCTTAGGTTTTTATGGGCAGGGTTTAGCTGGGGTTCTCCAGCACGCTCAGAAAGTGAATGCAACGTGGATATTTACACTATTATTTTCCTCGCTCTAGCCGTGTTTATTTTTCTGCGGCTCAAGAGTGTGCTGGGCCAGCGGACTGGCGATGAACGCCCGCCCTATGATCGGGCTTCCCGCAATATCGTGAGCGGCAGGTCGGACAATAATAATGTTGTGCCAATGCCGGGGACATTGATCGATCAAACAACACTTGCGCCATCGGCGGAGCCAACGCCTGCGCCGGATCGCTGGAAGGGAGTGGCCGAGCCTGGTTCGGCACTTGCTCAGGGGTTTGATCAGATTGCTGCTGGCGACAGCACATTCGATGCTCAGCATTTCATTTCCGGTGCCAAAAGTGCTTATGAAATGATTGTTCTGGCTTTCGCTAAAGGTGAGCGACGCGCACTGAAGGATCTTTTGTCATCTGAAGTTTATGAGGGTTTCGATACCGCAATTCGCGAACGCGAGCAGCGCGGTGAAAAAGTTGAAACTCGTTTTGCATCCATTGATAAAGCCGAGATCACAAGCGCTGAGGTGCGTGATCATTCAGCGTACATTACGATCCGCTTCGTTTCTCAGATGATCACGGTTACGCGCGATAAAGAGGACAATGTGGTTGATGGCAATCCTGAAAAGTTGATCGATGTCACCGATGTCTGGACATTCGCCCGTGATGTGTCCTCGCGCGACCCGAACTGGAAGCTGGTTGGAACTGAAAGCGGACATTGACGATAGTTGCGACGCGTGGCGGCGCGCCTGTGCGACGTGCCTTTTTTGGGGGGTGATGGCTTTTGCCATGCCTACCGCCTTAGTCACGCCTGTGGCGCAAGCCAAATCGATCCCAAAATCAAATTCCCCAAAATCAAGTCACCACGGTCGCACCGCGCACCAACGTGGTCCCATTCTTTGGCCGATTGAAATTACCGGCAGTCAATACGAACCGCTGAACTGGAACGATGTGACAGGATGGGCGGATGACGATCTGCTCCAGGCCTTCAAGGCATTTCGCACAAGCTGTGCACCAATAGCTTCGCAAACCGGTCCGTCAGCGGAAAGCAAAGCGCTTGGCACATCGTTGCGCGATCCCTGTCTCGCGGCAAAGCGAGTCAACGCGCAAACTAACGCACAAGCTCGAACATTTTTCGAAGCATCGTTCATGCCGCTGCGCATTTCGCGCATTGGCGAAGATGCTGGGTTTGTGACAGGTTACTATGAGCCCATTGTCGAGGGCTCGCGCACGCAAAGCGAAACTTACAGTGTGCCGGTCTATCGTCGTCCACCGAATCTGTTCGTTCGGGGATACCAGCAAGCGTCGACGAATCTTCCGAACAAGGGTCAGGTTTTCCGCAAGATTGGCCGTCGTAAGCTCGTGCCATATTATGATCGCGCCGAGATTGAGGATGGCGCTCTCGCCAATCGCGGCCTCGAAGTGGCGTGGTTGAAGAGCCATACTGATTTGCTTTTCATCCAGATTCAGGGGTCAGCCCGCATTCGTCTTGAGAATGGTTCGATCATGCGTATCAATTACGATGCGCATAATGGTTATTCCTATACGCCCGTTGGCCGCATTTTGATTGAACGCAACATCGTTCCTAAAGAGCAGATGTCGATGCAACGCATCCGCGAATACATGGAACAGAATCTCGATGCGGCAAAAGAGTTGCGTCGGCAGAACAGGTCCTTTGTATTTTTCCGCGAAGTCATGCTGTCGGAAAAGGATGAACCGATCGGTGCTCAGGGCGTGCCGCTCACGCCTGGGCGCTCCATTGCGGTTGATAAATCGCTGCATGTATATGGTACGCCGTTCTTCATAGAAGGCGAGCTGCCAATCGAATCGGAAAATGCGAAAACACCATTTCGTCGCCTGATGGTGGCGCAAGATACCGGTTCAGCAATTATTGGTCCTGCGCGTGCCGATATTTATTTCGGGGCAGGCACGGAAGCAGGCCAGGTTGCCGGTCGGTTGAAAAATCCGGCGCGCTTTGTGTTGTTGCTGCCTAAAAGCCTCGATCCGGTCGCGCATGGCAAAACTATGCCATTGCCCGCTGAGCGGCCTTCGGCGCAAATCGCGAAACTTCCGCAAAAGAGTTTGGCAAAAGATCACCCAAAAGATCAGCCAAAAAATCAGCCATGAAGCGTACCGTCCCACCGGGAACATCGTTGTCTGTTCCGCGTCGCAAACGGGCGCTGAGCGGAGAAGAGCTTGAACTGTGGGAGAGCGTGGCGAAACAGATCAAGCCGCTGCGCAAGAAGCCGCGCGCTGCGAAAATATCTGCCGACATTGATGTGCCAGCCGTTGTCGACATGAGGCGGGTGACGGCGAAAAAAGTGCTTGCTCCAGAAAAAACAAAAGAAAAAATAAACATTACTCCACCCGCGCCACCGCCATTGGTGTCCTTGGGGCGGCGCGAGCGCGCAAAATTGTCGCGCGGGCGCACCGATATTGATGCGCGGCTCGATCTTCATGGCATGACGCAAACACGAGCGCATCGCGCGCTTTTGAATTTTTTACATACTGCGCAAGCCAACGGCATGTCATTTGTATTGGTCATTACAGGCAAAGGACGCGCGACAGCTGCGGAGTCCGAGCGAGGAATTTTGCGACGTCAGGTGCCGCAATGGCTCAGTCTGCCGGAATTCCGCAACCTCGTGGTGGGTTTTGAGGAAGCCCACGTCGGCCATGGCGGTGCTGGCGCGCTTTACGTCCGGATGCGACGGGCACGCCGATGAGACGGCGGCGCAGGCTTACAAAATAAACCGGCTTAAATCTGCGTTCTTCGCAAGATCCCCGACATGTTTCTGCACATAAGCAGCATCAATACGAATTGTCTCGCCATTGCGATCGGGCGCGGCAAATGAAATTTCGTCGAGCACCCGTTCCATCACCGTTTGCAGACGTCGCGCTCCGATATTTTCAACCGATGAATTCACTGCAACCGCGACATCCGCCAGCGCATCGACGGCATCAGTTGTAATGTCGAGCGTGACGCCTTCGGTTTGCATCAAGGCAATATATTGTTTGATCAACGAGGCTTCAGGTTCGGTCAGGATTCTGCGGAAGTCGTCACGTGTCAGTGCCTGCAGCTCGACACGGATCGGCAGGCGACCCTGCAGTTCGGGCAGCAGGTCCGACGGCTTGGCGGTGTGGAACGCGCCGGAGGCAATGAAGAGAATGTGATCGGTCTTCACCGCGCCGTGTTTGGTGGAGACTGTGGTCCCTTCGATCAGCGGCAAGAGATCGCGCTGTACACCCTCTCGCGAGACATCACCACCGACACGGCCATCACGCGCGCAAATCTTGTCGATCTCGTCGAGAAACACAATACCGTTGTTCTCAACGTTCTGAATCGATTCCTGCACCAGCTGTTCGGTGTCGAGCAGTTTATCGGATTCCTCATTGACAAGAACCTCAAAAGAATCGGCCACACTCACTCGTCGTGTTTTGGTGCGGCCGCCCATTTTGCCAAAAATATCGCCAATGGAAATTGCGCCCAGCTGAGCGCCGGGCATTCCGGGAATCTCGAACATCGGCATGCCGCCCGATGCCTGTACCTCGATCTCGATTTCCTTGTCGTTTAGTTCGCCCGTGCGTAATTTTTTGCGAAAGGATTTCGCGGGTAGCGGGACTGGCATTGGTGCCAACCAATGCATTGAGAACGCGCTCTTCTGCAGCAAGTTGCGCGCGCGCCTGCACGTCCTTTCGTTTTCGTTCCCGGGTTTGCAGGATTCCAACTTCAAGAAGATCGCGGACAATCTGCTCGACGTCGCGGCCCACATAGCCGACCTCAGTGAACTTCGTCGCTTCCACCTTAAGGAACGGTGCGCCAGCAAGCCGCGCCAGTCGCCGTGCAATCTCGGTCTTGCCGACCCCGGTGGGCCCGATCATCAGAATGTTTTTTGGCAGCACCTCTTCACGCAGGGAGCCGGTGAGTTGCAACCGCCGCCAGCGATTGCGCAGCGCGATGGAGACCGCACGCTTGGCATCGGTTTGTCCGACAATGAAGCGGTCGAGTTCGGAAACGATTTCGCGGGGGAGAAGTCGGTCATGAAATGATAACTATGTTGAATTGGTTTGAGCGCAAGCAGGCTCGATCATATCTGCTTTATTTGTCACGAATGGACATTGAAGAATGAGACCAGTAAGTTTGGCCAGTTCATGCGGTCAAGGTCTCTAAGGTGAGACTGCGGTTGGTATAGACACAGATGTCAGCGGCGATATCCAAGGCGCGGCGCACGATGGCCTCGGCGTCTTTGTCGGAATCGGTCAAAGCGCGAGCGGCAGCGAGAGCATAATTGCCACCGGAACCAATCGCCATCACACCGCCTTCCGGCTCCAGCACGTCGCCTGTGCCGGTGAGGACCAGCGAGACCTCTTTATCGGCGACAATCATCATTGCTTCAAGACGGCGGAGATAGCGGTCAGTGCGCCAATCCTTGGCCAGCTCCACGGCTGCGCGGGTTAATTGGCCAGGATATTGTTCAAGCTTGTTTTCCAGCCTTTCGAACAAAGTGAAGGCATCGGCGGTTGCACCGGCAAATCCGCCGATCACGTCACCTTTGCCGAGTTTGCGGACTTTTTTGGCATTGGATTTGATGACAGTCTGACCGATGGAGACTTGCCCGTCGCCCCCGATCACGACCTTGTTTCCTTTGCGGACCGTGAGAATGGTGGTGCCGTGCCAGATTTCAGACTGTGATGCGTGCATAAATGACCTTTCGTTGGATCAGATTTAAGGGTTGGCGGGCAGGGTTGCAATTGGCGGCCAGGTAACGGTCAGAGTAACGCCTAGGGTCATGACTCTGGTCACCATACTTGAAATATCAGCTGAAATTCGCCCCATCCTGCAGTGGCGAAGGTGTCGCGGGACTGGTATGTCAAGACTTAGGATAAGGGCCAGTAAAAGCCCGCTTATATTAAGCTGGAGATGTTTGAGCGATGCGCACGGCCACGATCACGCGCAAAACCAAGGAAACCGATATCCAGGTCTCGATAAACCTGGACGGCACCGGTGTGTCACAGGTCGCAACCGGCATCGGTTTCTTCGATCACATGCTGGATCTTCTCGCCAGGCATTCGCGCATTGATATCGCGGTGAAGGCCAATGGCGATCTTCACGTTGATCATCATCACACCACGGAAGATGTCGGCATCGCGTTGGGTCAGGCGGTGAAGCAGGCGCTCGGCACCATGGCTGGCATCACGCGTTATGCCAGTGTCCACATGCCGATGGACGAGACGCTCTCGCGAGTGGTGATCGATATCTCCGGGCGTCCTGTGCTGGTGTTCAAGGTTGAATTTCCCCGCGACAAGGTCGGTGAGTTCGATACCGAGCTGGTGCGGGAATGGTTCCATGCATTCGCGATCAATGCGGGTGTGACGTTGCATGTTGAAACACTCTATGGGGAGAATTCCCATCATATCGCCGAGTTTTGTTTCAAAGGACTGGCGCGCGCATTGCGTGCGGCGGTTGCGATCGATCCACGTGCGGTGGGCGAAGTCCCTTCGACCAAGGGTCAACTCGGCGGTTGATTTTGAATCCAATTCGGAAGCAGCCTGATCTGGAGACAGGAGTGTCCGGATCAAGGACCGGAGAATATCATGGCGATCTACACAGTTCACGCCCCTGTTGGCGATGGCATCGATGCAAGAACATCGTTCGATCGGCTCGTGTTTGTGCGTGATGGTTTTTATTTCTGGGCCTTTGCCGCTGCCATCATCTGGTTGATCTGGCACCGGTTGTGGCTGGCGTTGTTGGGATACATTTTTCTCACGCTGGCTATCGAGATCGCATTCATTCTGTTTGACGTCCCCGCCCCTGCGCAGCTTGCAGCTATGACGCTGATTGCGGTGCTGGTTGGGTTGGAGGCAGCGTCGCTGTGGCGATGGAAACTGTCGCGGCGCAGATGGCGTCAGCTTGATGTTGTCGTGGCCGAGAACGAAGAAGCTGCCGAGCGGCGCTTTCTAGATCGGTGGAAAGAGCGAGCACACGAGAGTGGCCGCAACGATACGGCATCATTATTGCCACGTACCCCATCAATGTCGCAGCCCGATGTCATCGGACTGTTTCCCCAACCCGGAGCGTCCCGTTGAGCGTTGCCATTATTGATTATGGCTCGGGCAATCTGCACTCGGTGGCGAAGGCTTTCGAGCATGCGGCGCGAGGCACGGGAAGCCCTGAAAAGATTGTTGTAACACGCGACCCGGACGTGGTGTTTCGTTCCGATCGTATCGTGCTGCCCGGTGTCGGTGCCTTCGCCGATTGTCGCGCAGGATTGAATGCACTTGACGGCATGGTCGAGGCGATGACCGAGGCTGTACGCGAGAGGGCACGGCCATTCTTTGGCATTTGCGTCGGCATGCAGTTGATGGCAACGCGCGGCAAGGAATATGTCACCACGCCAGGCCTTGACTGGATTGCGGGTGATGTCGAGAAAATCATGCCGCGCGAGGGGAATCTGAAAATCCCGCATATGGGCTGGAACACGCTTGATCTCGCGCGTGAGCATGCGGTGCTGGAGCGCTTGCCGCTAGGCGAGAAAGGCCGCCACGCTTATTTCGTGCACTCCTATCACCTCAAGGTAGCGAACGAAGCCGACGTTCTGGCGAGCGCCGATTACGGTGGCTCGGTAACAGCGATTGTTGCCAAGGACACCGCCATCGGTACGCAGTTTCATCCCGAAAAGAGCCAGCGCTTCGGTCTGGCTCTCATCTCGAATTTTCTGAAGTGGAAGCCGTGATTCTTTTTCCCGCCATCGATCTCAAAAACGGTCAATGCGTGCGCCTTGAGCAAGGCGACATGACACGTGCAACTGTGTTCAACCTCGATCCTGCCGCGCAGGCGCGGACGTTTGAAAGCCAAGGTTTTGAATATCTCCATGTCGTCGATCTCGATGGCGCGTTCGCGGGCAAGCCGATGAACGCCCAGGCGGTCGAAGGGATGTTGAAAGTTGTCAAGATGCCGGTGCAGCTGGGTGGCGGCATTCGCGATCTGGCGACGGTGGAAGCATGGCTTGCGAAGGGCATTACGCGGATCATTATCGGCACGGCTGCAGTACGCGATCCTGCACTGGTAAAGGAAGCTGCGAAAAAATTTCCGGGCCGCATTGCGGTTGGTCTCGATGCGCGCGATGGCAAGGTTGCCGTCGAGGGTTGGGCGGAAATTTCGACTGTGACGGCGCTTGAAATCGCGCAGCGTTTTGAGGATGCAGGAGTTGCTGCGATTATCTTCACCGATATCGCGCGTGATGGTCTCCTGAAAGGACTTAATCTCGACGCGACCATTGCGCTCGCCGAACATATCTCCATTCCCGTTATTGCTTCGGGCGGCTTTGCCTCTATCGACGATGTCAGGGCGCTGCTGGAGCCGCGTGCGCTAAAACTGGAAGGCGCGATTTCCGGGCGGGCGCTCTACGATGGCCGCGTCGATCCGGCGGCAGCACTGCAGCTGATCCGCAGTGCGCGGTTGGCGACGTAAACGCGAGATCACGATGTTCAAGGTTCGTGTCATTCCCTGCCTCGATGTCAAAGACGGACGAGTCGTCAAGGGCGTCAACTTTGTCGATCTGCGCGATGCTGGCGACCCGGTGGAAGCCGCGATTGCCTATGATGCAGCGGGTGCGGATGAGCTTTGCTTTCTCGATATCACCGCGACGCACGAAAATCGTGGCATCATTCTTGATGTCGTGAGGCGCACGGCGGAGGCCTGCTTCATGCCGCTTACCGTCGGTGGTGGCGTGCGCACCATTGCCGATATCCGAACCCTCCTGAACTCTGGCGCTGACAAGGTGTCGATCAATTCAGCCGCCGTCGCGCGCCGCGAATTCGTCAAGGAGGCTGCGGAAAAATTCGGCGATCAGTGCATTGTGGTGGCGATCGATGCGAAAAGCGTCAAACGCTCCGGTGGTTCGGATCGCTGGGAAATCTTCACCCATGGCGGGCGGCAGGCAACCGGGATCGATGCCATCGAGTATGCGCAGGAAGTGGTCGCGTTGGGGGCAGGCGAGATATTGCTGACCTCAATGGACCGCGATGGCACGCGCCAGGGGTTCGACATTCCGTTAACGCAGGCGATAGCCGACAGCACCAAGGTGCCGGTGATCGCGTCAGGCGGTGTCGGCAATCTCGATCATCTGGTGGCAGGCATTCGCGATGGACACGCCACGGCGGTGCTGGCTGCATCCATTTTTCATTTTGGGGAATTTACCATACGGCAAGCCAAGGATCATATGGCTCGTGCCGGATTGCCCGTGCGAACTCGATCCCTAAAAATCAAGTTTGGTAGGCACTTTGCATTCCCTCCATTGGGCTGGAAGTGATAGAAGCAACCTATGACACGCTTTACGATCCATGATCTTGCCGCCACCATCGACACCCGCGCCGCCTTGGGAGGCGAGGCGTCCTATACGCGCAAACTGCTGGACAAAGGTGCCGAGCATTGTGCGAAAAAGTTTGGCGAAGAAGCTGTGGAGACAGTCATAGCTGCAGTCGAAGGTAATCGCGACCATCTGATTGCTGAAAGCGCAGATCTTGTGTTCCATTTTCTGGTGCTGCTGAAAGCGCATGGCATTGACTTCGCGGAAGTGGAGGCTGCTTTGGCGCAACGGACGCAAATGTCCGGACTTCGGGAAAAGGCGTCGCGCAAGAATGACAAATAGATTTATCGAGCCATAGAGAGATCAAGTCATAGCGTAATATTTTCGATTGCGGTGTGTGTGAGTGCAGTGAGTATGAGTAAAGTGGACAAACTCATGGACGTCAGGGCGGACCAACAGCACTACGATCCCTACCGGACATTTTCTCGCGCGCAATGGGCTACGTTGCGTGACGATATGCCAATGACCTTGACCGCCAATGAGGTGGAAAGGTTGCATTCGCTGCACGATCGTCTCGACATGAAAGAAGTCGAGGAAATTTATCTGCCCCTGTCACGCTTGCTGACGTTCTATGTTTCAGCCGCCCATCAGCTGTTTGTGGCGCAGCGGCGTTTCCTGGGTATCCAGGATCGCAAGATGCCATATATCATTGGCGTGGCCGGCTCGGTGGCTGTTGGAAAGTCGACGACGGCACGTGTGCTGCAGGCGCTTTTAGCGCGTTGGTCGCCCAGACCGAAGGTCGATCTTGTGACGACTGACGGGTTTTTGTTTCCGAATAAAGTGCTAGAGCGCGAAGGCTTGATGGGAAAGAAGGGCTTTCCCGAGAGTTACGATCTTCCTGCTCTCCTTAATTTTCTCTCGGACATCAAGGCGGGCCGACGTCCGGTGCGCGCGCCGATCTATTCGCATTTGACATACGATATCGTTCCGAACGAATGGGTCGAGATCGACCGGCCAGACATTCTTATCGTCGAAGGTCTCAACGTGCTTCAAACGGGGCGACTGCCCAGCGATGGCAAGGCCGTTCCGTTCGTGTCGGATTTTTTCGACTTTTCGGTTTATATCGATGCCGAGGAGCAGGTGTTGCGGGAATGGTATGTCGAACGTTTCCTGGCATTGCGCGGGACGGCATTTCTCGACCCACGGTCTTACTTCAATCGGTATGCCAACTTTTCCGATACTGAAGCCACGGAGAAAGCGCTCGCACTGTGGAACACGATCAATCTCGTCAATCTGCAGGAAAACATCCTGCCAACACGGCCGCGTGCCACGTTGATCCTGAAAAAAGGTGCCGATCACATCATCGAAAATGTGTCGTTGCGGCGGCTCTGAGTTGAACCAGATTTGCTGCTGTTGCTGCAACAGCATCAAGCGGCGATATATCTCGCACCGGTTACACCCGCGAGGGCTTCGGAAAGCTTCTCGCCATCGAGCGGCTTGATCAAGAATCCATCCATGCCGGCTTCGAAGCAGGCATAGCGATCTTCCACCAGCGTATTAGCGGTCAGTGCCAGAATTTTCGTGCGGCGCAGGCTTCGGGTAGCTTCCTGGGCGCGGATGCGCTTCGTGGTTTCGATCCCGTCAAGCTCTGGCATTTGCACATCCATGAGCACCAGATCGTAAGCTGCTCCGGCAGTTTCCGCTGCCAACCATGATTCCAGTGCGGCTTCGCCGTTGGTCGTAATGACTGGATGGTGGCCAAGTCGTGTTAATAGCGAACGCATCAACAGAGCATTGATCTCATTGTCCTCCGCGACCAGGATCGAAAGTCCTTTCATAGAAGCGGAAGGTGCAAGCTTGATATCGTCAGCATTAATGTCATCAGCAATATCGGGCACCAGTGTTGTCACTGGCGCGGTCAGCCGGGCCGCGAGGGATGCCGCCCGTAAGGGCTTCACCAGATACCCTGTAAATGCAGTCATCATGGATGAGGACAAGTCATGACGTTCCGCTGGCGTAAACATCATAATGCGATGCGTGGCATGGTGCTGGGCCACATCGCTGATCTGGCGCAGCTCCGCATCGCCGATGGTACGATCGATTATAACGGCGTGCCATGGCCGTTCGGGCAGCAGCGCTTGCGCAATCGATGCGTCTGATACAGTGCAGGTCTGCGCACCCCATCGCTCAAGACGACGCGCAAGAAGCGAAGCTTCGATGTTTTGCGACGCTATCAGCATGATCGATAACCCGCGGAGGTCGGGCGTAACGAATGTATTTTTCTCGTTTAGAGTAGGCTCGGCAGCAATAAGTGGAATCGAGACTTCGAAAGTTGTGCCAGTGCCTGGCGCGCTGTCGAGCGCGATGCGTCCGCCCATCCGGCGCACGATGCGCTCGCTGATGCTTGAGTCCGAGACCGGTGCCACCATAGTGGCGCGCTATACGCTCGTCAGCCTGTTCAAACTCGCGGAAAATGCGTTGCTGGGCGTCGAGTGCGATACCGATGCCGGTATCGCGCACCAGAAAGCTGATTTCGTTAGGCCATATCCCTGGCTCTACGATCAGAGCGACTCCGCCAGTTGTGGTGAACTTGATGGCATTGCCGGCGAGATTGAGCAGCACCTGTCGCAGCCGTGCGGCATCGCCCATTACTTTGGCGGGTAAGCGCTCATCGACATAAGACGAGATTTCGAGATTGCGTGCCTGCGCACGCGGCGCCAGCAATTCCGTGATGTCCTCGATCAGTGTGGAGAGGACGAAGGGGCGATGCTCAAGATCAATCTTACCGGCTTCGATCTTGGAGAAGTCGAGCAATTCCTCGATCAATGCAAGCAGCGCATCGCCGGATGCCTTGACTGCCTTTACGTAAGTCGTCTGCTCGGCTGTCAACGGCGTGTCGAGCAGGAGGCCGCTCATGCCGAGAATGCCATTCAAGGGGGTGCGAATTTCGTGGGAGGCCATTGCCAGAAAGCGTGACTTCGCGCGATTGGCTAAATCGGCATGGTCGCGAGCCACAGCAAGGGCACGTTCAGTTTCTGTGCGATCGGTGACGTCGCGTCCGACGCATTGCAATTCGGCGGGCTGGTTGGCGTCGCTGCAAATCAAACCTTCACGCCAGGCAATCCAGCGTGGTCCCAATGCACTTGCGATCTTCTGATCGTGGACACGGGTACCACTTGCTTCGATAGCGGCATCACCCTGCTCAAGAATCTCGAATGTGAAGTTCGTTCCGATTAAGTCTTCGCGGGATTTCTGGGCCAGCGTACAATAGGCGTCGCTGGCGAAAGTGATGTGCCCTTGTGGGTTACGTAAAACGATCAGATCACTCTGGGATTCGAACAGGCTGCGCGCGCGTTCCTCGGCTTCCTTCAATTCCCAATTGCGATCCAATAAGGCGTCGTTGTGGAGTGCGATCTTGCGCATTTTCTTGCGCATCCAGCGCATCCGCATGCTCAGCGTGACTAACCCAACGCATGCCAACGTGAAAAAGAAAGTTACACCGATAGCGAAGTCCTGCGGATCGTATTGCGTTTGTAGCGCGCCTGTTATGAAACCCGAGAGGCCGCCAAAAATGGCGGAAAACAGCATTAATGTTCGAATGCTGAAGTATATCCAGGGATGGAAGCGGGCAAAACGGCGAAGGCGCGTTCTGATCAGTCGTCTCAACCGCATGACCCTTGCCGCCCCTGGAGTTTAATTACACGCGAATGCAGCGTAAGAATACGTCAAGGGTGTTGCGAAGTATTTTAGGTTCGGTCAGTTCGCGAGAGCGATGAAATTATGGTTGATGAAAACTTAAAGCTTCATTGCAAGCGTTGTTGATGCTTGCGAAGCGGGGTTGCGTCCGGCACCAACTATGAGAGCGGCAGCCTCGCGCGCGCTGAATGTTTTCGAGCTCACGTAGACCCGGTAGTCCGCGCCTTCATCCTGCGAAAGATAGATCACAGGCTCCGTGGCTGACGCTTGATCGGCAATGCCCACATACGTGTTCGCAGACCTGCTGCAGCTGTCATTTTCTGCTGTTTCAATGTCGTCGATAACGGCGAAATCGGCTATCTCCGCGCTGTTCACAATCTGCACCCGCACTGTGGCTGCGCGAGGGTCCTCGGTAAAGCTGACATGTGACTGGGCTTGCCAGGGCGCTTCCGCGATTTGCAGTGTTGTTGCTCCGGCCGCGATGCAGGGACGGGAGTGTGAAGTCAGCTGCCCACCCGCAAAGATGCCGGTGAGAACAAGCGGAAGGACTGAGGCCAGAATTTTGACACGCAACATGTACGTTACTCACAGGAGGCAGTCCCCAGAGTGCACTGGGCAAGTTCCTGAAACGTAAATAAAAATCGTTACCAGAGGGTTTCGGGGCCGACCCAGCGCATTCGATTCAAATTATTCAGGCCATTTATTAGGCCGCGCGGCGGGAATCCTCTGCCAGGACCCGGTAGGAAAGAGCCTCTGCGAGATGCAGCCGGCCAATCGTGTCAGCGCCATCGAGATCGGCCAATGTGCGGGCAACACGCAACACGCGATGATAGCCACGTGCCGACAGTCGCATGGTTTCGGCTGCCTCGCGCAGCAATTTCAGTCCTTGAGTGTCCGGCTGTGCAATCTCGTCCAGCACGGCGGCTGGTGCTTCGGCGTTGGTGCGGATATGCGGCAATCCGGCGTCCGCATAACGCTTGAGCTGGATTGCGCGTGCTGCAGCGACACGGGCAGCGACTTCCGCTGATCCTTCCGCAGGCGGGGGCAAAATCAAATCGGCAGCGGTCACGGCGGGCACTTCAATCCGCAGATCGATGCGGTCCATCAGCGGTCCCGAGATACGGCCTTGATAGTCTGCGTTGCAACGATCGATACGGCCACGCTTGCAGGCATAGCCAGGCTCGAAGGCATGGCCGCAGCGGCATGGATTCATCGCAGCGATCAGCATGAAACGCGCAGGATAAGTCACCCGATGATTGGCACGTGAAACCGCCACTTCCCCGTTCTCCAGCGGCTGACGCAGCGAATCCAGCACACGCGCATCGAACTCTGGCAGCTCATCAAGAAACAGGACACCGTTATGCGCCAGTGAAATCTCGCCGGGCTTGGCGCGCATGCCGCCGCCAGTCAACGCGGCCATGCTGGCGGAATGATGCGGCGAGCGGAACGGGCGGCGGGCTGTGAGCGCGCCATTTTCGATCTCGCCGGCGACCGAGGCGATCATGGAAATCTCGAGTAACTCGGCCGGGGACAACGGTGGGAGTATCGATGGCAATCGTGCTGCCAGCATCGATTTGCCCGAGCCTGGCGAACCGATCATGAGTAGATGATGCCCGCCAGCCGCGGCGATCTCGAGCGCACGTTTGGCGCTTTCCTGACCCTTGATGTCGCGAAGGTCGAGTAATGTCGGTTGTTGTTCGGTGATCTTCGGTTCAGGCCGCGACAGAATCTGAGTGCCTTTGAAGTGGTTGGCGATCTGGATGAGCGAAGAGGCGGCGATAATCGGAATATCGGGACTGGCCCACGCAGCTTCCGCGCCGCAGGCTGCGGGACAAATCAAACCTTCGTCGCGCGAATTTGCGCCGATGGCCGCTGGCAACACGCCAGCCACTGGCGCGATGGAGCCATCGAGGCCGAGCTCGCCCAGCACAGTGAAATTTGAAAGCGCATCGTGTGGAATTGCCCCAATCGCCGCCATCAATCCAAGCGCAATCGGCAGATCGTAATGGCTGCCTTCTTTCGGCAGATCGGCAGGGGCAAGATTGACGGTGATGCGTCGCGCCGGCAGCGCTAATCCCGACGCGATCAATGCCGAGCGGACCCGCTCGCGCGCTTCGGACACAGCTTTATCAGGCAACCCGACGATGGCGAATGCGGGCAAGCCGGGCGCGACCTGAACCTGCACGTCAACAGCCCGCGCTTCGATGCCCTCAAAGGCCACAGTGGATACGCGCTGAACCATTTTCGCCCCATCCCCAAGTCCATTGAGGCTAGCTTAGGTCAGGCGCAAGGGCAAGAACAATAAGGGAACAAATTTGGACGTTTCCCCGAGTTCTCATTCCGCTCGGCAGATTTTCTGCATTCTTAGAAGTGATAGTTCATACCAGCGCGAACGATGTGGTCCTGGCTTCTCAGCCGCGCTTGGCCTCGATTGTATCCCAGATTTTTGCTGCGATGTCGGGGCCGCCGAGACGGGCAATGGCGCGAAGGCCGGTCGGGGATGTGACATTGATCTCGGTCAGATAACCACCGATCACGTCGATGCCAACAAACATCAATTCGCGCTCACGCAAGGCCGGTCCCAGCCGTGCGCAAATGTCCCGTTCGCGTGGTGACAACTCTGTCGCCTGCGCATCCCCGCCCCGCACCATGTTGGAGCGCAGATCGTCCACTGCGGGCACACGGTTAATCGCACCGGCAAATTCACCATCGACAAGAATGATGCGCTTGTCGCCATCCTTGACCTCGGGCAAGAAGCGCTGGGTCACCCAAGGCTCGCGGAACGTGACCGAAAACATGTCGTAGAGCGAGCCGAAATTCATGTCCTGCGGCGTGATGCGAAACACTGCAGCGCCGCCATGCCCATAAAGCGGTTTCATCACCACGTCGCCATGTTTGGCGCGAAATGAATTGATCTCGTCTTTGTCACGCGAAATCAGCGTCGGCGGCATCAGGTCTGAAAACTCCATGACGAAGATTTTCTCCGGCGCGTTGCGCACGCTGGCAGGATTGTTGACGACCAGTGTTTTGGGATGAATACGTTCCAGATAATGCGTGGTGGTAATGTAAGCGAGATCGAATGGCGGATCTTGCCGCAGGAGAATCACATCGAAGGATTCAAGCTCAGTGCGCTTTGTCTCACTGAGCGAAAAATGATCGCCCTCCTGGTCGCGCACACTGAGCGACTGCACGTTCGCAATCAGCGTCTTGCCCTGCAGCGACATGGCGTCGGGCGTGTAATAGAAAACCGTATGACCACGTTTTTGCGCTTCAAGCAGCAGCGCGAATGTCGAGTCACCACGAATAATGATCCGCGCGATGGGGTCCATCTGGACGGCGACTTTCAGGTTCATTTTGCTGGCCCGGCTGTTGGAAGTAGGTGGCAATGTGTGTGGTTTGGCGGAAAGTACCCGCGAAAAGTAACCAGAGTATTTTGATCAGGCGCTGGCATCGAACGCCGCCATAAGATGGCGGGGCAGATGTTTGGGCGCAATCAGCATGGCATCAAAACGCATGTCGAAATCGGCATGTTCAGGATGGGCCATCAGCCACGCCGCTGCTGCCGCGACAATGCGTCCTTGCTGCTGTTGCGTGATTGAATAGGCGGCGGCGTCTAGCGTTGCGCGAGCTTTCACCTCAATAAAGGCCAAAAGTTTGCGCCGACGCGCCACGATATCGATCTCGCCGTAGGGCGTGCGAAACCGCCGCGCCAGAATTCTGTAACCCTTGGCGAGCAGAAATACACAGGCGCGGCTTTCCGCGGAGATTCCGGTCTGAAATGCCGCGACCCGCGCAGGCGCGGGTACTTTCGTTGTGCTGCCAACTCTTGGTCGCACTGGCCAGAGTTCCTTACCCTTCGTCATGGCTGTCTCTTGAGGCGGGCGAGCTGTGGCCGGCGAGCGCGAGCGCGCGCGCATAGATTTCGCGGCGCGGATGACCGGAGATTTCGAGTGCATGGGCGACGGCATCTTTGACGCTGCCGCTCGCCAGAGCGGTACGCAATATTGCATCAAGTTCATGTGCACTCATGATACCTGCATCGGCGGGTGGTGGCCCGATCACCAGCACAAACTCTCCACGTGTCTCCAACTTATCTGCATTAGCGGCAAGCTCCGCGATCAGGGCGCGTTTGATTTCTTCATGCAGTTTTGTCAGCTCGCGACAGATCGCAGCCTCGCGCTCTCCCATAATGCCTGCAAGATCATGCAACGTGTCTTGAACCCGCGCGCCGGATTCGAACAGCACCAGCGTAGCGTCGATCTGCGCCAACTCGGTGAGACGGGTACGGCGCGCAGTCTGTTTCGGCGGCAAGAAACCCTCGAAGAAGAAACGATTGGTCGGCAGTGCAGAGACGGTGAGCGCAGCCAATACTGATGATGGTCCAGGCAATGCAATAACAGAATGTCCAGCAGCGCTTACCTCTCGCACCAGCTTGAAGCCCGGATCGGAAATCAGTGGCGTGCCGGCGTCGGATACCAGCGCGAGGGATGTTCCTTGCGCAAGCATTTGCAGGATTTTTGGGCGGGCAACTGCGGCGTTGTGCTCATGATAGGGGATTAATTTTGCTGTGATGCAGAAGCGGTCAATTAATTTGCGCGTGGTCCGGGTGTCCTCACAGGCGATCACGTCAACACCGGCCAAAGTTTCCAGCGCACGCAGGGTGATGTCGCCAAGATTGCCGATTGGTGTGGCCACCAGATACAGCCCGGGCGGAGTTTTGGGCGCGTTGAGCACCTGCCCCCCCACGGCGAATGTTCGCGGGGAACTTGATGCGATCTCGGGCGGTGATTTTGCGGAATCAATTTTGGCGCGCATCAGGTCAATCTAGCGCCGATTAAGGCTTGCGTCTTGCTTGCAGGAGGCTGGGGGAGTGGCGGACGCCTGCAAATAGCCATAAAGTCCACTGCCACAATGTTTTTGTTTCGGTTAACACTATGCCGACAATATGCCTGAATCTTACCGGTTCTATCCATTTCCGGGGGTCAGTCAGGTGCCGGGGACAAAGCCTGGCTCAACGGATCAAACATAGAGGTGAGATGGGCACTTCAGGCAATTCCAGGCTGCAATATCCGGGCGCAACGCGCCGGGCTGCTGTTGGTTTGGTGCTTGGAGCGCCGTTGATTGCGGGCTGTTCGGGTCTTTCCAGCAGCTTCTCCTCGTTGGGCTTAGGTTCGGAGCAAACCCCTGCACCGTCCGACCCTCCGCAGCAGCCGGTGGCGGTGGGTTCTGGTCAGGTCAAGGTCGGCCTGCTGCTGCCGCTCTCAGCCTCGGGCAATGGCGGCATTGTTGCGCAATCGATGAAGAATGCCGCCGAACTTGCGCTCGCCGAATTTCAAAATCCCAACATCCAACTTCTTATCAAGGATGATGCGGGCACGTCGGCAGGTGCGCAGCAGGGCGCCCAGCAGGCGGTCGATGAAGGTGCGGAAATCATTCTCGGTCCGTTGTTCGGATTGTCGGTTCCGGCTGCGGCACAGGCAGCGCGCAATCGGGGTGTGCCGGTGATCGCATTTTCGACCAATTCAAATGTCGCGGGACGTGGTGTCTATCTCCTGAGTTTTCTTCCGGAATCGGATGTCAATCGCATCGTTGAATACAGTATCAGCGCTGGCAAACGCTCCTTTGCAGCACTGCTGCCGGAAAATGCCTATGGCAATGTCATCGAGGCCGCATTCAAGCAGAGCTGTTGCACGCAAGAGCGGTCGCATCGTTGCATTTGAAAAGTATGGCGCGGATCGCGCGCAGGCTGCCCGCACAATCACGCAGGCGCTTGGAAGTGCCGATACCTTGTTTCTTGCTGACGATGGCGATGCTTTGGTGAGTGTAGCGAATGCATTGGTCACGGAAGGCGCGGATCTGAAACGTATTCAGCTGCTCGGCACGGGTCTTTGGGATAGTCCGCAGGTGCTCAACGACAAGAATTTACAGGGCGGATTATACGCCGCGCCCGATCCTGCAGGTTTCCGCAGCTTCGCCAGCCGCTATCGTGCGAAATTCGGGCAAGACCCGGTACGCACCGCAACTCTTGCTTACGATGCGGTTGCGCTTGTCGCTGCGCTGTCGCGCACGCAGGGCGGTCAGCGTTTCGCGCCGGAGGTTTTGACCAATTCCTCTGGCTTCGCTGGCATCGACGGGCTGTTTCGTTTTCGCAGCGATGGCACCAACGAACGTGGCCTTGCGGTCATGCGAACCGTCTCTGGTGGCGGGCAGGTGATTGCAGGGTCGCCAAAAAGTTTCGGCGCTTGAGTTTAGGCCGCGAGATCGGCGACTACAGCATCGAGCACTGGAAAGCCTGTCTTGGTGACACGCAAACGGCCATCGGCGTCGATAATGATTGCGCCTTCACTCTGCAGGAGCGCAATCCGGCTCGGATCAAGGGTGCGGCCTGACAGTGCGGTATAGCGCTTGGGATCGATGCCTTCCGCAAGACGCAAACCCATCAGCAGGAATTCATCGCCGCGCTCCTCGCTGCTGAGGATATCATTGGTAATCACGCCATGTCCTTGGGCCTCGACACGCATCAGCCATGTCTCGGGACGTTTTTCGGTGGCGGTGGCGCGCCGCACGCCATCGATATCGAGGCGCCCATGCGCACCGGGACCGATGCCGGCATATTCCTGGCCGCGCCAGTACACGAGGTTATGTTTGCATTCCGCACCCAAGCGCGCGTGATTGGAAATCTCGTACGACGGCAGGCCATGTTGCGCGCAGACGTCCTGTGTCACATCGTAAAGCGCGCGTGCAATCGGCTCATCCGGAATTTTGAGCTTGCCTGCGGCATGCAATCCAAAGAACGGCGTCTCCGGCTCGATTGTGAGCTGATAAAGCGAGAGATGTTCAGCGGCTTCTGAAATCGCAAGTTTCAACTCATCAGTCCACATCTGTGGGGTTTGATCCGGCCGCGCATAGATCAGATCGAATGAATAGTGGTCGAACGCTGCGCGCGCGATGGCAACGGCCTGTAAGAGCTTCTTGTGCAGTATGCAATCGCCCAAGCGCTTTCAACGACACATCGTCGAGCGCCTGCACGCCCAGCGAGACGCGATTGACACCGGCTGCGCGATAACCTTTGAAGCGCGTGGCCTCGACACTGGTCGGATTGGCCTCAAGCGAAACCTCAACATCCTTCGCGACACCCCAGAATTTGCCGATGGCGTCGAGAATGGCGCCGACGGTCTTCGGCTGCATCAATGAGGGCGTACCACCGCCGAGAAAAATTGACGTCACCTCGCGTCCAGGCACACGCGCGGCAGTGGTTGCGATCTCGCGTTCGAACGCACGTATGAAACGATCTTCGTCAATCGGCGCATGGCGCACATGACTGTTGAAGTCGCAATACGGACATTTCGACAGGCAAAATGGCCAGTGCACATAAACGCCAAAGGCTTTTTGTGCGTCAGCGCGGGTCAAGGCATCTCTCCGCGAGTTTCACGAATGCTCTTGCACGATGCGATAATCCCAGGCCGAGTGGTGGCAGGCCATGTTTTTCGATGCTGGTCATTTCGCCAAAGGTGCGCGAGTGACCATCGGGCAGGAACGTTGGATCATAACCAAAACCCGCCGTTCCGCGTGGCGGCCACACCAGCGTGCCGTCAACGCGCGCCTCGACGTCTTCTACATGGCCATCGGGCCACGCCACGCACAAGGCAGAGACAAAATGCGCCTTTCGTTGTGCGGGCTCTTTCGCGCCGCGCTCCTGCAGGAGGCGTTCAATGCGTGTCATTGCGCTAAGAAAATCCTTGTTCTCTCCAGCCCAACGCGCGGAATAAATGCCCGGCTGCCCATCAAGCGCATCAACCACCAGACCGGAATCGTCGGCGAATGCCGGAAGCTGCGCCGCGTTCATAGCGGCAATTGCTTTGATCCGCGCATTGGCGGCGAAGGTAGTGCCGCTCTCGTGGGGCTCGTCCAAACCGAGTTCGCCCGCGGAGATCGCCTCGATGCCGTAAGGCGCCAATAACTCCCGCATCTCGGCAAGTTTACCGGGATTATGGGTCGCAATCACAAGTCGGTCTGCGATGTGACGATGCTTGATCATACGATATTATCTGCCGACGTTCTGTTGGTACTGTGCCGAGTGCACTATGCAACAGCCATTTTCTGCAGTTCAACCAGCCGTCCAATACCCTTGCGCGCGAGCGCCATCAGTCCGAGAAACTCATCCTGCGAAAACGGTGTTTTCTCGGCGGTCCCTTGCACCTCAATGATGCGCCCATCGCCGGTCATCACGAAATTGGCGTCGGTCTCGGCCTCGGAATCTTCCGCGTAATCCAGATCGAGCACTGGCGTGCCGTTGTAGATGCCGCAGGAAATGGCGGCGACATTGTCGCGCAACACGTTCTTCGTCACCATGTTGCGCGCTTTCATCCAGTTGAGGCAATCGGCGAGCGCCACCCATGCGCCGGTGATGGAGGCCGTGCGCGTGCCGCCGTCAGCCTGAATGACGTCGCAATCGACAGTGATCTGCCGTTCACCCAACGCTTCGAGATCGATCGCGGTACGCAGCGAGCGTCCAATGAGCCGCTGGATTTCCACGGTGCGGCCACTTTGCTTGCCAGCGGCAGCCTCGCGGCGGACGCGCTCATGAGTGGCGCGGGGCAACATGCCATATTCTGCTGTCACCCAACCGCGACCCTGGCCTTTGAGCCAAGGCGGTAGCCGGTCTTCAAGCGTGGCGGTGACCAGCACATGCGTGTCGCCGAATTTCACCATGCAGGAGCCCTCGGCATATTTGACCACGCCACGCTCCAGCGTGACGGGACGCAATTCATCGGGCGCGCGTCGGCTTGGCCGCATGAGAAAATCCTCCAAAATATCAAAAAAGCAGGTCTGGCGGTGCTTTTAGGGGTCAAGTACTGCTGCGGCAAGGGCCAAGACCGAGCCTAAGGCCAGGTAAGACTTATGTTAAGATAAAGCCGCTTGTCATCGCCCCGTGCGATGGACAAATGTGCTGTCAGGATTTTGGAGCATCAAGGATTTGGCCCATCACGAACCCATAGGTCTGATTACGCCAACTGCGGGCCTGGCGCAGCTTAACGAACGTTCGCGAGATATTTTTCGTCAAATCGTCGAGAATTATCTCGCGACCGGCGAACCGGTCGGCTCGCGGAATATTGCGCGGTTGATTTCGATGCCGTTGTCGCCGGCGTCCGTGCGCAATGTGATGTCGGATCTGGAGCAGCTTGGCCTTATCTATGCGCCGCATACGTCGGCTGGCCGTTTGCCCACGGAACTCGGTCTTCGTTTTTTCGTCGATGCCTTGATGCAGGTCGGTGATCTCAGCGAGGCTGAGCGGCAATCGATTCAGACGCAACTCAAGACAGTCGGCAAGTCGCAGTCGGTCGAAGTCGCTTTAAGTGAGGCGCTGACGCGTTTGTCGGGTCTTGCCCGCGCTGCTGCTGTGGTGTTGACGCAAAAATCCAACGCGCGGTTGAAGCATATCGAATTCGTCCGGCTTGAGCCAGAACAGGCGCTGGTGGTGCTGGTTGCCGAAGATGGTCAGGTCGAAAACCGTATTTTGCAACTGCCGCCAGGCGTGCCGACCTCGGCGCTGACGGAAGCTTCTAATTTCCTGAATGCGCGGATTCGTGGTCGCACGCTGAACGAAGCGCGCGACGAACTCGAGTACGCGTTGACGCAAAATCGCGCCGAACTCGATCAGCTGACTCAGAAAGTCATCGCAGCTGGTATCGCAAGCTGGTCAGGCGGGGCCAGCGACGAACGGCAGTTGATCGTGCGCGGACATGCCAACCTTCTCGAGGATCTCCATGCCATGGAGGATCTTGAGCGCGTGCGGCTGCTGTTTGACGATCTTGAAGCCAAAAAGGGTGTGATTGATCTTCTGGGCCGGGCCGAGCGCGCCGATGGCGTGCGAATTTTTATTGGTTCAGAAAACAAGCTTTTTTCGCTCTCGGGCTCATCGACGATTATTGCACCCTATCGCGATGGATCGGGGCAGATCGTGGGTGTTCTGGGGGTTATTGGGCCCACCCGGCTGAACTATGCCCGGGTGATCCCGATGGTTGACTATGCGGCCCGCATTGTCAGCCAGATGCTTGGCAAATAACTTGGCAAGTAGCGGAAACCTCTCTTGAGAGAATAGTTCCGCTTGATTTTGGGTGCCCAAACCATGATATGCCGCATAACAAATTTCACATGACAAATTCCACATGCCAATTTGATGGCTGTAAAGGTGCGTGATGACCGATCCCAATGGCCGCAAGGATGAGCCGGAAAATTCCGTGCAGGATTCTGCAAATGGCTCCGCCAAAAACACCATAAAGGACAAGGAACCAGTTGTTTCCAAGCCTTACATCATGCCGGACGATCCTGAAGAGGTCGCCGATCCCTCTGAGGCGTTAGCCAAGGAAGCGGCTGAAGCACGCGACAAGATGCTGCGCACGCTGGCGGAGATGGAAAATCTGCGCAAGCGGACGCAACGCGAAGTGGCAGATGCGCGCACCTATGGTATCGCGGCATTCGCGCGCGATGTGCTCGATATCGCAGACAATCTGCAACGCGCACTCGATGCCGTCCCTGCTGAGGCGCGGGAGGCAGCCGATCCTGGACTCAAGGCGCTGATCGAAGGTGTCGAAATTACAGAGCGTTCACTGCACAAGACATTGGAAAAAAACGGTGTGCAGAAACTCTCGCCGCTTGGCGAGAAATTCGATCCGAACATTCACCAAGCCATGTATGAAGTGCCGGATGCGTCTATGCCGGCAGGCACTGTCGTGCAAGTCGTGCAGGACGGCTACATGATTAGCGACCGTGTTCTGCGCCCAGCATTGGTGGGCGTGGCCAAAGGTGGCGCAAAAAACGCACCTCCTGCTCAGGACAAAGGAGCTTAGCGCGGGCCAATGCCATCGCGTACAGCGCGGAAGCGTGGAAATGCTTTCGGCCAGTCGTCCCGCGAGGCGCTCGCGATAATGCGCAATGATGTCGAAGATGAACCGAAACGTAGCCATTGTACCACGCTGACAGGCGCATTGTTTTGGCCTGTGACAGCATCGATGCGGGTTTCAAAACCCGGAGTACCGTCGATCCGCTGAGGTTCATTTGACGTAATGCGGGCATCTCGCAAGCCTGGAATCGTTGTCGCCAGCCGTTGCGCAAAACGTGCGCGATCATCAGGTGAGGCGGGGCTGCCAGCCAGCAGACCAATGACCATGTAGGGAGCACCGTCGAGTGTTGTTTCTTCAGACCCGTCGGTGAGCAGGATCGTTGTTCGTTGTGTCAGTGTGCGGATGGTTTTGAAATCGGCCAGCTCGCCAATTTTAAAAGGAAGCAACCCAAGCTGCTCAGGTACCGGAACCTCTTTCCGCACCGCTGTGGACGCCAGCATTTTGCGCACATCATCATCGGAGTAAGTTTTGGCAGCATCATCGCGTAGTTGTGCAAGGACGTAACCACTGAATGTTTCGCCCGCCACGATCAGGGAAAATCTGCGCACAATGACATCGCCGTCCTTGCCGGTATCGGCGGTGATATAGGCCTTGCCAGCCAGTCGTATCGATTGCTTGGGGCTTACCGCTGCTGCCTACAGGTCTTGCCATCCTTGATTGCGGCATCGATGGCGGCAAAAGCGGCGGTCGGGGTTTCGGCGATGCCGATTTTTATTTTGTGATCTTCGGATTCAAAGCCCAAAAAATCCTTCGCGACCACAAGGCCATCAAGCGGCACAAGGCCGACCCGGGCACCGGGTGGATAGACCGGCTCCGCTGCAAAGGCAGCCCTGGTCAGGATCGGAACCAGCGCAAGGATGGCACATGCGAGTGAAGTGGCCCGAAGGCGAAAAGTTCGTTTCATAAAATCTGCCAGGATCACTGTAATAGTTTAGGAACAGTCGTGCAGGGATGATATGGCAGATTCGCGAATTTTGTGCGTTATCGCTTGGCCGGGGCGATCTGTTTCGCGCGGGCTACAAATCAATTCTGGATTTGTTGCGCGTGTGCGTTGGACAAACGCAGAATCCTTGCGCTGAAATCCTTAAACTTGGCCTGAGCCACCCATAAGAGTTCTTTGATAGACTGCAAAGTGGTCCCCAATAGGCCCGAAACAAAGTTTTTCTCAGGTAAAAGGGACTTGGTCTTGCGGGACCCTCCCTCTCTCCTATATGTGGCCTAGCCTCGCAACATCGCGAATATTTGATATCCGGGGGTCTGGATTTGGGCGCCATCAGGGCCCGGCCAGCCTGCCGTAAAAAGAAGGGTTAAAGGATCATGGCAAAGGTCATTGGTATCGATCTCGGAACGACGAACTCCTGTGTTGCCGTCATGGATGGCAAGTCACCGAAAGTGATCGAGAATGCCGAGGGCATGCGGACGACCCCGTCCATCGTTGCCTTGACCGACGATGGTGAGCGTCTGGTTGGTCAACCAGCCAAGCGTCAGGGAGTCACCAATCCCGAGCGCACCTTTTTTGCGGTGAAACGCCTGATTGGCCGTCGCTATGACGATCCGATGGTGGAAAAGGACAAGAAGCTCGTCCCCTACAAGATTGTTAAGGCTTCCAACGGCGATGCCTGGGTCGAGGCCGATGGCCAGACCTATTCGCCTTCGCAGGTGTCTGCTTTCATCCTGCAAAAAATGAAGGAAACCGCCGAAGCCCATCTCGGTCATAAGGTGGAGCAGGCGGTCATCACCGTTCCAGCATACTTCAATGACGCCCAGCGTCAGGCGACCAAGGATGCCGGCAAGATCGCCGGGCTTGAAGTTCTGCGCATCATCAACGAGCCGACAGCTGCGGCGCTGGCCTATGGTCTCGACAAAACCAAGCACGGCACCATCGCGGTCTACGATCTTGGCGGCGGTACCTTCGACGTGTCGATTTTGGAAATCGGCGACGGCGTGTTCGAGGTGAAGTCCACCAATGGCGATACTTTCCTCGGTGGTGAAGATTTCGACATGCGCCTCGTCGGCTATCTGGCGGATGAGTTCCAGAAAGAGCAGGGCATCAATCTGCGCAACGACAAGCTTGCCCTGCAGCGCCTGAAAGAGGCTGCTGAAAAGGCGAAGATTGAGCTGTCATCGACAACCCAGACCGAAATCAATCTGCCGTTCATCACCGCGGATGCAACGGGTCCAAAGCATCTCACGATGAAACTCACTCGCGCCAAGTTTGAAGCGCTGGTTGACGACCTCGTTCAGAAAACCATCGAGCCGTGCCGCAAGGCTCTGAAGGACGCTGGCCTTACCGCCGGCGAAATTGGCGAAGTCGTGCTGGTCGGCGGCATGACCCGCATGCCGAAGGTTCAGGAAGTGGTGAAGCAATTGTTCGGCAAGGAGCCGCACAAGGGTGTCAATCCCGATGAAGTGGTGGCCATTGGTGCTGCCATTCAGGCCGGCGTTCTGCAGGGCGACGTCAAGGACGTGCTGCTGCTTGACGTGACGCCGCTGTCGCTCGGCATTGAGACGCTAGGCGGTGTGTTCACCCGCATTATTGATCGCAACACCACGATTCCAACCAAGAAGAGCCAGGTATTCTCGACAGCCGAGGACAGCCAGAACGCAGTGACCATTCGCGTGTTCCAGGGCGAGCGCGAAATGGCGGCGGACAACAAGCCGCTTGGTCAATTCGATCTGATGGGCATTCCACCGGCGCCGCGCGGCATGCCGCAAATTGAAGTCACGTTCGACATCGATGCTAACGGCATCGTCAACGTGTCGGCTAAGGACAAGGCCACCAACAAGGAACAGCAGATTCGCATTCAGGCGTCTGGCGGTCTCTCAGAAGCTGACATCGAAAAGATGGTCAAGGATGCTGAACTCAATGCGGCTGAAGACAAGAAACGCCGTGAAGCGGTCGATGCCAAGAACCATGCAGATGCTCTGGTGCATTCCACAGAGAAGGCGCTGGCCGAGCATGGCGCAAAGATTGGTGAGCCAGAGCGGCGCGCCATTGAAGATGCTGTCAGCGATTTGAAGGAAGCTTTGAAGGGTGAGGATTCCGAAGCAATCAAGACCAAGAGCAATACCCTGGCTCAGGCTTCGATGAAGCTTGGTGAGGCAATGTACGCGCAACAGGCTGAAAGCGACGCCAAGAAAGATGCCGCAAAGGACGATGTTGTTGATGCGGAATTCACAGAGGTGGATGACGATAAAAATAACAAGAAGTCTGCGTAACCAAAAAACCTCCCCTACGGGGAGGTTTTTCGTGAGCAAGGCTCTCAGGTCCAAAATCTCCCATGACGAAGAACTGCTATTACGAAACGCTGGAAGTTGATCGCACCGTCGATGAAGCCGGTTTGAAATCCGCCTTCCGCAAGCTCGCCATGAAATGGCATCCGGATCGCAACCCGGGTGACCAGAACAGCGAAGTTCGTTTCAAGGAAATCAACGAGGCTTATGAAATCCTCAAGGACGGCCAGAAGCGTGCCGCCTATGATCGTTTCGGGCATGCCGCCTTTGAGCAAAACGGGGGCGGTGGTGGTCACGGCTTTGGCGCAGGCTTCGCGTCGTCGTTTTCCGATATTTTCGAGGATCTGTTCGGCATGGCCGGGCGCGGTGGCCGTAGCGGTCGCGAGAGGGGAGCCGATCTGCGTTACAATATGGAAATTACGCTCGATGAGGCGTTTTCCGGCAAGACCGCAAAGATCGATATTCCTGTCGCTGTGACATGTGAGCAATGCTCTGGCACCGGTGCGAAAGCCGGTACCAAACCGAAACCCTGTTCGACTTGCGGTGGCGCCGGTCGTGTCCGTCAGGCGCAGGGTTTTTTCACACTGGAGCGTACCTGTCCTGGGTGTCAGGGTCGTGGCCAGACGATTGAAACGCCCTGCGCTTCCTGTTCTGGAGCTGGTCGTGTTACGCGCGACCGTACGCTGTCGGTCAACATTCCGGCCGGCGTTGAAGACGGCACGCGTATCCGTCTTGCAGGGGAAGGAGAGGCTGGCGTTCAGGGTGGACCGCCGGGGGATCTCTACATTTTCCTCTCGATAGCCACGCACAAGTTCTTCCAGCGCGATGGTGCGGACCTGCATTGCCGTGTGCCGGTGTCGATGGTGGTGGCTGCCATGGGCGGTGAATTTGAAGTCCCGACTATCGCGAAAGGCAAAACCAAGGTCAAAATACCTTCCGGCACTCAGTCAGGTCAGAGATTCCGTATTGCATCGCAAGGCATGCCGGTGCTGCGGTCGCGGCAGGTGGGCGATATGTATGTGCAGGTCGTGGTCGAAACGCCTCAAAACCTTACGAAAAAGCAGAAAGAGCTCCTTGCCGAGTTCGAAAAACTGTCGTCGGGCGAAACCCAACCGGAGACTGCCGGCTTCTTCCAAATGGTCAAGGACTTTTTCGGGAATTGTCCCAGCGCCCCATGACAGGGCGGCTTGACCGTTTTCATTTGCACCTTTACCCATTTGTGCAGAAACTTGATGGTCCGCCTCATCTACGATCCGTGTAGGTGAGCCCAGTTGGTATCCATATGACCTCTCAGTCCACTGCACGTGCGTTGAAAAAACCGCTTCGCCTCGATGATGAGGTGCGGTTTCTCCGGTCGTGGATTGAAAGACCGTTGCACATGGGCGCGGTGATGCCCTCGGGCAAAGTTCTGGCGCGGACGGTCGCGCGCTATGTCGATATCAATTCTTCCGGTCCCGTCATTGAGCTGGGACCTGGCACGGGGGCCATTACCGATGCCTTGATCGCACGTGGCGTGGATCAGAAGCGATTGGTGTTGGTCGAATTTGATCCCGGATTCTGCGCATTGCTTCGTGAGCGCTATCCTCAGGCCCAGATCATTCAAGGCGATGCCTATAATCTTGCCCAGACGTTGGCGAGTCTCGATGAACCGGGCTCCGCGGTGGTTTCAGGACTTCCTCTTGTCACCAAGCCAATGTTGATTCGCATGAAGCTGATGCGCGATGCCTTTCAAAAGCTGGCGTCGGGCGCGCCCTTCATCCAGTTCACCTATTCCGTGGCGCCGCCGATTCCGAAATCCTTGCCTGGCATTCAGACCCAGGTGTCAGAGCGGATATGGATGAATTTTCCGCCAGCGCGGGTTTGGGTTTACCGCAAGACCTGATGGCTCTCGCGCGATGCCGCAGCATGCAGGGTCGCGCAAACGGGTTTTCTCCTCATCTAAAACACGTTAGTGCTGTGGGTCTCGACTGCCCTGCCTCTTGTCGAGATTTAGATCAATCGTGTGCGGAATTAAGGTGTGCTGGATAATATGGCTTCGCTGAAAATTCTTGTCATTCCTGGTTCACTCCGCACCGGCTCGCTCAATGTGCGTCTGGCGGCAGCGGCCGTCAAAGAGCTGGCGTTGGCGGAAGTGGAGGTGACGCTGATTTCGCTCAGTGATTATCCGCTGCCGATTTACGACGGCGATCTCGAAACCAAATCGGGCGTCCCAAAAAACGCCGTCGATCTCAAGCGCATGATCGGTGCGCATCATGGCGTCTTTATTGTCAGCCCGGAATATAATTCCTCGCTGCCTCCGTTGCTCAAGAATGCCATCGATTGGGTGACGCGGGTGCGCGATCGCAACGAGACATTCGGTCAGGTATTTCGCGAACGCCCCTTTGCCATCGGCGCGGCGTCGGATGGAAAGTTCGGCGGCATTCGCGTACTCATGGCACTGCGTCAGGTGTTAGCGCTTGGTTGTGGTGCGATGGTGATTCCGAACCAGATGGCGCTTTCCTTCGCCAGTCATGCCTTCGATGACATGGACCGTCTGAAAGAACCGCGCGATGCCGAGCTGTTGAGCGCAACCGTGCGGCAGCTGATCGACACCGCCCAGCGTATGATGTGAGGTGTGATGCAGTCCGAACCCATCAACCTGCGCGATCGCATTATCGTCGCTCTCGATCTTTCCAGTGTTGCCGCCGCCGAGGCCATAATTGAACGGCTTGGCGAAAGCGTGAACTTTTACAAGATCGGTTATCAGCTCGCTTATGCCGGGGGACTACCGCTGGTGAGCAGGCTTGCCAATGCAGGCAAGAAAGTCTTTCTCGACCTGAAGCTTCATGACATCGGCAACACTGTGACGCGGGGCGTTGAAAGTATTGCGCAGTCAGGCGCGACATTTCTCACTGTTCATGCCTATCCCCAGACCATGCAGGCTGCTGCTGAGGCATGTGCAGGATCGCCGTTAAAAATTCTCGCTGTCACGGTCCTGACGTCCTACGACAATGACGATCTTCATGCTGCGGGATTCCGTCTGAATGTTGCAGAGCTTGTAAAGGCGCGTGCGTTACAGGCGCAGGCACTTGGCATTGATGGTCTCGTGTGCTCGGCGGAAGAAGTGGCAAGCTTGCGGGGAATTATCGGTCCTCACATGAGTTTTGTGACACCAGGCATTCGCCCTGCTGGCAGTGACGTTGGCGACCAGAAGCGCATCATGACGCCCTCGCGCGCCATCGCAGCAGGCGCGGACTATCTCGTGATAGGGCGACCCATTATCGCAGCAAGCGATCCGAAAGCAGCGATGGAAGCAATCGTAACTGAAATTGCAGGTGCGTAATCGGGTAGCAATAATCAAGCAAGATGGGAGAAATAAATGGCGAAAGGTTACTGGGTCGCACGCATGGATGTGCACAATATGGATGGCTACAAGGAATACATCGCCAACAACGCCGCCGTGTTCAAGAAATACGGCGCGAACTTTTTGGTACGCGGTGGTAGCCATGAAGCACATGAAGGGCCAGCACGCTCGCGCAATGTTGTGATCGAGTTCAAGGATTATGCGACCGCACTCGCCTGTTACCATTCGCCTGAATACAAAGCGCTCATCGCCATGCGCGCGCCGCATGCACAGGGCGAAATCGTTGATCATCGAAGGGTATGATGGCCCGCAACCCTGAGCGGCCTCGCTTCACTCATCTGAAACAATCATTGGCAGAAGCCCTGCTGGGGTCAGTTGCCGTTATGCCCCGGCGCCGCTATACCGCGAGAGGTAATCTTGCGAACGGTATGAGGACTTAAATGGCCGATATGCGGTTGATTGTGGCAGGTGCCGGTGGCCGGATGGGCCGCACCTTGATACGCACCATTTCTGAGACGCCGGGCGCGGTGGTCACCGGCGCGCTGGAGGCGCCGGGTTCCGAATTGCTCGGACAGGATGCCGGTCTGCTGGCGGGATTACCTGCGAATGGTGTCCAGTTGTCCGCTGATCTGTGGACCTTGTCCAAGAACGCCGACGGTATCCTCGATTTTACCGTACCAGCTGCGACCATCGCCAACGTTGCCATTGCTGCTGAGCGCGGCCTTGTGCATGTCATCGGCACCACGGGACTGTCGCCGTCAGACGATGCCGTCATCAAGAGCGTCACCTCGCGCGCCATCGTTGTGCAGTCCGGCAATATGAGTCTCGGCGTCAATCTGCTTGCCGCGCTTGTGAAACAGGTCTCGAAAGCTCTGGATGAGGATTTCGATATCGAGATTCTTGAAATGCATCACAAGGCGAAGATCGACGCGCCATCCGGCACGGCATTTATGCTGGGCAAGGCGGCAGCGGATGGTCGCGGCGTCGATCTCGACCAGCGATCGGTGCACGCCCGCGAAGGTTATACGGGTGCCAGAAAATCCGGTGACATTGGCTTTGCGACACTGCGTGGCGGTACGGTGGCCGGCGATCACACGGTGATCTTTGCCGGTCCGTATGAGCGGATCGAACTCGCCCATAAGGCTGAGGATCGCAAGATATTTGCGCACGGTGCGATCAAGGCGGCGCTCTGGGCACATGGGCGCAAGCCTGGTCATTACTCGATGGCCGACGTGCTTGGCCTCAGTGACATCTAGCAACACGTAAACCGGAATTTCCCAAATGAGCGATCGTCTTCTCGTGCTCGTGCGTCACGGCCAGAGTGAATGGAATCTGAAAAATCTTTTCACCGGCTGGAAAGATCCCGAGCTGACCGAGCTGGGCGTTTCTGAAGCCGAAGGAAGCAGGCCGCAAGTTGAAAGCGCAGGGGCTTGTTTTCGACATTGCCTTCACATCGGCATTAACGCGCGCGCAGCACACGTTGCAGCTTGCACTCACTGAGATTGGCCAGAGCGCAATTCCTGTCGTGAAGAATCAGGCATTGAACGAGCGCGACTATGGCGAGTCTGTCGGGCCTTAACAAGGACGATGCCCGTGTGAAGTGGGGCGAAGACCAGGTGCTGATCTGGCGGCGTTCTTATGACGTACCGCCGCCGGGCGGCGAAAGCCTGAAGGATACGCTGGCGCGCACGCTGCCCTATTATGTTCAGGAAATTTTGCCTTGCGTGCTGCGCGGTCAACGCACGCTGGTGGCGGCGCATGGCAATTCGTTGCGGGCGCTGATTATGGTGTCTGGAAAAATTGAACCCTGAGCAAATTCTCAAGCGCGAACTTGCAACAGGTGTGCCGGTGATCTATCGCCTCAACGCCGATGCCACAGTGGCATCGAAGCTCGATCTGGCGGCAGAGGTGAAGGGTTGAGGTGCCGCGCAGGATTTTTATTCTGCGGTTGTGCGGCCCATTTCCCAGCCGATCATCGCCTGTTTGCGGGTAATGCCCCAGTGATAGCCCGTTAACGCGCCGCTCTTGCCGAGCACGCGGTGGCACGGCACCACAAAAGAAATTGGATTTTTGCCGACTGCTGCTCCGACAGCGCGGGAGGCTTTCGGCGACGCAGATTTTATTTGCGACGTCGGAATAGGTGGTGGCGCGGCCCATCGGAATTTTCAGCAGCGTTTCCCAGACCCGCACTTCAAAGTCAGTGCCGATCAGCACCACGCGCAGTGGCTGGTCTTGTCGCCACTGTGTCGCATCGAAAACCCGATTGAGCCAACATGGCCGTCTCGGCCTGTGCCTTAACATAAGTCGCCAAAGGCCAGCGCCGTTGCATGTCAGCAAGTGCCGGTTGTTCTTCACCTTCGTCGGCAAATGCAAGGCCCGCGAGCCCGCGTTCGCTTGCGATCACTACAGCCGTGCCAAATGGCGAGGGATGAAAACCGTAACGCAACATCAGACCCTCGCCGCCCTTTTTCCATTCACCGGGCGACATCGCTTCATGAGTCACAAAAAGATCGTGCAGCCGGCCAGGACCGGAAAGACCGGAATCATAAGCGGCATCGAGAATGCTGGCAGAGTCACGTAGCAGGCGTTTGGCATGGTCGAGCGTTAAGGCCTGCATGAAAGCCTTCGGCGTCAAGCCTGCCCACCGGCGGAACAGATGATGCAATTCATCGGGCGTGAGATGGGCGGCATCCGCCATCGCCTCGATAGTTGGTTGTGTGCGCCAATGCTCGGATATAAATGCGATGGCGCGACGCACGGCGTCGTAATCGTGCAACGTGGGTTTGCCGGCCTCACCTGATACAATGGGTTGTCCGGCTGGTGCCAAATCCGTCTCAATCTTTTTCGTGGCAAGTTTCATCATGAGCCAAATCTAGGCCGACAGGCTCAGGCGAACCACCCGATTCCTGAATTTGTTTTATGATAGGGGATTATGTACAGGACCGCGTTTGGCGGATTGCAGGGCAGCCAATAAAGCCTTGGCGAAACTAAGTTTTTCGTCCGGACAGAGAAAGTTGCCAATCGTCAGGCGCTTGCCATGGGAGACCAGATAAAGTTTTTCGATACCGAATTCTTCATCTTTTTTTTGGTCGAGCTGCACCCAGAGCGGATTGAGCACCCATTCCATCACATGGCCGCGGTGACTGACGCGGCGCACCCGTAACTCGGTGGGGTGACAACAATTTCCTCGGTCGCAGCGGCTCGGCTGAAATTCACCCGAAACGCCCAGTACAAAATCAAAACATCGAGACCGAAGAATCCGAATACCGGCCAGGCACCGATCATGGTGAATGCAATGCCGGTGATAAAGCTCACCACGGTCAAAATCCCATCAGCACAAAAAAGCCAGTGCGGCTCAAGGAGCGGTGCGGCGTGAGCAACGCGGAAAACAGCTCAGGTTGATCGATCAAAGTCGGTTGCAGTCGTCCATGGCGTTTCTCTATACCGGGATCATGGCAAAAAAGACGAGCACTGCAAAATCAAAAATCAAAACGCCTCTTGCTCGACAAGAAATCGTCAAGGTGTTGCCGCGTAACTTGAGTTCGGCAAAAAAGAGTGTCAGGCCCAAAACCACAAAATCACAACTGAAGCCGAAAAAATCGCTAAGCGCGAAACCGCTAAAATTAAAGCCGCTGAAATTAAAATCGCCAAAGTTAAGTCCTTGGACTGACGCGGAAGTGACCGAGGCGTTCAGCCGTTTTCGCCGGGCCAATCCCGGAGCCCAAGGGTGAACTGGAGCACATCAATCCCTATACGCTGTCTGGTCGCAGTGGCATTGTCAGCACAGGCGACGGATGTCGGTGTCAACAAGGCTACGCGCAATTTGTTCCCGCTTGCGGATACACCACAGAAGATGCTTGCGCTTGGAGAAGATACTGTTCGCGAGCACATCAAGACCATCGGGCTTTACCGGAACAAGGCAAAGAACGTCATCTCGCTGTCGGAGCAATTGATCGCGCGGCACGGCGGCGAGGTGCCGCGTTCACGCGAGGCGCTGGAGGCATTGCCAGGTGTAGGGCGAAAGACCGCTAACGTTGTCCTCAACATGGCGTTCGGCGAACCGACGATAGCGGTAGACACGCATCTGTTTCGGGTTGGCAATCGGACTGGGCTTGCATCAGGGAAAACGCCGCTTGAGGTCGAGCTGAAACTCCAAAAGATCGTTCCCACTGAATTCAAACGTCATGCGCATCACTGGCTGATTTTGCATGGCCGCTACACCTGCGTGGCGCGAAAACCGCTCTGCGAACGCTGCATCATCAACGATCTCTGTCGCTGGCCGGAAAAGACGGTGTAATTCTTTACCTCTCCGTCCGGCACGGAGGAAGGAATGATGCTTTTACTTACACCGTAGGCATGCGCGTCCGCGCCGGTTCGATCAATTCAGGCCGCGATCCTGACAGCCTCTTGTGCATATGGACCATGAAAGCCATGCCAAACAGCGGTGTGGCAAGGTTGATGATGGGAATCGAAACAAAGCCTGCAATGAAAAGTCCGGCAGCGAATACTGTTGCGGCATGCTGACGTCGCATCAGTTTGGCTTCCTCAGGTGAGCGGAATCGCATGGCGGCGAGTTCAAAATATTCGCGGCCCAACAGCCATGCGGTTGCAATGAAGAACACGATGAATCCAATGCCTGCGAAAAATATGAAGGGCAGTGCGATCAGATAAACGATAATCGTGAGCAGCGCTGTCTTGGAGCCTTCGACAATCGCGCGGCCAAGCGGAAATGCTGTACCGGGGCGCTCAGCCGGGTAGTGCTCACGCTCGACGATGTCGGCCACATCATCGACGAATACGCTAGCGACCAGTGAGGTGATCGCTGGCATCAAGAATACGGCTCCGAACACAATGCCGAACCCGGCCGCAATCGAGAAAACCATGCCAAAACGTTGAGCGGAGTGTGAAAGCCCGGGCCAAGCATCGATTCGGCCCAGATTTCTCCGGATCCTGCGAACCAGCTCAAGAGACGCTGCAGGCTGACAGCTGCAGCAACAATCAGCACCAGTGCAAGTCCGACCGATTTCCAGAGAATAGCGCGCATCGGTGCGGATAAGATTTGTGACAGGGCCTTGATTGCGGCGTCAAGCATGGATGTCCTCTCTACAGTCCAGGCGATTGCATAACATAAAATCGCAAATGGATTGCAGAGGTAGATATGCCAAGCGTTCTCAGCAAGGGCGGACGAAGCTTTTGGAAATTGAACTCAGAGGGAGCGTTTGTGACGCGCTGAAGTTTGGGTCAAGGGAGTTGCGAGGGCATGTCCCGGCGCGAGCGGCGCCTCCGGCGTCTCAAAAATTCCCTCTGGGAAGGGGTCTGTTACGTCCTCCACCTCCGCAGGCGGCTTCGGCGTGTCGGCCCAATGCAGCGCGGTGTAATCGAAGCCGCGAACTATGGTTGGTTTGACAACTTCAAAATACGGCGAGATGTCAAAATCGCGCGGCATGTAGAGCGAAGAATCGCGGATATGCAAAATTTCTTTTTTGGCTTGGCGGCTCGCGGCCTGCGTGATCCTCGGCAGGATCGGATAACGTACTGCGCTGAATGCCTGTGCGATTAGTGCCGAGCAAATGATCTTGGTGGGGTCGCCTGAGCCGAATGCAATCATGCGCCGCCGCCAGCGCTGCGGGATGGGTAGCGGGATCAGATAGCGCATCAGATCGATGATATTCTTGGTGTCGTACCCGAACCCGATACGGTTGATTGCGTAGCGGCAAACTGTTGTACGGTCCTCATGGTCCAGTCCTACCGGACGGCATAAACGGGTGTGGAAGGCGAGGTACTTTGACAATGGCGCAGAGGTGACGCCTTCGCCAATGTTGGCTTCAATCAGCACATGGGGTTCGCCATTGGGCTCCATCGCGCCTTCGATCGGACCGACGTACAGCGCGGCATGTGACCATGTCGATTGGGTGAGATATTTAATAATGCCGGAAACCCGATTGTTGCCTTCGACGAGCAACACATCGCCGGGGTGGATCAGGCCGCGCAGCCGCTCGGGATCGCTGGGTGTGAACGGTTCATAGCCCGGCACTTCCTTCTGCAAATATCTGGCAATCAGCTTTCCGACCGTATCGAGCACGAAGCCCATGCTGGCTGCCTCCTCCCGGGCATGTTGTCTTCATTTGTTTTTCTATCGCATGATTGCCGAAAGCGATTTCAATTTGGTTCATGCCCGGATAGGGCTAATAATCAAACATTCACCATGACCGTTGCTGCCGCGTCGCCAATGCGGCAAATTTGCGTGATATTGCCTTCACCAGTTTAATTTTGGAAACCATGATATGACATTTACGCGTCGCGATTTTTTGTCCGGCTCCGCGGCGCTTGCAGCTCTCCCCTCCTTTGTCCCGCGCGCCATCGCCGCACCGTTGCCGCGGGATGTTGATGTTATTGTGATCGGCGCCGGCGCCGCCGGTATTGCGGCTGGTCGGCGCATTGCCGCGGCCAATCGCAAAGTGCTTGTGCTTGAAGCCACTGCCGTAAAGGGAGGCCGGTGCGCAAGCGATACAACATTCGCCATGCCGTTCGATCGTGGGGCGCGCTGGCTTTATAGCTCCGACATTAATCCGGTGGTGAAGCTCGCGCGCGGTGTGGGGATGGATATCTATCCGGTATCGCGCGGACAGCGAATCCGCATTGGTCGCCGCAATGCACGTGCCGGCGAGACGGAAGATTTTCTTGCCACGCTGGTGCGCGCCAATCGCGCCATCACAGATGCCGCGCGCGGCAGGGTTGATATGTCCTGTGCCACCGCGATGCCGCAGGATTTGCGCGAATGGGCAGGGACATCGGATTTCTTGCTCGGTGCTTATGCCACCGGCAAGGATCTCAAAGATCTGTCAGCGATAGATCAATCCATGGCCCTGCCACGCGATATGCCATCTGGCTGCCGTCAGGGTGTCGGCACATTGGTTTCCAAGCTTGCTGAGTCCCTGCCAGTGGCGTTGTCCACGCCGGCAACACGGGTGACATGGGGTGGACGTGGCGTACTGGTGGAAACGCCGGCAGGCACGTTCACGGCTAGAGCAGTGATCGTGACAGCATCTACCAATGTCCTTGCTGCTGGAAAGATCAAATTCACACCGGAACTTCCCAAGCGTCAGCTGGATGCAATGGGAAGGCTCAGCCTCGGCAGTTATGACCGCATTGCGCTCGAATTACCGGGAAATCCGCTTGGTCTTAATCGTGACGATGTCGTTGTTGAGCAAAGCAGCGATCGTCGCACAGGATTGTTGCTTGCCAATGTTGGTGGCTCCTCGTTATGTCAGGTTGATGTCGCGGGGTCGTTCGGCGCGGAGATATCGGCGCGCGGAGAGGCCGAAATGGTGGCGTTTGCCATTGAATGGCTAACGAAGCTGTTCGGAGCTGATGTTGCCAGTCTCGTGAAACGTAAAGCTGCGACCCGATGGAACGAGATGCCGTATGTCATGGGGGCGATGTCAGCGGCATCGCCCGGTGGCCAGCCATTGCGCAAAGCATTGATGGAGCCTTTGGCAAGTTTGTTTTTTGCAGGTGAGGCGGCGCACGAAACCCGGTGGGGCACGGTGGGCGGCGCTTGGGAATCCGGCGAGCGCGCTGCGGAGGCGGCTTTACGCAAGATAGGTGTATTGAAGGAAGTGGAGGTGCCGAAACCCTCAAACAAGCGGCAGGGCACTTCGCGATGAAGGCCATGATGAAGGCCATGATTTCCTGGTCGAGTGGCAAGGACTGCGCCTTTGCCCTTCACGAAGTCCGCCAATTGAAAATGTTTGAAGTGGTCGGAGCGCTGACGACGATGACCGAGACGTTCGGCCGCGTTTCGATTTACGGTGTGCGCGATGACATTCTGCGGGCACAGCTTGAAGCGGCAGGATTGCCGCCTCTGATCGTCCCAATCCCCTATCCTTGTCCGAACGCCATCTATGAAGAACGCATGACGGTTGCGCTGGCTTCAGCCAAAGAACAAGGAGTGACGCATATGATCTTCGGCGATCTGTTTCTCGAAGATGTGCGCTCCTATCGTGAAGCGAAACTGGAGGGCAGCGGCATCACTCCGGTATTTCCATTGTGGGGCCGTCCCACAGCAGAGCTCGCGCGGAAGATGATCTCAAGCGGGATCGAGGCTTACATCGCGACTGTCGATTGCGCAAAGCTGCCCGCCTCATTCGCAGGACGGAAATTCGACGAGGCTTTGCTTACCGACCTGCCCGCGGGAATCGATCCTTGCGGTGAGAATGGGGAGTTTCACACCTGTGTTGTTGCGGGGCCGATGTTAGCGCGTCGCTTGTCGGTGTTGCCGGGTGAATGTGTGATGCGCGATGGTTTCGCTTATTGCGACCTCATGCTGACGCAGGACGTTGTCGCCGCGCCAGCATGAAAATCTCGTGAGATTTATCCCCGCAGCGCGCCGCCCGTTTTCTTTGTCACTTCAGTGACGATCTTCGCAGCCACCGCGTCGATCTCCTGATCGGTCAAGGTTTTTTCCTGCGGCTGCAATGTGACGGCAATTGCGATCGACTTCTTATCATCGTCAATCCCTTTGCCTTCATAGACGTCGAACACGGTCACATTGGTGATCAGCTTGCGGTCCGCTCCTTGCGCGGCGCGGACGATATCGCCAGCTTTCACGCTGCGATCGACAATGAAGGCGAAATCGCGCGACACCGGCTGGAACGGTGACAGGTCGAGTTGCGGTTTTGCCCGCGTGGGCTTCGTCTTGCCTTCAGGAATCCGATCGAGGATCACTTCAAACGCGACCAGCGGTCCTTCGGCACCCAACGTTTCCAGCACGCGCGGATGCAATTCGCCGAACACGCCCAGAATGTTTTGGGGGCCAATCTGGATGGTGCCGGAACGACCAGGATGCAGCCAGGCCGGAAAATTCTCTGCACCGCCGGGGACGATTTGCAATGCTTGCATCGGCGCGCCCGCTGCCGCAAGCACGGCGAGCGCATCCGCCTTCGCGTCGAGCGCGTCGACGCTCGCTGTACCCGACCAATGACGGCCAATGCCTTTGGAGGATGCAAGGGCACGGCGCACGCCGCTTGCCGCTATGTATTGATCCTGCGGCTGATCGCCTTTGAAGATCTGACCGACTTCGAAAAGTGCGACGTCGGCAAAACCGCGATCGACATTGGCTTGAGCAGCACCAATCAAGCCCGGAATGAGCGAGGGCCGCATGTCGGAAAGATCCGATGCAATCGGATTAGCCAACGTCAAAGCTGCACTTCCCCCGCCAAACAGGTCAGCTTGCTGTTTTGAGACGAACGACCAGGTGACGGCCTCAGTCAGTCCCCGCGCCGCCAGCGCGCGCTTGGCGCGGCGCGTGCGCAACTGAATGGAGGTTAAAACCGGTTTGCGCGGTGCATCACCGCGCTCGAACGGCGTCAATGGGACGTGATCGACGCCGACAATGCGCACGATTTCCTCAACGATGTCAGCCTTGCCATGCACATCAGCGCGCCAGGACGGCACCGCGATTTTTACGACCGGCCCAGTGCCCGCCACCATGAATTCGAGATGGCTTAGGATGCGCCGCATCTCGGGAAACGGGACATCAAGGCCTGCGAGGCGTTTGACTTCATTGATCGGGAAATCAACGATGCGATCATCACTGTAACTTTTGCCGCCGATAACGTTTTCCGAGGGCGTGCCGCCGCACAGGTCCATGACAAGCTTGGTGGCCATCTCGAGTCCCGGCACCATGAAGGCAGGATCGACGCCGCGCTCAAAACGATAGCGGGCGTCCGAATTGATGCCAAGCTTGCGGCCTGTTTGCGCGATGTTGATTTCATTCCACAGCGCCAATTCAATCAGCACGTCGGTGGTTTGCTCCGAGCATCCTGAAGCTTCGCCACCCATGATGCCGGCAAGCGATTCAACGCCATGTTCGTCGGCGATCACACACATGCCTTCGTCGAGCGAGTAGGTTTTGCCGTCCAATGCCGTCAGCGTCTCGCCTTTGCGTGCACGACGCACAGTGAGATTGCCCGTCACTTTGGCGGCATCGAACACATGCAGCGGACGACCGCGATCGAAGGTCATGAAGTTGGTGATATCGACCAGGGCATTGATTGGGCGCAATCCAATGGAGGTCAGGCGCTTTTGCAGCCATTCCGGCGACGGGCCGTTTTTGACGCCACGCACAAGGCGCAGCGCAAATCCCGGACACAGCAAGGGTCTTCGATCGTCACCTGCACAGGCGAGGGAAATTCACCCTTGATGGGTTTGGGGGCGGGGTCTTTGAAGACACCCATGTCAGCGGCGGCGAGATCACGCGCGATGCCATGCACGCCGGTGCAGTCGGCACGGTTCGGCGTCAAATTGATTTCGAGGACCGGATCGCCGATGCTGGCCCATTCCGCGTAAGGCTTGCCGACGGGTGCGTCAGTGGGCAGTTCGATGATGCCGTCGTGTTCTTCCGAGAGCTGGAGTTCTGCGGCCGAGCAAAGCATGCCGCGGCTCTCAATGCCGCGAATGGATCCTATCCCCAGAGTGATGTTCTTGCCGGGAATGTAAGTCCCCGGTGGCGAGAACACGCTGATAAGACCAGCGCGCGCATTGGGTGCCCCGCACACAACTTGTACCGCCGCGCTGCCGTCGCCGGTGTCCACCATGCACACGCGCAGGCGATCCGCGTTAGGATGCTGTTCGGCGGAGATCACCTTTGCAATGATGAACGGCGCGAGCGCCTTGGCTTTGTCATCAATGCGTTCAACCTCAAGCCCAATCATGGTGAGCTTGTCCGCGATCTTCTCAAGCGGCTCGTCAGTATCGAGATGCTCTTTCAGCCAGGAGAAGGTGAATTTCATTTTCCCGGCATTCGTTATTCCATTGGTAATAGTAGGAAGGCGTACTCACTGAAAGCCGAGTTTTTTCGAAACAGTCGTTTCTCATGGCGAGCAGCACTTCAGAAAGCTGCCTTTTATGTAAGGCATGATCCCGCTTGTTTTTGTTCTCGTATGAAGTGGCTGTCATATAGTTCGAGAATTCAGCTATTTTCCGAATTGTAGCGTCCGAGGCGACAGCAAACAGCTCAAATTCGCATTTTAGCAAATGATTCAAAGTTTCACTTGTCGGTGCGTTGATTTGATCCATGAGCGCAGACAGGTATGCCCGATAGGCCGTTTTACGGATTCGAGAGTTAGTTTCGTCTGTCTCGCTATAGCTGAAATGTGTAGGTAAGAGCCTCAAATGAGCGTGAGCAGCGCGACAATAATTGCATGTAGATTTGTGATGAACGCGCGTTCATGGTATGCAACTCGATCCCTCCCCAGCCTTGTAGGGGGAGCGGTCGGGCGGCGCGGGTAGATTAGAAATGGAAGATTAGACAGACTACGAATTGCTCACCAACATAAATGCCATGATTTGTCAGCGACCTTCTCATTGGTAAGAGCGCAACACGGTAAAACTTTGAGACGCGATGAAACGCATCGTGTCGGGCATCCATAATTTGTCGCGAAATGAAATCGTGGCTTTCACCATCAAGTTCAACAACGAGCTTGGCTGCGAGACAGATGAAATCGATGACATAACCCCCAATCGGCATCTGCCGCCGAAGACCAAGTCCATCTACTCGATGGGCCTTGATATAACCCATAGCAACGTTTCGGCGCGCGTCATTGTCTGGCGAAGTTGTTTCGCACGACTACGTGGCCGGTTCTCATCGTTGCGTGAGGCAACTGCGAGTTACCCCCCTCCCTGACCCTCCCCCACAAGGGGGGAGGGAACAGATTGCGCGAGCTCAACAGGAGTAGTGAAAATCGGATGTTTCAATTCTCAAACGCTCAACCCTCCAGCCAACGTCGGCACTTCAAGCGGTTTGAAGCCGTAATGATTGAGCCAGCGTCCATCGGCTTCAAACATCTGGCGTAAATCCGGGATGCCGTATTTCAGCATCGCGATGCGGTCGATACCCATGCCCCAGGCAAAACCTTGATAGACATCGGGATCGATGCCGCAGGCACGCAGCACATTCGGATGCACCATGCCGCAACCCAGAATCTCGAGCCAGTCGTTGCCTTCGCCGAAACGGATTTCACCCTTGTCGCGGCGGCACTGGATATCCACTTCGAGCGACGGCTCGGTGAACGGGAAGAAGGACGGACGGAATTTCATATTGACGTTATCGACTTCGAAAAACGCCTTGCAGAATTCAGACAGAATCCATTTCAGGTGGCCGAGGTGCGCACCCTTGTCGATGACAAGGCCTTCAACCTGATGGAACATCGGCGTGTGGGTCTGGTCTGAGTCGCAGCGATAGGTGCGGCCCGGACAGATCACGCGGATAGGCGGTTTCTGATTGAGCATCGTGCGCACCTGCACGGGTGAAGTGTGGGTGCGCAGGAGCAGCCGCGAGCCGTCCTCCTTTGGATTGAAGAAGAACGTGTCGTGCATTTCCCGCGCCGGATGGCCTTCGGGGAAATTCAGTTTGGTGAAGTTGTAGTCATCGGTCTCAATGTCCGGCCCTTCAGCGATGGCAAAGCCCATGTCGGCGAAGATCGCGGTGAGTTCATCCATCACCTGGCTGATAGGGTGAATGCGGCCTTGCTCAGGGGCTGGCTCGCGCACCGGCAAGGTTACGTCGATGGTCTCAGACGCAAGACGCGCATCGAGCGCGGCGCTTTTCAGGACATCGCGGCGTGCGGCAAGTGCCTGCGTAACGGCATCCTTGGCGGCATTGATTGCAGCACCTTCGGTCTTGCGCTGTTCGGGTGACATCTTCCCCAGCGTCGCAAGCAGCGCGGAGATCGATCCCTTTTTGCCAAGTGCGCCGACACGGACAAATTCAAGTGCAGCTTCGTCGCTGGCTGCTGCAACGGCAGCGAGGATTTCAGCTTCGAGTTTGGCAAGGTCGGACATCACAAAGCCCCATCGGAACGGATTTTGATAAAACCGTCCGGCGGGGATGAATCAGCCCAGCCGAACGAAGCGGGACGATTTACGCCCCGGTCGTGCCGGCCTCGTACAAGCGGTGCAAGGCTTAAGCCGCGAGCGCGGCTTTGGCCTTTTCAGCGATGGCTTGGAATGCCGTGGGCTCGTGGATAGCGAGATCCGACAACACCTTCCGATCGACAACGATGCCCGACTTGGCGAGGCCGTCGATAAATCGGCTGTAGGTCATGCCGAGCGGACGGACTGCAGCATTGATGCGCTGAATCCATAGCGCGCGGAACGTGCGCTTCTTCAGCTTGCGGCCAATGAAGGCGTATTGAGCAGCCTTATCGACAGCAGCCTTGGCGGCGCGGATGGTGTTCTTGCGGCGGCCGTAGAAACCTTTGGCGGCCTTGTAGACTTTCTTGTGTTTGGCGTGAGCCGTCACACCGCGTTTGACGCGAGCCATGACTGATCTCCTTCATCTGAAAATGGTGACTAACTGCCGCGTAAACGCGGCAAGGCTGAGATGAACCGCGCTATCAACGCGGCTGGCGATCAGGCGTTTGGCAAAAAGTACTTTTTGATGTTGTCGCCGTCGGTTTTGAACAGGATGCGCGTGCCGCGCAGCTGACGAATCTGCTTCTTCGTCCGCTTGATCATGCCGTGCCGCTTGCCGGCATGGGCTGACACCACTTTGCCGGTCGCGGTTACTTTAAAGCGCTTTTTAGCGCCCGATTTGGTCTTCAACTTGGGCATTTAGCTCTCCTATTGCCGAGCATGAAACCGCCCATAGAGGGGCGTCATGCCGACTAAAATGCTCGCTAGAGCGTTGAAAATGCTCGACTAAATCCTCTCGACGAGATCGGTCTGGATAAAATCAGCACAAACACCGCCACGGCAGCCCTTATTCAGCCGGGCGGTGAAGGCTGCGCTTATGGCAGAGCAGGGGCAAATTGGCAACGTTTAACGCGCCGTGACCAGGGCAAATTGCCATGCGCCATTGGCAAAAAGGCCCTATTCAGCCTATACCCGCGCTCTCAGTTTATATTTTCCCAAGGATTTTCCGAAGGATCTTTCATGACCAGGCGGGCCAACACTGTTGCCATCAGAATTGCTGCCGTTGTTCAGGACTCCGCATGGCCAGCAACAGCACGGTGGATATTCGCTGCCTTGGCATTCATCGCCGCGATGGCATTGATGGATACCGCTCGCGCAGCCGCGACTTATGACGGGGCATGGAAAGTCACCATCATTACCCAATCCGGCAACTGCGATCCTGCCTATAGCTATGCGGTGAAGGTTGCCGATGGCCGCATCGCCTATGCGGGTGAGGGTAGTTTTGAGATTTCTGGCCGGGTGAGTGACGAGGGCAGCGTCAGTGTTGCCATCGGGCGTGGCGATCAAAAGGCCAGCGGCAGCGGCAAGCTGAGCGGCAATTCGGGGTCCGGAAAATGGACCGGGAACTCTTCCAGTACCGCTTGCTCAGGACGCTGGGAGGCAGCACGCGGTTCTTAATCGTGCCGGTCGCTGCGTTTCATTTATTGCATAAATATAAGGCTCAAATACAAGACTCATAAACAAAAGGCGCCGCAGCAATGCGACGCCCTTTGCTTATGCATCTTTAAAATTTTAACGTGGCGCCAGCACCATCACGACTTGGCGGCCTTCAAAGCGCGCGTCCTGTTCGACCTTGGCGACTTCGGCGACTTCCGATTTGACGCGATCCAGGAGCTTGGTACCGATTTCCTGATGCGCCATTTCGCGTCCGCGATAACGCAAGGTGATCTTGACCTTGTCGCCTTCCTCGAAGAACCGCAGCATCGCGCGTAACTTCACGCCGTAATCGTGATCATCAATCATCGGCCGGAGTTTGATCTCCTTGATCTCGACAATCTTTTGTTTTTTGCGGGCCTCGGCGGCTTTTTTCTGCGCCGAATACTTATACTTCCCGTAGTCCATAATCTTGCATACGGGAGGATTGGTATTGGGAGAAATTTCAACGAGATCCATACCAGCTTCCATGGCCATCTTGATGGCGACCACCGTTTCGGTGACGCCAATGTTGACTCCGGTTTGATCGATCAGCTGAATTTCGTGATTGCGAATTTCATCGTTGGTGCGTGGCCCGTCTTTTGCGGCAACGGCTGGGGCTCTGTTGGGACGGCGAATGGGTAACTCTCCGATGTTATTAGTGAAGTTGCCAGTGTGAAGGATTAAAGCCCTGGGGGCAAGCGCCATAATACACCCGGCAGCCCAAAACCCTTATAAAACCTTTACATGTGAGGCAATCCGGTCACATCCGTGACGATCTATTAGCCATGCTTACGTAAGGGGGCAATGCCTGTCCGCAAGAAGAGGTTGCCTGCAAGGTGTCAATTGTTGGACAAAATCCAATCTGCAAGCAATCCTGTTCCCGGCGGAAACGTGGCCGTTGACGCCTGATGCGACAGGCAGCAATAACAGCGCGCAAAGTTAACTTCAGAAGCGTCGCGCTTATCACGCATAATTCATGGCTCATTCGGTGAACCATTTGGAAAACTCGTCAATGCCTCCAGTCTTCATCGAGGTTGGAAATGGGACAGATAGCCGGCGGATTGCGGTGCGCGCGAGACACGGTGCTGCACCGGGGCTGTTCTGGTTAGGCGGTTTCAATTCGGACATGAAGGGCACCAAGGCCCAGGCGCTCGATGCGTGGGCGATTGAGCACAAACGGGCCTGCACACGGTTCGATTATTCAGGGCATGGCGAATCCAGCGGAGCCTTTATCGATGGCACCATCGGACGGTGGCATGAGGAAAGCGTCGCCGTGTTCGATGCGTTTTGCGAAGGTCCGCAAATCATCGTCGGATCCTCCATGGGCGGATGGATGGCGTTGCTTCTGGCGCGCGCTTTGGCAAAGCGTGACCGCGCAAAAGCGCGCGCCAAGCTGGCGGGGCTCGTGCTGATCGCGCCTGCGCCAGACTTCACGGAAGAATTGATGTGGAAGAATTTGTCGCCTGAAGCGCGCGATGACATCGACGCCAAAGGTGTCTGGTATCGCCCCTCGGATTATGGCGAGCCATACCCGATCACGCGCAAGCTGATCGAGGAGGGCCGCAATCATCTTCTGCTTGGCGGCATGATCGAGACCGGATGTCCAATACGCATTTTACAGGGTGCGCAGGACCCCGATGTGCCATGGCAGCATGCTTTTTCCCTCACGCATTGTTTGCCGAGTGATGATGTTGTGCTGACGCTTGTTCAGGATGGTGACCATCGCTTGTCGCGCCCGCAGGATCTTGCCCGCATGCTTGCTGCAGTCAGCGAGCTGTCTTGACGCTCGTTGCGTGCAGTTTACTGGACGCCAAGTGCCACTCCTGCTGCACGGTTTCATCAAGCTCCGATGCTCCACGCTGCAATGCCTGTGCCTGAAAGTTGGCAGGTGAGAGCAATTGCGATAGCGCCCAAACGGCCGCGCCGCGTACCAGCGGGCTTTTATCCTCAAGCAGGAGCGCCGCTTCGCCCGCCAGTGCAGGTTCATTCGAATTGCCGATAGCGATGAGCACATTGCGGATAAAGCGATCGCGACCGATGCGTTTGACGGGCGATTTGACAAACATTGCGCGAAACGCGGTGTCGTTGAGCTGCGCAAGCTGTGAAAGTTCTGGCGCACGCAATTCCTCCCGGGCAGCAAGCTTCGCCTCATGGCCTTGTTGGGCGAACTTGTTCCATGGGCAAGCCGCCAGACAGTCATCGCAACCGTAAATGCGATTGCCGATGGCCGCACGAAACTCGTGCGGGATCGGCCCTTTGTTCTCGATCGTCAGATATGAAATGCATCGCCGTGCATCGAGCTGGTAGGGTGCGGGAAATGCTGCGGTCGGACAAATCTCCAGACAGGCCTGACATGAGCCGCAATGATCGATGTCGGCCTGATCGCGCGGCAACTCAAGCGTGGTGAAAATTGCGCCGAGAAATAGCCACGAACCGAATTCGCGCGACACCAGGTTGGTATGTTTGCCCTGCCAACCCAGGCCCGCCGCTTGCGCCAGCGGTTTTTCCATCACGGCGGCAGTATCGACAAAAACTTTCGCGTCGCCGCCGACTCTCGCCGTGAGCCAGCGGGCTAGTATTTTGAGACGCTTTTTGATCACGTCGTGATAATCGTCACCACGCGCGTAAACGGAAACTGCGCCGCGCGTGCGTTGCTCCAGAATCGCCAGCGGATTCTCGTCGGGACCGTAGTTCACGCCAAGCATGACGATGGAGCGCACCTCGCTCCACAGTGTGCGCGGGTCACCGCGTCGGGCGGGATCACGGGCGAGCCAGTCCATGTCGCCATGTGCGCCGGATTCAAGAAATGTTTTCAGCCGTTCGGGTGCCGCGCCGATGGCATCGGGCGCGGTGATGCCCATAATGCCAAAGCCTTGCGCATGCGCCTGTTGTGCGAGCGCGGTCTTGATCGTGGTACCATCGGCGGCGGATGCCATGCTCAGATGTCCGCTCAGAAGTCCAGATTTGTGTAATGGCTTGAGGCTGGTATGCCCGCCAGTCTTTCGTTCAACAGCGAACGAAACGCCGGGCGGGATTTGATCCGTGCGTACCAGGCCTTTGCTGCATCGTCCTCGTGCCATGGCACATCGCCCAGATAATCGATGACCGACAGATGCGCCGCTGCGGCAAGGTCGGCGTAGGTGAGCCGATCGCCTGCGAGAAAGTTGCGTGTCCGTGCCAGCCAGCCAATATAGGCCAGATGATAGCGCACATTTGCTTTTGCCGCGCGCAGCACGTCGGTCTCTGGCGCGCCGCCGCCCTGTTCGACAGTCATGTAACGCTTGTAGACGCGTTCGGTCACCAGCGGTCCGCTCGCTTCATCATGGAACTTGTCGTTGAACCACGCTATTAGCCGTCGGACTTCGATGCGCTCGCTCATGTTTTCTGGCAGCAGCCGATGTTCGCCAAGCAGACCTCCGCAAGTCTCATTGAGATATTCCGTGATGATAGGGGCGCCGGGGATTGCTGGCGTGCTCTCTACAATCAAAACCGGCGTGGTCGCCGCCGGATTGAGAATAAGAAATGGTTCCCGTCGCTCCCACACGCGCTCTTCCACGAGTTGTGATTCAAGATCGTGTTCGCCAAGTGCAAGACGGATGAAGCGCGATCTTGGGCAAATCGGATGATGGAAGAGTGTAAACATGAAGGCCTGAATGTTCGTCTCGGCACCAAAGCCATAGGCAAGAGGGATCGAGCTATGTAACTAGAGGAGGCGCAAACTAACGAAGATGGTTATGTAGGCAATGGTCTATTACGAGTACTTCACATTTCCTAATTAGACATTGCGGCTTTAGAGCGAATAGGCGACAACGGCTTGCCTTCGCGGGCCCCTTCTTCATTGTGGATTGCAATCCATGACATTCGATTTTTTTAAAGCGCTCATTCTCGGCCTCGTTGAGGGATTGACCGAGTTTCTTCCTGTGTCTTCGACCGGACATTTGTTGCTTCTGGAGCGGTTTTTCGGTTTTGACGATGACGCCTTCGGGAAGACGTTTGTGGTGCTGATCCAACTGGGGGCGATTCTCGCAATCCTGTCGGTTTATTTCAACAAGCTATGGCGAATCGCACGCGGCATGTTTTCCGATCCTGCGGCGCGGCGATTTGTCATTGGCATACTCATCGCCTTTCTGCCCGCTGCCATCATTGGCGCCGCGGCGCATTCAATTATCAAGGGTGTGCTGTTCAATCCGTGGGTGGTGTGTTTCTCGCTTATTGTTGGCGGTGCGGTGCTGCTGTGGGTCGATCAGCAAAATCTAAAACCTCGATATCATGATGCGACATCGTTTCCGCTGCCCATGTATTTCGGCATTGGCTTTGCGCAGTGTATGGCCATGATCCCCGGTGTTTCGCGTTCGGGTGCAACCATTGTGTCCGCAATGCTGTTCGGGGCTGACAAGCGCGCGGCGGCGGAATTCTCGTTTTTTCTCGCCATTCCAACCATGACAGGCGCGTTCGCCTACGATCTTTACAAAAATTACGGCCAGATGACAGCCAATAACACGATGCTGGTGATCGTGGGCTTTGTGACGTCGTTTGTCGCGGCCTTGATCGTGGTGAAGCTGTTTTTGGATTACGTATCGAACAATGGATTTGGGCTGTTTGCGTGGTGGCGTGTTATTATTGGCACGCTTGGTTTGATCGGGCTTGCGCTTGGCAAATAACTTGAACCAATACCGTTGCGAGGCTTTAGTCTAGCGCTGGAATTGCCCGGTCTTGCGGAATCGCCACAAATAGGATGGGGCGATTGCCTCGAGTGAGTCTGGCGTGATGCCAAGACCTTCCAACGTTAAGCCCGCAGCCTTTGCTGCCTCTGAGACCACATTGTCGGTGCGCAGCAGTTCGACTTGATCTGGTGTAAGCTTCAAGGGGCCAGGCGCGAACTGCAAGAATGTCGCCTGCAAGTTTGCAAGCCCAAAGGGCAGCGTCACCAGCAAAGGATTACGCGCCGATCATAGCCAGAATCATCTCAATGGCCGTCCGCAGGGTCATCTCTTCGGGGCCGCCGAGTTCGTAAGTGGCCCCAGATTTGGCCCGGCCATCAACGGCATCGGCAATGGCGGTTGCAACGTCGCCCACGAACACCGGTTGAAGTTTTGTCACCCCGCCGCCAATCAGCGGAAGAATCGGGGAAATTCGCGCCAGTGACGCGAAGCGGTTGGTGAACCCATCCTCCGGACCAAAGACCACTGACGGGCGGAAAATCGTCGCCGATGGCAAGGTTGCCAGCACCGCTTTTTCGCCTGCGGCCTTGGAGCGGGAATAACGCGAACTGGAATTTTCATCCGCGCCAATCGCCGAGACATGCACCATGCGGGCGCCGATGTTTTTTGCCGTCGCAGCAAGTGTGGCCGCTCCCTGAGCTTGCACAGCGTCGAAGCGCTGTGCGCCGCTTTCAGACAGGATGCCGACGAGATTGACGATCACGCTGGCATCGCGTGCCGCCGCCTGAACCGAGGCGGGATGGCGTACATTGGCCTGCACGGCGTGAATCTGGCCAACTCTGCCCAAAGGTTGCAAATGACCTGCCAGCTCCGGCTGCCGTACCCCCACCCGGATACGGTAATTGCGTTTGGCAAGGGCTCGGACGACGTGGCGGCCGAGGAAACCCGATCCTCCAAATACCGTAACAAGTGTGTTTATCGGGTCGGCCATTGACGCGTTCCATGGGATGTTATGAGGCAGCGTTTTCGCTTCCGCGATACGCCATCGACCGAAAACTGTACAGGCCATTTGGGCCTTATCCGGTGTATTTGACAAGCGCGCGGTCGATCCGTACTAACCGCTCTTAAGGCCCAGGTGGCGGAATTGGTAGACGCGCTGGCTTCAGGTGCCAGTGGCTTAACGGCCGTGAAGGTTCGAGTCCTTTCCTGGGCACCATCTAGTCTTAGCACGAAATCTTGGCACCAAAGTTTTCACCATGTTGGTGCACTTTTTAATTAACCAGACCCGCATTTCAGCATCGCTCGTCCCTCGTCTGTTACGGTTTTGAGCGGTACTTTGGCCATATCGACTTGGGGTTTTTTGTGAGCCGAGTTTTTCAACAATGACCATCCGTCTACATCGTGGCGATTTGCCGGACTTGTCGCGCTACACACACTCGGTTGCGATCGATACCGAAACGCTGGGTCTCAATCCGCATCGGGATCGGCTGTGCGTGGTGCAGCTCTCAAATGGCGATGGCACCGCCGATGTGGTTCAGATTCCCGTCGGTCACACCGATGCGCCGAATTTGAAGAAACTGCTTGGCAATCCTAACATCACCAAGATTTTTCATTTCGCGCGCTTCGATCTCGCAGTGCTCTCGCACGCATTTGGCGTCATGCCACAGCCGGTCTATTGCACCAAGGTCGTCTCGAAACTGGTGCGCACCTATACGGATCGCCATGGCCTGAAGGATCTGGTGCGCGAAGTGCTCGGTATCGAACTCTCAAAACAACAACAGTCCAGCGATTGGGGCGCCCAAACGCTTAACGATGCGCAACTCGCTTATGCCGCGTCCGATGTGCTGCATCTGCATGCGTTGCGCGAAAAGCTTGATGTCATGCTGGCTCGTGAAGGCCGCGAAGCATTGGCCCAGGCCTGTTTTCAGTTTTTGCCGACGCGGGCGGCTCTTGATCTTTACGGTTGGGAGAATGACGATATCTTTGCCCATACATAAGATATCCATACGGGATTCTGCCCCGTTTCGGTCACACTCATCCTGTTAAGCCCCAGGACAGTCCGGGCTGTAAAAGAATCGCGCTCAGCGTAGAGTGCAGCCGTCATCGTCGTCCGAGACGGAGACAAGCTCAACGGTTGGCGATCTGATTTCGGAGCGGCGTGTGACCTCGGCTCAAGGCCAAAACTATCAGGCTGGCATGGATGCACGCTTTGCATTGGCGGCGCGTCACAGCCGTCGCGTCCGCCTCATGCGCAAGGTGGTGCCGGCGGCTGTGGTTGTAGCGTTGCTCGCCATTGCGGCGATATCTGTTTTCAATCCGTTCCGGATGCTTGTGAAGCTGCCGCTGGATATCGGCGATCTGGTAGTATCTGGCACCAAGATAACGATGGAATCGCCGCGCCTCTCTGGATACACGCCAGACCAGCGGCCCTACGAATTGTGGGCGAAATCAGCGACACAAGACGTCACCAATCCCAATAATGTTGAACTTAACGAACTGCATGCCAAGGTTCAGATGGAAGATAAATCCAGTCTCACTCTGGATGCGTACAATGGTTTGTTCGATACCAAATCGCAGTTATTGACTTTGCGGGAAAACATCGTCTTGCAATCGACCCTTGGCTATGAGGCGCGTCTGACTCAGGCCAAAGTTGATTTTGCCGCAGGATCGGTCACATCAGAAAATCCCGTCGCAGTGAAATTGCTGAATGGGACGCTCGACGCACAGCGCATGCGAATTCTCGAAAGCGGTGCGCTGGTGAGTTTCGAAGATGGGGTTTCCATGATCCTGATTCCGGAAGAACCTGTGAAAAGTCAGACCGACAATGCCCTGGCTCCCGCGCAGGATGCTGGCAAATGAGGATCAGGCTCAAGCAAGCGCAAATCCATATACTTACTCTCCTGTTCACGGGATTGATTGCGCTCTTCGTCACCATGGACGAATCCCTGGCGCAAGGCACGGTGCAGGGCGTGCCAAATGCAATGCAGGGTTTTTCGCAAAACCGTGACAAGCCAATCCAGATCGATGCGGCCACGCTCGAAATGCGCGACAAGGACAAGGCCGCAACATTCAGCGGCAATGTGAAAGTGGTACAGGGCGACACCACCATGCGCTGCAAGACGCTTATTGTGTTTTATGAAACCAAGGGAAGCACCAAACCTGCAATTCAGTCTGCGGCTCCAGGACCCGGCGGCAGTTCAGCAATTCGCAGGCTTGAAGCAGTAGGCAATGTCGTCGTTACCCAGAAGGACCAGACTGTCACCGGTGAGCGCGGCATCTTCGATATGAAATCGAACACCGTAACGATGGAAGGCGGTGTGCTGCTGACCAAGGACAAGAATGTGCTGCGGGGTGATCGTCTGGTGGTGGATATGAGCACGGGGATCTCCCGAGTTGAATCCAACAGCGGGCGGGTGCAAGGTGTCTTTCAGTCGTCACCGGGCAGCTCACCGCTGAACGGGGCTGCGAAATAGTGGGAACTTAACGGGTTGATGGGGCTGGGCAGTGCAGAGGTTGATGCGCGTGCCGCAACACTGTATCACCTGCCTAAGACAAAGGGCCATGATGGGTATGACTTACCGCATGCGGGATCCTGCCTTTCGCTGGGCAAGCGGCGCTCGAACGTTCATGCTGACACAGCGAATCACGTTCCGGCCAAGCTGAGCGAAGCAGGTATGGTAGACTTCATGCGCATGTTTCGTCGTGGCGGCCCGGCGCGTGGACGCCAGGGGTTCGCGCGCGCGAGCGCGGATATCACCTCGCTTGGCGACCGCATGGGCGACATGGTGAAGACAGTCATTCGCGATGCGCCCCTATTATCGCGCGGACCTCGCAACGCCCCACCACTCAAGAACGCCTCACCGCTCAAGAGCGACCCGTCCCTTAAACAGGAAACATCAGCATTCGAGCATGATGCCCCACATGTGCTGCGCGAGAGGCCAAAGACTAAAGCACCCAAAGACAAGCCAAAGGTTCATGGGGGCAACGGCACATCGCAGCCGCGTAAACCGCAGGCAGGATATCTTGCCATTCACGGCGTCGAGAAAAGTTTCGGTTCACGTAAGATCGTGCGTGGTGTCAGCATCTATGTGCGACGTGGCGAGGCGGTCGGCATTCTCGGTCCAAACGGGGCCGGCAAGACGACGGTGTTCTATATGATCACCGGCCTGATCAAACCGGATCGTGGCCGCGTTGAACTCGACGGCCATGACGTCACTAAATTGCCAATGTATCAGCGCGCACGGCTCGGCATTGGCTATTTGCCGCAGGAAGCTTCGATCTTTCGCGGGTTGAGTGTCGAAAACAATATCCGCTCCGTGCTCGAAGTTGTTGAGCCTGACAAGCGCAAACGTGAGCGCGAGCTGGATTCACTGCTCGAGGAATTCAATATCACGCGGCTTCGCAAGTCACCGTCGATTGCGCTATCGGGCGGCGAACGGCGGCGTGTGGAAATTGCGCGTGCGCTCGCCACCCGCCCCAATTACATGCTGCTGGATGAGCCTTTCGCTGGCATCGACCCGATTGCGGTTGGCGATATTCAACAGCTGGTGCGCCATCTCACCAAACGCGGCATCGGGGTTTTGATTACGGACCACAACGTCCGTGAGACGCTCGGCCTGACTGACCGCGCCTATATCGTCTATGCCGGAGAAGTTCTCACCGAAGGCCGTCCAGAGGAAATTGTTAACGATCCTGACGTGCGCCGCCTCTACCTTGGTGAGGAATTCCGTTTGTGACAGCCCCTGCTGCGGCGGAATTAAGCAGTTTGTAGCCATGTCGCCCGTTGGCTAAAAATCTAGCACGCTCACCCGTGTACATTGGTGCTGGAAAAGGTTAAGCAAGAAACGGACCAACTTTTGGACCGGGCCTTGAATTTATGGCGCTGACGCAAAGACTAGAGTTCCGCCAGTCGCAATCGCTGGTGATGACTCCGCAGCTGATGCAAGCCATCAAGCTGCTGCAGTTGTCCAATCTCGATCTTGTTGCCTTCGTGGAAGAAGAACTGGAGCGCAACCCGCTGTTGGAGCGCACCAGCGATGAAACTATTGCTGACGGAAGTCAGGAGCCCAGTGGACAGATGGAAACTGCCGATGCCGATGACGGTGGGTTTTCTGGTGATAGCGACGAAATTGGCGATGGTGCTGAGTTAGCTACCGATCTTGGTAGCCGCACCGATATCGAACAGACCTTTGATGCCCCGCTCGATAATGTGTTTCCAGAAGAGCCTGCTGAAGCTGCGGCGCGCACCGCGCAAGACGCTGCGCCGACTGCATATACTGAATGGGGTGGCGGCGCATCCAACGACGACGATTACAATCTTGAGGCTTTTGTTGCCGCCGAGACCACGCTTGGCGGTCATCTTGCCGAACAGCTTGCTGTTGCTTTCACCGATCCGATCAGGCGCATGATCGCTCAATACCTGATCGACATGGTGGATGATGCTGGATATCTGCCGCCCGATCTTGGGCAGGCGGGTGAGAAGCTCGGCATTAGCGATCAGGAAGTTGAAACCGTCCTGTCGGTCTTGCAGAAGTTCGATCCGCCCGGCGTTTGTGCGCGCTCGCTCAGTGAGTGCCTCGCCATTCAGTTGCGCGATCGCAATCGTTACGACCCTGCAATGCAGGCGCTTGTCGAAAATCTCGATTTACTCGCCCGGCGCGATATTGCTGCGTTAAGAAAAATCTGTGGAGTCGATGACGACGATATTGCCGACATGATTGGTGAAATCCGCAACCTCGATCCCAAGCCCGGATTGAAATTCGGTTCGACCAAGGCGCAAATAGTGGTGCCTGATGTCTATGTTCGGCCAGGACCGGACGGCGGATGGTTGATTGAACTCAACAGCGACACTCTACCGAAAGTTCTGGTCAACCAAACCTACTACACTGAGCTGTCGAAAACGATTCGCAAGGATGGCGATAAATCCTATTTCAGCGAATGCATGCAGAACGCCACCTGGCTGGTGCGCGCGCTTGATCAGCGGGCGCGGACGATTTTGAAGGTTGCAACCGAAATCGTGCGTCAACAGGACGCATTTTTCACGCAAGGCGTAGCCCATCTGCGGCCGCTCAATCTCAAAGCCGTCGCTGACGCGATCCAGATGCATGAATCCACAGTGTCACGTGTGACTGCCAACAAATACGTGGCGACAAACCGCGGCATCTTTGAACTGAAATACTTCTTTACCGCATCGATTGCGTCTGCCGATGGCGGCGATGCTCATTCGGCAGAAGCCGTGCGGCATCGCATCAAACAATTGATTGATTCTGAAGATCCAGTGGTAATTCTGTCAGACGACACCATTGTGGAACGTTTGCGCGGCGATGGCATTGATATCGCCCGCAGAACTGTGGCCAAATACCGCGAAGCCATGCGTATTCCATCTTCCGTTCAACGTCGCCGTGACAAACAAAGTATGCTCGGCAAAACTCTGCCACCTTCGTCCACTAATTCTACGATACGTGTGCCGCTTGACGTTGCTGTCGATTAGCGAAAATTCTGTAATCGCAGCACCGCCAGTTCAATTAAGTCAACGAGGTATCCAATGACACTTCGGGTTTCTGGCAAAAGCATCAGTATTGGAGAAGCTCTGCGCGAGCGTGTAATCGAACGTACCGAAGAGGTTTTACGAAAATATTTCGATGGTAATTATTCGGGCCACATCACGCTGAGCAAGGATGGTTTCGGCTTCCGTACCGATTGCGCGTTGCATTTGGATTCCGGCGTTACGCTTGAAGCCGATTCGATGGACGGCGATGCTTATACCAGCGCGGACAAGGTTCTGCTGCTGATTGAAAAACGGCTACGCCGTTACAAAAGCCGGTTAAAGGATCGCTCCGTGCGCAAAGCATATGCGGAGGCCGCCATGTCATCGCTGGATGGCTCAAGTCTTGATTCTCTAAATTATGTGATTGAACCGCCTTCAGACGACGAGGTTTCGGAATTCACCCCTGTTATCATCGCCGAGACCACCATGCCGCTGAGGCGCTTATCCGTGAGTGAGGCGGTTATGGAATTGGATCTGACCGGCGCACCGGTGATGGTATTCCAGCATGGCAGCAGCGGGCGTGTGAATGTGATTTACCGGCGCCCTGATGGGAATGTTGGTTGGGTCGATCCACCAATGACTAATCAGAAGGTTCACCATTGACGCCTTGGCGGGTGTTATGGTCAAAGACCTTGGGTCTCACGCCAATGATGCCGGATATATCGATTTCGACTTCGAAACAACGACTTAACCTTCACGTTCGGAACGCCTCATGACGATTACCGATCTGGTCGCCCCCGAAGCGATCCTTCCGGCGTTGAAGGTCATCAGCAAGAAGCAGGCGTTGCAGGAATTGGCAGCGCGGGCGGCTGAACTGACCGAGCAGAACGAGCGCGCGATTTTTGAAGTGCTTCTGCAGCGCGAAAAACTCGGAACTACAGCTGTAGGCTACGGGGTCGCAATCCCGCACGGGAAGCTGCCGAAACTCGACAAATTGTTCGGATTGTTCGCGCGGTTAGAGCGTCCCATCGATTTTGAAGCGATGGATGGTCAGCCCGTCGATCTGGTGTTTCTGCTGCTGGCGCCTGAAGGTGCGGGAGCGGATCATCTGAAAGCGCTGGCACGCATTGCGCGTTTGTTGCGCGATCAGGATACGGCGAAGAAGCTGCGCGCTTCACGCGATGCGCAGGCGCTCTACTCTGTTCTGGCGCTGCCACCCGCGAGCGCAGCGTAAATTTCACGGTCAAGTCTCAGAATCAAGTTTCACAAATTTCACAGCAAAAAACGGCAGCGCCATCGCATTGCCTTTTGATGTTTTCATTTCCATTGTGTTGATCACGGTATCAGATCACGGCAGGCACCATCGCGCGCCGCCGCACTCGCTCAGTGCACGCTAACGGTTTCCAGCTCATTGCTCCATGCATTTGCAACGGCTGCTTCACGGCTATCGGTGAGCATGATCGGCGTGCCGTCGGCTGCATGAAGCGCGAAAAGCTTCAGCCCTGGTGCAATCTCAGGTGCCTGCGGGAAAAGACCCGGCACGTCTTCCGAGCGAATCTGTTTGACGTAGGCGATATGGCCTTCACCGAGTGTCGCCAACGCTTCAAGCGAGACAGCAGATTGCAGAATTGAATGACCTTCAGTCATGGTCTCGACTCCATACATCCATACAAGCGGTCGAGTCCGCTTCCAGTTCCATTATTCGCCCTCACTAATGGCTATTGTCTTAACAATCCGCTCCGGCTCGGGCCGGGCCAGGTCGATCGACAACAGTCCGTTTTTCAAGTCCGCACCCAGTACAAACATCCCATCCGCCAGCACAAAAGTGCGCTGGAAATGCCGTGCGGCGATGCCGCGATGGATGTATTGCCGGGTTTTGTCGTCCTGTTGGCGGCCTCGGATGACCAGCTGATTTTCCTCCGTCGTCACATCGAGTTGATCGCGTGTGAAGCCCGCAACTGCCAGCGTAATGCGCAAGCATTCCGGTTGTCCGGCTTCGCGGTCACATCGTTCGATATTGTAGGGAGGATAGCCGTCCGCACCTTTCACGACACGATCAAGCGCACGCTCGATGTCGTCGAATCCCAAAAGGAATGGACTTGATAACGAAGAAACACAAGTCATTTTCACAAAGTCCTCTCGAAGCGACTTTGACAAACACACGATCCGCAAAACGGCACGTTAGCGGATCATCTCTAGGCCCTTGCGGCACCTATCGGCAGCATTTCAAGCCTGCCAATGGTCTATATATGGCAACGGCTGCAGGCCTTTCAAGCACCTGAGAGACAGCCTCCACAGGCAGAAGTCAGCCTCTAATTGGGGGTCTAATCCCCAATCCGGTGGCGGCCATCGGCACTGAAGATGTGCAGTTTGGATCGCGGCGCAGTAACCTTGAGGTGTTCGCCGATTGCAGGCATTGCATCACCGGGAAGTCGCACAATGATTTCACCCGGCGGCAATTCACCGGGCGTGGGGCTGATGCCAGCGTTTGCGCTTTGCCGGGTGCCGTAGACAAATGTTTCCGCACCAACTTGCTCAATCGCATCGATGGTGAGGTCGAGGGTCACGCCGCTCGCGTCGGAGGCGCCAGAAATCACAAAGTCTTCCGGCCGCACACCGAGGATTCCACCCTCTGCCGGAGTGTTCGCGGGGGAAATAAACGGCGCGATGTCCTTGGCTCCGACAGGCAAAAAATTTATCGGTGGCGCACCGATAAAGGATGCCACAAAGGTGGTGGCGGGCTTGCGATAGATGTCGAGCGGTTTGCCGATTTGTTCGACGTTGCCGCGATTCATCACCACCAGGATATCGGCGAGCGTCATCGCTTCGAGCTGATCGTGGGTCACGTAGATCGATGTGGTCTTAAGACGGCGTTGCAGCTTGCAAATCTCGACACGCATGGCGATCCGCAATTTAGCGTCCAGGTTCGAGAGCGGTTCGTCGAACAGAAACACTTTTGGCTGGCGTACAATGGCACGGCCCATGGCGACACGCTGACGCTGGCCTCCGGAGAGTTGGCGCGGCTTGCGCTCAAGCATCGGCCCAATTTCAAGCGTGTCCGCCGCCTCGCGGACACGTATGTCGATCTCTTTTTTCGGCATCCCGCGGTTACGCAGACCATAGGCCATGTTGTTGTAGACGCTCATGTGTGGATAGAGCGCGTAATTCTGGAACACCATGGCGATATCGCGTTCAGCCGGTTCGATGTCGTTGACGGTACGGCCGCCAATGTCGATGGCGCCGCCGGTGATGGTCTCAAGCCCTGCTACCATCCGCAGCAAGGTGGACTTGCCGCAGCCTGAGGGGCCAACCAGTACGCAGAACTGACCGTCGCCGACTTCGAAGTCGATGCCCTTCAGAGCTTCCACGCCACCAGCATAAGTCTTTCGTACATCGCGCAGAACGACGTTTGCCATTTTACTTTCCTACTTCTCTGTCTCGACGAGGCCGCGCACGAACAATTTTTGCATCAAGACTACCACCGCAATGGGGGGCAGCATCGCCAGGATTGCAGTGGCCATGACGATGGGCCATTCGGTGAGCGCGTCGGATGTGGTGATCATCTTGCGGATGCCGATGACAATGGTCTGCATGTCATCGCGTGTCGTGATCAGCAGGGGCCAGAGATATTGATTCCAGCCATAGATGAAAAGAATCACGAACAATGCCGCCATGTTGGTGCGCGAGAGCGGCAGCAACGTATCCTTGAAAAAGCGGAATGGCCCGGCGCCGTCGATGCGCGAGGCTTCCAGCAACTCATCCGGCACGGTCATGAAAAACTGCCGAAACAACAATGTCGCAGTGGCGGAAGCGATCAAGGGAAGCGCCAGCCCTGAATAGCTGTCTAGCAATTGCAGGTCCGCGGCGATTTTATAAGTCGGATAGATGCGCACCTCAACGGGCAGCATCAGCGTGATGAAGATCAGCCAGAAAACCGACATCCGGAACGGAAAACGGAAATAGACGATGGCATAGGCCGACAGAATCGAAATCGCTATTTTGCCGAACGCAATCGCCAGCGCCATCACCATTGAATTGAACATCATCACACCCACCGGCTCTCGCGTCGAGCCGCTAGTGCCGATGAAAATCGTTTTGTAGTAATTGGCAAAAAATTTACCGCCTGGCAGCAGCGACACCTGACCATTGGCAATGACAGATGCCTCCTGGGTCGATGCCACGAAGGCGAGATAGACCGGGAATGCCACGATCGCGATCCCGATCCACAAAATGAAATGTGCGACGTAAGTCCGGATGCCTTTGCGCTCGACCATCAGTACGTCACCTTGCGTTCAACGAAACGGAACTGGATGCCAGTCAGCGCCACGACGATAACCATCAGGATCACCGATTGAGCAGCAGAGCCACCGAGGTTGCCGCCCAGCAAGCCGTCGAGATAGACCTTGTAAACAAGGGTTTCTGTTGCCTTGGCGGGTCCTCCGCCGGTCATTGAATTGATAATGCCGAAAGTATCGAAGAACGCATAAACAGTGTTGACCACGATCAGAAAGAAGATGGTCGGCGTCAGCAGCGGAAAGGTCACGGTCCAGAACCGCCGCATGGGGCGTGCGCCATCGATAGCGGCGGCTTCAAGCACGCTTTTGGGGATGGCTTGCAGGCCCGCAAGAAAGAACAGGAAATTGTAGGAGATCTGTTTCCAGGTTGCCGCAAGTACGATCAGAATGTATGGCGTGATCGCCGTTGAGCAGCGGATTCCAGTCGATGCCGAGATTTCGTAAGCCGCGCGCAAGAATGCCAAGCGAAGGATGCAGCATGAAAACCCACAGCACCCCCGCCACGGCAGGCGCGACTGCATAAGGCCAGATCAGCAAGGTGCGATAGAGGCCTGCGCCGACCAGCGATTTATCGGCCATCACCGCGAGCAGAAGTGCGATCGACAACGACGAGCCCGCAACAGCGGCCGAGAAGGCAAACGTCCTGAGGATGGTATTAAAATAATCTGGTTCGCTAAGAAGCTCGACGTAGTTCTCGAACGCAACGAAAGTGGTGGAGAGACCGAATGCGTCTTGCAGCAGGAATGATTGCCACACCGCCTGCGCGGCCGGCCAGTAGAAAAAAACCAAAACGACCACCACCTGCGGAATCAGCAGGAGGAAAGGCAGCAGGCGGGAATGAAAAACGGTCTGTTTCTGCATGATGGGGCAAAGGCAGGCCGTGGATGACGGCCTGCCTTAAGTCCAAATGTTATTTTGCAGCGGTACGTTCGAATTGACGCAACATCGCGTTGCCGCGCTGGGTTGCGGCATCGAGCGCTTCCTTGGCGGTCTTTTTGCCCGCCAGCGCTCCTTCGATTTCTTCCGACCAGATGTCGCGAAGTTGCACCATGTTGCCGAGACGAAGACCGCGAGAGTTTTGCGTAGGCTCTTTGTTGGTCAGCTCGAGCAGCGGTGTCTCAAGGTAGGGCTGTTCTTTATAGAAACCTTCCGCCTTGGCTTTCGCATATGCAGCCTTGGTGATCGGCAGATAGCCTGAGGCCTTGTGGATCGCGATCTGGCGGTCTGTGTCCGAGAGGAAGGCAAGGAATTTTGCGACACCTTTGTATTCTTCAAGCTTTTTTCCGCCCATCACCCATAGGGATGCACCGCCAATGATCGAATTCTGTGGAGCGCCTTTGGTGTTCGGATAATAGGGCATCGCCGCATTGGTCCATTCGAATTTCGCATTGGCTTTCACCTGACCAAAGAAGCCCGATGATGTGAGGAAGATCGGACACTCGCCTGAGGTGAAGCGGCCTTCGCCTGCATTGGTGCGTCCGGAATAATCGTAGGTCTTGTCCTTCTGCAGTTCGATCAGAGTTTCAAGGTGCTTGACCTGCAGTGGGCCGTTGAATTCCAGGACAGTATCGAAACCGTCAAGACCGTTGGCTTTGGTTGCCAGTGGCACGTTGTGCCATGATGACAGCTGTTCCAGATTGACCCACGTTGCCCAGGCATTGGAGAAGCCGCAGGTTGCATAACCCGCTGATTTCAGTTTCTTCGCATCCTCGAACACCTGGGGCCATGTTTTTGGAATTTCCGTGATGTTGGCTTTCTTCAAAGCGTCCTTGTTGATCCACATCACAGTGGAGGACGAGTTGAAGGGAAAGGACAGCATCTCACCCTTCGAGGTCGAGTAGTATCCTGTGATGGCTGGCAGGTAAGCCTGAGGATCGAATTTCTCGCCGGTTTCCTTCATCAGGACGTGCACGGGTTTGACTGCACCAGTCGCGGCCATCATGGTTGCGGTGCCGACTTCGAACACCTGCATAATGTGCGGCGCGTTGCCGGCACGGAATGCGGCAATGCCGGCATTCATTGTGTCTGGGTAGCTGCCCTTGTACGACGGCACCACCTTGTAGTCGCCTTGCGTTGCGTTGAATTCCTCGGCGAGCTTGACGACAACTTCGTTGTTGGCGCCGGTCATTGCGTGCCACCACTGGATTTCAGTGACTGCGTGTGCCTGCGTGGATAACGCGACCAAAGTTAAACTTGCAAAGCCGAAGCTCAGGCCAAGACCTGTGTGGCGGAACGTCATGTGGTTCTCCCTGTCGCAGTCATCCTCAATTGGTGTTTTAGCAGGGCGGGATGACATGCAAATGATAAAATGGTGTCGGTGAGAGTTGCTGGAGGGAAGTTCGAACTGGTCCCGCCAGTGGCGTAGATGTAGGTCAGCGTCTTTGGGGCAGCGTCTTATAGTGCTTAAAAAGGCGGATGTCAGCGTTTGCGTTCAGAGCCACAAACCACCCCGGAGGCGTGCAAGTCGGCGATTTCCTTTGCCGAGTAACCGAATTCCGCCAACACTTCATCGGCCTGTTGGCTGAATTTTGGCGGCAAGCGGCGTAACGATGCCTTGGTGCGTTCGAAACGGATCGGGGATGCGACACCCTTGTACCAGTCTTTTTCGATGACATCGCCGCGATGTTTGACATGTGCGCTGGTCAAAGCCTGATCGATGGATTGTACCGGACCGGCGGGGAGGCCGGCGGCTAGCAGCCTATCGCACAGTGGCTCAGCATCATGCTGCATGAATACGGCTTCGAGTTCTGCTCGCAGCGCAGCGCGGTTGACGATACGATCTTTATTGCGCGCAAAGCGTGTATCGGTGCCAAGCTCAGGTTTGCCGATTTCCTTGCAGAGCTTGCGGAAAGTCGCGTCATTGCCGACGCCGGTGAAGATGTTGCCGGTGCGCGTGGGAAACACTGCATAAGGCACAAGATTAGGATGCTCGTTGCCGGTGAGCGCCGGCGGTTTGCCATGCATAAAATAGTTCGCGGTGTGCGGGTGCATCACTGCGAGGCCAGTTTCAAAGAGTGTGGTTTCGAGAAATTGCCCGAGACCGGATCTTTGTCGCTCCGCCAGCGCCATCAGGATGCCAATCGTGGCATAAAGCCCGGTGGTGATATCCACCACAGGAACGCCAATGCGCGTCGGGCCGCTTTCCGGCGTGCCGGTTGCGGCCATCATCCCTGCCATGGCCTGCACGATGGCATCGTAACCAGGATTGCCGCCGCGTGGCCCATCGCCGCCAAAACCGGAAATCCGGCAGTGAATGAGACGTGGAAATTTTTCGCGCAGCACATCGTTGCCAATGCCCCATTTATCGAGCGTGCCTGGCTTGAAATTCTCGATCAGGACGTCGGCGTCCTTGAGCATTGTCATCAGCACCGCGCGTCCACCAGGCGAGGCAAGATCAAGACCAATCGAGCGTTTATTTCGATTGATGCCGATGAAGTAGGCTGCATCATCCTCATGAAACGGAGGGCCCCAATCGCGCACCTCGTCGCCCGCCGGCGGCTCAACTTTCACAACATCCGCGCCATGATCGGCGAGAATTTGTGTGCAGTATGGTCCGCCGAGAACGCGTGTGAGATCGATCACGCGCAGGCCGGTCATTGTTCCGGGAGCAATTTCAGATGACATGGACTGTTCTTACAAAAATTGGATGGCGTTTAATGAAAACCATTAAAACTGTTCTTTTGCAAATTCTTCGAACGCGAAACCCTGCGCTGCATGGTCAGAGATGCAGCTCTTGTGACCGGCAGGATTTGGTAGTTCGGGGAATTGGTCGTTCGGGAGAACGATGGAATTGAAAAACCGATGTCACAAATCGAACTATGATTTGGTGGATATCAGAGGAATAACCTCGAACTTTTCAATGCAGCTAATTGACCCTATTGTAAGCTAAGTAGCGTATTTAAGGAGGCGGCATGAAAAGGTTTTTTATCTGCATAATGATGCTTTTGCCGCTCAGCGTACGGGCTGAAAATGTACCTACGTTTCCATCACAAATTGAAGCCTTGGAGCAGAAAGAAGGCGGGCGCATAGGGATTGCGGCGGTTAACCTAGCGAATGATGAGCGTTTAAAATATCGCGCCGATGAGCGGTTCGCAATGTGCAGCACCTTTAAACTCCTACTGGTCGCGACCGTTTTATCGCGTGTCGATGCAGGTAAAGAGAAACTGGATCGGTTGGTTGAGTTTAGCCAATCGGATATTCAAGAATATGCGCCGATTGCCAAGCAGCATCTTAAAGAGGGTAAGATGAGCATTGCGGAATTGAGTGCTGCTGCCATTCAATATAGCGACAATACCGCCGCCAATCTTTTATTGCAGAGCATCGGGGGGCCAGAAGCGCTTACTCAGTATGTTCGCTCCATAGGCGATAAGATAACGCGCCTTGATCGCAATGAACCTACGCTTAATTCCAATCTGCCTAACGACCTGCGCGATACAACAACTCCGTTAGTAATGGTAAATACCATGCGGAAGCTCCTCACTGACAACACGCTTTCTCTGCAATCCCAAAAACAACTCAATGCGTGGCTGGTTGGAAATACGACTGGCGACAAAAAGTTGCGTGCTGGAATGAATCCGGCCTGGAAAATCGGTGATAAAACCGGTTCGGGAGAAAATGGAGCATCCAATGACGTTGCCATCGTGTGGCCGACTGACAAAAAGGCTTTTCTAGTCGCCGTCTATTATACGGGTTCAGACACTTCTGCGGACAAGAAGAGCGAAGTCATTGCTGAAGTTGGACGGATTGTAAGCGCCGCCTTTTATCCAGAATAATAGAATTCCTCAAAAGTGACAGTAGTACTAGCATTAGGAGGGCTTGGCGTTAATTGGGTTGCTTAAACTAAATTGCCCGTTGGCAAGAAAATAGAACTCTTAGAAATGCCAGCAGATCTGCCGATTTGAAGATGATTTTCTGGCTAAAATTAAGAATTGGTGGAGCCAGGCGGGATCGAACCGCCGACCTCTTGCATGCCATGCAAGCGCTCTCCCAGCTGAGCTATGGCCCCAACATATCGTCGCGCAGCGGACTGCGCGACGATATTCGGAGAAATCACACTTGAGGCGTTATCTCAAGTCTCTTCATCGCCTGAGACGTCGCCGATAATGTCGGTGACGTCTTCATCATCGTCTTCTTCTTCGGCGATGAAGGTAGAATCGTCGTCGTCATCATCGTCGAGCGTCTCATCTACCTCAATATCGTCCTCTGATTCAGGCAGGACGGTTTTGGCTTTGACTTTACCGGTGTTTTCCTCGGCATCGGCTTCTTCCAGCGATACCAATTCTTCGGTTTCCACCGGCTCCTGAGTCTGTGTCGCGGCTGCGGTTGCGCGGGCGGCTTCACCGCCGCGGGTACGCGGGGGCGCAATGGGAGCAATCGGCACGACCTCGCCCGTATAGGGCGAAATCACCGGACTTTTGTTGAGGTCATAGAATTTTTTGCCCGTAGTCGGGCAAATACGCTTGGTTCCGAGGTCGGATTTGGCCACGTGTAGATCCTAGGGAGTTCTGGAAAACGGTGTCTCACTTGGCTAGTTGCGTCGCCGCTGTCAATAGCGGTTTGATCGATAAATGGTTAGCTCGTGACGGGGCTGGGAGGGCGTGGTAGAGGCCCTTGCGCAAATTGGGGCAGCAATCCTGCGGTCGGGAAGCACTCTGGTTGAAATCATGGAGTAATTTCCCCTTGCCGCCCGGAACCAGCTGTCGGGATTTCTGCGGATATCTGTAAAAAGGGACTCTTCCGTTGAGCCATTCTCATCCACCGGCCCCGCTGGAAGCGCGGCGCAGCAATGCCCTGAATGGGAGCATTAGGGTACCAGGAGACAAATCGATCTCCCATCGTGCTCTGATTCTGGGCGCGCTCGCAGTCGGGGAAACCCGAATTTCTGGCCTGCTTGAGGGGGAGGACGTTCTCAATACAGCGAAGGCCATGCAGGCGCTTGGCGCATCCGTGGAGCGCACGGGCGCGGGCGCTTGGCAGGTTCGCGGCGTTGGCATTGGTGGATTTACTGCACCTCGGGGACCGCTCGATTTCGGCAATTCCGGAACCGGATGCCGTCTCGTCATGGGGGCGGTGGCGGGATGTCCCATTACGGTTACGTTCGATGGCGATGTATCCTTACGCAAACGCCCGATGCGGCGGATTCTGGATCCGCTTGAACAAATGGGCGCGATTGTGTCCTCAAGTGCAAATGGCGGGCGGCTGCCGATGACGTTGCAAGGCGCTCGCGATCCTCTTCCCATTACTTATTGCACACCAGTCGCCTCGGCCCAGATCAAATCGGCGGTGCTGTTGGCGGGTCTTTCCGCGCCGGGCATCACCACGGTCATCGAATCCGAAGCCAGCCGCGATCACACTGAACTGATGCTTTCGCATTTCGGTGCGCGTGTGGTTTCGCTCAAAGATGGCGTGCATGGCCGCAAGATTTCACTCACAGGTCAGCCGGAATTACGCGGTGCTGAAATTATTGTGCCAGCCGATCCATCGTCTGCCGCCTTTCCCATTGTCGCCGCCTTGATTGTACCGAACTCCGATATTGTGCTGACAGATGTGATGACAAACCCTTTGCGGACGGGGCTTTTCACAACATTGCGCGAAATGGGCGCCTCGATCGAGGAAAACCATCAGCGCAACGATGCCGGTGAACCTATGGCACAATTGCGCGTGCGTGCTTCGCAGTTGCGCGGCGTCGAGGTGCCGCCTGAGCGCGCGCCCTCGATGATCGACGAATATCTGATACTTGCTGTTGCAGCATCATTTGCTGAAGGCGCCACCATCATGCGAGGCTTGCAGGAATTGCGCGTCAAGGAATCCGATCGGCTTGAGGCGACCGCTGATATGCTGCGCGTCAATGGCGTTAAAGTTGAAATCGCGGGTGACGACATGATGATCGAAGGCAAGGGTCATGTGCCGGGCGGCGGGCTCGTGGCAACGCATATGGATCATCGCATTGCCATGTCCGCGTTGGTGATGGGGATTGCCTCCGATGCGCCAGTGAAAGTTGATGACACGGCTTTCATCGCAACAAGCTTTCCTGATTTCATTCCAATGATGCGTGGTCTGGGAGCAGACTACGTATGATTATTGCCATCGACGGACCGGCGGCATCCGGCAAAGGCACGCTCGGCAAGCGCCTTGCTGCGCATTACGGCTATCGCCATCTCGATACCGGCTTAATTTACCGCGCCGTCGCCAAGGCCATGCTTGATGCGCAGGCTGATCTGACGGATGAGGCGCGTGCCGTATCGTTCGCTATGGCGATCGATCCCGCCGCGTTTGGCAATCCCGCGTTGAAAACCCAAAGTGTCGGCGAGGCGGCTTCGGTGGTTTCAACTTACCGTCCGGTACGCAGCGCCCTTCTTGCCTTTCAGCGTAATTTTGCGGCCGGTCCGCCGGGAGCGGTGCTGGATGGCCGAGATATCGGAACAGTGATCTGTCCCGAGGCGGAGGTAAAGATTTTCGTGGTGGCGCAGCCCGAGGTGCGGGCCCAGCGCCGGGTTCTGGAAATGCGGGCCCGCGGAGAGGCTGCCGATGAGGCCGCTGTACTGGCAGATATCCTAAAACGCGACGAAAGAGACCTGAATCGGGCGGCTGCGCCCCTCAAAGCGGCTATTGATGCGCACTTGCTGGATAACTCGCATTTGGATATAGAAGGCGGCGTCCGGGCCGCCATCGATATTGTCGAGGCTGTCCGAGCGGGCCGGTCTGGGGCTTGATCCCCTGCCGTTCTTGGAGGAATGCCCGCTCTACGGTCTCAAGAGGTCAATATTTTTCGCCTCGGCTTCCGGACAAATTTAATTTTCTTCGTTTCGCTTGTGCAGGCATCCCGCCGGCCCGTTGTAGCAAGCTCATAGCTTGCAAACGGTCGTTAAAGGTTGCGGACCTTTGACACTGGACACGCGTTACGCATCGCAACCCCGCTGCCGGCATCCCGCATTGGAGAACAAATGGCTTCGAGTGCTACGTCTTATAACCCGAGCCGCGACGATTTCGCCGCGATGCTCGATGAGTCCTTTTCCGGTGGCAACCTTCAGGAAAGCTCCGTCATCAAGGGCATTGTTGTCGCGATCGAGAAGGACATGGCCGTCATCGACGTCGGCCTGAAGACCGAAGGCCGCGTGGCGCTTCGCGAGTTCAATGGTCCAGGTCGTGAAAATGCTCTTAAGGTTGGAGACACGGTTGAAGTGTTTCTTGACCGTATCGAAAACGCACTCGGTGAAGCCGTACTGTCGCGCGACAAGGCGCGCCGCGAAGAAAGCTGGGGCAAGCTTGAGAAGGCTTTCCAGAACAACGAAAAGGTCAACGGCGTTATTTTCAATCAGGTCAAGGGTGGCTTCACGGTCGACCTCGATGGCGCTGTCGCCTTCCTGCCACGCTCGCAGGTGGACATTCGTCCGATCCGCGATGTTGGCCCGCTGATGAACAATTCGCAGCCGTTTCAGATTCTCAAGATGGACCGTCGCCGCGGCAATATCGTGGTGTCGCGCCGCACAGTTCTCGAAGAGACCCGGGCCGAACAACGTCAGGAACTGGTGCAGAACCTTGAAGAAGGTCAGATCATCGACGGCGTGGTCAAGAACATCACCGACTACGGTGCGTTTGTCGATCTCGGTGGTATCGATGGTCTCTTGCACGTTACCGATATTGCGTGGCGTCGCGTCAATCACCCAACCGAAGTGCTGACCATCGGTCAGACGGTGAAGGTGAAGATCATCAAGATCAATCACGAGACCCACCGTATCTCGCTTGGCATGAAGCAACTGCTGGACGATCCATGGCAGGGCATTGAGGCCAAGTATCCGCTGAATTCGCGCTTTACTGGCCGCGTCACCAACATCACCGACTACGGTGCGTTCGTCGAGTTGGAGCCGGGCATTGAAGGCCTGATCCACGTTTCGGAAATGTCGTGGACCAAAAAGAACATGCATCCCGGCAAGATCGTCTCGACCTCGCAGGAGGTCGAAGTGCAGGTGCTCGAGGTGGATTCGTCCAAACGCCGGATTTCGCTCGGTCTCAAACAGACCATGCGCAATCCATGGGAAAGCTTCGTTGAGAAGTATCCTGTTGGCGCAACTGTTGAAGGCGAAGTCAAAAACAAAACCGAATTCGGTCTGTTCCTTGGTCTCGACGGCGACGTGGACGGCATGGTCCATCTTTCAGATCTCGACTGGAAACTTCCAGGCGAGCAGGTCATCGACAACTTCAAGAAGGGCGATATGGTCAAGGCCATCGTTCTTGATGTCGATGTCGAGAAGGAGCGCATTTCGCTTGGCATCAAGCAGCTCGAAGGCGACCCATTCGCCGAGCCCGGTGATGTCAAGAAGGGCGCGGTCGTGACCTGCGAAATCCTTGAGGTCAAGGAAACCGGTCTCGAAGTTCTCATTACCGGCACTGACTTCACAACCTTCATCAAGCGTTCCGAGCTTGCGCGCGATCGTGGTGACCAGCGTGCAGAACGTTTTGCCGTTGGTGAGAAGGTTGATGCCCGCGTCATTCAGTTCGACAAGAAGGCGCGCAAGGTGCAGGTCTCCATCAAGGCATTGGAAGTGGCCGAGGAGAAGGAGGCCATCGCGCAGTATGGTTCCTCCGATTCGGGCGCAACACTGGGCGACATTCTTGGCAAGGCGCTTAAGAATCCTGAAAAGTAATCACGCATATATGCAAGGCTTTTAGTCTGCAGCAGAAAGGGCTCCGGATTCCGGAGCCCTTTTTATATTATTCTGTGTGCTTATTTACGTACCGTTATGGCACGCGGGGCGCTTTCTTCCTTGCGGCTTAAGGGAATTGCGCCGGGCTTGCCGTCTTCAAATTTCGCCCCGGTTGATGTAATGGATCCTATCACCGGATTGGGGCAGCCACGGCCTCATCAGGTTTCAGAAATGTTTCAAAAGTTCAGGAGGATGACCATGTCGTTCGATCCCGATGTGATTGTTGACCGTCGCCGGATTCGCCGCAAGCTGACCTTCTGGCGTGTGATGGCTATTCTCGCTGCAATTGTCGCGGTGGTTGTGGGTGGAATTTTGTTGGTCCCCGGTGGGCGCGACACCATTACCAGCTCGAATGCCATCGCGCGGGTGCAGATCAATGGCTTGATACGCAACGATCAGGATCGCGTTGAGGCGCTGGAGCATTTGGAGAAATCATCCGCCGCCGCTGTCATCGTTCATATCAATTCACCGGGGGGCACGACCTCCGGCTCCGAACAGCTGTATGATTCATTGATACGATTGAAAGCGAAAAAGCCGCTCGTTGTCGTTGTCGAAGGTCTCGCCGCATCGGGCGGTTATATTGCAGCGCTTGCGTCCGATCAGATCATCGCTCAGCAAAGCTCGTTGATTGGTTCGATTGGCGTGTTGTTTCAATATCCCAATTTCTCGGAATTGATGAAGACCGTCGGCGTACAGGTTGAGGAAGTCAAATCTTCGCCATTGAAAGCCGCGCCAAATGGTTTTGAGCCGACAAGTCCAGAGGCAAGGGCAGCGATCGATTCACTGGTCAAGGATTCCTATGCCTGGTTTAGAGACTTGGTGAAGGATCGGCGCGGAATGAATGACGCCATGCTGCAAACTGTCGCTGATGGGCGTGTATTCACTGGCCGTCAGGCCGTCGGCCTTCATTTGGTCGATCAGCTTGGTGACGAAAAAACCGCCGTGGCCTGGCTGGTTGCAGAAAAAAAGATCAAGCCCGATTTGCCAATAAAAGACTTCAAACTCAATCCACGGTTCGGAGATGTGCCGTTTCTGCGAATGGCTGTGTCGGTCATGCTTGATGCGGCAGGCTTAAATGGACTTGCCCGACGGATCGAGCAGGCGAGCGTGACACAGGCCGTTGAGCGGCTTGGATTGGAGGGAATGCTCGCTTTATGGCAACCGGCGGCCACGAATTGATAAGGTTAAATGATGTAAATCAGGTTTCACCACATTTCTGCCCCCTTTGGATTTTGATACAGGCGCAAATTTTCTGACCTGTCACGTCATTTAGTACGTTCCGAAATTGAATTAGCGACTTGACAGATCAAGGCTTTTTCAAGGAAATGGTCTTCAGTATTACGGGTCATGGTGTCGATGATAAAATCAGAACTCGTTCAGCGCATTGCCGAACATAATCCGCATCTCTACCAGCGAGATGTAGAGAATATCGTGAATGCTATTCTCGACGAAATCATCGCTGCTCTCGCGCGTGGCGATCGGGTTGAGTTGCGTGGCTTCGGTGCGTTTTCCGTGAAACATCGTCCCGCGCGGGCCGGACGTAATCCGCGCACTGGCGAACATGTGCCGGTGGATCAGAAGAGTGTGCCGTTCTTCAAGACAGGCAAGGAAATGCGTGAGCGGCTCAACCGCGATGCGTCAAGCGAGGCTGGCGCGGCGTCCTGATAGGGCATCTCATCATTTGCCGTCCTCTAATCGGTTAGAGCGAGACAGATCATGATCCGAAAAATGATCGGCATGCTCGTGATTGTGCCGCTCGCGATCATTTTCATTGTTTTCGCGGTCGCCAATCGTCACCCGGTGACAGTCTCGCTCGATCCATTCAATTCCAGTGCGCCTGCGTTCAGCCTCACCTTGCCGTTGTTTGTCGTCATCATTCTTGCGGCGATGCTGGGCGTGGTGGCTGGAGGCAGTGTGACTTGGTTGGGCCAATGGCGGCGGCGTCGTGTTTTGCGTCGAAGTGAAGTGACGCGCGGCAGTATGCCGGTGGTGTCAAAGATGCATGGTGGTCAATCTGCTGCCATCAGTCCAAATATGCCGCCATGAGGCGAGACAAGCCCGGCACGACGTTGTAGAACCCGCCTCATGTCTCCGATCGGTTGACAATCCAAACCGTCAGGACCCAATCAAACCCGTTCGCTGAAAACATGTCGCTGGTTGTTAAAATTTGCGGTTTGTCCACGCGCGAGACCCTTGAGGCCGCGCTGCAAGCTGGTGCGGATATGGTTGGCTTCGTGTTTTTCGAAGCTTCGCCGCGCCATGTCAGTCTTGCAACCGCGCGTGAGCTTGGCGGTCAAGCGAAGGGCCGCGCTCTTACGGTAGCGCTGTCGGTGGATGCCGATGACGCAGCACTTGCCAATTGTATCGATGCGCTACAGCCAGCTATTCTTCAGCTTCATGGCAATGAGAGTGTGGCACGTATACGCGACATCAAACAAAAGTTCGGTCTGCCAGTGATGAAAGCTGTTCCGGTTGCGACGCAATCCGATCTTGCGCCGTTGCCCGGCTACGCCGCTGTCGCCGATCGCATCCTGTTCGATGCGCGTGCTCCGAAGGGTGCCACGCGCCCCGGCGGACTCGGTGTGCCGTTCAACTGGCATGTGTTGGAAAATATTCAATTGACGTTGCCATTCATGGTTTCTGGTGGCTTGAACGCGGGCAATGTTGCGGAAGCTCTTCGTGTGACACGCGCTGGCGGCGTCGATGTTTCATCAGGTATTGAAAGCGCGCCGGGTGTGAAAGATTCCGATATGATCCGCGCATTCATTCGTGCTGCGCGCGATGTGGAAAGCGTATTGACACCATCCAGGATTGGTCGCGCATGAAGTTCTTCCGTTACCTAATTCATTCCGCTCCGGTCCTGACGAGCAAGGTCACTTCGGTATTTTTGGTGGACGATATGTCGCCGAAACACTGATGCCGCTGATTCTCGATCTGGAAAAAGCCTACGCTGACGCCAAGGCAGATCCATCGTTTCAGAATGAGATGAATGGCTATCTGAAAAATTACGTTGGCCGCCCATCGCCTTTGTATTTTGCTCAGCGTCTGAGCGAACATCTTGGCGGCGCAAAAATCTATTTCAAGCGTGAGGAGCTGAACCACACCGGTTCGCACAAGGTCAACAACGTGCTTGGCCAGATCATGGTTGCGCGCCGCATGGGCAAGAAGCGCATCATCGCCGAGACGGGCGCTGGCCAGCATGGTGTTGCCACGGCGACGCTATGCGCGCGCTTTGGGCTTGAATGTATCGTCTATATGGGCGCGGTCGATGTGGAACGACAGCAGCCGAATGTGATCCGCATGGAAATGCTCGGGGCGAAGGTTGTCCCGGTGCAGTCTGGTTCGCGCACGCTGAAGGATGCGATGAACGATGCGCTGCGCGATTGGGTGACGAATGTCGCCACCACGTTTTATTGTATCGGGACCGTCGCCGGTCCGCATCCCTATCCGATGATGGTGCGTGATTTTCAGTCCATCATCGGAAGCGAGACGCGCGTGCAAATGCAGGAAGCCGAAGGTCGCCTACCGGATTCGCTAATCGCCTGCATTGGCGGGGGCTCCAATGCGATGGGTCTGTTTCATCCATTCCTCGATGATCCTGGTGTGGAAATTTTCGGCGTTGAAGCTGCGGGCCATGGCCTGACGCAGTTGCATGCGGCGTCCATCGCAGGTGGCCGTCCAGGTGTCTTGCATGGCAATCGCACCTACTTGTTGATGGACGACGACGGGCAGATCCAGGATGCGCACTCCATTTCGGCGGGTCTTGATTATCCCGGCATCGGGCCGGAGCATTCATGGCTGCACGAGACCGGCCGTGTCACATATTTGTCCGCGACTGACGAGGAGGCGCTGGCCGCTTTCCAGTTGTTGTCGCGGCTGGAGGGCATCATTCCTGCGCTTGAACCTGCGCACGCCCTTGCAAAGGTGATGGAGCTCGCACCGAAGCGGCCAAAAGATCATCTCATGGTGGTCAATCTGTCTGGCCGCGGTGACAAGGACATCCCGCAGGTGGGCGACATTCTGAAGGGCAAGAAGTGACCACGCGTATAGACACCCGTTTTGCCGAATTGAGGAAAGAAGGCCGTGCGGCGTTCGTCACTTTCGTGATGTGCGGCGATCCGGACCTTGCGACTTCGCTCGAAATCATCAAGGCGCTGCCGAAGGCGGGCGCGGATATTATCGAGATTGGGATGCCGTTCACCGATCCAATGGCGGATGGCCCTGCGATTCAGGCGGCAGGTTTGCGGGCGTTGAAAGCAGGCACAACGCTGCAAAAGACGCTCGATGTGGTGCGCGCCTTCCGCCAAGACGATACTACGACGCCACTTGTGCTGATGGGTTATTACAATCCAATCTACATTTATGGGGTGGACAAGTTTCTCAACGATGCGAAAGCCGCCGGTGTGGATGGTCTGATCATTGTCGATCTGCCTCCGGAAGAAGACAATGAATTATGCCTGCCCGCCATGAAGGCTGGATTGAATTTCATCCGCCTTGCAACACCTACGACCGATGACAAGCGTCTGCCGGCGGTACTCGCGAATACGTCGGGCTTTGTGTATTACGTATCGATCACAGGAATTACCGGCAGCGCCAGCGCGGATACGACGCAGGTGGCGAGCGCAGTGGCGCGGATCAAGCGTCATACGGATTTGCCGGTTTGCGTTGGTTTTGGCATCCGCACGCCGGAGGCTGCGCGCGGCATCGCGCAGAATGCCAATGGGGTGGTGGTAGGCTCCGCACTGATCGATATGCTGCGCGAAACGCTCGATGCAGAGGGCCGTGCAACCGCAAAAACAGTAAAATCGGTCGCGGATTTTACGGCGTCTTTGGCGCACGGTGTGCGCGGCGCGAAGCGGGCCGACGAATAGTATTTTTCAAAACAAAATATTATACTGTCGCAGCCGGGTTGCCGGATTTTGTCGGAGCGTCCATATATCGGACAGTTACGACGTGGAGTTTGTCATGAACTGGTTGACCAATGTCGTCCGGCCAAAAATTCGCAGCATTCTACGCCGCGATACGCCGGAAAATTTGTGGATCAAGTGCCCGGATTCCGGGCAGCTCGTGTTCTACAAAGATGTCGAAAGCAACCAGTTCGTCATTCCCGGCTCGAACTATCACATGCGCATGGGTGCGGTGGCGCGGCTGAAATCGATTTTCGACAACGAAACGTGGTTCGATGTCGCGTTGCCCGATGTCACCGCCGATCCGCTGAAATTCCGCGATGAGCGCAAATATGCCGATCGTATCAAGGATGCGCGCGCCAAGACCGGTCTCAATGATGCGGTAAAGGTTGGTTACGGCAAACTGGAAGGCCATGCCGTTGTTGTGGCCGTGCAGGATTTTGATTTCATGGGCGGTTCGCTCGGCATGGCAGCTGGCGAAGCCGTCGTCAAAGGTCTCCAATTGGCTGTTGAGAAGAAAGCGCCTTTCATCATGTTTGCCGCGTCGGGCGGTGCACGCATGCAGGAAGGTATTCTTTCACTCATGCAGATGCCGCGTACCACAGTCGCAATTCAGATGCTGCGCGAAGCGCAACAACCCTACATCGTGGTGTTGACCAATCCGACCACCGGCGGCGTCACCGCCTCTTACGCCATGCTGGGTGATGTACAAATTGCCGAACCCGGTGCGTTGATCGGCTTTGCCGGTGCGCGCGTCATCGAGCAGACCATCCGCGAGAAACTGCCGGAAGGATTTCCAGCGCGCCGAGTATCTGAAAGAACACGGCATGGTGGACATGGTGGTGCATCGTCATGATTTGCGCCCCACTCTGGCGCGTCTATGCCGTTTGTTCACCAAGCAGGCCCCTGTTGCGGGATATGTGACTCCGCCGCGGCCACCGGTTGATGCCGCAGCAGCCAGTGCATCGCCCGCGTGACGTCATTCGCTGCCAGCTCGCCGCCTTCCTACGACGATATCCTCGCGCGCTTAACGGCATTGCATCCCAAACGCATTGACCTGACGCTTGAGCGGATTTAGCGCATTCTCGCGCGCCTCGATCATCCCGAGCGCAGACTCCCACCAGTCATTCATGTGGCGGGAACCAATGGCAAGGGATCGACGGTGGCGTTTCTGCGTGCGATTCTGGAAGCGGCAGGATTGCGCGTTCATGTCTATACCTCGCCGCATCTGGTGCGGTTTAATGAGCGCTTCCGGCTCGGCAAGAAAGGCGGCGGTGTATTGGTCAGCGACGATCAGCTGCGCGCCGCTTTGGCCCATTGCGAGCAGGCCAACTGCAACGAACCCATTACCATTTTTGAGATCGAGACTGCGGCTGCGTTTCATTTGTTTGCGGAACATCCAGCCGATGTCGTGCTGCTTGAGGTTGGACTCGGCGGACGCCTCGATGCAACCAATGTGATCGACAAACCGCTTGCCAGCGTCATCACGCCAATCGGCATGGATCACATTGAATTTCTGGGCGACACCCTGTTGAAGATTGCGACCGAGAAGGCCGGTATCATCAAACGGGACGTGCCGGTGATTTGCGCGGAGCAACCCACTGACGCCGCCGCTGTCATTGAGCAGAGCGCGAAACGTGCGCGTGCGCGGCTGCATGCCGCCACTCAGGACTGGCATGTTCATGCCGAGCGCGGGCGGCTGGTTTATCAGGACGAGAGCGGCCTGCTTGATCTCTCAGCGCCGCGGTTGTTTGGCCGGCATCAATTCGATAATGCGGGGCTTGCCATCGCCACGCTGCGAGCAATCGATGCGTTGAAGATTGAGCCAGCTGCTTTCGAGCAGGGCATCGCGCGCGCTGAGTGGCCCGCCCGGATGCAGCGTCTGACATCCGGTGCATTGGTGAGTGTCGCGACGCAGGGTGCTGAAATCTGGCTTGATGGCGGTCACAATGTCGATGGCGGGCGCGTTGCGGCTGCAGCACTTGGCGATCTTGAGGAGAGGGTGCCGCGTCCGCTGGTGATCATTGCTGGGATGATGGGCAACAAGGATGCACGCGGATTCCTCGCCAATTTCACGGGGCTCACACGTCATATCATAGCTGTGAGCATTCCCGATCAGGACAATGCGATGCCAACAGAGGCATTGGCTGTAGCGGCACGTCAACTCGAAATGCGTGTTGAGATTGCTGAGAGTGTAGAAGCGGCCTTGCATGCTATCGCCAGGCTCGCTTATGAAGTGCCGCCGCGTATTCTCATCACGGGCTCGCTCTATCTTGCGGGGCATGTGCTGGCCGCGAACGGAACACAGCCACAATAACACTTCCACAGTAGTGGCGCGAAAAAACGAAAACGGCCAGCGCAAGGCTGGCCGTTGTTATTTCAAACCCTAGTCCAGCGATCAGACCGTGGTGCTGATCCACTGCTGCAATTTGGCTTTTGGCGCTGCTCCGACCTGACGGGACGCCATTTCACCGCCCTTGAAAATCATCAGCGTCGGGATCGACATGATGCCGTACTTCGAAGCGGTTTTCGGGCTTTCATCAACATTGAGCTTCACGATCTTGACCTTGTCGCCCATCGCGCCAGCAATTTCTTCGAGTGCAGGTGCGATCATGCGGCAGGGGCCGCACCATTCCGCCCAGAAATCGACGACCACCGGACCATCAGCTTTAAGAACTTCAGCCTCGAAATCCACGTCAGAAACCTTACCCACGCCCATAATTGTGCCTCGTTGGATGAAAATGCGCGGGAGATTAAGAAGAATTGCGCAGGAAATCTCAATTCAACCTATGAACGCGTTCTCGCTGGGTCAAGGTTGGTTGGGGGAGATTATGCGGGTCAGCTCTGCGTCCAGAACGGAGGCTGGAATCTCCATCATTTCAATGGTTTCCGTCCAAAATAGAACGCATCGTAGGGGTCGCCCGGGATAGAGCTTTGTGAGCACGGCACGATATAGCGCCAATTGGCGCACATAGGACGGTGGAGTGTTCGCGGCAGAATCAGGCGGCGCCTGGTTGGTTTTGTAATCGACAATTGTGATCTGGTCGTCCGTGACCACCAACCGGTCGATCTGGCCGGAGACAAATAGGGGCGGTCGGCCTGGCCGCTCGATGCGTCCTGCGAGTGAGACTTCCGCGCGGCTGCCCGGTGCGAAGAGGCTTGCAAATTTTTCCTTGTTGATCAGCGCCAATACTTGCGCGGCCAGTGCATCGCGTTCCGGTGGAGTCCACTTTTTTGCGTTACGCACGAGAAAATTTCTCGCAGCATCGCTCCGCCGCTCGGGGGCAATCTCGGGCAGCGATTGTAACAGACGATGCACCAGCGTGCCGCGTTGCAGGGCGCGCGCTCGCGTTTCTGTCGATTCCCCGGTGACAATGCTGTCACTCTCCACCATCTCTGACGGACGCATCAAAACTCTTTCCGGTGCTTTTGCCGTCACACGAGTATGCTGCCATGCAGGAAGAGTTTTCATCTGCAAGGATTTCCTGCAAGGCTTCCGAAGCAGAGGCCATGTTTGTCGATGAAACGGATGCGGGCGCGATGGCATCTATCCGCGCGTAGCGCTTAACCGAACCATGACTGCGTTGGATCTCTGTCTCGGACAGGCCGGAATTTTCGAGACCTTGCGCGATCAATCCGTACCATGAGTTTGGCCGGACCTCCTTGCGGTTGCCGGGCAAACAGCCACCAACAATCAACCGGTCCGCCGCGCGTGTCATCGCCACATAAAGCAAGCGCCGATATTCGTCTTCGCTCTCCTGGATCGCAGCAGCGCGTGCTGTTGCCACCGCAGGTGGGTCGTCCGTTTTCCTGCCGGCCCAGACCACAACATCTGGCACATGCGATGCGGTGTTGCCTTGCGGAATGCGTATGAGATGAAGCCGCGACGTGTCGGTTGGAGAGGTGGTCGTATCCACCAGAAACACCACGGAAGCCTCAAGTCCCTTTGCTCCGTGCACGGTCATCACGCGAACTTCATCGCGCCTGATTTCCATGTCGCGTTTGATATCGGTATCGGCGGCGCGCAGCCACGCCATAAAACCTTGCAACGAAGCGGGAGCTTTCTGCTCATAGCTCAAGGCCAACTCAAGAAATTCATCGAGTGCATCATTGGCCTCAAGGCCAAGGCGTTTGAGAATGTGGGCGCGGCCCTCGTATCCGCCAAGCAGCCACGCATAGAAGGTGAATGGTGTGTCTTGTTGAAACCGCGCTTCACACGCTTCAAGGCGCTTCAAGGCGATGCGTAATCTGTCACTGTGGGCTGCATGGTCGGCAAATGCCTGACGCAACGATCCTTTGCGATGCGGTGCAATGGTGAGAAGATCGTCATCGTTGAGCCCGAACAGCGGGCTTTTTAATGCTACGGCAAGCGCAAGGTCATCGCATGGCAACAGCAGCGCATCAGTGAGATTCATCAAATCAATGATTGCGATGTGTTCTGTCAGTTTCAAGCGATCCGCACCTGCGACCGGAATGTTTGCATGCTTAAGCGCCTGAATTACAGCGTTAAACGCCTTGCCGCGCCGGCGCACCAGTACCATGATATCGCCATAGCGCAGGGGCGTGCCCTTGCCGGTCAGCGCCCCTTCATCGATCAGCGTTTTGATTTCGCTTTGAACGCGTCTAGCTAATCTGACCTCGGGCGAAGTCTCCGACATCGTATCGAAAGGTGCATCCCAACCCTCAATGCTCTTTTTTTCGTCCGGCTCCTCCAGCTCCCACAAATCGATCAGCCCCGGCGCGGCTGCTGCCAGTGCCATATGCGGAGGCATGCCGTCGCGGTCGGTGGTGATGCTTTTGTAGATGCTGGGTGTCTGGAAGGTACTGGAAACGGCCTGCAACACATTCGCGCCTGAGCGGAATGAATAGGTAAAAGACACCGGGTCGAATTGAAGACCTGCGGACTCTGAATTTGTGCCTCATTTCATTGCGGCGGGTGTCAAATTCGCGGGGCGCTGCACCTTGGAAGGAGAAGATCGATTGCTTCTCGTCGCCAACCGCGAAGATCGTGCGCTTGATGCCATCGCGTGCGCCCATGCCACTGGTGAATTCGGCAGCCAGGCGCGTGATAATGTCCCACTGCCGTGGGCTGGTGTCCTGCGCTTCGTCGATCAGGATGTGGTCAATGCCGCGGTCGAGTTTGAAATGCACCCAGCCCGATGAGATGTTGTCGAGCATCGCAAGTGTCTTGTCGATCAAATCGTCGTAATCGAGCAGACCGCGCGCTTGTTTGTCGCGGCGATAGTTCGCAGCAACAGCTGAGACGATGACCAGAAGCGCCTGCGTGCGATCGCGCAGCACGACGGCGCGACGTCGGGCAAGAAAGTCGAGGACACGGTCTTTTTCCCGCTCGAGAAGCTGCGCAAAGACCGGCCGTGAATCGTTGATTTTTTTTGTTACGAGCGATTTACGTGGTTCCAGTTTGTCGGTCAGGAAAAGGTTGAGAAACTGATCGATCTGCTCCTTGCCTGAAAGCGCCAGCGCTCCTCGGAGTCGGGCAGCTTGCTTGCGATCGTTCTCGCTTCCGGTATCCAGGATTGCCGCTGCCGATTGCCACTCGCTTCTCGGCAAATGCGGACCATCCACGATGGCACGATCGATATCGTTAATGTGATCATGGTGTTCGATACCGAGTGCGTTCTCTACCCGCGCCATCGCACGATCGATGCTGGTTGCGCTGTGCGGCTGGGTCATGAAATGATTGCGGCTGAGACACGCTTCCCTGACAACATCCTTGAATGTCATGTCGGCGGCTGTCGCCATGGCGATATCAAGTGCGTGTCCAAGTTGGCTTCCGGGATCGCGAGCAGCCTGTAGCAGAACATCGAGATTGGCGCGTTCCATCATCTCGTTCTGGTCGCGCTCGTCGAGGACGGCGAACCGCGCCGGCACGTTAGCCTCGAATGGAAATTGCTGCAGTAGGCGGGTGCAGAGGGCGTGAATGGTTTGCACCTTCAAGCCGCCTGGCGTTTCCAGCGCGCCGGCGAAAAGTTCACGCGCGCGCTTGCGCAAGGGTGCACTGGGCTGTGATGCGCCTGCGGCGCGGATCGCATCATCGAGTGCATTATCCGAGAGTGTCACCCAATGACCGAGGGTCTCAAACACGCGTTGTGCCATGTTGGCGGCAGCAGCCTTGGTGAAGGTGATGCAAAGGATTTTTTCTGGCGGCACACCGTTGAGCAAAAGCCGGATGACGCGATTGACCAGCACGTGGGTCTTGCCGGAACCGGCATTGGCGGCAACGAACACAGACGCTGCCGGGTCTGACGCGCGGGCCTGTGCGGTGCGCACCGCATCGGGAATGTGATCATGGCGGACGCTCATTCGTCGCTTCCATTCACGCCGCCGATGGCGGACCATTCCTTGATGCGGGCGAGATCGTCGTATTTGCCATAGCGGTTCGACCACATCGACAGATTAAGTGAGTTGTAGGATTGCTCCTGTTTTTCAAATTGGTGAATCAGGGCTGTGAGCTTGCGCAATGCCGTGTCGGCGGCGTCGTTCGGCAATTGCGGTGTGTCCGAATTTCCAATTTTCAATTCCAGCGGAGTTGCTTTGCCCGCCGGGTCGTTGCCGCTGAGGTGGACATAGGTCAGTTCGCTGACAGAGGAGTGATCCGGAATATCGGTAAAGCCGCCACCACGCAGAATTGCGGCCTCGAGCGTCAGTTGCGGCGACAGGCCCATGAACACCTGTTTGCCTGTGGGCGGGGAGCCGGTTTTGTAATCGAGAATTGCAAATGTGCCATCGCTGCGCTGTTCAATGCGATCGGCGCGCGCAGATAGTATGAACGCTCGGTTGTTGCCGAGAGGAATATGAATTTTGCCGCTGATTTCGGTTTCTATCTTGTTAACGCTCTCGCGCTGTTTGCTCTCCCAGCCAACAAACCATACTGCGATACGCAGAAAGCGCGGCCACCACAGGGCTTGTGCTTCGGGATGCTTGATGAGCGATGAGAAATGGGTTTTGCCAATTTCGTGGAGTACTGCCACTGCATCGGGCGGTAACATTGTTGCAAATCGTGTTGTGAATTCACTAAGCGTCTGATGGATGGCAGAACCGCGATCCGCCGCCGTCAGCGGCATGTCCACAGGATCGAGCGGCACAAGTTTCAGAATGCGTTTGGCGTAGATCGTATATGGGTCGCGCAGCCAGTCTTCGATCTCGGTGACCGACATCTTGAGGGGGCGTAGCGCGATATCTGGTTTCGGCTGTGGACGCGAGATGGGCGTCACCGTGTTTTCGGGCGATCCAGTTCGCCAGCGTAGTGGATATATTTTTCACCGCGCTTTTTGACATCGGCCCAGCGGGCTTTATCCATTACCGCTTCAAGCCGATGCAAAAACCGTGAGGCAACGGCAGGTGCGCCGCCGACCTTGGCAGCATGGCTGAGGATCACTTCATCGGTGCCGAGCATTTGCGCGAAGTCGTGTGCGTTCAGGCCGATACGGCGTTCCGGCAGATCGAGTTTAAGCTCGTGGCGCATCGGGCGGCTGAGCCATGGATCGATGCGCGGCTGTGGCGGCCAGATTCCTTCGACAAGACCGCCGAGAATAACACGGTCGCAATGCATCAATCGCGCTTCCAGCGGACCGAAAATACGAAGCCGCGTTGTTGGCGGCTGCGGCTGTCGGACCTTGCGCTCGCCAAACAATGTTCGGAAAGTTTCCGGATAATCGTTAAGCGATATTGTCAGGCCGGTGAGTTGTAGCGATGCTTCTTTTGTTTTTGGCTCGTCATCAGGGCCAAGCAGTTCCTCAAAAGCTTTTTTAAGTGCTTTGCCATCGTGATTTTCGGCTTTGCCATCGTACTTTTCGAAAGCGGTTACAAGTTTCTTTTCATCGCACGACAAACTAATCACCACTTCGCGATGGCATGCGGCCAATTCGGCCAGATCATGCCTGCCGGTGTTCATCTCCTCGAAGGGCTTCAAGATTTTCGCAAATTGCACAATCAGCGCCTGCACCGCATTGAGCCTTGAAGTCATCGAGTTTCGTGCGTGGTTCGGATGCATGAAGCGAACTGGCCTCGCCGCGTTTCAGCCGCGCAAGCTCATCGCGAAAACCTGCGAAATCCTGGATCAATCCTGCGCTGCCGGGCAGCGGTCGCGTTCCCCGCAGCAATGCAATCTCAAGATCGGCAATCGTGTCGGCATGCGCACCACGTGCACCGCCGAGCCGGAATAGCGGATGTTTAAGTAATGCCAGCAGAGTTGCTGGGGCGAGTTGATCCGCCACTGTTTGGGCCGTAAGCCGCGCGAAAATGCCTGCGGGCGTCTCCATCAAACCATCGCCACCGGAATCATCGAATGCGAGATTCCAGCGGCCAAGCGCGGCCATGACACGGCGCGCCAGTGTGCGATCAGGAGTGACCAGAGCGGTTGAAAAATTCTGCTCGTGCGCCTCACGCATCGCCACCGCAATCGCCAGCGCTTCCATTTCAGGATTGGCAGCCTCGATCACTGTCAGTTTGGACGTTCCCGCAGATATTTGCTGTGCGATGGTGTCATCGCACAAACGTGCATGCCATTGCGCGCTGGAGGTTGCGGGCCGCATCGCCTCGGATACCAGAACCTCGCGTCCGTGCGGCGACGGTTGCGCCAGCGCGATAATATCTGCACGCGTGATTTTGAATTCTTCTGTCAGCAACCTATGCAACGCGAATTGTGGGTGGCTTGAGGCATCAGCGATCGATTGCCAGGAGGATTCGTCCAGATGGTGATCGAGTCCGGGCAGCACGACGGCGCCCTGGGGCAGTTTCGCGATGGCATGCAGGAATCCCGCGGTCGATGGCATCGATCCGGTGGAGCCTGCCGCGATCACCGGTCCTTTTTGATGCGCGGTAAGACGGGCGGCTTCTGCGGCGATCAGACGATCGCGCCGTGCCGCAGGTTCGATTCTGTCTTGCTCGGCAAGGAGTGCTGGCCAGATGTCCTTGGCGATTTTTAGAAAATCGAGTGTGAGCTGCCAGTATTTGTCGAGATCAGCAGGCACCAGCCCGTCCAGCGCGCGCCATGCAACGCCGCGCGTGACCATATCATCCATCAACCGGGCGAGATCGTTAGCTAGTGCAAGGATCGATGCAGGGCCGGTGGCAATAAGTGGCGCTGCAACGCCATCGCCGGGCTTTAATTGGTGAGCCCATTTTGTAACCAGCTGTGCCAGCACCAGGGTGCGTTGCAAGCCTTCAAGTGCTGGCGGAAGATCGAAAGCAGCGAGGCCGCTGTTTTCAATCTGCGCGAATGCAAGCTCGTCTTCATCTGCGTCACCGAGCGCGACAATACGCGGCAGGATGACGGCATCCGTATCGAGCACCTCAAGAAAAATATCGCGCGCCATGCGGCCAGCGCGCTGGGTTGGCAAATAAAGAGTGACGTCGGCGAGACGCTCTCGATTTTTGCGCGCGTCAAATCCTGCGATCAGCCGCCCATCGACAAGGGCGGCGATGACCGTATGCAGGAATGGTGCCGAGGAGGGAACGTTAAAAACGTGCATGAAGTGCCCGATTCGCAATCAGGACGCATCATGCCATGGGGCGTGCCAGGGTGGGAGTAGTTGATGCTGTCGTCAGACGACGCTGGCGAGCACAGCCTGTTCCGCTTCCTGAACGGCATCGGGCGTACCGACATGCATCCACACACCCTCTAGCCGCAGGCCGAACAGGCGTTCCTGTGCATTGGCGCGATCAAACAGCTCGGTAAGGGAAAGTTCGCCCTGCGGCGTATCGGTGAAGATCGCTGGCGAGATAATGGCAACGCCCGCATAGACGAATGGCACGACCTGATGTTCCTTGCGCTTGCGCAGGGTTCCATCGGTCAGCATCGCGTAGTCGCCGGAACCGCTGTAGCCGATACTGTTCGCGGTCGGCGCCATCAGCAGCAGGATATCCATACGCGCGGGATCGAACACGGCTGCGAGGCGCTCAAGGTTCGACTGCACGCCATCGATCGAGATGGTGTCAGCATTCAAATGGTAGAAAGGCTCACGACCGATTTCCGGTAATGCTTTTGCTACGCCGCCGCCAGTGCCCAGCACGGCATCGCGTTCGTCGGAAATGACAATGCGAGGCTTGGAGCGGCCCGCGACATGCTGAATGATCTGGTCGGGAAAATGATGGACATTGATCATGGCCTTGGTCACGCCGGCATCCTTGAGCCGATCCAGCACGTGATCGAGCAGGGGTTTTCCTGCCACCTTCACCAGCGGCTTTGGGAGCTTGTCGGTGAAGGGCGCATGCGCACGCCTAGGCCGGCAGCGAGAACCATGGCGGTGGTGGGTTTGTACCGGCATCGTTAGATGGTCTCACAGGCAATGCTTACAGAAATTACGGTTTGCGCGATCACGCCCGCATCCTGAATCACAATAGCATTTGTGCTGCGCCAGCACATCACGCCATCCACTGTAAGGAAGGTTGAAACCGAGATACGATCCTGTTTCAGAAGTACGATACCCCGAGGCACTTCGGCGCTATTTCAGGCTTCTATGCGTGCAGTGCGGCGCGTGGGCTTCTTCTTGTCCGAAGGTTTTAGGAAGCTCACACCGATTTGCTCGCCATTCACCTGAGAGTTCGCAACGGCGATAGGCCAGGCCGGTGGATGACAAAAGCAGAAAAAATTCTTTGAGGTTGAGCCCTTCGACCGAGCCTTCCACCGTCAGTTTTCCGCCGGTCTCGGAAATGTCTTCGACAAGGCAATTGCGGCGCCAGGTGCCGTCGATGCCCATCATGTGCGCGGCATAGCCACGCTCGAAAACCACGCGCTCACCCCTATTTCGTTCCGCCATGGGTCGCTTACTCCAATCCGAATATGACTGAAAGATAGATGGGGGCGGCTAATAACCGGTAAATCGTTTGTGGTGTTTTTTCAAAATCAGGCTTTTTTAGCCTTCAGGAGGCGGAATATGAGCCTCACACCACTTGCGGAGCGCCGCGAGCGTGGGATGGGCCAGCGCGCGATTTAGATAGGTCCATGCCCGGGGCTGATGGCGTAGATAGTGAGGTTTATGATCGCGCTGGTTCAATCGGGCGAAGGTACCTAGCAGGCGGGTGTTCCGCTGTGCCGACATAATGGCGTAGTGCTCAGCGAAGGTAGCCGCGTCGAATGCGGGATCAGCCGTGCGCCGGTCCTGCACATAGCGTGTCAGCATGGCGATCTCGAAGGATTCAGGCACATCAACTCGTGCATCCTGTAACAGCGACATCAGATCGTAGGCAGCAGGGCCGATCACAGTATCTTGAAAATCGATCAGCCCGACACGGCCAGTGTCCTTGCGACGCCCAAGCCAGATCAGATTGGGGGAATGGAAATCCCGCAACACCCAGGTTTTGTGGCCAGTCATGGCCTTGACTAGAAGTTCACTCCAGATGAGCAAAAATTCCGCATGCGCGGTCCCTGATAATGTCACGCCTTTGTCTGGTAGATACCAATCTATCATGAGCCCGATTTCAATCATCATAGCGGCAGAGTCATTCGGATCCGGTAGTCGATATTTGGTGCGACAGGAAGCGTGTCGAGGGAGCGGCTCGCGATGGAATGCTGCCAGCATGTCCACTGCGGTCTGGTAACGTTCTGCAATCGGTGCGGGGGGAGTGCCGTCAAAAAAGCTTTCGCAGCCTAAGTCTTCGATGATCAGGAATTCCTCCATCAGATCGGCCTGATGAATGGCAGGAGCGGAATAGCCGTGCTCGCGCAATCCATTGGCGATGGCCACAAACGGTTTTACATTCTCGGCAAGATGAACGGCTTCGCTGTAGGTTTTTCCATCATAGAGGGCGGGACCGTCGGGTCGTGGCGGTGAATTCATCAAGATGCAGGACTGTCCGTTGCGCAGCAGCTTGACGTAGGAGCGCGTGGATGCATCGCCAGGCATGCGCTCACGTTTAAATCTGTGTGTCCTGAGAGATTTAGAAAATCGTCGCAAGGCGATAAGACGTGTAATTTTGGCGGAACTGTCGCCATAACCGGTGATTTCAGCAGCCCGTGCCGCGCTCCCCAGGGAAGGCCGATGCTGCAGGGCAATGTCGATCCGGTTGGGTGGCATAAGATTGCGGGCGCGCTCGGGCCATTCGATCAAGACCATGGCCTCTTCGGGCAGTGGCGACAGTCCTATTTCCGCGAGTTCATCCGGATCGTTGATGCGATAGAGATCTGTGTGCAGCACGGGGAACGATGGGAGATCGTAGGTTTGCGCCAGCGTAAATGTCGGACTCGGTACTTCAAGGTTTTCGTCGTTTGCGAGAAACCGTATCAGGGCTCGCGCGGCGGCTGTTTTGCCGGCCCCTAGATCGCCAGACAACGTAATGACATCCCCTGCGCCGATCAGCAAAGCCAGGTCCGCCATCAAATGTGCGGTCGCCGTTTCATTCGGCAAGTGCTACGGAAAATTTTACAGATTCGGTCATTCTGCGGCGTTGCGATGGGCGGTCTGATCGATGGGGAAGCTACAGGTGACCGTGGTGCCCTTGCCCACAATGAAATCAACCTGCACGTTACCGCCGTGCAGTTCAACGAACGAACGCACCAGTGACAGCCCAAGGCCTGCGCCTCGATGACGTGAGCCGTTGGCATGGCTTTCAAACCAGTCAAATGCCCTGTTCTTTACCTCGTCTGGCATGCCGGGGCCGGAATCCGTCACCGAGAACATCACGCTGTTGCTGTTATGTTGCGCCATCAGGGTTATAGCGCCGCTCTGCGGCGAAAAACCGACAGCATTCGCAAGCAGATTATACAGCACCTGAACCACACGGCGTTCGTCCGCAACAAAGTTCTCGATGGAGGGATCGATGTCGAGCCCCAGTGCGATATTGTCACGTGCGAGGCGATCCTGGATACCTGCTACCGCATCGTCGATTGTCTTGCGTATGTCGACGAGGCCGAGATTGAGCGTCATTGCGCCGGCATCGATGGTGGCAAGGTCGAGAATGTTATTGATGATGGCGAGCAGTGCGTTGGTCGAAGTCGTTATGTAGTTGAGATATTCGCTCTGTTTTTGGGTCATCGGGCCAGTGGAAGGATCGCTGAGGAAATGGGCGAACCCGATGATGGTGGTCAAGGGTGAGCGCAACTCGTATGACACGTGATGAACGAAATCGACCTTCATCTGGTCGGCAGCTTCCAGCGCCTCGTTGCGCTCACGCAGGGCACGTTCGACATTCACCGTGTCGGTGACATCCTGGAACGTCAGCATCGTTGCGCCATCGGGCAATGGCATGGTCATACAATCCAACACGCTGCCGTCCTTGCGCTCAAGTTTAAGCGGCACCGAAATGCGATCGTCGATACCAGTGATGGCCGCCCGGATTGCCTGCCAGGCCGCATCGTCGTCAAACAGCGGTTTGCACCATTCGCGAATGGTCTCGATATGCGGCTGTTGGGCCATCGTATCCGGTGACAGTTTCCACATTTGCACGAAAGGTGGATTGAACAGTTGCGCGCGGCCATTGCTGCCGAACACCGCGACGGCCTCTGCCAGATTGTCCAGCGTCTCACGCTGAACACGCATCAGGCCATCATTCTGTCGCGCCAGCTGTCAAGCTCTCGGTGACATCGTCGAAAAGATAAGTGACGCCGCCTTCGGGATTTGGCGTGGTAACGATGCTGAGCGCGCGGCCATCCGGCAAATACCAGGTATCCTGGTTCGCCTCGACAGAGCGATAGGCTTCGTGCAACCTGTTTTTCCACGCGCGGAAGTCTTGCTGCTCGGGGATTTTTCGCTCAGCACGCAACTTGTCGAGTACACTCTGAATCGTCCGGCCGGAATCGAGGAAGGCGCGATCCAGATGCCAAAGCCGGCAATAGGATCGTTGTCAAATGCCAACCTGCGTTCCGCGTTAAACACCGCGACCCCAGACGACAGCTGATCCAGCAGGCGGCGATGCGCTTCCGCCATCCGCGTCAGAGCCGCGTTGAGTGCCGATGTTTCGCTGGCATCGATGGCGATGCCGACGCTGCCTTCCGGTAGATTAAGCGCCTGTATATCGAAGATGCGACGTTGACCGCTGCTTACGACAGGAAGTCGCGCGGTAAAGGCATTCTTGTCCGCCAGGGTACGGTCCATCGCGGAGCGGTCGTCGCTATCGAGAAGTTCGAGATTGCGCTTTAATGCATCTGTGACGGATGCTGCATCGGTGGCCTGAGCATACGCTGCGTTGACGTAAGAGAGCGTGCCATTGCTGTGCTTAGCCCAAATCGGCATGGGTATGGCGTCAGTGAATGCACGCAGAATGCTGGTTTCCTCACTCAACTGCTTATAGCGAATGTTGAGTTCGGCAAGTTCCAGCCGAAGCCCGGACGATTCGCGGATACGCACAATGGCCTGTCCACCAGTGGCACGGCCTATGACTTCGACGGTCCGTCCAAATGAGGTCGTGAGGTTGAGCAGAAAGCTTTCGCCAGTGTTGCGCAATGCATCGACCGCACGGCTCATTGCAAGGGCCTGCTCAGGATGCAGCCACGTGCCAAAGGCGAGTACGCGCTGGGGAGCAAATTTCTCGGCGCCATGCGGCAGCACTAATGAGACGTCACCGCTGATGTCGGGACGATCATCGCCTGCTGCCCAGGAGATCAGGACTTGGGGTTCGGTGAACAACAGCGCGCGAAAACGGTCAGCCTCGTTTTGCAGGGCCTGATTATCGTCACGCAGCTGGGTTTCGACCTCGGCCGCTCGTAATCGTGTGCGCATCAGCTGGATCGCGGCAACGACGGAGAAAACAGCCACTGCGGTAGTCATGCTGAGTGCAGCAAATTCTTGCCGGTTTAATTCGGTGAGCACCTCCACCGCATTTTCGATCAGGTTATGTTCGCGGCCATGGGCCGTTGAAACGGCAAGAAAAGTGGTGCTCAGCCCGGCGGCTCCGCCGCGCACAATCGAAGTGCACGACAGTAATCTCCGCCGTAGAGCTTCGAACACGCCTGACATCCTGGCCCCAACCGCCGCATAATTGCGTGAACCGGCGTGCTGCGCGCCGCTCGCAAATCAGGCGACGATATCCTTAACGGGAACTGCAGGGAGAAAATTCCAGACCGTGAACGCGAATCGGGGGGTGAAATATCGGGTGCACGGGATGCAGTTACCGCCCTGTGGAGCCAAAACCGCCGTTGCCGCGGCTGGTGTCTGGCAGGAGGGTCACGGTTATTAGCTCGGCTTGCATCACGGGGGCGATAATCATCTGCGCGATGCGCTCGCCGCGACGGATGGTAAAGGCTGCCTGCCCGTGATTGATGAGGAGCACGCTCACTTCGCCACGGTAATCGGCATCCACGGTGCCGGGGGGATCAGCACGGTGACCCCGTGCTTGAAGGCAAGACCTGAGCGGGGACAAACCTGGGCCTCATATTCCGCAGGGACCCGGATTGAAAGTGCCGTCGGCACCAGCGCGAACTGTCCCGGTGCAAGCGTCAGCGGTGCATCAGCACCCACAGCGGCGAGCAAATCCATGCCGGCAGCATGGGCGGATTGATAGGCTGGCAGCGCAAGACCTTCGGCATGCGGAAGGCGCTGCACTTGAAGGGCGATATTGACAGTCATGCTTTGGGTTTACCTTTTGAGCTTTTTACTGATTGCGCAATGCGTGCAACCAGCACGGCTGCGACCTCATCCTTGGTCATGACCGGCCACGATCCCATGTCCTGTGCGGTGATCACGTGAACTGTATTACGGTCACCACCCATGACGCCGGTTGAAGGCGAAACATCATTGGCGACGATCCAGTCGCAGCCCTTTGCGTTTGAGTTTCGATTCTTGCGTTCTCAATCAGATGCTCGGTCTCGGCGGCAAAACCGATCACAAGGTTTGGGCGGTTGCGTGGCAAGTTTTGAGACGGTGGAGAGAATATCGGGGTTCTCAGCGAGCTGCAGCGAAGGTATGCTACCTTTGGTTTTTTTGATCTTCTGTTGTCCCGGCGTTGGCAACGCGCCAGTCTGCGACTGCGGCTGCGAAGATCGGCGATGTTCGACCGGCAAAGCCTTCTCGACCTCTGCAAGCATGTCCTGCGCGGATTCGATGTGTGTGACATCCACGGTTGTCCGGTGTCGGACAGATCGACCGGGCCTGAAATCAGTTTAACCGTCGGCGGCCAGCGCGCGCTGCGGCCACGGCAATGGCGTAGCCTTGCTTGCCGGAAGAGCGGTTGGCTATATAGCGGACCGGATCGATGGGCTCAAAGGTTGGCCCTGCAGTGATGAGAACGTGTTTTTCCTTTTAGCGCTCCAGTTTGTGGCCTTCCCGTTTGAGGAGGGCGCAGCATGGCATCCGCCGCCGTGGCAATTTCGATTCGGCTCCGCCATGCGGCCAATGCCCACTTCGTTGGCTTCGGCCATTTCGCCCGCGTTTGGGCCGATCATGTGTCACGCCGTCGCGTGTGGAGTTGGGCCACGTTACGTTTGGTCGCTGCATTGGCCCACATCAATGGGTTCATGGCAGGGGCAACCAGAATGGGCCGGTTGGTGGCGAGCAAAATTGCGGTGGCGAGATCGTCGGCGTGTCCCTGCGCCATCTTGGCCATCAGATCGGCGGTGGCGGGCGCCACAACAATCAAATCAGTATCGCGCGCCAGCCGGATGTGGCCGGCATCGAACTCGCTCGAGGCATCGAACAGATCTGTGTAGCAACGCTCATCGGCAAGCGCGCTGGCGCTCAAGGGAGTCACGAATTGCTGCGCGGCGCGCGTCATCACGCAGCGGACCTGGATTTTTCGCTCCTTCAATCTTCGGATCAGGTCGAGCGCCTTATAGGCGGCAATTCCGCCGCCAATGATCAGAGTGACACGCGGGGGGCGTTGGTGCTGTCATTGACCGGGAGCGGGCGGGACGAGGATGCTGGAACTGCTGGGGCGTGTTGCGGGGCGCTCTCGGTTCGCTCCTCCGCTGCCTCACGCAAGATCATGCGGACCTCATCCTCGACTGAGCGGCCATTCTTGGCCGCCCGTAAACGCAGGCTGGCTTTCAGGCCTTCATCGAGCTTGCGAACGATCAGGCTGGTCATGGTGCGGGTTCAATTCTGATATCATTGCAAGAATATGATATCAATGATATCATAACGGTCAATGCATTGACCACAAAATCCCCAGGAAGGTCAGCGCAATTGCCCATAGCGCCAGCGTTTGCCCGCGGTTGCGCTTGGCCTCTGCTGCGCCGATGGCAGCGACTGTCTCCGGCGCCAGCACCAGCCCGTCACGGGTCATGGTCTCGAACTGTCCAGCACCACTACCGAGCGCGCGGCAATTGCGGGCATCCCGGACAGCACTCGTCCCAGCTCACCTGCGCCATGTACGGCGTTTTCAAGCCGCCCCAATGGGCCGAGGTTACGCTCAATCCATTCCCGCACCACGGGCTCGGCAGTGGTCCAGATATCGAGCTTGGGATCGAAACTGCGCGCCACACCTTCAACCACCACCATGGTCTTTTGCAGCAGAATCAATTCAGGACGGGTGCGCATGTCGAACAGGCCCGTGACTTCAAGCAAGAGCGATAGCAGCTTGGCCATCGAGATTTCGTCAGCAGAACGATTGTGAATAGGCTCACCAATGGCCCGGATGGCTTGCGCGAAATTCTCTACCGAATGGTGCGATGGAACATAGCCTGCTTCGAAATGCACTTCGGCGACGCGGCGATAATTGCGTGTGATGAAGCCGAGCAAAATCTCGGCAAGAAATTTCCGCTCTTTCAGACCGAGGCGGCCCATGATGCCGAAGTCGACCGCGACCAGCTGTTCATCTTTATCGACGAACAAATTGCCGGGATGCATGTCGGCATGAAAGAAGCCATCGCGCAATGCGTGACGCAGAAAACTCTGAATGATCTTGCGTCCAAGCTCAGGCAGATTGACATGAGCGGCCTCTAACTTTGCCTTGTCGCTGAGCGGGATTCCGTCGATCCATTCCAGGGTCAGCACGTGATGGCTGGTACGGTCCCAATCCACGTTCGGAACACGGAAGTCGTGATCGTCGCGGATATTTTCTGCCATCTCGGAAAGTGCCGCAGCCTCCAGCCGCAGATCCATTTCCATTGCCACGGCACGCGCCATGGTTTCGACGATTTCCATCAACCTCAGCCGGCGTGCTTCGGCGGACACGGCCTCTGCCTTGCGCGCAACGAAATCGGAATAAATCGAGATCACGCTTGAAGCGCCCGGCGACATGGGGCCGCAGCACTTTCACGGCCACGGGTTTACGTTTGCCATGTTCTTCGATCTCGGCGCGATGCACCTGTGCGATCGATGCTGCGGCAACAGTTGGGCCGAAGTTTTCGAAGACTTGTGCCAGCGGTTTTTCAAAAGCCACTGCTACCAAGGCTTCTGCTTGATGTTGCGGAAATGGCGGCAAACGATCCTGCAAGCTTTCCAGATCGCGGGCGAGAACAACGCCAACCACGTCGGGCCGTGTGGCAAGGAATTGGCCGAGTTTCACATAGCTCGGTCCAAGTCGCGTCAGCGCGCGCGACAGACGTTCACCGGAGCCATTCCCGCGCCGTTCGATCAGGCGTGCCAGACGCAAGGCAAATTGTGCTTGCGGCGGCAGTGGCGCGGGATCGACAAAAGCGAACACACCCTCGCGCGCAAAAACAAATGCCGCGCGCGACAGACGAACAATATGAGAGAGTGCTGAAATCACAAACGCCAACCCGAATGGAGTGCAACGATGCCGCCAGAGAGAACATCGAATTTTACCCGAGCAAATCCCGCCTCGCGGATCATGTCGGAAAACGCATTCGGCTTGGGAAATTGACGGATCGATTCCACCAGGTAGCGGTAGGATTCGGCATCGCCTGTCACAGCGCGGCCAAGCGGCGGAATAACGTTAAACGAGAAAAAATCATAAATCCGGTCGAGGCCTGGAACATCGACAGTGGAAAACTCCAGACACAAAAAGCGCGAGCCGGGTTTCAGCACGCGATAGGCCTCTTTGAGCGCGAGTGGAATGCGCGGCACGTTGCGGATGCCGAAAGCAATGGTGTAGGCATCGAAACTTTTGTCGGGAAAGGCAAGCGTCTCGGCATTGCCCTCAATGAACGACACGCGCTCATCGAGATGTCGAGCGCGCGCCCGTTCGCGCCCCACAGCTAGCATTTCAATGTTGATGTCGCAGACAGTGGCGTGAAATCCGGCACCGGCATCCTGTGCAGCGCGAAAGGAAATGTCACCGGTACCACCGGCCACATCGAGCAGCGCAAATGGCACATCTGTGCGCGGTGGATTGAGCGCGGTGATCATGACCTCTTTCCAGAGCCGATGCATCCCGCCCGACATCAGATCGTTCATCAGGTCATAGCGCCGCGCCACGCTGCGGAACACATCGTTTACGAGCGTCTGCTTTTCTTTAAGCTCCACATCCTTGAAGCCAAAATGCGTCGTTCCGTCCGGCCGTTCCATGCTGTCTCGATTTCCAAGGTCTTGCGCAAAACCATAGCGCGGCGACGCCTATGGCGCTATCACGTCTGCACCATAAGGTGAACAATGATCCATGCCCGAATTGCCCGAGGTTGAAACCGTCCGTCGCGGCCTGCAGCCGGCCATGGAAGGAGTCCGGATCGCACGGGTCGAGACCCGGCGTCGCGACCTCCGTTTTCCGTTCCAAAAGGACTTTGCGGCCCGGCTGGAAGGCCGGATTGTGACCGGCCTTGGGCGACGTGCGAAATATCTGATGGCTGATCTGGAATCCGGTGATGTACTGCTGATGCATCTTGGCATGTCCGGTTCGTTTCGCGTCGGCAGCAATGGCAAGGCGGTGAACCCGGGTGAGTTTCACACTCCGCGCAGCGAGGATCGCCTCCATGACCACGTCGTGTTTCACATGGCATCAGGCGCGGTGATTTCCTTCAACGATCCGCGGCGGTTTGGTTACATGAAAATCGTACCGCGCCATGAGATGGACACGGAGCCATTGCTGCGCGGCCTCGGCCCTGAGCCGCTCGGCAATATGTTCGATGCCGCCATGCTGGCGCGCTCCTGTGCCAATAAGAAAACCAGTCTCAAGGCGGCGCTCCTCGATCAGCGTGTGGTGGCGGGGCTCGGCAACATCTATGTCTGTGAAGCGCTGTTTCGCGCACATCTGTCGGCGCGCCGTTTGGCCGCGACGCTTGCCACGCGCGTGGGCGAGCCCACCGATCACGCGAAGCGTCTCGTTGCGGCGATCCATTTTGTATTGAATGCGGCGATCAAGGCGGGCGGATCATCGTTGCGCGATCACCGTCAGACCGACGGCGAACTGGGATATTTCCAGCACTCGTTTCAGGTCTATGATCGCGAAGGTGAAATTTGCAAAACGCCGAAATGTAGCGGCGTCGTCAAGCGTTTTACTCAGAATGGGCGCTCGACGTTTTGGTGTCCGAAATGTCAGAAGTGAGCACGATCCGGAAAAGTGGGAACCGGTTTTCGGTAAAAGATCATGCTCAAAAAATTAGACCTGATTCTCGTCTTAATCGGATCAAGGTCTGCACGAGGTTGCATTGCGTAAAGATAGGTATTCCATATGCTGACACCCGAGGAACTTGAGCGTTACGCACGTCACATCGTGCTGCGCGAGGTCGGCGGCCCCGGTCAGGCAGCGTTGAAAAATGCGCGTGTACTGGTGGTGGGTGCAGGCGGGATCGGTGCGCCGGTGTTGATGTATCTCGCTGCCGCCGGCGTCGGTCTGCTTGGTATTGTTGACGACGACAAGGTGGCGTTGTCAAATTTGCAGCGCCAGATCATTCACGCCACGCCCGATATCGGACGGTCGAAGGTTGATAGTGCAGCGGATAAAATCACAGCCCTCAATCCTCATGTGAGGCTGCACACACATGCGACACGGCTCAACGCGGCAAATGCGCTGGAGCTGATGGGTGGCTACGATATCATCGTGGATGGCTCGGACAATTTTGCGACCCGCTATCTCGTATCCGATGCTTGCTTCCTTGCGAAAAAGACCCTGATTACGGGCGCAATCGGCGTGTTCGATGCGTCGCTGACAACGATCAAGGCACATGAGCGTGATGCGCAGGGGCGACTGAACCCGACTTATCGTTGCATCTTTCCCGAAGCCCCGCCGCCCGGCACCACGCCGACATGCGAGGAGGCCGGTGTGCTCGGTGCGCTCGCGGGAGTGCTCGGATCGATGATGGCGCTGGAAGCCATTCGCGAAATCGTTGGCTTTGGAGAAGGGTTGGTCGGACGGCTCGTGATGATTGATGCCAGCGCCACGCGGTTTGAGACGTTGCGCTATGCGCGCGATCCGTCAAATCCGCTGAACGGCGATATGCCAACGATCACGGATTTATCGGCGCATCGGTAGTTTTGTCTGCCAGGTGTTTATCATGAGATCCCCGGCAGCACGCGATCCGGCGGTTTGTGTCCGTCGAGGAAGGTGCGGATGTTGATCATCACCTTGTCACCCATTTCGACGCGGCCTTCGATCGTGGCGGAGCCCATGTGCGGCAGGAGGACGACCTTGCCTGCCTTGGCCAACCGCACGAGTTTCGGATTTACTGCCGGCTCGTTTTCAAACACGTCAAGCGCAGCCCCGCCGATCTCGCCGTCTTCAAGCAGTTTGGTCAACGCAACCTCGTCGATCACCTCGCCGCGCGCGGTATTGATGACATAGGCGTCCTTGCGGATCAGTTTCAATCGCCGCGCCGACAAAAGATGGAATGTCGCGGGCGTATGTGGGCAATTCACCGAAATGAAGTCCATGCGCGCCAGCATCTGGTCGAGACTGTCCCAATAGGTCGCGCTCAACTCTTCCTCGATCTGTGGCGCGACGGGACGGCGGTTGTGATAATGGATCTGCAAGCCGAAAGCATGAGCGCGACGTGCCACCGCCTGGCCAATGCGGCCCATGCCGATGATGCCAAGCCGTTTGCCGCCGATGCGATGACCCAGCATCCAGGTCGGTGACCAGCCTGGCCAGTCTTTGTTTTCGATCAGGATCGATGCGCCTTCGATCAGGCGCCGCGGCACGGCAAGGATCAGCGCCATTGTCATGTCGGCAGTGTCTTCAGTAAGAACTTTCGGTGTGTTGGTGACGGTGATGCCGCGCGCATGGGCTGCGGCAATATCGATGTTGTCGACGCCGTTGCCGAAATTAGCGATCAGTTTCAGTTTGCAGTCGGGCTGGTTGAGAATGTCGGCGGTAATTTCGTCTGACACGGTGGGAACCAGAATGTCGGCGGTCCGGACAGCGTCCGCGAGCTGGGCGGCGGTCATCGGCGTGTCATCGAGATTGAGACGGGTATCGAAAAGTTCGCGCATGCGCGTCTCGGTGCTATCCGGCAGCTTCCGCGTCACCACCACCAGAGGCTTTTTCTTACCCGCTGTCATTCGCTTTTAGAACCCATACCGGCGCATTTCATAACTTCCATTCGGCCGTTCAGTCCACATTAACCGGGCTGCCTGAAAGTGTCATGTCGATGCCGGTTCGGGAGCTTTTTGAGCCTTCAAGACTACGATCCTCTCTAGCAGAAGGCCGGGCCAAGACAAGAACTCAAAAAGGTGAGCGGTCGAGGATCAGGATAACAAAACCACTATGAGAACGTTCAGAAATACTTTTGCACTGTTGATGATGACCGTCTTGCTTTGGAGTGGATTGGGCGTCCCAAGTATGGCCGCGAAGGATATTGTTGTCTCGGCCAGTGGTCTGCCAGTGCCGCGTTATGTCAGCCTGAAATCGGATCATGTGAATCTGCGCGCCGGTCCCACCAAGGATCATGACGTCAGCTGGGTCTATACCCGTTCAGGTTTGCCGGTTGAAATCACCGCTGAATTCGAGAATTGGCGTCGTGTGCGCGATTCCGAGGGCGCGGAAGGTTGGGTGTATCACTCGCTGCTATCGGGAAAACGCACTGCAGTGGTGACGATGAAGCGCAAAGACGATCTCGCGTTTCTGTATGACAGCGCCGATGTCACGAGCGCCATCGCGGTCGCCCTTAATGTGCATTCACTCAGAAGTGCAACTCCACAGCTTGCAGTTGCATGAGCGCCGAAGGCGCGAAATAAGGTAGCCAGGGCGAGCGCGAAGCGCGTAGCCCCTGGTGCTGTTCACCTTTGCGTTGAGCTCTGAAAGAGCGACATAACATTCAGACCCAGCCTTATGTCGCACTTTCAGTGCTCAAGGTTCTGTTCTGACAAGATCCAGGGGCGACGTGCTTCGCTGCGCTCAGCACTTGCCCCTGGCTACCTTATTTCGCGCCTTCGGCGCGCCCCGCTGACATTCGGTCGATCGCTGGATTGGACATCCAGTTGCACTTCTAAACTGAATTAACGGTCGGCAATTGGCAATCCTTAAGATTGATACTTTATGAGTGAGCGCACATCGTAACCTTCGAGCTTTTTGCGGCCCGGCAAGAACTCGAGTTCGACAACGAAAACCAGCCCGACAACTTTTCCGCCGAGTTGCTCGACCAGATCAACTACAGCTTTCGCCGTCCCGCCGGTTGCCAGCAGATCGTCAGCAATGATCACACGATGGCCGTCGCCAATGGCGTCGCGATGAATCTCAAGCGTGTCCTGGCCGTATTCGAGATCGTAGGAAATGGAAGCGCATTCGGCGGGAAGCTTGCGCGGCTTGCGCACGGGAACGAAGCCGGCGCCAAGGTGATAGGCAAGCGCAGGAGCAAAGATAAAACCACGCGCTTCGACGCCGATGACAGCATCGACCTTCTGCCTTCATATTCCGCGGCCAGAGCATCACGGTTCCCTTCAATCCATCCGGATGTTTGAGCAGCGTGGTGATGTCGTAAAAGTTAATGCCGGGTTTGGGAAAGTCCGGCACTTCGCGAATTAATTTTTTTAGGTTGTCCATATGATTTGGTCATTTGGTCTTTGGTCTTTGGGTCTTTGAGTCTTTGTTCGTGCTTAGGTGCTTTGTTTATCTTAGTTCTTCGTGTCTTAGTGTAATTTCTGGACCGCTTTTTTGATTCAAGCGATCCACGAATCACTAATGAGCGCGAGCCAACGTTACGAAGTTCCATTAAGATCAAAGTCAAAGTTCAAAGTACTAAGCTCAAAGTTCGAATTTATCTTTCAATCCTAAAAGAAGAATACAAATTCGTAGGGTTCGAGAACCAATCTCTTCAACCTGAGTCACCGACGACCATTGTGGGCCGGTGACCAGATCGTTTCTGAAAGCTTCGACGTTGCCGGCGCTTCCTTCGGCCAGTGATTCGACACTGCCGTCCGGCATGTTGCGCACGTAGCCGACAACCTGATGCTGCGCGGCCGCTCGCTGTGCAAAGAAACGATAACCAACACCCTGCACGTCGCCTCGGATCAGGAACTTCCTGGCAACTGTTCTGCATGATCATCTTATTCACAGTGCGACGCATTACCAACGCTGGTGCGAGGAATCTTGCCCCCGATTTATCGCGGCTGCCACTGACTTAGAACGTCCAGAAGAAACTGTAACATCCGAATTGAATAAAGCTGCCAATCGGTCAGCCTGAGCACTGATCCGTGTCATCGCGCGGAAATCCGTGGCTAACTTACCTCGCGTCTCCCTCACTCGAACCTTCAACTTCTCAAATAGAAACGATTGCTCGTTCATTCTACCTAAAGAGCGAAAATTTCTGACCCTCAGAAACTTTCGTACAACCACCTTCGTAGTAGCCTGCTCAAAGTTGATGCTACTGCACAACGGTTCTGCGTTTTCAGCTCACATTTCAAGAGTAATTTCAACGAGGTATCTCACTATGCGCTTACCAAAATTGAACGCCGCGATCGCAATTTTGCTTGCGTGGCGATGTATGACTCCGACCTTTGCCCGCACCGTCACGCCGCCCAAAACCGTTAACGTTCCTTTGGTTTACTACAAACTTCCGAACGGCCTGAAAGTCGTAATTTCTGAAGACCATATCGCCCCGGTGGTTACCGTTGCCGTCTACTACAACATCGGTTTTCGCGTGGAACCCAAGGGTCGCACAGGTTTCGCCCATCTTTTCGAGCACATGATGTTTCAGGGCTCGGAAAACGTGAAGAAGTTTGAGCACGCGAAATTCGTGGAAGCAAATGGCGGCAGTCTCAACGGATCGACACGCCTCGATCACACAAACTACTACCAGACCCTGCCGAGCAATCGCGTGGAGATGGGACTGTGGCTCGAGTCCGACCGCATGCGCTCGCTAGACGTAACCGCGGAAAATTTGAAGAACCAACAAAACGTGGTGAGCGAGGAAGTGCGCGTCAACGTTCTAAATCAGCCATACGCGCTTTTCGATTGGCTCGACCTTTGGATCAACGCCAATCAGAACTGGTACAACGCGCATAACTTTTACGGTGACCTGACTGAACTTGAAGCCGCAACACTCGAAGATGTGCGTTCATTCTTCAAATCCTATTACGCGCCCAACAACGCCGTGCTGACCGTGGTGGGCGATGTGAATACTGAAGAAGTGAAGAAGATGATCGAGAAACACTTCGGCAGTATTCCTACAGCGAATGTTCCGGCGAAACCCGACATCACGGAGCCGGCGCAAACAAAGGAAAAGAGACTGGCGCAAACTGACAAGCTTGCGAAGCTGCCCGCGCTCGCAATCGGTTATCACTTGCCCGATCAAAAATCGCCAGACTTCGCGCCGATGGTTCTGTTGAATCTGATTCTTCAGGGCGACGATAGTTCTCGGCTTTATCAGCGCCTCGTAAAAGAAAAAGAGATGACGCTCGATCTGACCGGCGGCGTGAATCGCGGATTGGGAAATGAGTTTGATTACGACGGTCCGATGCTGTTGACGACACGCACCACTTACAAGCCAGGTGTGAAGGCCGATGCAGTGATCGCTGAGCTTGACGCGGTAATCGCTGACATCGTGGCGAAAGGCGTAACTGCAAAAGAACTCGCCGACGCCAAGGTGCGTTTCCGTTCCAGCTATTACGATCAAGTTGAATCAGGATTTGGAAAGGCAAATCTGCTGGCAAGCTTTGCTCTGTTCCGCGACGAACCGGCTTTGATCAATACATCGCTGCAGTCGTTTGAGAATGTGACGGCGGCTCAGGTCAAAGCGGTCGCGGCGAAATATCTGGTCGCATCGAACCGAACCATCATCGATCGTGTTCCGGAGGTGAAGCCCGCCTCAACTGCGACACGGTGACGTGGAGACACGGAGACGGGGAGCCGAACCCTTAACAACCTGCGAAGCAGGTGAAAGCGTAAAGCCTGGGGCGTGCAGCCCCAGGACCTAGATTGAACGAAACGTTGAGCCTGCCCTGCGGGCGACAGATAACCAGCAAAGGCACATCATGAAAACACTTTTATCGACTTTCACTGATCGCGTTAGATGGCCGTCACCGCAGTCGCCCAACAGAAGACTCCTCCAGCTCCCGGCGCTGCGCGCCCGATCAATCTGCCAAAGATCACTGAAAAGAAACTTGCAAACGGCCTGACGGTGGTACTCGCGCCTCTCCCAAACGTTCCGAAGATCACATCCATTCTGGCTTTCAAAGGCGCTGGCACCAGCGCCGATCGCGAGCGCCATCCGGGCATCTCGCAAATTGCCGCCACCGTTGCCAATGAAGGCACTGAGACACGCACGAGTAAACAGATCAAGGAAGAACTCCGCTCGATCGGCGGCACTCTTTCATTTGGCAGCGACACCGATTCAACTTCCGTCAGCGCCTCAGCGTTGTCAGAATTTTCCGTGAAGATGTTTGATCTGATGAGCGACGCTATTCAGCATCCGGCTTTTCCCGAAAACGAATTGAAGCTGGCGAAAGACAACTCCATGCAGCAGATTCGCGCCGCCCGCGCCAATCCCAATTTTCTGGTCAACGAAAGATTCTTGAAAGCGATCTTCGGCAACCATCCTTACAGTTTCCTGGTGCCTGACGAGAAGTCGATCGCCGCGTTGACGCGCGAGGATCTCAAGGGCTTTGTTGCGAGCTATTACATCCCCAATAACGCGCACATCATCGTTGTCGGCGATATCGATCCTGACAAAACGTTTGCCGAGATCGAGAAGGCGTTTGGTAGTTGGAAGAGTGGCAAAGCGGCGAAAGACGAAACGTTCTCGTTCCCACGCGCGACAAACGGCAAATCTATTTCGTCAACCGTCCCGGTTCGATTCAGTCGTCAATCTATATTGGCAACGTAACGATACCGCGCAAAGACAAAGACTATTTCCGGATTCGCACTGCCGATACGATTTTTGGCGGTTCGTTTTATTCACGTCTGACGCGGAACATTCGCGAGAACAAAGGCTACACCTATTCGCCTTTTAGCTTTTCCGACACGCGCGCGAAGGCGGGCATGTTTGCGGCAGGGGCTTCGGTGCGCAATGAGGTGACGGGGGCCACGCTGCTGGAGATGTTCTATGAGCTGGATCGAATGCGCGTGTCGCCGGTGACAGATGAGGAATTGAATGCTGCCAAGGAATACAGCACCGGAAATTTTTCGGTGGAGCTGGCGAGCCAGTTTGGTCTGGCTTCGCGCATCAACTCAGTCTACACTTATGAGCTTTCAAAGAATTTCATTTCGGAATTTCGTCCGGCGATTGAAGGCTTGAAGCTGGCTGACATTCAGCAGGCAGCGTCGAAATACTTCGACACTTACCGCGCTGCAGTGGTCATCGTCGGCGACTATGAAAAGGTAAAAGATCAAGTGACGCCATTCGGTGAAGTCACCTTATACGACGCCGACGGCAATTTGATAACCAAGTAATTTCCGATTGCCGATTGCCGATTGCCAATTGCGGTTAGTAGCAGAGAAAATTAGCCACAGATTAACGCGGATAACACGGATAGGAAGTTAACAAATTCTGATTTCTGTCATGCGCGCAAATCTGTGGTACCGCCAAGGCGCCAAGTATTATTAACCTGAAAAGTCGAACCCGCTTTTTGGAGTGCGCCGACCCTGTCGGCGCTTTTTTTCGTGTTCGTTCGTGTTATTTCGTGGATCGTCTTTTTAGCGAAACGGCAGCGTTACGATCCACGAAAACACACGAACCATGGCGAAGAAGAACGTTTTCCGCCTCTATGTTTTAGAAGCTTTGGCAACCTTGGCGTTTCTTTGCGCCTTGGCGGTGAAATCCCGGAGCAGCTTTATCCAAAGTAGCGGGGGCAAGGCTTTCCGACTGCAAATTGGCTAAGTAGCCGACCTCCAGTCCCAACCCTCTTTCTAAGACGAAATCCAAAGACCTAAGGCCAAAAGGCCAAAACTAGATCGATGGCAAGCACTTCAAGCTCTCGTATTCGGCAACGTTCGTCATCTGTTAGAATTCGCGCCCGATGACGCTCCGCATCTATTGCCCCTCCTGTCAGGCAGAAATTCGCAATGACTCTGGCATCTGCTCGACGTGTGGGCTTACGCTTAATGAGCTTCATAAGGACGCCACACGTCGTCTCAGTTCTGATAGGCTTGCTGGTGAGAAGCCTGCTTCCGGTAAATCATCCAAAACATCTTCCTCCGATTCGTGATGCTTCGTGTTGTTTCGTGGTTCGTATTTCCCCAACGCTAAACATCGCCAAGACCCCCAGACGCAGAGACGCCAAGAATTTCAAACCGGCGGTTTTGCATAACGGTTTCCATTAACTCCAAGGCTTTTAGCGATCCTTGGCGTCTCTGCGTTCTCGCGTCTCCGCGTCTCTCTATCCTGTTGCTTGGCGGCGGACGGCGTTTTCTTGTTCATGCTGTTTCGTGTTGTTTCGTGGTTCGTATTTCCCCAACGCTGAACATCGCCAAGTCGCCAAGGCGCAGAGACGCCAAGAATCTCAAACCCTGAAGGAGTTCCCGGCCTTCGACATAGCAAATAGTTCCATTCAACTCAAAGCTTAATGATCCTTGGCGTCTCTGCGGCTCTGCGGCTTGGCGTTCTGTCGGTCATAAATCGAAAGGCTTGGAGTGAGGCCCTTCCACGTTCGTCCAAAAAAAACCCAGGGCTAGCGCCCGCCGCGCCGCCCTGGGATCTTAAACCCGCACTTAAATTGGAATCGCCGCTGTCTCAGTTTAGACGACTGGTCGGCGCCCGCTGATAAGATTGATTATTAGCATCACCAGCGCTATGAGCAGCAACAAGTGAATGAACCCACCAAGCGTGTAACTGCTAACCATTCCGATTAACCACAAGACCAACAAGACTACGAAGATCGTCCAAAGCATATTCAGTTCCTCCTTTAACCCGATCAAGTTTCGGAACGCTGAGGAAGTTGGCAAAGGGTATGCCGCCTACCTTAGCAGTAGCGGCAAACTGTTGACTTAAAGTGACTTTACTGACTGCCCGACCATTTTCCACAGTAGATTTTGCATGGTACGGGCGTATGAAAACCCGCCAGTTCGGAATGCCTATTGTAGTGGTTAGTGAGCAGCGGGCAGTGGGCAAGAATTGCGGCTATGCCGCAACTCACTGCTCACTGCTCACTGCTCACTGCTCACTGCCCACTGCCCACTGCTCACTGCTCACTGCC